>JAEZXR010000028.1 GCA_023419605.1 Bacillota bacterium | reverse complement strand
ATCCAGGGCAGGTTTAGAACCTGCCCCTACGGTAACCTATTATTTCGCATTTTTTATGCCATGCAGATCAGACTCTAAAGCGATAACCGGCTCCCCACACCGTCTCAATATATTGCGGGTTTGAAGGGTCCGCCTCGATTTTATCGCGGATTCGTGCAATATGAACCGTTACGGTTGCCACATCGCCTAAAGAATCCAGCCCCCATATTTTTTCAAAAAGTTCGTCTCGCCCGAAAACCCGGTTCGGATTTTGAAACAGAAAAAGCAGCAGATCAAACTCCTTTTGTGCCAAATTGACTTCGCGGCCGTCTACAAAAACTCTCCGTGAATCTCTTTGAACTTCAAGCCCCCGGATGCTTTGTACTGCTTCCCTGTTTCCGGTTCCGTACCTGTTTTTTAGCCGCTCATATTTCGCGATATGGGCTTTGACTCTTGCTACAAGCTCACTGGGGCTGAAAGGCTTGGTCAAATAATCGTCTGCGCCCAGTCCCAGCCCACGGATTTTGTCAATTTCCTCTTTTTTGGCAGATACCAATAGAATGGGGATGTCCTGAGTATCCCGGATACGACGCAGAATTTCCAATCCATCCATTCCCGGCAGCATAATGTCTAGAATCAAAAGATCATAGTCTCCATTTTCAATGTGCCGAAGACCCGTTTTACCGTCATTGCAGATTTCCACGGAAAAGCCGCTCATTTCCAGGTAGTCCCGCTGCAATTCGGCAATACTTTGATCATCTTCAACGATTAGTATCTTTTTCATCTCTACACGTACCTCCTGTATAACGCTCAAATGATTTGCACATTTTTCTTATGTGTTTATATTTTCTTAGTATTCGAATAAAGGAATTCAATTCATTCCGTACAAAAGCATTTCTGTCATCGCTATAAACTATATTTTTTCAGTGCTATAATAATACTTGTACCTTCATCCTTGCTGCTTTTGGCCCATATCTTTCCCTCATGACCCTCGACAATCTGTCTCGCGATGGCCAGTCCCAGCCCACTTCCGCTTAATTGGCTTCTGGCGGCGTCCGCGCGATAGAAGCGGTCAAAGATAAGGGGAAGCTCCTCTTTAGAAATTCCCGCACCGTTATCACGGATTTCGATAATAATGCTGCCGGTGTTTTCCCGCAGTAAAATTGTGATCATTCCCTGCGGCTTATTCATATACTTTCTGGCGTTATCCAGAATGTTCATGACCACTCGTTGGAGGCGTTCGCGGTCTATCATGACATAGCGGGGGCCATTCAAATGGTTTTGCAGGGTTACTTTTATTTGGGAATTTTCCAGTTCTCCTTCGTTTTCTTCCACGCAATCTTCAAAGTATCTTCCGACTTCAGTTTTTTCGAAATGAAACGGAATCTGATTTAGGTCCAGTTTGGAATACAAAAGAAGGTCATCAATCATTCCATCCACTTGAAGGGCTTTACTATAAACGGTTTTAAGATATTTATCCACCTTTTCCGGTGTGTTGGCAATGCCGTCGAGAATGCCCTCGACATAGCCTTTGATAGACGTAATGGGAGTTTTTAAGTCGTGAGAAATGCTGGATACCAACATTTTACGGTTATCATCATATTTTATCTGCATATGGATGGATTCCTTAAGTTTTAGCCGCATTTCTTCAAAGGATTTGCAAAGCTGCCGGATTTCATAGCTGCCGTGTTCAATGATTTCATGATTTAAACTGCCCCGGCTGATCTCTCCGGCAGCAGTTTGAAGGCCGAAAAGAGGCCGTAATATGCTTCTGGTAAAAATAACAGAGGATATGGTATTGGTTATGATAAAGGAAATAACAAATACACCCAGCGCAAAATAAAGTAGATTTTTCGCCGGTGATTCCTTGCTTTCGATGGGGGTCAGCAATAGGATGCTGCCTGGATCGCCTTCTGTAAAGGTAAAAGAAGAAATTTTCACCGAATAGGAGACACCTCCTGTTTTAAGCAGCGGAGCGGTGAGGCTGTCCTCTTTTGCCTGAAGACACTTCTCGATGTCGATAGTGCTTAATTTCTTCGTTGCAAAAACAGGCTTCCGATTCTTCAATATAAGAATATCCGTATTGATATTGGCAAACCGGGCCGCCAGATGCTGTTGAAAATCTTTATCCAGAAGCATCTCGGGCTTAACCCGCAAAAGACTTCCCTGGGCATCGAAAAGCTCATACTTTATCTCTCCAAGCTTTTCAAAATCCTTATAACTCATGCCTGTATCAAAAAACCTGGAGGAAATAAAAATAAATGCAAAAGATGCCACAATCGTTATGAGCAGTGGGACGATAACGATTGCAGCATTGGATAACATAAAATACCGTTTTAAACGCATCATTTCACCTTTTTATAAATCTCTTTTGTCAAACAGGTAAAAGCCTGCCGTAAAGAACATTATAGCATATCCTGCCATGATAATAAACAGTCGCAGGATTTTCCCAAAGGGCATAGGGTCTGCAATCCATAAGCCGTACCAACCCATCATGGAGGTGATAAGGAGGCTGGAATACTGTGAAAAAACGATTCCTACGGCTTTGCTGAGAATAAATAGGAGGATGGACAGGAAGAAAACCGTCGTTCCACTCCGAAAGATATTTGCCAGCAGTACAATTCCCAAAGCCAGAACCATGATGGGCAGCAGGGAAATCAGGTAGGATAGCACCACTTTCACAAGGCCGGAAGCCGTTGCTGTGGAAGTATTAAATAGAAACCCGGCAATAGTGGATAGCACCATTACAATCAAGAGGTTTGCCAAAGCAAAAATCCCGATGGCGGCTACTTTGGCGGAGTAAAGCTTCAACCGGGTTACAGGGCGCATCAGGGACAACTTCATGGTGTTTTGAGAAAACTCTCCCGTAAAAATATCTGCTGCAATGAGGGCGACAAACAACGGTAGAAGAGTATTAACCAGCACCGAGAGAACCAGAATGGGGAATTCGGTGCTGCTGGTACCTCGAAGCCCTAAACCGCTTCTGAGCCCAATGATGGCCAACTGTCCGAACACGATCATTACAAGGGAGAGGATAACGATGACCAAAGCTTTTTTCCTTCTGTACAGTTTATCGATCTCATTAATAAATGCTGCTTTAAATCCTTCCATGTCGATCCACCTCGCTCATAAAATAGTGTTCCAATGAAGCATAATTCGTAAGAATGGTTTCGGTATCATCCACGCGTAACAGCCTTCCATCATATACAACCCCGATCCGGTTACAGGTGAGTTCTACATCGTGAATGAGATGGCTGGAGATGAAAAAAGTAGTTTTTTCCGTTTCAGCTAATCTCTTGATGAGGTTTCTCACTTCGATCATGCCTTCTACGTCCAATCCGTTCAAGGGCTCGTCCAAAATTACCAGCTCCGGCTTTGAAAGGATGGCAGCAGAAATCCCCAGGCGTTGTTTCATTCCCAGAGAGAAGTTTTTTGTTTTTTCATTTTTATATTTTAGAATCCCGGCAATATCCAGAACTTCGTCAATTCGTTTATCATTTACATGGGTATAGTACCTGGAGAATAATTTCAGATTCTCGTAGGCAGTCAAATACATATAGGACTCGGCAGTTTCAATGATGCAGCCGACTTTTTGCATGGCCTTTTCAAATTCGTTATGAATACTATGGCCAAAAACCTTTACATCGCCGCTGTCGGCGCGAAGCAGCCCGGTCATGATCTTCATGGTAGTCGTTTTCCCGGCCCCGTTGGGTCCCAGAAAACCAAAAATATCTCCCCTGTGGATTGTCAGGTTGATATCCGTTATACCTCTTCCGTTTTTATAAGCTTTTGTCAAATTGTTAATTTCAAGAACTTTTTCCATTATTGTTCCCCCTGAACTATTTATACATGATATATGAGATTACCGGTTTTTGCCGGTAATCTCATATAAAATAGTGCTCTATTAGTTATCAAACACTCGGGTAAAGGTAGAGTCATAGGAACCGTTATTGCTTGCCAGGCTAAAGTACACACGTCCTGTAAATGTATCGAAATGAATATTTCCCTTTTCCTTTTGACCGGATGCATCAGCATCTTTGATTATTGCAAAAGGTTGATTTTTTTCAAATGGGGCATCAAAGGAAAAGTCCTTGTTGGTGTACTTATCTGCGTAGTCCTTGGTATACTGCTCTGTATATTTTCCGGTTACATGCTTATCATCCACCGATATAATTTCAAGAACTCTTTCACCGATTTTTACAAAGCGGTCATCCTTAACAATCACGATATCATTTTTATATTTGCCCACAAACCGCTGAGTCACAGTTTCCTTTTGAGGAGCATTTTCTGTGCGCTTTTCCACTTTTTTACCGGTAAGGTCCGGTTTGGCAACTACGGTTTTGTTTACATCTGTGAGACGGAAGAGTACCTCTATTGTCAGATCGTGCGGATTTCCGTCCTTGTCCTTGCCGCTAAGTATTCCGGTAGCTAAAACATTTTCTACCAGACCTTCTTTGGTAACATTTGCTTTTCCGGTAACGTTTTTAACATAGATATCATTGACCATTTGGGGAACTGCTTCTGCATCGGAGGATAGGCGTCGGCCTCCGAATTCCTGCTTGAAAGCAAAGGAGGTAACTGCATTAACCAGGGCGGGGATTTGCGATTCGCTCAAAGATCCGGATAATACTTTGCTGCCGTCGTTTTTATCTTCTACTACAACATAATCTTTCAGGTTTCCGACTACGGCATCAAAAATCTTTTCCACATCCTTGGCACGGTCTTCTTCGAAAGGATTTCTAAAGGAACTCGATTCCATAGCGCTGGTATATTCAATAACGTTATAAGTATCATCTTCCGGACTGTACCAGATGCGGGTTCCCTTATCGCTGTAGCTGGATGATTTCCTGCTTTGACCATTTGCAGATACAGTGGTTGATTCGGATAAGTTTTTGTCACCCTGCACTTTGGACAAAGAACTTTCGGACGCGATAACCTTGTCATTGTCCTTTAGTGTCATGGTAGCCTCGAGGGTATGGCTATCAACATGTTTGCTGAGGTTTTCGGCCGTATACTTGATGGAATCCTTCAGCTGGTCGTAGCCGGTTTTTGAAGTAATGTCGGCAAAGGCTGTTGTAGCCAGCATAACAGCACCTAAACAAAAGCTGACTGCCATGACGGCTTTTTTGTTTTTTCTCATACTAGATCTCTCCTTGATTTATAGTATCGATGGGAGACTTATAAAAATCCACCATCATTTTAAAGGAAGCTTCCTTATACTTTCATTGTACAGGATACTTATTGATTTCCTATAAAGTAAATATAAACAAATTATAAACAATATTTGATGGAAAAAATAGGGGGTATGGTTTTTATATGAAAAATTTTGACCCTCACGGGCGAAAATATCCCTCCTAACCCCAAACAGCGATAGGATTCTGCTTTACTATACAATTTAAGATGGAACTTAGCTGATTTGGCGTTTGCATAGCCCCAGAAGCTTTGGCTATGCAAACGCCAAATCAGCAGTTGCCAGTCTTATTGTATATAAAATTGGAAGTAGGGCTGAAATGCCATGATAACGGGAATTTCTGCAGCTCCATAAAAATTATTTACCACATTTGGTGTAAATGTGGTATAATAGCAGATGTTTTACGACATTATTAGAATGAAGAGGATGGTATAGCGGAAATGATCAGTACAAATGGCATAACTCTAAGGTACGGAGGACGATTACTGTTTGAAGATGTTAATATAAAGTTCACTCCCGGTAACTGTTATGGCCTTATCGGTGCCAATGGTGCCGGAAAGTCCACTTTTATGAAAATCCTTGCGGGAGAGGTGGAAGCCAACAAGGGAGATGTTATCATTGAACCCGGAAAAAGATTGGCGGTCCTGAAGCAGAACCATTTCGAATTCGACGAATTTGATGTTCTCAAGACAGTTATTGTAGGGCATAAGAGACTCTATGATATCATGGTGGAAAAGGAAGAGCTTTATTCCAAATCGGAGTTTAGCGAAGAGGACGGGATACGCATCTCCGAATTGGAAGGTGAGTTTGCCGAACTTAACGGGTGGGAGGCGGAATCGGATGCAGCGACCCTGCTGAATGGTCTGGGAATCCCTGTAGAACTCCACGACAAGCTCATGAAGGATCTGGATGATAACCTGAAAGTACGAGTGCTTCTGGCACAGGCGTTATTCGGCAATCCCGACATACTGCTGCTGGACGAGCCTACCAACCACTTGGATATTGCCTCCATCAAATGGCTGGAAAATTTCCTGGCGGATTTCCCCAATACCGTCATTGTGGTTTCTCATGACAGGCACTTTCTGAATCAGGTATGTACCCATATTGCGGATATTGACTATGGCAAGATTCAGCTTTACGTAGGAAATTACGATTTCTGGTATGAGGCCAGCCAGCTGGCGCTTCAACAGGCAAAGGACCAGAACAAGAAAACCGAATCCAAGATGAAGGAGCTTCAGGAATTTATACAGCGGTTTAGCGCCAATGCTTCCAAATCCAAGCAGGCAACCTCTCGTAAAAAGCTCTTGGACAAGTTGACCCTGGAAGATATCAAGCCTTCCTCCAGAAAGTATCCTTTTATCGACTTCAAACCGGACCGGGAAGCCGGAAATGAGCTGGTAACGGTAAAAGGCCTTTCAAAAACCATTGAAGGGGAAAAGGTTCTGGATGATATCAGCTTCACCGTGAATAAAGGAGACAAGATCGCATTTGTAGGTACCAACGGTCTTGCAAAGACAACTCTCTTTAAGATCCTGACAGGCGAAATGGAGGCAGACAGCGGCGAATATAAATGGGGTGTAACGACCTCGCAGGCCTACTTCCCAAAGGATAACTCAGAGTATTTTGAGGGTGTTGATTTAAGTCTGGCAGACTGGCTGCGCCAGTTCACCAAGGACCAAACCGAAACGTATATAAGAGGATGGCTCGGAAGAATGCTGTTTTCGGGAGAAGAGTCCCAGAAGAAAGCATCGGTGTTGTCCGGGGGAGAAAAGGTACGCTGCATGTTTGCAAAAATGATGTTAAGCGGCGCCAATGTACTGTTATTTGACGAGCCCACCAACCACTTGGACCTGGAATCCATTACGGCACTTAATAACGGGTTGATTAACTATAAAGGAACAATACTCTTTACATCTCATGACCATCAATTTGTACAGACAGTGGCCAACAGGATTATGGAAATAACGCCGAAGGGTATCATTGACAGGCAAATGACTTATGACGAATACCTTGAGAATGACACTGTGGCAAAATTAAAAGAAGAAATGTATGCGTAAGGAGAGTAAAAAACGGCGGGGAGGACTCCACGCCGTTTTTTAATGGATGGATAATATAAGCTTCCCTGGCGAAGGGCAGGTGTGCTAGCATTGGATTCTCCATTCCGGTATTGGTTTCATAAAAGTTTTGTAAAAAGTATATAAAATAATATATAGTATTTGAATAATGAACCAAGGTTTGGTAATATGTATATAGGCAAGGGAATGTGCCTCGTAATGTGGTTTGCACTATTGCATAAGAGGCATGACATCAAGGGTGTGCAGCTTGAACAGGATTGATTGAAGCAGCTCTGACAAGGAGGTTTGTTCAGAGGCACAAAGACAGCTTAGAGTGGGGGACGAAGTGCAAATGCGGATGCAGATAAAAAATGGTATACCGGGAACAATTATAAAAAAACGGGGTCTTCGATTACATCTTTTAGCACTATTTCTTATTCTTATTTATATACCGATTTCACTGAATATGCTTATTGTCTATAATAAAACGGCTGATATCATTAAAATGGAAAAACTGAATGAGATTAAGACCGGTATGTCGAAAACTACACTGTCCATTAATTCTGTGTTTACTGACCTACAGAGAACTGTAAGAGAGGTTTCGGCGCACTTCGGACTGAGAAAGGCAGTGCAGGATTTTGAAACCATTAATCTTATCCTGCAGGAGCGGATGAATGAATATTATGCAAGAGAATTCGGCAATTTGGCTGAAAAGCCATATATAGAGGAGGTTTTTTGCGTTTCCAAAGCCGGAAAACCGTACTTTATGGGGGAAAAGGTTTCTATTGATATCGTCGGTTTTTTAAAAACTCCGTTGTTTGAAGATTTTTCAAATTCCGAGAGAAATGAACTGTGGTATTATGGGGACATACCGGCAATAGAAGGAAACGATAAAAATCAAAAAGTGCTTTTTGTCAGCAATAAGCTTAAGGGGCTGGGCTTTGAGGACGGAAGGGCCGTAGAAACAAAGGAAAATATCGGATATATTTTTATGATTTTAAATTCCGATCTTGTACAGATGGTTAGCAGTGAATCTCCAGTAGGTTCCGCAGACGCACAAGGCTTGTATGATTTGCACTTTAATCCTCTGAGTAAGGATATACTAATGGATATTCCCAGTGATGTGATGAGCGAATTACGGAATAATCCCAATAATGTTATTCAGAAGGAATTGAAAATAAATAATAAAGCGATCGTGATAACTGCTCAGAAGATAGAGGTCGTTGGGTGGCACTTCGTTACCATGACTTCCGCGGGTGAGCTGGCAAGGCCTATAAAGGATGCGCTTAGGAATAGTTTCTGGCTTATTGGACTTGTAGGAATTATAGCTTCCATCTGGATTGTAATTGAAATCCTGATCATGACCCGGCTCATTACGGATAAGGAGATGTCGGAGTACCGCCTGGTGATCAGCGAAGAGGTGAATCAGAAATTCAGGATCTATAAACACGACTGGATGAATCATCTGCAGATCATTCAAGGCCTGATCCAGATTGGCGAACCTCAGAAGGCTTTGCAATACACGCATAAACTGACAGAAGAAGGAAAAAATATCAGCAGCAAGTATGTGATCGGAATTCCTGAGGTAGAATCTGCTATATTTTCCGCAGTGGCTTCAGCGCAGGGCAAGGGGATCGAGGTAAAACTGGATTGTATGCAGCTGCCGGATCATCTAAAAATAAAGACTTTTGATCTGGTAAAAATACTGGTTAACTTACTGAAAAATGCAATTTATGCGCTTGAACACGCGGATGCTGTGGAGAAAATACTGGAAATTCGTATTTATGAAGAACTGGGAGAGTATATTTTCGAAGTCATTAATAATGTTCCCTTGATTGCGAAGGAGCTTCGCAGATCGATTTTTGAAAAGGGCTATACAACAAAAGGGATGGATGGAGACGGACTTGGGTTGTATATCGTTAAAAGACTTGCGGAAAGGAACATGGGGAATATTGAGCTTCGGGTCGACGAGCGAGGAAATCACTTTGTTCTACGCATACCCAATTAATGTGGAGTATAGTACTCTAAAATACATATGGACAGACAGAAATAAAGGCTATAAAATATATATAACAATTTTACTAGGAGATAAATAAATGGAAAAAACAGGGGCTAAAAGAGAAGGTTTTTCATCAGGAATTGCAGTTTTTTTTGCAACACTAGGCTCGGCGGTGGGGTTGGGTAATATTTGGAAGTTCCCTTATTTAACGGGTAAGTCTGGGGGCGGGGCATTTCTTCTTGTATACTTGATCTGTATACTATTGGTAGGGATACCTGTTATGGTAAGTGAGTTTTACATAGGCAGAAGAACTCGAAAAAACGCTGTAGGTGCTTTTGAGGTATTAAAGCCGGGTTCTGCTTGGAAGTCCATCGGGTATATGGGAATATTTGCGGCATATTTTATTATGTTTTTTTACAGTTGTGTTGCAGGTTGGGTTTATTCCTATGTGTTTAAGGCGGTTCGAGGCGATTTCAATGGAGTTGATGCAGTTTTGGCGGAGAGCCGGTTTGGGCAGACCATTACGGGAACCTTTTCCCCGGTTCTGTGGCAGTTCATCGTCTTAACGGTGGTTTCCGTTATTTTAATTGCGGGTGTTAAGAAGGGAATTGAGAAGGTGACAAAGACACTGATGCCGGTGCTTTTTATCCTGATCGTCATCTGCGGTGTAAGGGCGTTAACGCTGCCCGGAGCTTTTGAGGGAGTGAAGTTCCTGTTTCAGGTGGACTTTTCGCAAATCAAGGGAGATGTTCTCCTTACAGCACTGGGGCTTGCTTTTTTCAAGCTTTCTCTGGGCATGGGAACTATGATGACCTATGCAAGTTATTTTACACAAGATAATAAACTCATAAGTACCTCTTTAAAGGTGGCATTATCCGACACGCTGGTTTCCATACTGGCCGGATTGGCAATTTTTCCGGCAGTGTTTGCCTTTGGCATGAAACCGGAATCCGGTCCCGGTTTGCTTTTCATGACAATTCCCATGGTGTTCTCAAAGATGTACATGGGCAATATACTGTTAATCGCCTTCTTCGTTTTATCGGCTATTGCAGCAACAACAGCAATGATTTCCATCGTGGAGGTGCCTGTAGCGTTCTTTACGGAGGAGAAAGGGCTTTCCAGAACCAAGTCGGTACTGCTGAATACAGGGATTATCTTCATTTTGGGAATTCCTGCGGCCCTATCTGCGGATGGAGCGGCTCCTTTAGGGGGAATGAAGGTTTTCGGGAAGAGCTTCTTTGATTTGTTTGATTTCCTGTCCTCGAATATTCTCCTACCGCTGGGAGGGCTTCTCATCGCCCTATTTATAGGCTATTTCATTAAAAAGAAGGACTTTGCTTCGGAGCTTACCAATAATGAGACGTTAAATATCCACGGGGTGGTGGATGTGCTGCACTTTATTATCCGGTATGTAACTCCTGCGATGCTTCTGATTGTGTTTTTAAACTCCATTGGAGTACTAAAAGGCTTACTGGCACTTTTAAATATTTCCAAATAAAAAATGACCGGAGATCCGGTCATTTTTTTATTTCATTCTTTCCAGTATTCTTCTGGCTACATGGACACCGCTGGCGCTGGCCTGGGACAACCCTCGGGTTACACCGGCACCGTCACCGATGGCGAACATGTTCTGCATCTTGGTTTCCAGTTCCCATGAGAGCTCAAGCCTCGAACTGTAGAATTTTACTTCTACGCCATAGAGCAGGGTATCGTAATTGGCTGTTCCCGGCGCTATTTTATCCAATGCGTAGATCATCTCAATGATGTTATCCAGATGCCTCTTGGTGAGAACCAAACTCAGGTCTCCTGGGGTCGCTTTCAGGGTTGGCTTCGTGAAGCTCTGTCCCAGTCTGTGCTCATTGGTTCTGACCCCTTTGATCAAGTCGCCAAACCGCTGTACCAGTACGCCGCCGCCTAACATGTTGGAAAGGGATGCGATTCTCTTTCCGTACTGGTAGGGCTCATTGAAAGGATTGGTGAACCGGTTGCTTACCAGCAGGGCAAAGTTTGTATTTTCACTTCGCAGGGAAGGATCTGTATAACTATGACCATTTACAGTGATGATTCCATCCACATTTTCCGATACGACATGTCCGTAAGGGTTCATGCAGAAGGTTCTTACGATATCACCGTACTGCTTGGTTCTATATAAAAGCTTGGACTCGTAGACTACGTCGGTAATATGTTCAAAAACTTTTGCAGGAAGTTCGACTCTGACACCGATATCCACCTGGTTATTGATCAGGTTCAGTCCGAGAGCTTTGCATTGCCGTGAAAACCATTCCGCTCCGGATCTCCCGGGCGCTACAATCAGATAATCACAATCGATGGTTGCACCGTTGTTGATTTCAAGGCTGTAGGTTCCCTCTTTTGCAGCAATGTTCTTTACCTCTGTACCAAATTGGAATTCAATATTTTTTGCCAAAAACTCATACTGTTTCTTGAGAATCTCAACGTTGTTTTCGGTACCCAGATGCTTTACTGCAGCCTGGAGAAGGTGAAGGTCATTTTCAAGGGCCTTTTTCTCCAATTTTTTTGCTTCGTCACTGAAGGTCGAAAAGACCTCCTTGGTGGCTCCGAATTCCATATTTACAGTATCAACGTAACGAATCAGGTCCATTACTTCGTTGTCGGGAATATAATCATTCAGCCATCCGCCAAAGGCAGTGGTGAAATTGTATTTTCCGTCGGAGAAAGCACCGGCGCCACCGAATCCCCTCATGATATCACAGGATTTACAGCTAACGCAGTCCTTTACTTTATGTTTTACAATAGGACAATCTCTACGATAAATATCATTTCCCTGCTCAAGCATCACAACTTTCAGACCGGGGTTTTGCTTTATCAGCTCGTAGCCTGCAAAAATACCGGAAGTACCACAACCTACTATCGCAACATCATACTTTCTCGTGTTACTCATTTTCCATCACTCCATCCTGAAAAACTTAATTTACTTTTTTCTCATTACTTGAGCAAAAGTGCGAACTTTAAAAAAAGTCCACACCATATTATACTAGTTTCATAGGTTATATACAATATCCTTTTTGTTTTAATTTGCATACTTGAAATGTAGGATAATTGCCTATTTTGAAACACTATGTCATAAAATACACAAAAGTTCTTGATTTTGTATTGATTCTGGGTTACAATAATTCTATTAAAAAAACCGAACATTAGCAAAAAATAATTTAATAATAGTTCGCTCGTATAATTTCGGAGATACGGTCCGGAAGTTTCTACGAGACCGCCATAAATGGTCTGGCTACGGGTGTTTAATGAATATTGCGGATAATCACGGCTGTGAGTATGCACTTTTATTTCCTTATATAATTGCGTACTTTTATTATTGCCGGGTTATGCGTTTCTAACCGCTTTGTTAAACTCCCAGCCTGCCTGTAGTGTAGGTATGGGAGTTTTTTGTTTACAGATGAACTGCTTTAGAGAGAAATAGATGCCATGAAGGGCAGCAGATTTTTTAGGAGGACAAAATGCAACTGTTAAAGCAAAGAATTTTACGAGATGGAAGAGTTGTTGGAAAGGATGTCCTTAAAGTGGACAGTTTTTTGAACCACCAGATTGATGTAAACCTCTTCAATGAAATTGGAAAAGAATTTAAGGTAAGATTTAAAGATAAGCCTATCACCAAAATATTAACCATCGAAGCATCGGGAATCGGTATAGCATGCATCACAGCCCAATATTTCAATGTACCTGTTGTGTTTGCCAAAAAAACGGAATCTAAAAATCTTGATAAGGAAACCTACGAAAGTGAAGTCTACTCTTTTACAAAAGATAAAAACTACAAAATCAGAGTCTCAAAAAAATACATGCAGCCGGAAGATCATGTCTTGATCATTGATGATTTTCTTGCCAATGGCCGTGCTGTCCTCGGACTGAAGGAAATCGTAGATAGTGCCGGAGCCACTTTGGAAGGCACTGGAATCGTAATTGAAAAAGGATTTCAGGAGGGCGGAAAGCTGCTTAGGGAAAAGGGGATACCCGTAAGCTCATTAGCCATTATCAAATCCATGGAAAACGGAAAAATCGAATTTGAATAGGACAATATTTTCCTATTTAATATAATTAATTTAATTTCAGGGGGTTATTTCATGTTTAGAAAACTTACTGCAATGGCACTGGCGGCAATTTTTTCATGTTCTGTACTTCTGGCAGGCTGTGGCAACTCCGCAACACCAGCATCCGGCACCGGTACAGCAACGCCGGCGCCTAAGACTACATCCACTGCAAATGATAAACCCGTAGCTGGTTTTATTTTTGTTGGCCCTACCGGTGACGGTGGTTGGTCCGGTTCCCATGAAGACGGACGCAAGCAGGTAGAAAAAGAATTGGGAGTTAAGACGATTTTTAAGGAGTCTGTTCCGGAAGGACCTGAAGTTGAAAAGGTTATGAAGGATATGATCGATCAAGGCGTTAAAATTATATTCGCTACCAGCTTCGGTTATATGGATTATGTGGAAAAGGTAGCAAAGCAGAATCCGAATGTAAAATTCATGCACTGTTCGGGTTATAAGACTGGCGAGAATATGGGCAACTACTTTGGTAGAATCGAGCAGGCGAGATACCTGTCCGGTATCGTAGCAGGCCTTAAGACAAAATCCAACAAGATTGGCTATGTAGCTGCTTTTGATATTCCGGAAGTTGTTAGAGGTATAAACTCCTTTACACTGGGAGTTCGTTCCGTTAACCCAAATGCAAAGGTAAATGTGACCTGGACAAGCACCTGGTATGACCCAGCGAAGGAAAAGGATGCTGCAAAAACGCTTCTGGCTGATGGATGTGACGTAATCGCACAGCATCAAGACACGACCGGTCCGCAGATTGCTGCAGAAGAAAAAGGTGCTTTTGCCATCGGTTATAATACAGATAGCAGAAAGGCTGCTCCGAAGGCGTTTTTAACAGCGCCCATTTGGAATTGGGGACCTTACTATGTAAAGCAGGTTAAAGCTGTAATGGACGGCACCTGGAAAGCCGAAAGCTACTGGAAGGGCATGGAAGATAATATCGTTGCACTGGCTCCATTGTCTGACCTGGCAACACCGGAAGCTAAGACAAAGGTGGAAGAGGTGCAGAAAAAGATCTTAGCAGGTTCCTTCAATGTGTTTGCCGGTCCTATCAAAGATCAGAGCGGTAAGGAAAGAGTGGCGGCAGGCCAGACATTGAGTGATAAGGATCAGTTAAGCTGTGACTGGTTTGTTGAAGGCGTAGTAGGTAAAATGCTATCAAATAAATAAAGGGTGGAGATATGAATAGTACTGCTTTAATCCAGATTGAAAACCTGACCAAGACCTTTGGACAGGTTATAGCAAATAAGGACATCAATTTGACCGTGAACAAGGGTGAGATTCATGCCCTTCTGGGAGAAAACGGAGCAGGTAAAAGTACTTTGATGAATATGCTGTCAGGGATTTATACCCCTGACAGCGGTTCTGTTTTTATACACGGAAAACCTGTTCGATTCAGTTCTCCCCAGGATTCCATTGCTATGGGAATCGGAATGATACACCAGCATTTTAAGCTGGTAGAAATAATGACCGCCAAGGAAAATATCATTGCAGGCCAAAAGGGAAGTTTTTTTATCAGCCAGAAGAAGCTTTCCCAAAAGATAAAGGAAATTTCCCAGCGATTCGGACTTGAAATCGACCCTGACAAAAAAGTCTACAATATGTCTGTAGGCGAAAAACAGACGGTGGAAATATTAAAGGTATTATATAGAGGTGCGGACATCCTGATTATGGATGAACCTACAGCGGTTCTTACCCCTCAGGAAGTGAAGAAGCTTTTTGACATCATGCGGCGTATGAAGGACGCAGGATGTGCAGTAATAATTATTACACATAAAATGAACGAGGTTATGGAGATCAGTGACCGTATTACAGTGCTGCGAAACGGGCAGAGTGTAGGAACGGTCAACAAAAAGGAAACGACAACAAAAGAACTTACAGAACTAATGGTTGGCCGTCCTGTAGAGCTTGCCATTGAAAGAGTGGAAACGGAGAAGGAGCAGGTACTGCTGCAAGTGCAAAATCTGACGGTACTGGATGAAGATAAGGTCAGAGCGCTGGATCAAATCTCCTTTAATCTTTCATCGGGAGAAATATTGGGCGTTGCGGGAGTTGCAGGCAGTGGACAAAAAGAACTTTGTGAGGCGATTGCCGGACTTTACACAGTGGCCTCCGGCGAGATTCTCTATGAAGGCGAAAATATCGTTGGAAAAACGCCGCGAGAGATTATAAAGAAGGGCATCAGTATGAGCTTTATCCCCGAAGACCGCCTGGGCATGGGTCTGGTGGCTTCCATGGATATTGTGGACAATCTGATTTTGAAGGAGTATCAGAACCAGAAAGGTTTTCTGGTTCAGAGAAAGCCCATACAGCAAAAGGCCAGAGATATGATAAAAAAGTTGGATATTAAGACGCCGGGGATCCATCATCAGGTGAAGAAGCTTTCCGGCGGAAATATTCAGAAAGTGCTGCTGGGTAGAGAGATCGACTCCAATCCGCACCTTCTGATTACGGCGTATCCTGTCAGAGGATTGGATATCGGTGCTTCCTATACCATCTATGACCTTTTGAACGAGCAGAAAAGGAAGAATGTAGCCATTCTCTACATCGGCGAGGACCTGGATGTATTGTTGGAGCTATGCGACCGGATTATGGTGCTTTGTGGCGGAAAGGTGACAGGAATCGTAGAAGCGGGAAAAACGACAAAGGAACAATTAGGGCTGATGATGGCGGGAGAAGTCATGGAGTCTGTCAGAGAGGAGAAGGCAAATGTTTCGAATTATTAAACGAACCGATTTAACACGGTCAAAAGCGGCTGCTTTTAGGATTACAGCCGTGCTGCTGGCACTTTTAACCTCCGGCGTATTCATTCGTTTGATGGGACATTCCCCTCTTGCGGTGTACAAATCCATGCTGGACGGGGCCTTCGGAAGCGCCTATCGATTTAAGGAAACCATCATCAGTGCCATTCCGCTGATCATAACTTCATTAGGGATTGCAGTGGCCTTCCGAATGAAATTCTGGAACATCGGGGCGGAAGGGCAGATCTTTATGGGCGCTTTTGCCGCCAGCTTTGTAGCTTTGAAGATGCCGGCGATGTCCAAGCCGGTGACACTGGTACTGATGGTACTTGCCGGAGTTCTGGGCGGAGGCTTGTGGGCATTGATTCCCGCTATCTTTAAGTCGAAATACGGTACCAATGAGACCCTCTTCACCCTTATGATGAACTATATTGCATTGAAATGGGTTACCTACCTGCAATACGGTCCATGGAAGGACCCAAAGGCCATCGGTTTTCCAAAGATTCCGAACTTCCCGGACAATGCAGTGCTGCCCAGTGTTTTGGGTATCCATATCGGATGGATTTTTGCATTGCTGCTGGCCGTTATAATGCATGTGTTTATCCACCATACCAAAAAGGGATATGAAATCTCTGTAGTAGGGGAAAGTGAGAATACTGCGCGTTATGCGGGGATGAATGTGAGTCGCATTATTATACTATCTCTTTTCATCAGCGGGGGGCTCTGCGGCCTGGCAGGTATGGTCCAAGCTTCGGCAGTAAGCAATACGCTTTCTGTGGAAGTTACAGGAGGCGTCGGATATACAGCCATCATCACTACCTGGCTGGCACAGCTAAGCGCGCCCTTTACCGTTGTGGTTTCCCTCCTTTTTGCTGTACTTTTGCAGGGAGGAGCCTTTATACAGACGGCCTTCCAGATTCCGCAATCGGCAGCGGAGATTTTGCAGGGAATGATTCTTTTCTTTGTTTTAGGAAGCGAGTTTTTTATCAGTTATAAAATAAAATTGGGAAATGCCGGCAGAAAGGAGGCGATATAGGTGGCTTTCGGATTTGAATCATTTTTGGGGCATGCGATTCAAGCGGGAACTCCGCTGCTCTTTGCCACTCTGGGGGAGGGGATCACGGAGAAATCAGGAAACCTTAACCTGGGTGTGGAGGGAATGATGCTCATGGGAGCTGTCATAGGCTTTCAGGTAGGATTAACAACAGAGAATCCCATCGCTGCATTATTGGGTGCCATATTGGCCGGTGCACTGGGAGGACTGATTTATGCCTTTCTTACGGTATCGCTGCGGGCAAACCAGGTAGTTTCAGGACTGTCTCTCACCATTTTCGGAACGGGTTTTTCCAGTTTTATGGGACAGAAATTGGTAGGACAACCTGTTCCGGAGGCTTTGAAGGAAACCTTTGCTACCTGCAAAATACCCCTTCTTGGAGATATTCCCTTTCTGGGTCCTATATTGTTTCAACAGGATATCTATGTATACCTCGGATACATTACGGCCATAGCTCTTGGAATATACATGTACAATACTCGAAAAGGCCTGAATTTGCGGGTAATAGGGGAAAACCCTGCTGCTGCCGATGCTGCAGGTATCAATGTGGTTTTGTATAAGTATGCCCATATACTGCTGGGCGGAGCGTTATGCGGCCTGGGTGGCGCATACCTTTCCCTGGTTTATGTGCCTGTATGGCAGGAGAATGTGACCGCCGGAAGAGGCTGGATTGCTGTGGCCCTTGTCATATTTACCACCTGGAGTCCCTATAAGGCTTTACTGGGTTCCTATCTCTTCGGAGGATTGGATATCATCGGTTTCCGGTTGCAGAAGTATGACACTAAGGTGCCGCAGAATATCATTGATATGCTGCCTTATGTGGTTACCATTGTGGTGCTTATTTTCATTTCCATGAAGAAATCCAAGGAAAATGCCCCGCCGAAAGGATTAGGGAATCCATATTTTAGAGAAGATCGATAGACGAGATAGAAGTTTGAAAAAAGACATAAAAAAGGCTGTGATGACTCCATCACAGCCTTTTTCAGCAAACTAATCATTCACGGAGGTCCAATAAAAAGGGTTTTTGGACAACAGCAGCTTTTCCTCATGGGTCCATTCTTTTATTATCCAGGGACCACTGTACAGCAGCTTATCAGCGTCTGCTCCGTAGATTCCGGGGTTACTCTGATAAAAATTCTGTTTAATAGGCGCAAAGTTACCGAAGGCAAGCAATTCGGGAAGGTAAGGAGTAGGAGCGGCAAGAGTCAGTACCAGCGTTTTATCATCCTTTGCAGCAATACCGACGTCATCTCGTTTAGCCCTTCCGGTATTGTATTCCATCCCATTTTTAAGCACGTAGAACAAATAGGCATACTCAGCAGCTGTTTCCTTTTTCAGTGCTTCAAGAAACGCAAACCGGAAATCCTGTGTCGTAATAGGCGTTCCATCCGACCAATGGGATTCCCGCAGATGGAATGTCCATACAAGGCCATCTGCTGATACTTCCCACTTTTCTGCAAGACCGGGAATTGCCTTGCCATCCTGGCCATATCTTGTAAGGCCCTCGTTCACAAGATTGCTGATGGCCTGTGAAATACTGTCAGTTTTCAAAAGCGTATTCATTTCATAGGGTTCATTGCTTAAAGCAGCAGCGATCTTATGGGGTTTATACAAATCCAGGGCACTGCTGAAAAAGTCCCGCCATCCGGTGGCAGTAGCATCCTCCTCATTGCTATAGATTATAATAAGTCCGTTTTCGTAGAAAACCTTTTTGTCTAGACCCTTTTCCACCAAAGCCCTCAGGGGAATATAGGTTCTGCCGTTTATTACCTCGGCGGCAGTATCAAGAACAATTTCCTTGCCATTTACCGATAGAGATTTACTCCCGACGGTTATTTTCGTGACAACCTGACCGGTTGTGATTGTGGCAGTTGGAATATCGCCGTTCCAATCTACCGTTGCACCGAAATTCTCAGACACAAACCGCACGGGTACCAATGTCCAGCTGTCTTTTACGACGGGAGCAATCCTTGGGTCCAGTCTGTCGATTCTTTTTTCCGCACCCTTTACATAAGCTTTTGCATTATCAACCATAAGTATAATCTTATCATCCTGTTTCAATGGATGACCACCTGCGTACGCAGGGATAGCAATGGATTGACTTACGGCTAACAGAAAAATCAGTAGGAATAAGAGTCCATTTCTTAGTTTGTGAGAAATATTCATTTACCGAGACCTCCATTATTTTCTAGTAAGGTAATTATAATATAAAATGACAAAAATAATAAATTATTTCGACTGGAGTAAGGGAATGTAGGTACTGTCAACGTAAGGAACCCTGAGTGGAAGGAAATAAGCTCTTTAAAAAGTCTCGTTAGTGTGCCGGTAGGTAACTAATTTCATATAATGAATACCACTATTAGCAAATAACCGAATGGGTTTACTCAAGAATGTAAACAATGAATCCTTTGGGAAGAATAGAGCGAAATATGATATTGAGAGACCCTCCCTGAGCCATAAGAAGCGATTTGAGTGAAAAAGCGTTGCAATTGATAAAAGTATATGATATGATTCTACTATATAGGAGGTGAAATAGTGAACACATTTGCAGTGGTTAACAATATTTTAGGCAGACTTTTACATGTCGTATCCTGTGTTTCAGCAAAATTAGCTGTTAAAGGGGGGAGTCTGTCTAAAAATGGATATTGTTGACGTACGCAGGTGGATCATTATTTTATATCGGAATGTAGAACCCGGGTGATTCTCTTGCCCGGGTTTTATTATTTTTAAATATTCGTACTATCGAACCATGCTTTTTTGACAGACCCGGGCAGTGGATGTCTCCACCTGCGCGGGTCTTTTTACGCCCGGGGATGATATGAGAGGAGAGAGCATAAATGGCGGATATAGCAGTGAGTGAACTGCATAAATATTATGGAGATAAGCATGTTTTAAAGGGTGTAACCTTTGAAGTATATGAGGGTGAAAAGGTTGGCCTGATCGGCAAAAACGGAACGGGTAAGACCACTCTTTTCAAAATTCTTGCCGGTACGGAAAATTATGAAAGCGGAAGGATGAGTACGGCAGGAGGTAAGAGGGTTGGGGTTCTTGACCAGATACCGGACTACCCTAAGCAGTATACAGTACTGGATGTGCTGAAAACAGCTTTTGAGAAGCAATATACTTTGCTGCATGAGATGAGGGAATTGGAAAACCGGATGGAATCCGATGCCGCCCCGGAGCTGCTTATGCGGTATGGAAGGGTCCAGAGTGAATTTGAGGCCATGGGGGGATACACGCTGGAAAATGAAATATTCAGAGTGTGTACGGGCCTCAATATTGATATGGAACTGCAGGAGAAGGAATTTCATCTACTCAGTGGAGGTGAAAAGACACGGGTAAACTTAGGGCGAATTATCTTACAGGGGACAGAAATCCTGCTTCTGGATGAACCGACAAACCACCTGGACATTCGGTCGGTAGAATGGCTGGAGGAGTTTCTTACGGCCTATAAAGGAAGTGTTGTGGTAATATCCCATGACCGGTACTTTTTGGATAAGGTGATTACAAGAACCTTTGAGATCGCAGAGGGGCAAATTGAGCGGTATGAGGGAAACTATACCTACTACGTCAGGGAGAGAGAGGCCAGATACCTTCAGCAGCTAGCCCGGTACGAACAGGAGCAGAAGAAGATCAAGCAGTTGGAGGAAGCCGCAAAGAAAATGCACGAATGGGCAAATAATGCAGATAATCCAGCGCTTCACAAAAGAGCTTTTGCCATGGAAAAAAGAATTGAAAGAATGGAGAAGACGGAAAAGCCAATAAAGGAAAAGGATTTGACCGTCCGATTCCAGGAAAATACCTTTTCAGGAAAGGAAATCATTCTTTTGGAGGAAGTATCCAAAGCCTATGGAGATCAACAGGTGCTGAAGGGGATTACACTCACTGTCGGCAAAAATGAAAGAATTGCGCTGATCGGAAATAATGGCTGTGGCAAGACGACGCTTCTTAGAATTCTTACAGGAGAGGAGATGCCGGATGCGGGAACAGCCCGGATTGGAGAAAGTGTGCGCTACAGTTTTTTGCAGCAAACCATCACCTTTGAACGTCCGGAGTTTACCGTACTGGATACCGTACGGTATGCGCTGGAAACAAATGAGGAAACCGCGAGAAGGAAGCTGGCCGCTTTCCATTTCAAAGGCAAGGATCTCTTTACGCAGGTACGGTCCCTTTCCGGTGGAGAGAAAAGCCGGCTGCGTTTATGTATTATGATGCAAGGAAATGTCAATCTTCTTATCCTGGATGAGCCCACAAACCATCTGGACATACGTTCCCGGGAATGGATCGAGGAAGCGATCTCCAGTTTTGCAGGAACGATTTTGTTTGTTTCCCATGACAGGTATTTTATCAACCGCTTTGCAACAAGAGTCTGGGAGATGGAGGAAGGGCAAATCACCGATTATTCCGGTACCTTTGAAGAGTATCGAGGATGGAAATCAAGAGTGGAAGCGGCTCCTACCAAAACAGTGGAAAAAGTAAAGGAACCTGCCATGCACAGTAAACGGAAGGAACGGGAGGAGGAAAGCAGCACCCGGAGAATACAGGAAATTGAGGAACGAATCACGGAACTGGAAAACAGAATTGCAGCAGTGGATCAGGAGATGGGGAAGTCTACCGGCGATTATGAGCATGTGGTGGTCTTATTTGAAGAAAAAAATGAACTGGTAAAAAAGCTTGAACTGCTCTACGAAGAGTGGGAAAGCCTTCAGAAGGGGTAACAATTATGAGAAAAAGGATACGGGGAGCTTTAGAGAGCACTCCGTATCCTTTTATATTTGCAAATAAATTAAACAGATTCAAATCCCATGGTAAAGGTGTCGGGGTCAGACCCTGTGCGCTTATTGCAATTGAGCTTGTTTATTCTTTCCATATCCTCTTCGGATAAGCTAAAATCAAATACCTTGGAGTTTTCGATAATCCTGCTTTCATGGACAGACTTTGGAATGATGACCACTCCATTTTGCAGATGCCACCGGAGTATGATCTGGGCAGGAGTCCTTCCGTGTTTGGAAGCCAGCGACTGTATGGTTTCATCATCCAAGGACTTGCTCTTGGCCAGCGGTGCCCAGGCTTCCACTTGGATGCCTTTTTCAGCGCAATAACTGCGGAGTTCTTCCTGCGACAGCCATGGATGGCACTCAACCTGATTCAGGGCCGGAATCACTTCACAATCGGACAGCAGGTCCTCAAGGTGGTGGACTTTAAAGTTACTAACACCAATGGCTCTGACACGTTTCTCCTTATACAGCTTCTCCAGTGCTTTCCAGGTTTCCTTGTACTTGGTTTTGCCGGGCCAGTGGATTAGGTACAGATCCAAATAATCAAGTCCCAGGCTCTTCATACTTGTTTCAAAGGCCGCAAGGGTATTGTCATATCCTTGATGGGAATTCCATACCTTTGTAGTTACAAAAAGCTCTTCCCGGGGAATACCGCTTTCTCTGATGGCGGTACCTACCCCTTCTTCATTGTGATAAATCCAGGCGGTATCGATACTTCTATATCCGGCCTTCAAAGCATATCTTACGGAATTTATGACTTCATCGCCTTCCGGTACCTGAAAAACTCCAAATCCTAGATACGGCATTTTTACTCCGTTATTCAGTGTAACACAATCTGTAATGTTTTTTAGCATATGATCCTCTCCATTCCAGTACTTTTAATAGATAAGTTCCAATTTTCAATGCATGGGCAATTCCATCCCTATAATAAAATACTAACATTTCCCCGCATTATATCAAGTACTCACTTTATTGAAACGTAGTATCCTTGTGGATACTATTATAGTGTAACTCCAATGAAGAATGTATACGCTTCCATACGGATGAAAGGATGGATCTAGAGCTTGCAGATTTTAAATTTTCATTTCATGCAGTTTATATATTTTTTTTATCTGTTTTATAGTATATAATATTATGCAAATGCATATGATTTGCATAAATCCTGTTTGAAGTACTGTTGGATAAGCGAACGTTTGGCGGCAGGTACAAAGGGGAATTAGCTGTTTAAACTTAAGGGCCCGACAGGATAAAGGTTTAAAGGATATTTATTTTTAAAACAGGGGGTACATCAATGAAAACAAAAGTGGATATCATTTCAGGATTTCTAGGCGCAGGAAAGACTACATTAATAAAAAAAATGCTGGAAGAAAAGCTCTATGATGAAAAACTAGTCATCATCGAAAACGAATTCGGAGAGATTGGTATTGATGGGAGTATTCTAAAAAAATCCGGTGTCGAGGTCAAAGAGATGAATTCCGGGTGCATCTGCTGCACCCTGGTAGGTGATTTTGGGAAGGCAATTCAGGAAGTCATCACAAAGTTCAAACCGGATCGGATCGTCATCGAGCCTTCGGGCGTCGGAAAGCTTTCGGATGTGATAAAGGCTTGTGAGATGCCAAAATTGAAGGAACTGCTGCAAATCAATATGGTAATTACAGTGGCGGATGTACAAAAGTATCAAATGTATGCCTCCAATTTCGGTGAATTTTTTGAAAATCAGATAAAAAATGCAAAAACCGTGATATTAAGCAGAACCCAGAAAGTCGACAGTAAAAAAACCGAGGCTGTAGTTCAGGCTATTCGTAAGTGCAATGGAAAGGCCAATGTAATTACAACCCCTTGGGAAAATCTTTCCGCAGCATGTATTATCGATGCCGCGGAGCAGGTAGCATCTGCAGCGTTGGAAAATGAGATCAAAAGGGTGATCCTAAAAAAACAGAGTCATGCTCCCGGATGCAAATGTGGCTGTAATCATCACCATTCACACAGTCACAGTGCCGATGAAGTTTTTAGTGTTTGGAGTACTGAAACGCCGAGAGTCTACGAGGAAAAGGATTTAAAGAGTATACTGCATGCTTTGGGAAATCACAAGGTTTATGGCATGGTTTTACGGGGGAAGGGCTTCCTGCAGATCGGGCAGGATCAGTGGGCCCAATTCGATTATGTACCGGAAGAGTTTGATATAAAAACTGCCGGTGCCGATTATACGGGAAGAGTATGTTTCATTGGCAGGGACCTGAACAAGGATGAACTCTCCAGGCTATTCCAGGTTACGGCATAAGTGGGGTTGTAGAAGATGAAAACACAGATTGACATTATTACCGGATTTCTAGGGTCGGGTAAAACAACGTTTATTAACGGATTGCTTCAAAGCGATACACCGGCAGAAGAGCGGATTGTCATTCTCCTGTGTGAAACCGGGGAGGAAGAGATTGGTCAAGGGGCAGTACAGGACGAGAGGATACATATTGAACGGGTGCGCAGTGAGGAGATCAACGCCGCCTTTGTTGGGAGAATCCTTAAAAAGTATTTCCCCCAGCGGATCATTATCGAGCACAATGGAATGACAAAGGTAGAAGAATTATTATTTGCATTGGGAGACCGAAAAGTAACGAAAAGCTGTGAAATCAATACGGTGCTTCACATGATTGATGCATCCACTTTTGATGTTTTTATGAATAACATGGGAGCAATTCTGATGGAGCAGATTTCAAACAGTGATGCGGTAATCATAAATAACAGGGAAAGACTGCCGAGGCGCAGGATCAATAACATAACCAAAACAGTAGCGGCCATGAACAAATCCGCCCATATTCTTAGCATCTATTCGCAGGAGGAATGCAGGCTGATGGTTGAACATGGAGAAATCTACCGGGAAAAGCGGAAACTCCTTTCCAAGCCGTCAGACAAGCTTTTTGCGGTATTGTTTGCGTTGATTACTCTCTATTTTCTGGCAATCGTATATAGGGCGATCCGGCAAACAAACCCGGATCTATCCGGATTACAGACATTTAATACCGTGTTTCTGAGCATTTTGATACAGGCCTTCCCCTTTATATTATTTGGGGTATTTGTATCTTCTGTAATTCAGGTTTTCATTTCGGAGGAAACTATTGTGAAGTTTTTTCCCCGCAGCGGAATTGCGGCCTTTGGAGCGGCTGTCGTTTCCGGTGTCCTGTTTCCTGTGTGCGATTGTGCCATTGTTCCGGTGG
The DNA here is from genome assembly GCA_023419605.1 of Bacillota bacterium. GTDB lineage: Bacteria > Bacillota > Clostridia > Acetivibrionales > JAEZXR01 > JAEZXR01. The sequence continues at coordinate 18,658 of JAEZXR010000028.1, read as the reverse complement.
TGGGAAGGCTTGTGAAAAAGGGAGTTCCCTTGCCGGTGGCAGTTACATTTATGTTAGCGGCTCCCATTGTGAATCCTATTGTTATTGCTTCCACTTTCTATGCATTTCCCGGACAGCCCTCCGTGGTGTTCTACAGGACGCTTCTGGGAATTGCCATCGCGGTTGTGGCGGGCTTGATGTTTGTATTGTTTCCGGAGAAGAAATCCATGCTGGCAAATGGAGTGGATGCATTGGCATGCAAATGTGGGTTTTGCAGCCGGGATTACGTCAGCAGCAAAGGAGCTCTGGGGAAGATCAATGCAATTTTCATGCATGCGGCAGCAGAGTTTTTTGAGGTGGGCCGGTTTCTTATTATGGGTGCGTTTATTTCGACTGCGATGCTGACACTGGTTCCCAAAGAAATCCTTGCCGGTTTGGGGGGAGAGAATACCACTGCATTGTTGATCATGATGGCTTCCGCCTTTATATTTTCCGTGTGTTCGACTTCGGATGCATTTATTGCAAGGACCTTTACAAGCCAGTTTGCCCTGGGGCCGGTCATGGGCTTTTTAGTCCTGGGTCCCATGTTTGACATAAAGAACTTACTCATGCTGATGGGAAGTTTTAAGAAGAGATTTGTTATAAAGCTGGTGCTCATCATAGTAGCGGTTTCCTTTGCGCTGCTGTATGTGGCATCGGCAACACTATTTTAAAGGAAGGTGATGTGTTATGCAGCAGGTTTCTTTTAGGAGAATCAATATCGAAGCGGCTCTGCAATTTTTTATTTTATTAGGGTTTGCCCTGTTTTTCTATAGCATTATCGATTCAGGCCAAGTAGGGTTCTATGTTCATCCCCGGATTATCCCCTATATGAAATTTGGGATTGGGGCCATGGCTGTTATTGCTTTATTTCTTGCAAGGACTATTTTCAGGCCTCAGCGGAGGCAGGCCAACCTTTTGCCCTACCTGCTTTTTATTATCCCTTTGGCGACAGCTTTTCTTTTGCCGGGAAAGGAAATCGGGGCAACAACGCTGGCCGGAGGCAATTTTATGGCAGCACAAACGGTTAAAAATACCGGAATTGACATTCAAAGCAGCAGCGTAGGTGAAGTAGGGACTATCAACAATAGTGCGGTAACAAGCGGTAAAAACAGCAATGCAGTAAAAGGTGGTTCCGTTGCTACCAGCTTTTTTAAAGGAGAGCCACTGGTTTTGGAAGATGAAAATTTCGTACTGGGGACCGACGAGCTCTACAACAACATGGAAAAATATAAAGGCAAAAAAATCGAGATGCTGGGTAAAGTGGTCAAAGATAAGGAATTCGAAGAGAATCAGTTTGTAACCGCCCGGTTTATGATGGCATGCTGTGCGGCAGATTTGCAGCCCGTGGGGCTGTTGTGCCGTTATGATAAAGCCGGTGAATGGAAAACCGATACCTGGGTAAAGATTGCAGGGACTCTTGTGATCGAAGATTTTAAAGGTGCAAAAACTCCGGTGATTGCTGTGGAAAAGATAGAAAAAGCGGAAAAACCCGCAAATGAATACGTTTATTGGTAAAGAAAGTATTGATCAATCCATAAGGAAAAGTTATTCTATATACTGGAATAACTTTTTTTAAGCTAAAGGAAAAAGAGGAATTTGTCGCGGTAGACCTTTATTTTTACATAAACTACAAAATCATTCATGAAAGGTGGATTCGCAATGAAAAAAGTAATAGGACTTGCTATAAGTGTAATGCTGGCTGCAACTGTATTTTCCGGCTGCGGACAGAAAGAGGCGGAGGTTTCCCATCCAAAAACAGTCGAAGAAAAAATGGTTGAAGTAAAGATGTATGTGCCCGATGGGCTTCCGGCCTTAAGTGCCGCTAAAATGATCAAAGAGAATCCTTCCATCGATAAAAGTGTCAATATAGCCTATGAAGTAGCAAAAACAGCGGATTTGCTTTCGGCAAAAATAATGTCGGGGGAAGCCGATATTGCAGTAGTTCCTTCCAACCTGGCAGCCCAGGCATACAACAAGCAACTGCCGTACAGGCTGGCGGCAACGGCCGGCTGGGGCTCCCTTTATGTGATCGGCGCGGAAGAGATAAAGGAGTGGAACGGCCTTAAAGGAAAGGAAATTTACAGCATCGGGAAGGGCTTGACGCCGGATATTGCCTTCCGGTATCTGCTGAAACAGAATGGCCTGGATGCGGAAAAGGATGTAAAAATCACCTACCTGAATGCAGCCACAGAGCTGGCCCCTGCCTTTATCTCCGGAAAAAGCACTGTGGCGGTTATGCCTGAACCTATGCTGACCAATGTACTGGATAAGAAAAACACGACGAAGGTTGCATTTGATTTGAATGCGGAATGGAAGAAGGCGGCCCAGTCTTCTCTAGGATTTCCTCAGTCCAGCTTGATTATAAAAGAAGAACTGTTGAAGGACCGGAAAAGTTTTGTACAGGGATTTTTAAAGCAATTTGAAGAGAGTATTACATGGGCGAATGGAAACGCGGGCAAGCTGGGTGAATATGCAGAAGAACTGCAGCTGAGCGTGAATAAGGCAGCTGTTGAAAAGTGCATGCCCAGAGCCAATCTGAAGTTTGTAAATGTTGCGGACTCTAAAGAGGAATACAGTAAATATTTTAAAATATTATTGGACTTTGAACCCCAGTCCATAGGAGGAAAGCTTCCGGATGAAGGACTCTATATACAAAAGTAGAAAGTATGTCTGGGTTTCTGCCGGTATACTGGTAGTAGTCTGGGCCATCGTTGCCCGATGGCTCGACAATGAGATTATCGTTCCTTCTCCTGTCAGTGCGGTTTATAGTTTATTGGATATCGTCAAAGGAAAGAATTTTTTGAAACTGTTAATGGCGACGTTATCAAGGAGCTGCACAAGCTTCCTGATTTCCGTTGTATTGGCGCTGGTTCTGGGTGTACTGTCCGGGCTGGCCCGGTGGGCCTACCATATGATGATTCCCGTAGTGTCCGTATTGAAATCCGTTCCTACCATGGCGGTTATCATTCTGGGATTGATCTGGCTGGACAGCGAAAGCGCACCGATACTGGTTGGAATCATACTGGTGTTTCCGGTACTGTATGAAAGTGTAGTGGAAGGGATGCTGAATGTAGATCAAAAACTGCTGCAAATGGCAGAACTATATTCAGTCAGTACCAAAAACATAATCCTTGGCATTTATATGCCCACAGTGGGAACCTATCTGTCAACTGTCATAGGAGCCGCATTGGGACTCACGCTGAAGGCTGTGATTGCCGGAGAGGTTTTGGGACAGCCCAAATACTCCATCGGCGGAAGCCTGCAAATGGAGAAGATGTATCTGAACACCTCCGGCGTGTTTGCATGGATTATCATTGTTGTGGTGCTATCCATCCTGCTGGAGCGGATCGTAAAGCTTTTCTTCATAAAAGTAAACAGTTGGAAGTGATGAGTATGAAATATGTGATAAGGAACATATCCAAGCAGTTCCAGGATTTAAGGGTACTGGAAAACATCAGTATGGATTTTGAAGAGGACAAGGTGACGTGTATTCTGGGGCCTTCCGGCTGCGGTAAAAGTACATTGCTGAACATCGTAGCCTCCATTATCCAACCGGACCAGGGAAGTATGGAAGGCTTTGACCGTGAATCTCTGAGCTTTATCTTCCAGGAGGACCGTTTGATCGAATGGAAAACAGTAGAAGAAAACCTTGACTTTGTGCTGAAGGGCAAGATGAATAAGGAGCAAAGCCGGGAACTGATTGAAAAGCACTTGAGAAGGGTAGGCCTCTATGAATTCCGGAAATACTATCCGGGCAAGCTGAGTGGGGGGATGCGGCAGCGGGTAAGCATCGCCAGAGCTTTTGCCTGCCCTTCGCGGGTGTTGGTTATGGATGAACCTTTCAAGTCTCTGGATGCAAGCATGAAACTTGAGTTGATGAAGTGTTTTGATGAAATGATAGGCAACAATAACAAAACCGTATTGTTTGTTACACATGACATTGAGGAAGCGCTTCTGCTGGGAGACAAAATTATGATGCTGACGGAAAAACCGGCAAGGGTTTGCAAGATGGTGAAAAATACGATCCCGCGCCAGGAACGGTGGGAAAGGGATCATAGAATTGAGCTGCTTAGAACCGAGGTATTGGAAGGGATTTTTCCTGAAAGAAACCGACAGCCTTCCCAAAAGACGGACCGGAGAACTGCTGTAACCGGAGCGGTACATGCAGGGGATAATTTTATGAAACAATGAGAAAGTACATTGCTCCGATGAAATAATTCCTATATAATAATAAAAGCATAGGAAATACTGCAGAATAAAACTGAATACGAATACTGCAAGTGGCCGGCAGATAAGACCGGCTTTATAGGGAAACGGGTGAGAATCCCGTGCGGTCCCGCCGCTGTATGGGGGAGGAATTTTTCAAACCACTGTCCGACAATTGAATGACGGATGGGAAGGGAAAAATAACGATGATCCTGAGCCAGAAGACCTGCTTGCAAGTAGGTTCATTATCTACGAGAGATAGAGAGATGGATGGGAAGTACAATATAGTCATATATACGGCGTACACTTATACCCTTCTGTCTTTATGCAGGCAGAAGGGTTTTTTTATGCGCGTGCCAGCTTTTCCTCATGCTTTGGAAAGGCACATGCGCAAACAAAAGTGGCGAAGCCACCTTTGTTCTGTGCGGGCTATAGGACTGCAGGATAAAACGAAAGGATGAGGTAAAATGGATAAGAAGGCAATATTGGTTGTAAGCTTTGGGACAAGCTATCCGGAGGCGCTTCGTAATAATATTGAGAGAGTGGAAAAAAGAATTGAGGCCCAATTAACGGAATACGAACTGCGCAGGGCATTTACATCGGAGATCATTATTAGAAAGCTTAAAAAAAGGGATGGTGTTACTGTTCATACACTGCAGCAAGCCCTTGAAGCCATGAAAAACGAAGGCTTTACCCAGGTGGTAGTACAGCCGCTCCACGTATTGCCGGGTTCTGAATACCACGAGGTAAAAGAAGCGGTTGAAGCCTGTAAAAGGGAGAACGCTTTTGAGAAAATTTCTTTGGGAGAACCGCTGTTATATACACAGGAGGACTATGTAAAGGTGGTAGAGGCTCTGAAAAGGCAAATACTGCCCCAAAAAGACAGACAGGCGGTCGTATTGATGGGCCATGGTACGGAGCATTTCAGTAATGCTTGTTATTATTGTTTGCAGAGCTTTATGGACCGGGCCGGAATGAATGCCTGGATAGCCACTGTGGAGGGACTGCCGGAACTCAAGGATATTATCCCTGCACTAAAGGAAAAAGAGGTGGAGCAGGTGACATTGATGCCGTTTATGCTGGTAGCGGGAGATCACGCAATCAATGACATGGCAGGAGAAGAAGATTCATGGAAGCAGGTGCTTCGGGAAGAAGGATTTGAAGTGGAAGTGTATTTGCACGGACTGGGAGAAAACACGGCAATTCAGGAAATTTATACAAGAAAAGCGTTGCAGGCAGAGCAAGAGCTAAAATCGTGCGAATAATTCGGTTGATAAAAATATGGAAATTTAGATAGCGCTTAAAAAATACTCTTTTCACCAACAATAAAAAATCGAGCGTGAGAAGAGTATTTTTATGTAAGAAAGGTGGCATGGACCGAACTAAGTTTTCACGATAGCAAGTAAGGAAATACAAGCGCATAAAGGAAGTCGTATATAAGTATTTATATTACAATATCGTAATTTGAATTTTTTTAAAAAATTAGAATGATTTCCTTATGAGGATAAACCCGCATAGGCAAAGGATATCCTGCTATTGGTTGTTTTTGAAAAATTAAACCTAATAATTGCTTTCCTGATGGTTAAACTAGATAAGTACAAATAAATCAATGCTTGTACATGGAGGTACTTTCCATGAACACAATAATAATGATCCTTTTGCTGCTATCCCTATTTATTCTGTTGCTGTCCATAGCGGCACTAAAAGTTATTTTTACCTTTGATTCGGATAAAGAGAATGTGAACTTGATTTTTGAATGGTTACATCCCTTTCTTAAGGCAGAAGTTACTATTATTGATACCCAACCAGTGTTGACAATATATCTCTTTGGCAAAGGGATAGCAGAAAGAAACCTGAAGAGGACAAAACGTAAAATAAACAATGGAATGGAATTGGTAAGAAACTTCAAACCCAGGGATATCAATGTGTATGCATCTTACGGTTTCCGGGATCCTTCCATCACCGGCGTTACTTGTGGAGCTCTTAATGCAGTTTCACAATTTATAAATATAGATTCACTTCAGAACGACCCGAATTTTGTAACGGATAATGACTATATTTATGTAAACGCAAATGCAAAGTTTAACGTAATTACAGCATTAATTAATATGTATAGGACCCGTAGAGCTGGGTCCGGTAACGTATAAACATGTAAAAATAAAAGGAGGCATATTTATGCAGGAGAATCCAAATTTCACCCATAATATGGATGTTCTATTTTCTAATCTGGAAGATCTTACAAAAAAGGAAGCAATCTTGGGTAAGCCTGTTACTCATGGTGATAAAACACTCATTCCTGTTATGTCTATCACCATTGGATATGGAACCGGCAGCAATAAAAGCAAAATGGGAAGCCCAAACGCTAACCAGACAGCTAACATGGGAACAGGTGCATTAGGACTTGGTGCGAGAGTCAGTACTGATGCAGTGGTAGTCATTGAAAAAAATAATGTTACTATGCTTCCGACTACCCAGAAGAGTAATTTATCCATGATGATTGATAAATTACCGCAGATGGTTTCCAGTATGGCTTCCAATATGGGTATGGGCATGGGAAACCAGCAGAATCAGCAACAGGGACAGCAGCAAGGACAACAGCAGGGGCAACAGCAGGGGCAACAGCAGAATCAGCAGCAAGGGCAGCAGTCTTAAGCGGTAGTTATTATTTGTAATATTTTAACCGACAAATTTTCTCATGATGTAACAGTAAGGGTAGTTCTGTATCGTAAAATATAGAACTACTCTTTTATTTCACTTATCCCGGCGCACTTGATATGTGATAAAATCAAAATTATAGAAAATTGTGGGTTTTAAGTGGTCTTATAGTATAATTGCATTTGTGGAAGCAAGTCCATGGCGTTGCAAGTGTTCACTGAATTAAAACAATATGAGGTATGATAAAAACATGAAAGATGGAAAGGGTTTTATTTCTCTTCTGGTTTTAATTGCCGCAGTATGCACCAGTAATAAAATTGGAATTCGGAAGGAGGGAATTCCCCCTGCCAATCCGGAAGCAGACCCGCCTTCCGGGGAGCATGATGCAATCGTGCTTTTGAAATCACGTGGACGCAGTTGTGGAAATACATATCGAAACATTGAGCCGAAGGAGTATGGAGGACACCAATCAAAATATCTTTGCAGAGTGATCTTTTGAAAGAGGCAAACAAAAAGTGTGCTTAAGTAAGAAGGAGCGCGGTACTAAGGGCTCTTTTTTGTTGCGCAAATTCGATGTATATAGGCCGGATTTTCTCATAATAGATACGTTACACGACAAGATATACAGGTGTGTGTAAAATTTTGCATAATGTGTAACAATATTGTCACCATTATTGCAAGTGATTTACAAATGATTGGGCCTATGATATTATCTAAATAGTAAAAATATAGAAAAATATATATAAAATTAAAATTTATAGAGAAAAAGTATGTTAAGAGTATTACGTTGTATGATATGAAATTAAATGAAAACACTTCTGTTAACGTCTATACGTATTTTATCTAAGGTAATATGTTCTACTCTATTCATTGCAAAAATGTATGCCAAATGTCATACAATCTGCGTTTCAACCGGCCATTTGCATAGGTAACGGATTTATCTTATACCCCCTAAAAGGAAAGCGCTATGTATATTTTCTTATCTTCCTTATTTTTATTATGCCGTAAAAATTGTACTCTGCAATAAGTAAGTTAAAAATTTTGTCAATTTTATGAAAACTGCTCATCCAATAGAGTGTAAGGAGGTGGGATAATTCTATCTGTAATTGGGTGGACAACAGTCGCTTCAGTAAGTATATAACCTGTATTCCAGGAATATATGCGAGGCTGAACTGCCATGTTCTATCCAAGTCGGTTAAAGATATAGGATGAATGGGTTTTTCATACATAAAAACAGTTAAAAAAGGAGGTCCCGGCAATGAAAAATAAAACAATTGCTTTTCTAATTATGCTGGTGATGCTGGCGTCGTTATGTATACCTCAGGTGGGTGTTTTTGCAGCCGATGCAGCTATAAAGGTACAGATGTTCAACAGCAACACTGCGCCAACTTCAAATGCAATCAATCTAAAGTTCAAGATTGCAAATACGGGCACGACGCCTGTGAATCTTTCGGATGTAAAATTAAGATACTACTATACGATCAACGGAGAGAAGCCGCAGAGTTTCTGGTGTGACCATTCCGGTATGTCGGATGGCAGTTCGTACGTGGATGTTACAAGCAAAGTAACCGGCAGCTTTGTAAAAATGGCGACCCCGGCAGCTGACGCGGATTATTACCTTGAGGTCGGATTTGCCAGCAGCGCACCTGCTTTAAAAGCTGGAGCTTTCATAGAGATCCAGGCAAGGTTTGCAAAATCCGATTGGACAAATTATACCCAGTCGGATGATTATTCCTTCAACGCTTCAGCGTCGAGCTATGTTGATTGGGAGAAAGTAACTGCTTATGTGAGCGGCAGTCTGGTGTCCGGTAAGGAACCCGGCGGTCAGACGCAGAATCCATCCATTAGTCCTGCATCAGCAACCTTTGATTTGAAGTCCGACCAGCAGAAGGATATCGCAGTTACCCTGACGCCCAACGGGAGTACCTTCAAAGGTATTACCGGTTTGACCCAGGAGACTCATTATACCGTAGCAGGGAATACGGTAACGATATTGAAGAGTTACCTTGCAACGCTGGCTGTAGGTATAAAATCATTGACTTTTGATTTCGGTGTAACAAGCAACCCTGTGTTAACTGTAACTGTCGTTAATACTACCCCCACCAATCTGAGTGTAACCGTTGGAACTGCATCCGGAAAAGCAGGTGATACGGTGACAGTACCCGTTAGCTTTGCAAGGGTAGCGCCGGCGAATGTCGGAACCTGCAATTTCTATTTGGGTTATGATCCAAACCTTCTTGAGGCCGTTTCAGTAACGGCAGGCAATATCGTAGTAAATCCGTCCGTTAACTTCGCATCAAACATAAATGCCGGAACCATCAGCTTCCTGTTCCTTGACAATACCATCGGCAGTGAGTTGATTACGACAGACGGAGTGTTTGCAAACATCACCTTTAAGATCAAAGGGACTGCTTCGTCGACGGCCACCCTGGCATTTAAGACCGGAGGGGCCTTCGGCAGCGGTACCATGAGTAAGATCACTAATGTTACCTTCAACAACGGAAGTGTAACAATCAATCCATGACACGGTAGTGCTGCGTATCCTATACTGTCACGGCGGATATCCGCCGTGGCAGTAGGAAAATACCCGTGCGGTTTATAGTGATAGCGAAAACGGTGCAAGCTGCCCGTAAATAAACCTGAAGAGTTGATTTGTGCTGCAAGGACTGAGGTGCGTTTTCCTGACAATATATTCAATTGCTGCGATTCCATTTATAACAAGTCTCAAGTAACTGACGAGGTCAATGGGGAGATGCTGCCGTTGATACTATCGACTCTGCCCTTGTACGGCTATGGCTGTTTGGAAAACAACAGCTTTTCCCGATCCAAAGGGAGTAAAAGCAACGGATGTTAATGAAGCAGTGCCGTTGACTTTTCGTTGGTTGAACAAGGTCCGCAGGGGCATATTTTACAAAGTGGAGGAGATTTGTATGTCTGGAATATGGAAAAAAAGAATTTGCTCTCTTAGCCTGGCAGCCGTGGTAACGGCGTTCACAATCCTGTCTTCATTGCTGCCTGGCAGCAATGTTTATGCAGGGCCAACGACTCCGCCGTTTAATTATGCGGAAGCTCTGCAGAAATCTATATACTTTTATGATGCAAACAAATGCGGTCCGGGAATTACCGGAGGAAAGCTTGAATGGAGAGGGGACTGCCACCTGGAGGATGGAGCGGTGCCGTTGATACCCATGACCAAGGATTTCACAGGCACAAACTTATCCCAAGCCTTTATCGACCGGTATAAATCAGTTTTGGATGCTGACGGCAACGGCACTCTCGATCTTCATGGAGGATTTCATGACGCTGGAGACCATGTCAAATTCGGTTTGCCGCAAACCTATACGATTTCTACACTGGGATGGGGATTCTACGAATTCAGGGATTCCTTCCAAAAAATCGGAGAAGAAGAACATATGATGGATATCCTTAAGTGGGGGAATGACTATTTGCTGCGGTCCACATTCCTGGATGGCAAGGGAGAGGTGGTTGCCTTTTGCTACCAGGTGGGAGAGGGAAGTATCGACCATAATTGGTGGCAGCCGCCGGAATTGAATCAAAAGGAGAAGGTACAAAGACCTGCGTACTTCGCGACGGAGGAGACGCCAGCCAGTGACCAGTGTGCCGGAGCGGCGGCGGCACTTGCGATTCAGTACTTGAATTTCAAGGATAAAGAGGCTGCCTATGCGAAAAAATGCCTGGATACTGCCAAGGCACTTTACCGGTTTGCTGTTAAGAACCGAGGGTGTGGTTATTCAGGAGGCTTCTACAACTCTTCCTATGACGAGGACGAACTTTCCTGGGCGGCCGTATGGCTGAATATTGCAACGGGTGAACCGTCCTACATCAACGATATTGTTTCCGTTTCTTCCGATGGGCGGTATACAGGATTTATGAAAAAGATCATCGCTTCAACGGATAACGATTGGCAAAATATTTGGGTTCACTCCTGGGATACGGTATGGGGAGGTGTTTTCGCCAAACTCGCCCCTTTAACAAATGACCGGAGGGACTGGCATATTTTTAGGTGGAATCTGGAGTACTGGTCTGGAATTCCCCATGAAAATCCCAATGATACGACATTTCTACAAGGTACACCGGCAGGCTTCAAGGTAGTGAATACCTGGGGGTCGGCCCGTTACAATGCTGCAGCGCAATTGTGCGCACTAATATATACAAAATATGCAGGAAAGCAGGACGTTTCCGATTGGGCCAAAGGACAGATGGATTACATACTTGGAAACAATCCGATGAAGAGAAGCTACGAAGTTGGATATTCCGATATTTCTGCAAAACATCCGCATCACCGTGCGGCCCATGGTTCAAAAACACTCAGCATGCTGGAACCTGCAAATCACCGGCATACGCTCTGGGGGGCATTGGTAGGAGGACCGGATACCAAGGACAATCATGTGGATGAGACCACAGACTTTGTTTATAACGAAGTGGCTGTGGATTACAACGCAGGTTTCGTAGGAGCGCTGGCCGGGTTATTCAAGTATTACGGCGAGGGGCAAAAACCGCTGGCAAATTTTCCTCCAAAGGAACCGGAGGTTTTGGAATATTTCTCTGAAGCCAAGCTGGAGCAGGAGAACAGCGAGAGAACGCAAATCACCATCAACATTCATAACGAATCCTGTAAACCCCCTCATTTCGAAAGCCGGATGCAGGCGCGTTACTATTTCAATATTTCGGAAATGTTAAGTGCGGGACAATCCATACAAGATCTCGAGGTTCAGGTCATGTACGATGAAGCAAAGATCCAGGACGGCAAGCCGACGGCCCTCAAGGGACCATTCCCCTGGGATGCACAGGCTGGAATATACTATCTGGAAATAGATTGGAGCGGTAACGCATTTTATGGAGATCGTGAATTCCACTTTGCCCTTGTTCCGAAGCTGGGTTCCGATTGGACACCGCATTGGGACCCCACCAATGATTGGAGCAGGAAAAATATTACCATGGAGTATGCTGTGACGGAAAATATTCCTGTGTACAGGGACGGAATTAAAATATTCGGGAAAGAGCCCGGTCCTGCTGTAGAACCGAAGCCAGGCGATCTGAATGAGGATGGAAGTGTAGATGCTCTCGACTTTACACTGATGAAAAAGTATTTATTGGGACAGGAGGCGAGCATAAACCTCGTCAATGCGGATATGAATGGCGACGGTTCCATCGATTCTATTGACTTTGCGCTTCTAAAGAAGGTTCTACTATAGGCGGGCATTTATTGAAATCAATATTCATTGAATCAATCCAAAGGTAGAACTGCCTAAAAATCCAGGCATTTCTACCTTTGGAAGGTATAAGGTTTGAAGTTGGATATTCATAAGCAGTATCGGGAGCATTTTGCTCTCGATACTGTAAGGATTGACAGGAAAATAAACTCAAAATTTTTTAAATGAAAGAGCTGACTGGAGGTTTTATAGCATGGGAACAAAAAGAAAAATCTGTTTGGCGCTTGTTCTTATGATGCAGTTCCTATTTACTCTGTCGGGTATGCGTGTAAATGCCGCATCTTCCCCGGGCACCGGCTTCATTTCAGCCAGCGGGACTTCCTTTATACTGGACGGTAAAGCCTTCCGGTTCGCAGGGTGTAATGCTTACGATCTTTTTACCTTTGGAGATGGATATAATACGGCAACACCGGAAGATATAGAAAACAAATATATGGATAAGGCAAAGATCGACAACCTTATGAGTCAGATGGCTTCAGACGGCATAAAGGTTTTAAGGACATGGGGGTTCTCTCATGAAGAGTGGCATGGATTCGAAAAACAAAAGGGAGTCTACAATGAAGCGCAGTTTATGCTGTTTGACTACATACTGGAGTCGGCAAAAAAGAACAATATCAAGGTTATCATCGTTCTTGAAAACTATTGGGAAGCCTATGGCGGGATTGACACCCGGCTTCAGTGGGAGGGGCTCCCGGGCACATCCCATGTCAACAGGGCTAAATTCTTTACTCACGCAGGATGTAAACAGCAGTATAAAAATTATGTGGAGCATTTTGTAACAAGAGTGAATCATTATACGAATAAACCCTATAAGGAGGACCCGACAATATTCTCCTGGGAGTTGATGAATGAGCCCCGGTATCAGGACGTCAGTCAGGAGGAAAACGTGAAAGGAACTACATTAAGAGCCTGGGTGGATGAAATGGCCCAATTCATTAAAACCCTGGATCCGAATCACATGGTCAGCATAGGAATCGAAGGACATGAGAGCAAATACGGCTTTGGCGGCGATGAAGGGAATCCGTTCGTGTATCTGCATCAATCGCCCTATATCGACTTTACAACAGCACATCCGTATCCCGATGAAGCTTGGGCCGGTCTAAACCCCGACCAGGCGGCAAAGCTGGTTGAAATGTGGATAAACGATTCCCATAACGTTGTGAAAAAACCCTTTGTGATGGAAGAATTCAATACCCACAATAACAGGGAACAGTACTGGAAAGCAATGTTCGCAAAAATCGAGGAGCTTACTGCGGCAGGAGATTTGTTCTGGTGCTATTCTTCTTTCTCCGGTGGATTTTATATTTCCCATGGCGATCCCATATTGAAAAATGTGTTTGCTCCCCATGCGGCTAAAATGGAGGGAGGAATCTCTTCAAAGCGGGGAGACCTGAATGGGGATGGAAGGGTGGATACACTGGATTTTGCACAAATGAAAACATACTTATTGAATCCTGCCGGTTCTATCGACCTGAATGCCTGGGACTTGAACGGGGATGGGCTGATTGATGCCCTTGATCTGGCCCAATTAAGAAGGCTGATCCTTGGTTTGTAAATGTTTTTGTAAACCCAAAAAGGCATGAAACGGGAGTCGGTAGATAAAAAGGTTCACAAAGCGGTGAATAGACTGCAATATTGTTGCTGAATAAAATAGGTAGTCCTTTGAAAAAGCAACAATATTTAAAAAGAAAGGTAGGAGCATATGAAACTACTAGGTAAGTTTTGCAAACTTATGGTTTTGGTTTTCGCAGGTGTATACTTTATGCAATATAGCATCATAGGAGCTGCACCGGCGGCACTTCCTGTAATAAGCCGGAATGTACCGGCTTTTGCTTCCTCGGATATTGCCTCCAGTGCAAATGACGGCAATTACGGGACTACATGGCGGGGTGCGGTTCCGGGGTGGATTGCCTACGACTTGTCGGGAGTTCCATCGGAACAACGAAGACAGGTGGTGGCAGCATGGTATAATAACGATACCTATGATTATGACCATACCATAAAAAACACCGGGGGTTATAATAACCTCAAAACATATACCCTTGAAGGGAATGCTGCGGTAGGTGGGAGCAGTGTGCCGGTTTCCGGCTGGGTAACACTGGTAAAAGTCTCCGGTAATGTCTATCACTCCCGTCAGCATTCCATCGATTTCTCCGGCTATAACTGGCTCCGGCTGTCCGTCGCCGAAGCGGACAGCTTAAGCGGAAATACAGCCAGTATTAACCTGGATGTCCATGATGCCAGCCGCGGTATCCAGGATGACTGGATTTTTTACGGGGATTCCATTACTGCAGGCGGCATGGTGGTTAACGGCAGCGGTAACGGTACCTTTGGTCAAATGATCAATGCCGTTAAGCCGACGTATTTTCCAGCTGCCGAATGTGGTGGTGTCGGTGCTTTGCTAAGCTCCCATGGAGCGCAGTACATCAATATATGGCTCAGTGCATTTCCGGGCAAGTATGTCGGATTATCTTACGGCACGAATGATTCCTGGGGTAATCAGGCGGGTACTGCCGCATATTATAAAAATATGGAGACAATGGTGAAAGCAGTACTGGCCGCGGGTAAGATTCCGGTAATACCTAAAATTCCCTGGGCCCGCTTAACCGACATTCAGAACTATGCACCTTCCTACAATGCTCAAATTGATGCACTGTATGCAGCCTATCCGCAGATTATCAAAGGGCCCGATCTCTGGGCATTCTTCCAAAGCAATCCCAATTATATCAGCTCGGACAACGTGCACCCGACTGCCGACGGCTATAATGCCATGCGGCAGCAATGGGCCTACGCGATGCTTGAGAGTGTCTATAGCTCAGGGCAAGCGACGGTAAAGTATGGCGATTTGAACTCCGACGGGAATATAGATGCATTGGATCTTTCTCTGATGAAGCAGCATTTACTGGGCATTACACAGCTTGCCGGTGACAGCCTTAAAGCTGCAGACCTTGATGGAGAGGGTAACGTGAATGTACTGGATTTTGATTTGCTGAAGCAATATTTACTGCAAATGATTCAAAAGTTTCCTGTTGAGAAATAACATGGAGACGAGCTGTCAGTGGATGCGCAGCATCCCAATATTTCAAAAAACTGAAAGGAAAGAGGGTTATAAAGTATGAGAAAAAGTATTTTATTCCTTTGTGTGATTTCACTATTCATAAGCATGTTTAGGGTTATCCCGGTACGTGCTGCTTCTGAAGTGCCCGGGTTTAAAGTATCGGGAACCAACCTTTACGATGCAAAAGGAAATGCATTTATCATAAGAGGTGTAAATCATGCACACACGTGGTACAAGGACCAATTGGCAGCAACGATACCGGCTTTGGCAAAGGCGGGATGCAATACGGTAAGAATCGTGCTTTCCGATGGAGGGCAATGGACAAAAGATGATGTAAATTCTGTAAAAAACATCATCGCCCTTTGCGAGCAGAATAAGATGATAACGGTACTGGAAGTACATGATGCTACGGGAAAAGATGACCAGGCCCCCTTGCTGGCTGCTGCAAACTATTTTGTAGAGATAAAGGATGCTTTGATTGGAAAAGAGGACCGGGTGATTATCAATATCGCCAACGAGTGGATGGGAGCATGGAATAGCTCCAGTTGGGCAGATGGCTACAAAAAGGCGGTTCCCATCATCAGAAATGCAGGACTAAAGCATACCATTATGGTAGATGCCGGCGGATGGGGCCAATACGGGAAATCCATTCATGATTATGGAAAAGATGTATTGAATGCCGATACCTTGAAGAATATTATCTTTTCAATCCACATGTATGGGACTGCCGGCAAGGATGCAGCTACAATAAAATCCAATATCGACGGCGTCATCAACCAGGGGTTGGCTCTTTGTATCGGCGAATTCGGATGGAATCATTCCGATGGCGATGTCGATGAAGCCAGTATCATGAGCTACTGCAAGGAAAAGAATGTGGGATGGATGGCATGGTCCTGGAAAGGCAACGGAGGCGGTGTGGAATACCTTGATTTGTCAAATGACTGGCCGGGAATGAATTTGAGCGATTGGGGAAAAACGGTGGTAGAGGGCTCGAACGGATTAAAGCAGACATCGAAAATATGTTCCATATTTGACTCTTCACCGGCAGCAAAAGTCGGTGACCTGAATGGAGACGGCACTATCGATACGACCGATTATTCCTTGATGAAGCAATACTTACTGGGTATTATCAGTGATTTGCCTGTTACCGATGACCTGTACGCTGCCGATCTGGACGGCGACGGCAGCATCAATGCCATCGATTTATCCTTGCTGCGCCAATACCTTCTGGGCCTTATCGTGAAGTTTCCCAAATAAGCTTTGAAAGCCCGGCAACCCTATTTTTACAAAACATTGGAGGGTGATTGAATGAAAAAGAGAAATAAGTTAGCGCTGCTGTTAGTTACAGCAGTTCTCCAGGCCAGTTTTATAATTCCGTCGCAGAGCCACGCAGCTACTACCTATACTGCATCGGTAGATGTCAGTACCACTTACCAGACCCTGGAGGGCTTTGGAGCAGCCATTGCCTGGTATAATAACTGGCTGACGGAGCACCCGAATAAAAAGGAACTGTATCAGACTTTGTTTTTTGACTCGGGACTGGATATCCTGCGTCTTAGAAACCAGTATCGGAACAGCCCCGGTTTTGATTATCAAGATACGGAGATCGTA
Source organism: Bacillota bacterium (assembly GCA_023419605.1). GTDB lineage: Bacteria > Bacillota > Clostridia > Acetivibrionales > JAEZXR01 > JAEZXR01. The sequence goes on along the minus strand of JAEZXR010000028.1, from coordinate 1,873 downwards.
AAAACAGCTAAAATTATGAATCCATCGCTGAAGATCCTGCTTTCTTCCTGGTCTCCACCGTCCAACCTGAAGAAAGACGGTGTAATGAACGGAGGCACCCTGGTAAAGGAGAACGGGGCCTTTGTCTACAGCAAATTTGCGGATTACTGGTATGATTCACTGAATGCCTATGCAGCGAAAGGCATCATTCCCGACTACATCAGTATCCAGAATGAGCCCGATTACGAAAATTCGGACTGGGAAACCTGTATTTTCAAACCTGCGGAAGACTCGAACTACCCCAGCTACGGTAAAGCACTGGATGCAGTATACGGCAAACTGCAGTCCATGACTGTCAAGCCGAAGATACTTGCGGCAGAGGCGACGGGTGTGGGCAGCAATCTGGTACAGAACTACGCCAATGCCATGGACCTTGCCAAGATTTACGGAATCGCCCACCACCTATACAACGGCGGTGATGCGAACAATCCGGACAGCTTTAACACTGCTTTCAAGGCAATTGCAGCTGCTTATCCCGATAAGCCCCGGTTCCAGACGGAATATGATTACGGGACGGCCTTTACTACTGCGCAGTTGATTCATAATTCCCTTGTAGAGGAAGGTGTCAGCGGCTACTTCTTCTGGGACCTCATCTGGGAAAACAACCAGCGGCCTCTGGTGGCCCTGTATAACCCCTTCAATCAAAGCAGCTGGGGAAATAGCAAAGGCTACACTGTTTCAGACTTTTACTATACGATCCAGCACTATGCGAAATATACCAACCCCGGGTTTAAGAGGGTAGCAGCGACCAGCAGTTCCAGCGATATAAAAATATCCGCCTTCACCTCACCGGACCAGAAGCAGCTTACGCTCGTATTGATCAACAAGGCTTCTTCCGAGTCAAACGTTGCGCTGAATCTGAATGGTTATTCCGCAGGCAGTTCGGCGGTGTACCGGACGGTTTTCAGCGGAACGGACAGATTTACCCCGGTGGGCAGCCTCTCGGGGAATACGGTTACTCTACCGGCACAGTCGGTGGTCACTGTTGCCTTGGGATTTTCTGAAGACGGACCTCCGCCGACGATCCCGGGCTTTCCTGAAAAACCTGCCTCCAGAAGTGCTTATGAACGAATTGAGGCGGAACTCTACAACAGCATGTCCGGCATTCAAACCGATCTTTTAGACGATAACGGCGGCCGAAGTGTCGGATATATCGAAAATGGAGATTATATAGGTTATACGGCTGTGGATTTTGGAACCGGTGCAACCGGCTTCCAAACCAGAATTTCCAGTGCTACCAGTGGAGGAAGCATCCAAATCCGGCTGGATAGCCCCAATAATCCGACGGCAGCTACCATTGCCGTACCGGGTACGGGAGACTGGGGGAACTGGACAGATATTTCAGCCAACCTCAGCGGCATTACCGGAAAGCACGACCTGTACCTGTACTTCAGCGGAAGCAGCGGCTATCTGTTCAATGTAGACTGGTTCAAGTTCACCGCTTTGTCCAATACGGGCAAGGTAGGTGATTTGAATGGAGACGGTGCTATCGATGAAATGGACTATGCACTAATGAAACAATACCTGCTGGGTCAGATCAATGATCTTCCTGCAGAAAATGACCTGTATGCTGCCGACCTGGATGGCGATGGCGGTATTAATGCCATTGATTATTCCTTGTTGAGGCAGTACCTTCTGGGACTCATCGTCAAATTCCCCAAATAAGGTTTAGGGATGCAGGCAATGCTCTTACTTCATTTAAAGCTCCGTTTTGTTGGCGGGGCTTTATTTGTTATTGCCTACAGGGGAGTAAAATAAATAAGATTGCGCTATAGATAAAATGTAAAGGAAATGTAAAGAAGCGGCTAAGCCTGGCGGTAAGCCAGGCTTAGCC
>JAEZXR010000098.1 GCA_023419605.1 Bacillota bacterium | reverse complement strand
ATGGAAGACAGTTTCTCCTGACCCTTAAGGAATACCTCTGAGGAAAGGGCTTTCATGCTCGGCCCCTAGAGACATTTCCCTCGAAAGCATCTTTTCGATGCTATTGAAACTGTCTGGAATGATACTTCATGCTAAGCTAGCACAACGCGTTAACTTATACTCTCCCTGCCGTAGATATAAAGAGTAAGAGTGAAGAGGCATTAGGAATCTCCAAGCAGGGAAGGAATTTTTACTGTTATGGTGGTACCTTCGTTTGCGATGCTTTCTACATTCACTCCATACTCGGGGCCGAAATAAAGCTGGATGCGCCGATGCACGTTCATGAGACCCACGCCTTTGTTATGGGATTGTGAGGGGGTTGCTTCGGCCTGGTGGTGCAGCAGCGCATTCAGTTCTTTTAGCTTCTCCGGAGCAATGCCGATGCCATTGTCATGAAGGGTCAGGTAGATGCTGCCATCGGTTTTTTCCCCATAAATCGATAGGAGGATGCCTTCCCGCTTTTCATTAAAACCGTGTATAATGCAGTTTTCTACAATGGGCTGCAAGATCAGGTTTAAAATCCTGTACTGCCGGACTTCCTCCTGTACGCGGCACAGAAGGCTGATTTTGTTATTGTGGATAATGTTTTGGATTTTCACGTAATCCAAAAGATTTTCCAGCTCGGTGCCGATGTCGATCTGATGGTTTTCCGTATAGGTATTTTGCCGCATCAGGTTACCCAGTGCTGTCAGACCGTCGGATATTTCATCCTCATCATGAAGTTCTGCCAGCATTTTCAGCGATTCCAGCGTATTATAGATGAAATGAGGGTTGATTTGTGCCTGGAGTGCAGCAAGCTCAGCCTGCTTTTGTGCAATTTCCGCTTTATACACCTTGTTGATGAGCTCGTGGATGCTGGAAGCCATTGTATTAAAGTCCAGACCCAGTTTATCCAGTTCGTCCGAGCCTTTTACAGAAATCCGGGTATCGAAATTACCTTCCTGGAATTTTCTGAAAGCCCGTGTGATCTTTTTGATTTTCTTCGTTAATAAATTTCCCAGATAATAAGCCAGGACCAATAGGAATAGAAAGGTAATGCCAATGGTTAAAAGAATATTGTTTTTCGTATTATTAAAAAACTCCGTTATTTCAATGGTGGGTACGATTCCTACTACGTAAGCGTCCAGCTTTTGGATTTTCTGGTAATAGAGCATATGGTTTTTCCCATCCAGGGTGAAATTCTCCTCCCCGCCGGACTCCTTCAAATTGGAAAGAAAACCTGCGTCATGGACCAGGGAATTCACCAATGAATTATCCGGACCGTATAATAAGCCACCCTCCGGGCTAAGTACGGTGAAAAATCCGCTTTTGCCCACAGGAGAAAGGTTCAGAGAATCGAAGAGCAGTTTGGAACTGACCTCCAGTTCCAAATAGGTCGTATTTGCCTTATACACCGGAGCTACCGTACAAAACAATGAATAGATGGGGGAAGGGGTGGCGTTGATGCTGCTAAAACTGCGATACATCCGCTGCAGGTGGTACGTTTCCCAATAAGGAATGCCCAGGCTGGTTTTTTCCCGCATATCCTGAAACCATATTTCGTTTTCGAACCTGGGAGCATGGTTAAACATCTCGATTTCCGATATGCTGCCATTAAAAGTAAGAACATTAATATTTTTTACAACAGTAGTCGTGTTTTTAGCCCAGGTGAAAAGCGGAATGATCTTATTCTTCATGGCTTCATAGGAATCCATGCTGGTAGGGAGATAGGTATCGTTGAGGAATAAAGCCAGGGCATCATTGGAGGCCAGTTGAAATCCGACCTTCTCGACTGCCAGCAGGGTTTCGTTGATGCTGTTGACTTCCTGGTTCAACCGTTGATTTACCATAGTAGAGGAGTTCTCCCTGAAAGATACCAGAAATTGCTTATAAATCAGGATGCCGCTGATGATAAGGGGAATGCTGATCAAAAGGATGTAGGATAGCAGCAGCTTGTTTTTAAAACTTATTTTGTTTAGTTTCGGTACTACTTCCAACATAAGGCCTCCTATAAATCATTTTGTAATACTTAAATTCCTCATGTAAAAATGAATTTTAAGTGAAATATCCGGCTGCCCGCCTTATAAGGAGGCAGCAAAGGAACCTGTCCTTTACAGCCTCTGAAAGCAGTGATAAATAAGCGCTGTTTGTCGCTGCAATAAAATTTCATATTATAACTATACAAAAAATGCACATGATTTTCAACTTTATTTAGTTAAATTACACTAAAAATAGAAATATTCAACTGACACCCCCTTCCTTGTTGTTATATGATTAAAATGCACAAACGAATTGTGAAGGAGGAATAATATGAAAAAATCAGGTGTTCTGCTGCTGGTGCTGATGATGGCTCTCATCCCATTTTCGGGCTGCAGTTCGTCCAAGGGCGAAAAGGAAGGAACCCAGGCGGAAGGTTCGGTGGCTCCGGGAAAGGTAAATGAGTTCGGATGGGAGGTCCCTGCCAAAACATTGGAGCTTACGTATTACGTAGGCCAGGATAATCCGGATACAGCGACGAAAAATTCCAAAGAAATCGGTCAGTATATCCTGGATAAGTTCAATGTCAAGATCAATAAAATCGTGTATGATACCGATATGGTGGAAAAGCTGAACCTGATGCTGGCTTCCAACGATTATCCCGAAATCATCTCCAACATGAATGCCACAGAAGCACAAAAATGGGCGGACCTGGGAAAAGCCCAGGAGTTGACCCCGCTCATCGACAAGGTTGGACCTGAGGTCAAGAAGCAAATGGGAGATTATCTCAAGCGATATAAAAATGCAGAGGGAAAAATCTTTATCCTGCCTGTAGGCTGGGGGCTCCTTCCCATCGCAGATAATGGCGCTCAGGTGCGCCTGGACTGGTATAAGGAGATCGGGTCCCCAAAATTTTCAACGCCGGATGAATACTATGAAGTCCTGAAGAAGCTGGTGGAAAAGCATCCTAAAAATGCAAACGGCGATAAAACCTATGCCCTGGGAACCTGGAAGGATGACAAGATTATCGAACAGCTGGGCGGCGTATGGGGATTGAAGTACGGCTGGAAGGAAGTCGCGGATTACACCCTTACGCATTGGTCCAATACAAACGAGGGGCTTGAGTTCACCAAGTGGTATAATCGCTTTGCCCGTGAAGGGCTGCTGGACCCTGATTCCTTTACCCAGAAAAGAGACGATTGGATGACCAAATGCACCAATGAGCGGTATGCAGGACATTTTGCCAATTGGTGGGTCACCAAGGATGCGGGGAATCTGGTATGGATGAAAACCAAGCCGGATTTCAACGATGACATGCGCTTTACCCATTACAGCATAAAAGCTCCCACTGCGGAAAAATCCTATTTGAATCCCAAAAACACCATGGGATGGGGAAGAACCATCATTACAGACAAATGCAAACAGCCGGAAAATGTGATGAAATGGTGGAACTTTGAAATGTCGGATTTGGGCATGAAGCTTTTATCCTGGGGAGTCCCCAATAAGGACAATTCTGCATGGAACTATGACGGCTCCAAATGGTCGTGGAATGAAAAAATCACACAAACCTTGACCAACGGAAAGTTTGACCAGGCTGCTTTTGATGCCAACGGCGGTGTATCCTTCTGGATGGTAACGGGGCAAAACTTCCGGGAAGACGGAACCAGTGCATGGTTTGACCAGGATTTTCCGGATAAGTGGTTTAAGTTCAAAGATGAAAATCTGAAGGATTCCATGTTTGACTTCTCAGCGCTTTTATCCATCTCCTTGCCCTCCGATAATTCCGTGACAGTCATTAACCAGCAGGTCAAAGATATTTCACTGGCGGGCTTTGCAAATGCCGTCATGGCAAAAACCGAAGCAGAATGTGAAGCGCGGTTTATGGAAATGAGGCAAAAGCTGAATAAAGCAGGAGTTAAAGAACTGGAGAAATTCTATTCGAAAGAATACAAAAAGAATCTGGAAGCATGGAAATAATTCTGTCGAATAGAGGTCGGTACCATGGATACGGGCGGGAGAGGGGGAGAAAGGTTGGAACTTTTCCGGCCTGAATTCATGGATGTTTTCTCCGGACAATGCCGGAGCTGGACAATATCAATAGAGTAAAGGACGCATTTGATTATGAGTGATATTATTGTAAATCACAGACCTGGCGCATCCACAGAAAGGAAAATAAAAAGGATCCTGAGAACCTTCAAAAAGGAAAAACAGATTTGGCTTCTCTCCATCCCACTCGTCGCGTGGGTTGCCACCTTTGCCTATTATCCCATGTATGGGATTATCATTGCCTTTTTAAAATATATTCCCGGAAAGCCTTTTCTATCCTGTGATTGGGCCGGCCTGACCTATTTTAAGCAATTCTTCAATTCACCGGATATCGGAATTGTTCTCCGGAATACCCTGGCCGTCAGCGGCCTGGATTTGCTGTTTGGTTTTCCGGCGCCCATCATTCTGGCCATCCTGCTTAATGAGCTGGTTTTTAACCGCTTCAAGCGATTTGCCCAGACCGTATCGTATATGCCCCATTTTGTATCCTGGGTGGTGGTTTCCAGTATTCTATTTACCCTTTTGGGTACAGACGGGGTGGTTAATGAGATTGCTGTAAAATTAGGATTGACAAGCCATCCCATCGGGTTTCTCAGTACAGGAAAGTATTTCTGGTGGCTGATTACATTTTCAAACATATGGAAGGGAATTGGCTGGGGATCCATCATCTACCTGTCGGCCATTGCGGGCATTGACGGAGAACTTTACCAGGCGGGCGCTGTGGACGGATTGGACCGGTTCGGAATGATATGGCACATTACTTTGCCGGGAATAAAACCTACCATTATACTGCTTCTGATATTGCAGATCGGCGGTATCCTGAATGCAGGCTTTGAGCAGCAGCTACTGCTGGGGAACAGCCAAACCCGGGACTATTACGAAGTAATCGATACCTATGCCTATAAATACGGCATACAACTGGGCAGGTACTCCTACGGCGCTGCCATTGGCTTAATGAAATCGGTCATCGGACTGGGGCTGGTGTTTATGACAAACTGGATTTCAAAGAAGGCTGTGGATGTATCCATTTTATAAGGGGTGAAAAAATGGAAAGGAAATATTATAAAGAGACGGCGGGAAGTAGAATTTTCGATCTATTCAATGTACTATTTATGCTGGCATTTTCCTTCGTGGTGATATATCCCTTTTATAATCAGCTGATTATATCCTTCAATGACAGTGTGGACACGCTAAAGGGAGGCTTGTACTTCTTCCCGAGAAAGATTTCACTGGATGCCTATGCCATGCTGTTTAAAAATCCTAAAATCATAAAAGGGGCCCTCATCTCCATCGCAAGAGTGCTGGTAGGAACCACCACCAGCTTATTTATAACAGGACTTCTGGCCTACATTGTTACTTTACGGAATTTTTCAGGCAGAAGATTTATGCGGATTCTTTTTTTAATTACCATGTATTTTAGCGGGGGACTGATTCCTACCTATCTTTTGATAAGCAAGCTGGGGCTGATGAATACCTTTAACGTGTACTGGCTCCCAGGCCTGATCAATGCCTATTACATGCTGCTTATATCCTCCTACATACAAAACCTGCCCGAATCTCTCATGGAAGCACCGAGAATCGATGGCTGCAGTGAGTTCAGGATCTACTGGAACATTATCCTTCCTACATGCCTTCCTGTATTTGCTGCCGTTGCCGTATACATTGCAGTAGGACACTGGAATTCCTGGTTTGATGTTATGATTTACAACCCATCGGGGAAATGGGATACCCTTCAGGTATATTTGCGCAGGCTGCTCCTTGAAATGGATATGGTACAAAACCTGCAGAACGAGATGATTGCACAGTCCCGATTTAAGAACCTGAAGCCGCTGACCTTCAGAGCAGCCACCACCGTTGTAGTTACAGCCCCCATCCTCTTTGCCTATCCCTTCCTTCAGAAATATTTTATCGGAGGGATTACTATCGGAGCAGTAAAAGGATGATGGCGGAGAAAAGTGAAGGAGCCGGGTTATAAAAATAAAAAATAATCACGCAGTAGAACTGCCTGAGAGGAGAGGAAACATGATGAGGCAAAGTTATGCAGAGCCTGTGGCGCTGAAGAACGTGAAAGTAAAGGATGATTTTTGGGGAAAGTATATCAGGTTGGTCCGGGAGGAAGTTATTCCCTATCAGTGGGAGGTCCTCAACGACCGTGTACCAGGAGTGGAACCCAGCCACGCCATCGAGAATTTCCGCATCGCGGCCGGTCTGTCCCAGGGGGAGTTTTACGGATATGTCTTCCAGGACAGTGATGTAGCCAAATGGCTGGAAGCAGTGGCGTACAGCCTGACAAACCACGCGGACGAAAAACTGGAAGCCCTTGCGGATGAAGTGATCGAATTAATTGGAAAGGCACAGCAGCCGGATGGATATCTGAACACTTATTTCACCATCAAAGCCCCTGAAAAGAGGTGGACCAATGAAAGAGACATGCATGAGCTGTACTGTGCAGGGCATATGATGGAAGCGGCCGTTGCCTACTATGAGGCTACGGGAAAGCGCAGGCTTCTGGAGATCATGTGCGCTTTTGCAGACCATATTGATACTGTTTTCGGCACGGAAGAAGGGAAAAAAAGAGGGTATTCGGGGCACCAGGAGGTTGAAATGGCACTGGTGAAGCTTTACAAGGCTACAGGCAATGAAAAGTACCTGAAGCTCAGCAAATATTTCCTTGATGAACGCGGCCGGCAGCCTTTCTATTTTGATATCGAAGCAAAGGCGCGGGGTGAGGAAGGGAAGAAAGGGCACTTCGGAGATTACTCGGATGAGTACAGGCAGTCGCACCTGCCGGTACGGGAGCAAACAGCAGCAGTAGGCCATGCTGTCCGGGCCGTATATATGTATGCTGCCATGGCGGATGTTGCCGTAGAGGCGGAGGACCCTTTGCTGGCAGATGCATGCAGAACCTTGTGGGAAAATGTTACCCGGCGTCAGATGTATGTTACCGGAGGGATCGGTTCACAGGGATACGGGGAGGATTTTACCTTTGATTACGACCTTCCCAACGATACCTGCTATAATGAAACCTGCGCATCCGTAGGCCTTATATTCTGGGCCCACCGCATGCTTAAACTGGAGATGGACGGAGATTATGCCGATGTGATGGAGCGGGCTTTGTATAACGGTGCCATCGTAGGAATGTCTCTGGACGGGAAAAAGTATTTTTATGTAAATCCGCTGGAGGTATGGCCTGAGCTGTGTGAGAAAAGACATGACCATGAGTGCGCCACCACAAGACAGGGCTGGTTCGGCTGTGCATGCTGTCCTCCAAACCTGGCCAGACTTCTGTCTTCTCTGGGAGAGTACATCTATTCGGTAGACAGGGATACTGTTTTTACCCACCTGTACATCGGAAATCAATCGGAGATCCGGATCGGCGGACAAATGGTGGAAATCAGCCAGGAAACCAATTATCCATGGCAGGGAAACGTCAAAATAAAGGTAAATCCCCAGCAGGAAGCCGAATTTACAGTCGCTGTACGAATTCCCGGCTGGTGCAGGAATGCCAGCGTTCGGGTGAATGGAGAAAAGGTGGATATCAGCGAAATAAAACATAAGGGTTATGTAAGGTTAACCCGGTTGTGGGGCAAGGAAGGCAGGATCGAGCTGGATTTGAATATGAAGATACAAAGAATTCAGGCGAATCCGCGGTTGAGGGAGGATGCTGGAAAAGTAGCCATCCAGAGAGGACCGCTGGTGTATTGTCTGGAGGAAATCGATAATTCACCGAATCTTCAAAATATCATATTGGATGAAAATCCCGGCTTTACCTCAGAGCATATGGACGGGCTTCTGGGAGGTGTAACGGTGATTCGGGGCAAGGCGCTTCGGAACGATGAAAGCCAGTGGAACGGACAGCTCTACAGGGAACTCCATTTTGAAAAGGTGCCTGGAAATATCACAGCAGTTCCCTATTATGCGTGGAATAACCGCGATGAGGGAGAGATGACAGTCTGGATTCGACAGTTAAAGGCATAAAGCAAGAACCGAGCAAGTGACAAAAGCTGAAACCTTTAAAAAAGTAAGGAGCCTATTCACAGTACACTGTGAATAGGCTCCTTGCATCGTAATGGTCACTTCCTTAGCCTGCTGCGAAGAAATAAGCGCCTCAAACAGAACCTGCATCAGCGAAGACTTTCCACAGCTTTCTGGGCCCATTTCGAGTCGCTGAGGATAGCCCGGCCAACGCCGATAAGATCTGCCTTTCCATCCGCCAGCAGCTGCTCTGCAGCTGGTGCCTCCGTAATTCCGCCGGTGAGAATCACCGGAATGGAAACAACCTTTTTGATGGCTTCCGTAAGTGGAGCAAAATATCCTTGGCCTGTAAGCCCCGGTATACTATATCCCGAAAAACCTCCGGAGATATCAAGAAGGTTTACGCCTGCCTTTTCAAATTCCTGCGCGGCAATCAGGCTGTCTTCAACCGTGGTTCCGCCTTCCGTATAATCTGAAGCGCCCAAACGTAAAAGGACGGGGAAATCTTTACCTACAGCTGCACGTACTGCCTCTATAACCTGAAGATGGATGCGAATGCGGTTGTGTACATCTCCGCCGTATTCATCGGTTCGCTTGTTGGTTAGGGGAGAGAAAAATTGGTTAAGGAGATATCCGTGCGCGGAGTGAATTTCCACTCCGTCAAACCCGGCTTCCTTCACGCGGCGGGCAGCGTTCCGAAATGCTTCTATAATACCGGTGATTTCCTCCCGCGTAAGCTCACGGGGAAGTTCCCCGGCGGCCTTGCGTGGATTGATGACGGGAGAAGGACCGATTGGCACTGTTCCGGTGATTTTTTCCGACGTTAAGCTTCCGGCATGGTTTATTTGAAGGACACCCTTGGAACCGTTCCGGTGCAATACATCCGCCAGCTTCTTCAAGGGCTCGGTTACACCGTCCTCTGCAATAGAAAGCTGGTTTTCACTGGCTTTTCCTTCCGGGTGAATAAAGCTGTGCTCTATAATGACAAGGGGGATGTATCCGCCCTGGGATTTTTCTGCATAATAGTCCAGTAGTCCCTGGCTAACTTTCCCGTCAGGTTCGGATTTCGAAGTAGCCATGGGCGGCATAACCAGGCGGTTGGGCAGTGTCAGGGAACCTGACTGTAAGGGTGTGAGTAAAAGGCTCATATTATAATCTCCTCCATTAATTTAACCTCTTGTGCCGGCTTGGCATGAAGTATCATGGAAGACAGTTTCTCCTAACCCTTAAGGAATACCTCTGAGGAAAGGGCTTTCATGCTCGGTCCCTGGAGACATTTCCCTCGAAAAGCATCTTTTCGATGCTATTGAAACTGTCTGGAATGATGCTTTGTGCTAAGCGGGTACAATGCATTAAGTTAGCTCTTATATCCTGAATTGTTTATTTACAGCATCACAAAAAAATAAAGCTATTTGTAAATAACAAGATCTTCTATGGATTTCCGTACTTTTTTGAAGGCAGTTTCACGGGCGTACCCAATAGGCGTAAAGGCGACGGGTTCCAGGGTATCGTCAAGCGCCAGTACCTCTTTCGCCGCCTGGGGATCGAAGGCTCCGATCCAGCAGGTCCCAAGGCCCTGGTCGGTAGCAGCCAGAATGATATGATCCATAACAATAGCGGCATCTACATCACTGTAATTTTTCTTATCACTGCGCACCCAGCATTTTTCCGGGATGGAGCAAACGCAGAGAACATAGGGGGCCTCAACGAACCAGGGCCTGTTATAGATGGTTTTTAACTCTTCTTCGCGGCCTGCGGTCTTTATAACTACAACTTTAAATGCCTGCCTGTTTGCGGCAGTAGGAGCCAGCAGGGCGGCTTCCAATATTCGCTCCAGTTTTTCCGGCTCTACCGGGTCGGGTGTATAATTCCTTACACTATATCTTTTGTGCATGATTTCAAAGTACTCCATTCAATCAACCTCCTGTTCACAAATAAACCTCTTATCGACAGATGTAGATTTCCATATAGTAAGATAATACCATTTTGAAGCCTTTTATCAAGTACGCACTTAAATGTATTGTAGTACCCTTTTGGATACCAGGTATCTCCAGTATAATATGGGAAATAGAGGGATTTAAATAGTATATGAAAAAATGTAAAATGAAATTCAACTATATACAACGCACAAAAATTTTTACATTTCTTCTTTTGTGCGCTTGTATTTCCTTGCTTGCCCATCGCGAAAATCAAATTCATTCCCTGTAAAATCATTTTCGCGATTTATATAGGACACTTTAATTTTGAATTTACCTCCTTATAAGGGTTAAGGTGTTGCAGCTATATAGAGAAGAAAAGATAATAAACACAATAGAACATAATTATGATATAATGCTTACGAATGATATGCTTTCTCTTGTATGACCGTATACTTTGTAACCATAAGGGGTTTTGAAATGTTTGCTATTGAAAGACTGAATAAAATTAAGGATATCCTGTTTAAGAAAAAACGAGTGGATGTTTTTGAATTAAGCGAACTCTTTTCCGTGACAGAGGTAACCATCCGAAGAGACCTGGACAAATTGGAACAGGAAGGGTTTTTGATCAAAACCTATGGGGGAGCCGTTCTTAAGGAAGAACAGGTTTCAAAGCCCATGATTCCAGAGGTGGAAGACAGTGCTCTTGAGGAAAAGAGGATGATTGGAAAAATTGCGGCTCAAATGATTGAAAATGGAGAAGCGGTTTTTTTAAGCCCAGGGACTACCTGTCTTGAAATAGCTCGGAACATAAAGGATAAAAAGGTTACAGTAGTCACCAATGACTTGCTCATCGCGTACGAACTGAGAGACAGCATCGGTATTAAAGTCATTGTAACCGGGGGAGACCTCGTTCAATCAACTTCAATCCTTGTAGGAGGATTTGCTCTTCAGGCCTTGAACGGGATTTATATAAATAAAGCCTTTATCGGAGTCAAGGGGGTTAATTTTGATTCCGGCTATACGGTAGACAGCTATGAAGAAGTCATGGTAATTCAGGGGGTTAAAAAAATATCCAGTGAAATTGTTATTGTTGCGGATTACTCCAAATTTAACCGCACTGCCTTTGCCAGGCTTGGAGATTTGACGATGGCAAAAAAGGTAATTACCAATAAACAGGCACCGCCGGAATTTAAAAAGTACTATTTTGAACATGCCGTAAAACTATTTACAGCTTTTGAGTTTGAATAAATCCTGTTTTTCGCAGCCTCCTACAGGAGGCTGTGAAAAACATAGCGGTTCTTTTTTGCGGGCCGCTTGTTCAGATGCGACATGCGGTGTAGCAAAACATATAGAACCGCTTTTTTCACAGCCTCCTACATCATAGAAGAAAGAGGGAAGTAGATTGAGCAACTTTTTAGAGATGAGAAAGATCACCAAGCAGTTCAATGATAATACGGTGCTGAATCAGATGGATTTCTATGCTGAAAAGGGACAGGTCCATGCCCTGATCGGAGAAAATGGGGCTGGAAAATCTACTTTGATGAGAATTTTAGCAGGACTGTACCCGCCGGATTCGGGAGAGATTTATATCGACGGCAGGCAGGTTGCCATCAATAGCCCGAAGCAGTCGCAGGAACTTGGAATCGCCATGATCCATCAGGAAATCCGCTTGTTTCCCGACTTAACCATTGCGGAAAATATTTTTATTCGAAGAGAGCCCATTAAAAACTATAAGCTGCTTCGGCTCATTGACTGGGAGAAGGCGTATGTGGAAACCCGCAAGTATCTGGAGTATTTTGGCCTTAAAACAAGCCCCAGGACGCTTGTAAAGGCGTTGAGCGTCGGCCAGCAGAAATTTGTGGAAATCATCAAGGCGCTGTCCCAGAATGCAAACATCATCATCATGGATGAACCTACGGCGGCTTTGGCAGAGCATGAAATTGACGCATTGTTTAACGCCATTCGCGATATAAAGAAGCTGGGGGTTGCCATTATCTATATTTCTCACCGGCTGGAGGAAATTAAAAAAATTGCGGATCGGGTGACTGTCATACGGGATGGTGAGCTGGTACAATCCAGCAGCATTGATGAAGTAGATATTAACCGGCTGATCAGGGTAATGGCGGACAAGGAACTGGAAGACCGGTATCCCAAGCTGAAAGTAAAACCGGGAAAGGAACAGCTGCGAGTGGAGAACCTGGGGTTTAACGGGCGTATCCGAAATATCAATTTTGATGTGAAAAGAGGAGAAATCATCGGAATCACAGGCTTAAGCGGAGCGGGGAGAAGAACCCTGGCAAAGGTGCTCTGCGGCATCCATGGCCCTTATGAAGGGCAGGTTATTATCAATGGCAAGCCCTTTAAAGGGATGACTCCCCATACCGCCATCGCCAACGGGCTCTGCTATGTTACCGGCATCGGAACGGAAGAAGGGCTGGTGATGAATACGCCGGTTTCGGAAAATATAACACTAACCAATCTGAAGCGGATTTCAAAAATGGGCTTTATCTCCCAGAGCAAGGAAACGGATGAAGCCATGGATCTGATTGAAAGGCTGGAGATTGGGGTGGATGGTGCGGAACTCGTCGATACTTTAAGTGGAGGGAAGCAGAAGAAGGTCATTTTCGCGAAATGGTTGTTTACCAATGCAAAGATTCTCATTATTGATGAGCCCACAGCAGGAATCGATATCAGTTCCAAGGTGGATATTTATAATATTATAAACGAGCTCGTGTTATCAGGGACCTCCATCATCATGATATCTTCCGATTTGCTGGAGGTCATGGGCATGTGTGACCGGATTCTTGTCATGTATAAGGGGGAGATTCGAAAAGTATATGCCAGAGAGGAAGCTTCACAGGAAAAAATACTTTACTATGCCTCTGGCGGTAAGGAGCCCCTGGAATGAAGCAAGTTTTTGAAAGGAAAAAGATGTGATAAGAAAAAACACAAAAAAACAAAAACAAAAAACATAAATAATTCTACTTCTATCTAAGTGCCGGCCGTAAGCAGGTATTGGAGCCCTAATGGTTTCGCTACTTGCCTGCGGCCTTTTTCTTTTATATGAATATTTCAGAATGGGATTCATGCAATCACATCTTATTTGCGTGAGAATCCAAAATGTTTTCTAATCCCACGGCAGCGGAGTTTATGGACAGATGTAGTTAAAAGTGGATTTTTAAAAATTGCACAAAATTTTTTAAAAATAAAGAAGGATATTTATAAAATATAACGAATATATTTATCATAGAACATAAACGAAACAAAAAGAAAATAAAAAAACAAAAGTTATATCTGCATGAAAGACTGAAAGCAATAGCAGTGAAATTTGTTGAGGATGGGTAGGAGTATCGTATGTCTGAGTATGTACTGGAACTAAGGGGAATTACGAAAATCTTTCCGGGTGTAAAAGCGCTGGATCATGTTCAGTTTCAACTGCAGCCCGGAGAAATCCATGCTTTAATGGGTGAAAACGGGGCGGGGAAATCGACGTTTATAAAAATCATTACCGGTGTCCATGCTCCGGAGGAAGGCGAAATCTTTTTTAACGGACAGAAAATAGAACTCAAAAGCCCGCTGGACGCACAAAAGCTGGGGATCGCAGCCATTTACCAGCATGTGACCTGTTACCCGGATTTGAGTGTGACGGAAAATATCTTTATGGGCCACGAAAAGGTTCAAAAAGGAACAAACCGGATTTTGTGGAACCAGATGCATGCAGAAGCGAGAATGCTTTTACAGGAACTGGGGGCAACCTTTGATCCGAAAACGCTGATGGGGACACTCAGTATTGCCCAGCAGCAGATTGTTGAAATTGCCAAGGCGCTGTCAACCCATGCAAAGATCATTATCATGGATGAACCTACGGCTGCACTTACAAAACGGGAAAGTGAAGAGTTGTATAAAATTACGGAAAAGTTAAGGGATAATGGAACCTCCATCATTTTTATCTCTCACCGCTTTGAGGACATGTACCGGCTGGCCAGCAAGGTAACGGTGTTTAGAGATGCAAAATACATCGGAACCTGGGGCGTTCGGGAGATTTCAAATGAAGAGCTTATCGTAGCCATGGTGGGACGGGAAATAACCCAATTGTTTCCTAAAAAGCCCTCGAAGATCGGAGAAGAGCTTTTGCGGGTTGAAGGACTTGGACAAGCAGGAGCTTTTGCCGACGTATCCTTTACGCTCCGAAAAGGTGAAATTCTGGGGCTGACCGGCCTCGTAGGCGCTGGGAGAAGTGAAGTATGTCAAGCTATTTTCGGGATTATGCCCTATGACAGCGGGAAAATTTATCTGGAGGAAAAGGAAGTGCGAATTGACAGCCCGCAGGAGGCTATGAACCTGGGGATCGGCTATTTGCCGGAGGACCGGCAAAAACAAGGTCTGGTACTCCAGTGGGGCATCGGCAGGAACATTACTTTGTCGACGATGAAAAAATTTTCCTCCAAAGGCTGGCTGAATGACAGCAGGGAAGCGGAGGCGGCAAAGGCCTTATCGGAAAAGGTCGGGGTAAAGGCAAACAGTATATTTGACCTTGCCAGCTCTTTATCCGGGGGGAATCAGCAGAAAGTCATTGTGGCAAAACTGCTTTCGGCGGATCTGAAGATTATTATTCTGGACGAACCTACCAAGGGCGTGGACGTAGGGGCAAAATCTGCCATTCACGAGATTATGAGCGATTTGGCCTGCCAGGGGTACGGCATTATCATGGTTTCCTCCGAAATGCCGGAGGTTCTTGGAATGAGTGACCGGATCGTTGTGATGCGGGAAGGCAGGGTAACTGCTGTCCTTGACCGCAAAGACGCAACGCAGGAAACCATTCTCGAGGCTGCCATGGCAAGTAAAACTGCCGGGAAGGCGCAGGAAGCTGAAGTATACAGGTAGGATGCTTGAAACCTTATAATAACCGGTGAGGAAACTGCCCGGGTTTTCCGGGCAGTTTATCCGCTGGAAAAATTCAGGTCTAAATTATCGTATTCATAAAGTCAGAAGGAGAAGGGGAGCAAGTATGGCTGAAATTGCTGTAAAAAGGAAAATGGAAATTGTCAATATTTCAAAATTCAGAGAGGTGGGCTTGCTGGGGTTCATTATTCTGCTTTCTGTTTTGGTGCAAATACGGAATCCGAGCTTTCTAACATTGGAGAATATAAATGACATGGTGAAGAATACGGCCATTCTCAGTATTCTCACTGTGGGGATGATGCTGGTTATCGTTACAAGGGGAATTGATCTGTCCATCGGTGCAACACTGGCGTTATCCGGCATGATCGCGGCCCTGGCAGTGGGAGCAAACCCGGAGTTGCATCCGGTATTGGCGATATTGCTTGGAACCCTGGTGGGAATTGCCTGTGGCGCGGTAGTCGGAGGCCTTGTTTCAAAAGGGGGAATTCTACCCATTATAGCGACTCTTGGTATGATGAATGTTTTTAGAGGCTTGACCTTTATGGTGAGCAATGGGAAATGGGTCAGCGCCCACCAGATGCCGGCCAGCTTCAAGGGGATCGCCACCAGCTCCATTCTGGGAGTCAATACATTGATTTTTATTGCCATTATTATCTACATTATTTTCTACTATTTTATCAATCACACACGGACAGGAAGACAGATTTATGCCGTAGGCAGCAACCCCGAATCCGCTAAAATCAGCGGTATAAACAATGCCAGGATTCTATGGCTGGTGTATACCGTCATGGGAGCCCTGGCAGGGCTTGCGGGGGTTTTATGGGTGTCGAAGTTTGCTTCCGCCCAGGGGGATACTGCCATGGGGTATGAAATGAATGTCATCGCTGCCTGTGTTCTTGGAGGAGTCAATATCGCCGGAGGGTCGGGAAAAATATCGGGAATTATTCTGGGGTCGCTGCTCCTGGGAATCCTGAACAATGCACTGCCGTTAATTAATGTATCGCCCTTCTGGCAGTCGGCGATCCAGGGGCTCATTATTCTCGTTGCAGTACTCTTCAACGCACTGGTAAAAAGAGGTGTTGACCGAAATCATCTCATGAGGAGGAAAATATAAGCCATGGAACAGAGAAATATTATTGCCAAAAAGAGGTTTACGCTGAAAAGCTTTTTCTTCCAATGGGAGTGGATGCTTGTAATACTGATTCTTATCGTAAATATTGTGAATGCTTCGCTGTCCCCCTATTATCTGAACCCCGGAAAGTTGCTGGATGCGACTATGACTTTCCTGGATAAGTCGTTTATCGTACTGCCCATGGTGCTGATTATCATTCTGGGAGATATCGATATTTCTGTTTCATCCACCGTTGCCCTATCGGCGGTTATTATGGCGGTTGCCTATAATGCAGGGCTGCCCATGGGAGCCGCCATGCTTCTCTGCCTTATAATAGGGACCCTCTGCGGTTTGATCAATGGGCTGCTAATCGTAAAATTCAAGGAATTATCAGCGGTTATTGTTACCCTCTCCACCATGATCATTTACCGGGGAATTGCCTACATCATACTTAAAGATCAGGCTGCCGGAAAATTTCCGGAGTGGTACACTTTCCTGGGATGGGGGTATGTGGGGCCGATTCCCTTCATCTTGATTGCCTTTGCACTTTGTGCCGTGATTTTCGGTTTGGTGCTGCATAAAACGACCTTCGGCAGGTATGTGTATGCCATGGGAAACAATATTACGGCCAGCAGATTTTCCGGTGTTCAGGTAGATAAAATCAAGGTAATTATTTTTACACTGGCAGGGCTTATGTCTGCTGTAACCGCTTTATTCCTCACCTCGAAGATGGGAAGCACAAGGCCCAACGTAGCTGATGGCTATGAATTGGACGTTATAGCCATGGTCGTGCTGGGGGGTATCAGTACGGCAGGAGGAAAGGGAAGAATGGTCGGTGCCGTACTGGCGATCTTTCTCATTGGCTTGCTGCGCTATGGGCTGGGTCTTGTCAATGTGCCGGCGCAGCTTCTTCTTATCATTATCGGATTACTGCTGATTTTTGCGGTTATGCTTCCAAAGTTTAGATTCAATAAAATAAAGGGATTCAATCCGGGAAAATTAAATCTCAAACAATAAAACCTGTCTCAACAAGCATTTAAATCGGACCGAAAGGCGGGGAAAACACCCCCTGCCTGGTTTCTCCTGCGCATACAACAGTCTGGGGATGCGGCACGCTGAAGTTTATAATTGCCAAAGGGGGATATCCCCAACTTTGGGGCGGCTGCCCTTTGGATAAACCAGAACAAGGTTAAGCATCTGTACGGCTGGTTTTGTATAGAATTTCAATTTAGTAAAAGGAGATGGAAGGAATGAAAAGAGTAGTATCTACAATTGTTTCCCTGGCACTGATTCTGTCCACTATGGCAGGATGCGGAGGGACTGCACCCAAGAGTTCCTCAAACGCGGCAGATGGCAAAAAGAAATTTGCCATTATCTTTAAAAATACCGGAAATCCTTATGGCGAAAAGATGATGGAAGGTTTTAAGAAGGCCGTGGAAGAGGTCGGCGGAGAGGCTATACTAAAGGCGCCGGATAAGCCGACAGCAGAAGCACAGATTCAGATGATTGAGGAACTGGTTTCCCAGAAAGTGGATTGCATCGCTATCTCAGGGAATGATCCGGATGCACTTCAGCCTGCGCTAAAAAAGGCCATGGATAAAGGCATAAAGGTTCTTTCGCTGGATTCGGCGGTTAATGCCAAGAGCCGTATAACGCATGTAAACCAGGCAGACCCCGAGAGAATCGGACGCGTGCAGATTCAAGCCATATCGGAAATGATTGGCGGGAAAGGAGAGATCGCCGTTCTCAGTGCCACTTCCCAGGCAACCAACCAGAATGCTTGGATTGAGTGGATGAAGAAGGAACTGGAAGATCCCAAATACAAAGATGTTAAGCTGGTAAAGGTTGCCTATGGAGATGACCTGAGAGACAAAAGCGTTTCTGAAACGGAAGCTTTGCTGAAATCCTATCCGAACCTCAAAGGGATTATTGCACCTACCACTGTGGGTATCGCTGCAGCAGGAAAAGTTCTCACGGATAAAGGGCTTAAAGGAAAAGTGCAGTTGACCGGCCTCGGTCTGCCCAGTGAAATGGCGGAATACATAGAAAGTGGTGTTTGCCAGTGGATGTACCTTTGGAATCCTATTGATGTCGGATTCCTGACGGGATACACTGCCGATGCCCTGATAAAAGGAACCATTACCGGGAAAGTAGGCGACAAATTCAAAGCAGGAGGGCTGGGCGATAAGGAAGTCGTTAAGGATGGCGAAGGAACCCAGATCATGCTGGGGGATCCTTTCAAATTTGACGCAAAAAACATTGCAGAATGGAAGAAAGTATATTAATGTTAGGGGATAGGTAAAAAAATAACCCTGTAAACGCATCGTTTACGGGGTTATTTTTATTTACATTTTTACAGCTTTATTTAAATCTTCCATCAGTGCATCAACATCAATGCCATGGGCCATTGCGCCCTGTTCGATATTCTCAAACCTTGCAGCCATGCAGCCAAAGCAATGCATTCCATGGTTTTGGAAAACTTCAATAACTTCCGGATGATTTTCCACTACATCGGTAATTGACATGTTCTTAGTGATCATCTTCTTCACCTGCCTTCTATAAAAAGTCATATTTTATATGCTGGTATTTGTTTTTTTCTTATGTTATTATAATATATAATAGGATACTATTTTGCAAGTACGCACTTAAAAGTATGATAGTATCCGAATGGATACTAATGGAGAAGTACGGAAGCTGATTTGATTACGACAAAGGAGTTGTCTCTATGATAAAATGTAAAAATAACGAGTACAAGTGTACGATGGAAGTAACACTGGACTTGATTGGTGGAAAATGGAAAGCACTGATTTTATGGCATTTGGCTGCAAAAACATTGCGCTTTAGCGAGCTGAGGAAAATGGTTCCCCAAGCAACACAGAAAATGCTGACTCAACAGTTAAGAGACTTGGAAGAAGATGGACTTATTATAAGAAAGGTATATGCAGAGGTGCCCCCGAAAGTGGAATATTCCCTTTCTGATTTTGGAAAGAGCTTAATACCGTTACTGGAGATGATGTGCAAATGGGGGAACGATTATATAAATAATATGGATCACAGTGCAAAATCCTGCGTTTAGCGTTATGGAGTTTGCAGTAATGTATCGGGAGCAGAGGTTCCCTGCATGGGGTGAAGTATGCTTCCGGTATTACCGGTTGTGCTGCTTTGCAAGGATACGATTAACATAATGTATATTTCCTTCCATGGGACATCCGGTTTGGGGGACATCTGCTGCCGGGTGTAGTTCGGCAACTGCGAAATATCGTCAGTCACAGAAAAAGGCTTTCAGAAACGATCTTGAAAGCCTTTTTATCGTTAAGGAAATTTCACAATGAAAAGTACCGTAAAAACACGAATAAAAGTTTTTAGATTTTTTATTGACGAAGTGATCTTTTATTGGTAAAATGGAAAATGAAATTAGTAATTGATAATGATTATCAATATCAAAAACATTATCTTACACAAACAAATTGTAAAACACACATATAGAGCATATTTTTTTAAATACGTATTGATAATGAGTATCAATATCGATGAGGGGAGGGTTTATATGAGCATTGTACTGGTAGGAGGCCACGACAGGATGCACGATGAGTATAAAGGGATTTGTGCCAAACATGGATATCAGGTGAAAGTATACACGCAAATGCCTGCCCGGTTTGATAAAATGATTGGAAACCCGGATGGGATTGTCCTGTTCACGGGAACTGCATCCCACAAAATGGTTTACACGGCTGTAAAGGAAGCGAAAAGAAAAAATATACCGGTGCTGCGGTGCCATAACAGCAGTGGAACTTCACTGGATGGTATACTGCTTCAGTTTGGAAAAGATCAGCGTCATGCGAGCGCATAAATACATAAAAATATAAAGGCAGGAGGATGGATCGTATGAAGAATCTATCAATTATTTATTGGAGCGGAACAGGGAATACCTGGAAAATGGCTGAGGCCGTTGCGGAAGGAGCAAAACAGGACGGGATTAATGTTCGTATCCTGGCGGTGGCGGAAGCTTCTAAAGAGGATGTACTGGCAGCGGATGCCGTTGCTTTGGGATGCCCGTCCATGGGATGCGAAGTGCTGGAAGAGACTGAAATGGAGCCTTTTGTGGAGTCGCTGGAAAGTGAAAACCTGTCCGGAAAACCTGTTGTATTGTTCGGCTCTTTTGATTGGGGCGATGGACAGTGGATGCAGGATTGGGCAGAGCGTATGGAAAAAATGGGTGTTCGTCTTTTGGCGGAAGGACTTACGGTTCAAAATACTCCGGATGAAGAAGGGCTTGCCTTATGCAGAGCACTAGGGGCAAAGCTTGCATCCGTATAAGCAAAGGATGCTCCGGGGGGTGTAAGTATTGGATAAGAAACTGCTTCAGACTTTTTTCTCAAAACTGGGCAAGCTGGAAGGGAGAGAGCATCTTTTTTCTACGATTGCCTACGGGACGGCGCCGACGTTGAAAGGACTGAAACCTTCGTCGTTGATCTCTTTTTCTACCAAGGGCAAAAATCTGTACCGCTTATGGGAAAAATATAAACGCGATATTTGCTCCTCTCTGGAAATCTGCTTTTTTGAAATCAAAGAGACAAAAAACCAGCAGCTGGTTTTGTTTTATAATGCCGGCATGCTGGAAGAATTGATTTTTTCTAAAGAAAATATGCAGTTTTTAAAGGAAATGGGATATGAGAACTGCGGAACACTGGAGCATGCGCTGCAATTGCTGAAAGTGCGGTTTGAATCCATGTGTCCGCATGAAATCGGTGTTTTTCTGGGGATTCCCCTGGCGGATGTATACGGATTTATCCGTCATAAGGGTGAAAAATGCCTGCTTTGCAGCTATTGGAAGGTATACAGTGATCCGGAAGGAGCGAGGGTGCTGTTTCAAGGCTTTGACAGAGCAAGAACCAGTGTTATTCATTCGATTCTTGCTCCGGAAGCACTTGGAAAAATAGCGTAAGGTTCGTTTGGTAAGTACCTAATACATATTATAATTTCAGTTTAACATATTTTGAGAGGGGATTTTTTAAAGAAATGAGAAAAAACGTACTGGTCTTGAGCTTGGCAGTTGTAATGATGTTAAATCTGGCAGCCTGCGGCGGAACCAATAAGGAAGAAACAAAGCCGGCAAACAGTGACACGGCAGTAAGCACCACCAAAGAAGAAGCTCCGGCAAAGGAAAGAACCATTCAGTATCTGGGCAAAGAATATACCGTACCCGGAAAAGTAAATAAAATCGTCATTACCGGTGCCATGGAAGCCATGGAAGACGCCCTGGTGCTTGGTGTTGAGCCTGTAGGTGCCATAACGGTGGGAGGGACTTTCCCAACCATGTTTAAGGATATCACAAAAAATTCCGTCAGCATCGGAGAGAAGATACAGCCAAATCTCGAAGCGATTTTAAAGCTTACCCCGGATGTGATTCTGGGTTCATCAAAATTCCCGACGGAAACAGCAGAACAATTACAGAAGATTTCGGTGACTTTTCCGGTATCCCATATCGCTACCAACTGGGAAGCCAATTTGAAGCTGCTGGGAGAACTGACAGGGAAACAGCAGCAGGCGGAAGAGGCCTTAAAAAAGTATAAAGATGATTTGCAAACGGCAAAAGGCCAATTCGGTAAAACTCTGGCAGATAAAAAGGTGGTGGTTGTGAGGATTCGTGCCGGCAACATCAGCATTTATCCGACGGATGTATATTTCAATCCCGTGCTCTATTCCGATCTGGGACTGCCTGTACCTAACGAGATCAAAGCAGCAAAAGCACAAGAGACCATTTCCCTGGAGAAATTTAGTGAAATGAATCCGGATTATATCTTTCTTCAGTTCGCTGAGAGCGAGAACCAGGCGCAGCCACAAGCTTTGGAGGAACTGAAAAACAAGCCCATATGGAAAAGCCTGAACGCAGTAAAGAACGGGAATGTATTTGTAAACGCGGTGGACCCTTTAGCGCAGGGAGGAACGGCGTGGAGTAAGATAAATTTCCTGAAAGCGGTTATGGAAAAGCTGCCGAAATAAAAAAATAAAGCGAGAAGAATGACATGCGAACGAGGTTCTCTTTACCGGTTGCTATCCTATCCGTCGCGCCGGTTGCAGTTCTGTTTACAGTACTATTATCCATTCTCTACGGAGCAAAGCATATTGATTTTCAAACAGTTCAACAAGCCGTCTTTCACTTTGATCCGGGAAATGTTGACCATCAGATTGTGATTCATTCACGCTTGCCCAGAGTGGCCGGAGCACTGCTGATTGGAGCTGCTCTGGCGATATCAGGAGCTTTGATGCAGGGGATGACAAGAAATTATCTTGCATCCCCCGGTATTATGGGTGTTTCCGATGGCTCTGCCTTTGCAGTCACTCTCTGCATGGTTTTTATGCCGACAGCTTCTGATTTGAGCATTATGATGTATTCCTTTGTGGGGTCTGCTTTGGGTGCAGTGCTTGTATTCGGCATGGCATCCCTTCTCCCCAACGGACTGTCTCCAGTCCGGTTGGCGATTTTGGGAACTATAACAGGAACATTTTTAAGCAGTATTTCAGCCGTATTATCTACATATTTTCAGACTTCACAGAATATAAGCTTTTGGTATAATGCGCGGCTGCATCAAATGAACCTGGATTTCCTGGGCTTGGCAGTACCCTTCGCTGCTATTGGAATCGTGGCAGCTCTTTTGATTTCAAAATCCATCACGATTCTCTCGCTGGGAGAGGAGATCGCAGTCAGTCTGGGTCAGAGGACCTTGCTGGTAAAGGCCGTTGCTACTGTTGCTGTTATTATCTTAACGGGCATTTCTGTGGCTTTGGCCGGAAAGATCGGATTTGTAGGGCTGATCATTCCTCATATCACCCGGTTTCTGATTGGAGTTGACTATAAATGGAACATCCCCTGTGCAGGTTTGCTGGGAGGAGTTTTTTTGGCGCTTTGTGATGTGCTGAGCCGTTTCATCAATTATCCCTTTGAAACGCCGGTCGGAGTTGTTACGTCCCTTATAGGCGTTCCTTTCTTTTTATACCTCACAAGAAAAAAAGGAGGGGATAAGCATGCATAGGGATTCAAAGGTGCGTTATGCAACAGTTCTTCTCGGCGGGATGACTCTTCTGCTGGTGGCTATGTATTGCAGTTTGACCAATGGGGTATTTGACCTGACGGTCAAGGACGTAATCCACACTCTTTTCAGGATTCAGCCTACACGGGCCCATGACCTGGTGGTATTCGACTTCCGCCTGCCCAGAATTGTGACGGCGGCACTGGTTGGTCTGGGCCTTGGCATTGCAGGTGCTGTAATTCAGGGAATTACCCGGAACGGTCTGTCGGATCCCGGGATTTTAGGTATTAATGCAGGCGCCGGCGTTGCCATTGTTATTTTTATGTTTTTCTATCAGGGGAAAATCAGCGGAACCCACTGGCAGTCTGTGTTCAGCATGCCGTTTTTTGGATTGGTGGGAGGTGGCGGTGCAGCCCTTCTTATTTACCTTTTTTCATGGAAAAACGGTAAACTGGACTCGCAGCGGCTGCTGCTGACAGGCATTGCAGTGGGGTCCGGCCTTGGAGCCGTTTCTCTTTATCTGAGCCTGAAAATGAAGTCAACGGATTTTGAGATGGCCACGGTATGGATTTCGGGGAGTATATGGAGCGCTAATTGGAAACATATCGCTTCCATGCTGCCCTGGTTAATTTTCCTGATCCCTGTGATTTTCAGAAAGTCCTATGTGCTTGATCTGTTTCAGCTGGAGGAAAGTACGGTAAAGGGATTGGGCGTTGCTACGGAAAAGGAAAAGGCAATCCTGCTTTTAAGCAGCATCGGTCTGGTAAGCGCCTGTGTTTCCGTAGCAGGAAGTATTGGCTTTGTAGGTCTTATCGTTCCTCATATTGCAAAACGGCTGGTGGGGATTCACCACCGCCGTGTGATCCCGGTAGCGGGCATAGTGGGAATGCTGCTGGTGACGCTGTCCGATTTTATTGCAAAGACTGCTTTTGCCCCGGCGGAAATCCCTGTGGGAATTATTATTTCACTGGTAGGGATACCCTACTTTATATTTTTATTATTTAAGGCCAAGGCGTAGGAGGATATACTGAAAATGAGCATACTTAGAGTGGAAAATCTGGAAGCCTGTTATGAAAAGTTCAGTGTATTTCAAAACCTCGATTTTACAGTTAAAGAGGGAAAAATAACCACCATTATAGGTCCTAACGGATGTGGGAAATCTACCTTGCTGAAAACCATGGGGCGGATTCTGAAGCAAAAGAGTGGAACTGTGTATTTGTATGAAAAGGATCTGCGGCAGATCCAGACCCGGAAGATTGCCCAAAGTCTTGCATTGCTCCCTCAGAACCCCATTGCGCCTTCTGAATTGAAGGTGGAGGAGCTGGTTTCCTACGGGCGGTTTCCCCACCGGAAAAAGATGAATCAAATCTCGCCCGGAGATAAGGAAGCCATTGAATGGGCTATGGAGACTACGAATATTACCGCTTTTCGCCACCGGGAAATCGGAAGTTTGTCCGGGGGACAGCGGCAAAAGGTGTGGCTGGGCATGGCTTTGGCCCAGGAAACGAAAATCCTGCTGCTGGATGAACCGACGACCTATCTTGATATGGCACACCAGTTGGAAGTACTTAAGATTGTAGAGCGGCTGAATAAGGAACGGAGCTGTACAGTGGTGATGGTACTGCATGATATTAATCATGCGGCGCGCTTTTCTCACGAGATCGTGGCCATGAAAGATGGGAAGATCATTGCAGCCGGCAGTCCTGTACAGGTCGTCACGAAAGATGTGCTGAAAAGCGTTTTCAACATCGATGCGAGAGTTATGCGGGATCCTGAAAATGGAGCTCCGGTGTGCTTTGGGTACGACAGTGTCCTGAATGAAGAGCCCGGGGAGGAAGAGGCTGTATAAAGAGCGGGTTAAGGTAAGAAGCAAATAGAAACAGAATTTTGCAAGATGCCAACAGGTACAGATATCCAACTTTAAACCTTATAATTTCCAGAGGTAAAAATGCCCGGGATTTGGGGCAGTTTTGCCTCTGGATAAATTCAAGTCTAAAGTTGGATATCTATATATGGACTTGTTGGTCTTGCTTTTTCATGGGAGGATTTAATGAAAAGAATTGCGATTTATGGTAAAGGTGGAATCGGAAAATCTACAACGGTGTCCAATATTTCTGCGGCGCTTGCAGCCGGCGGATACCGGGTTATGCAAATCGGCTGCGACCCGAAGGCGGATTCTACACGGAATCTGACCTATGGCAAGCCGATCCCTACCGTACTGGAAACTTTGCGTATGGCAGGCGATAATGGATTGCAGCTAAAGGATTTGGTCTTTGAAAGCGATTGCGGAGTCTTGTGTGTGGAGGCGGGAGGCCCCATGCCGGGAGTAGGCTGTGCGGGAAGAGGGATTATTACGGCTTTTGAAAAATTGCAGGAATTGAATGCCTACGAGTATTACCGACCGGATGTGGTGCTTTATGACGTATTGGGTGATGTGGTCTGTGGAGGCTTTGCCATGCCTATACGGGGCGGGTATGCGGATGAAGTCTGTATTGTGACCTCCGGAGAGATGATGTCGCTGTATGCGGCAAATAATATTTCCTATGCGGTAAAAAGCTTTGGAAAGATGGGGTATGCCTCTCTGAAAGGCCTAATCTTTAATGCGAAGAATTTTGAAGGCGAGGCGGAGCTGGTTCGAAAAGCCGCAGAGGAAATCGGGACAAGCATTTTGTTTTCCATGCCGCGGAATCCTGTGGTTCAGCAGGCGGAAGCCCTGGGTATGACCGTAGTACAGGCTTTCCCGGAAAGTGATATGGCGAAGTCCTACTCCCTCCTTGCAGATCTTGTTATGGGTAAGAATGCCCAGGGGTAAAGAGGAAAAGAAGTGTAAAGGTGAGACAAAGTATGAATAAAAATGTTACAGATAAAAATGTTGAAAACAACGGCGGTATTCGGATAAAACGCCTTGCAGATATACATTCCGACAAAGCGGTTCAAAACGGCGCTTTCGCCATTCATCCCGGCCCCCGTTGCCCCTTGGCATTGGTCACCAATGTCATAACCGGCATTCAGGGAGCTTGTGCATTAATCGTAGGGATGGCAGAATGTACATATTATAACAGGAATATTTCTCTTGCACTGCATAAGGAAACGGGAACGAATCACACCTGGTCGTATTCCCTTGCTTCCAATGAGGTGATCTTCGGGTGCAGGGAAGGCGTTATGCAGGCCTTGGAGCAAATCGACAGGGACGGTGCAGAAGCCATTTTTTTAGTATCTGCTTGTGTCCCGGAATTGATTGGCGAAGATTTTGAAGGGATGGCAAGGGAGGCAAACTCAAGATTAAAAGCGCGCGTGATTCATATCCATGCTGCGCATTTCCGTTGTTTTAGCTCCGTGCCTGCCCGGGAGGAATCTCTGACCTCCCTTCATCAGCTCATGGAAAAACAGGAGGTAAGGGCGAAGACCGTCAACCTGCTGGGGGAAGGAGCCCGATGGGTCGGGAAAAGCGAATTGGTCTGTTTGCTGAGAAAGCAGGGTGTCCATATAAACTGTTCCATTCCAGGGAACCTGACGGTGGAAGAAATACGCAAAGCTTCCTCCGCCGCACTTTCGATTGTGGTGGACATGGCGGCGCTTCCGTTAGCCCAAAAGATGCAGGAAAGCTTCGGGACCCCTTTTGTTCTATTTCCTCATCTTTTGGATGTGGAGGAAATAAGGAGTACCTACCGGGAGATTGGTGCGCATCTACAGGTTGACTTGGAAAAAGAAATCGAGGTATTGTATGCGGATGCTAAAAAACAGATGGAAATCCATGTAGAAAAGGTAAAAGGAAAGAGTTTTGCCTGCGGCTATTTGGAAATCGATTCATTCATTTGTTCCGCATTTCTTTCTTCCCTGGGAATGAATCCGGCATACTTGGAAATCGAATACTTTTTTGAAAAAGCCAGGCAGTGGAGCGGGAAGGTTCTTGCCGACGGGCATAACCCCTATATAGGACGTACCTTTACGTTCAATACTACCCGGCAAGTGCTGCGAGACCTTTTTCCGGATTATTTTCTCGGGCATGCAATGCAAAAGCAAGCAAAGACAGGGGCCCTTCCGTATGTAAAATGCGAGGGTGCCGGTTCCCTGCTGGGTTTTGAGCAGCCATTGCACCTGCTGGAAGCTCTGGCGGCAGCAAGTCAAACTACAGAGCAGTTGAAAACCTGAAGCGAAAGGAAAAGAAGAGGCAATGGGACTTTATAAATATTATCCGGTTCCTTCTGACCGAATGGGGGCTTTGTGGACACTGCTGCCCATAAAAGGAGGATGTATTTTGGAGTTTGGCACCTCCGGCACCACCCGATTTGCGCTAAACAGCTTCTCACGCATGCAAGGGGAGCAAAACAGCCGAATTTATTCCACCCATATGGATGAGAACGATATCGCCATGGGGCAGGTCATCCGCCTGGAAAAAGCCATGGAGGAGATTCTGAAAACGGAGAGACCTCCTGTGATATTTGTGATGCCATCGACCTTGTCTGCTACCATTGGGACAGATATTGCGTCACATTGCAGCCTTTATCAGGAGAAGTATCCCGATATAAAAATCCTGCCTTTAAAAAGTGACGGCTTTCGGGGAAATTGGACCCAGGGGGTCCGGGAGGTCCTGGAGCTTTTGGTCTGCAATCTTCCGGAAGAATCGGAAAGAACGCAAAAGCCTACCTTTAATATCATTGGTTCCTGTGCTGATGATTATAATTATTTTTCCGATAGCCATGAAATCATCCGGATGCTTAAGGAAGGGTTTAATGCCGTACCCCTGTGTGTTATGACCTCGGATACGCATATTTCCGATATAAAAGCCATGGGTGGGGCACACGTAAATATTGTGCTGCGGCAGGAAGGAATTGAAGCCGCTCGAAGGCTGGAAGAACGATTTGGTACTCCGTATGTAGCAGGAAGGCCTTATGGTCTCAAAGCATCCTTACAGTGGATGGAACAGGTTTCGGAGCGGCTGAAAATAAAATGCGATGCCGGGTATATGAACTATGAGCAAAAGATGCTATCCGGGGCTTTAAAAATAGCTTCTGCCTATGCAAGCCGCATTCATGGGCCCCATATAGCCATTGGAGGGCATTTTGACATTGTAAAGGGATTATTGGATTTTGCCAAAGAGGAAGTGGGCTTTGTGCCGGGAGCCGTTTGGTGCACCTCTCCCGACAGAGCCAGTGAAAGCATTCCTTGTTATAAGGAAAGCCAGTGGGAGGAAGCTGTTGCAAAAGGACAGTATGGAATTATCATGAGCAATGCCGTTGCTTTGCACCTGGCAAAACAGGATTGCAGGAAAATCCAAATCGATATCCCCAGCTATGAGTTCTGTCCCATAAAGTATCCTTATACTCCCTATATAGGCTTTCGCGGAGCTCAGTACCTGCTAAATAAATGGATCAATCCGCCGCAATATCAATAAACCCGGTCAGGGCAAAATAATTAGCCGGTCTTTTTTGGGACCGCTAGGGTCTCCATGAGACGTGGAGCCGGACCGTTGCTACTGTCATATTGTTTTACGAGCCTTGAACGGCTCTTTCCAGGGTACTTGAAAATATGCAAGGTTCCCGCAAAATATTGACAGTGGTTCGGCTTCCATGGTATATTGATGCTATAAAAGGGAGTAGCTTTAATCTATAAGGTCAACAACCGGCGGGAACGATTGCCTGGCTTTATAGCCCAAAAAGGGTAGCAAGACTTTTAGTATAAGCCTGTTAATTGCAGGTTGCGCTAAAAGTCTTTTTTAATGATAAGGAAACTGCGGCTGCACTGTATTTGTTCCTATCCAGGAAATTATGTGTACCTTTGATTTATACGGGGCATAATTTTCTTGATGCAGCAGGAAATCATGCTTTTTAGATTTCCTATGCGGGGAATTGCAAAGGGAACCCTGGAGTTCCCGTGTAGAAGGCACGGTGGTATTTTGTTCCTGCAGGCTCTGTGTACCCGGATATGCCTTTTGAGAGTTTGATACCGGTTAGAGGGGATACTCCCATTACTTAAGGAGGAGATATGAATTTAATTTTGAGTTTGATCGATTTTATCATGCATCTGGACAAGTATCTGGCGGATATTATCCAGCAATATGGAGTCTGGACCTACCTGCTCCTGTTTGCTATTATCTTTTGTGAGACGGGATTGGTTGTAACGCCGTTTTTACCCGGAGACTCACTGCTCTTTGTTGTAGGTGCGCTGTCGGCAGGAGGGGCCATGGACATCCGGCTCAGCCTAATCCTTCTCATTATTGCCGCCGTCGCAGGGGATACTGTCAACTACCACATCGGCAAGTTCCTTGGATGGAAGGTTTTTGACAATAATAAAATCCGTTTCATAAAAAAAGAGCATCTGGAGAAAACCCAGAACTTTTATGATAAGCATGGAGGTAAAACCATTATACTGGCAAGATTCATACCCATCATAAGAACCTTTGCCCCTTTTGTTGCAGGGGTCGGCCATATGAATTACATGAAGTTCATAAGCTACAACCTGGTCGGTGGCGTTGTATGGGTAGCCCTGTTCCTCTTTGGCGGGTACTTCTTTGGCAATATACCGGTTGTGGAGGAAAATTTCACGCTGGTTATCTTTGCAATCATTTTCATATCCTTGCTGCCAGGGGTATTTGCATACCTGAGGGAGAAGCTGCGCAAGCCGTCGTCAAAGCAGCCGTAAGTATAGTGTAAGGAATGCCACATTGAGTTTGAATGTATCCGGTAAGCAATTATAAGGCGTAAAGTAGAGTATTTATGCAAAGTGCATATGAAATAAATAAAAAAATCTTCCATTGTGTCGCAAAAACGGAAGATTTTTTTATTCGCGATATTGACAATCATTATCAATTGGAATACAATAAAACTATAAAAAGTAGGGGGTGGCGGTATGCCTTTAACCATGTTACCTTTAGGCAAGGAAGCTGTCATAAATAGTTGCAGGGCAAAAGAAGAAACAAGAAGATTTCTGGAGGGTCTTGGACTTATACCAGGAGTATCCGTGTCAGTAGTATCTGAAATCAGCGGAAATTTAATTGTCAGTGTTAAAGGCTCGAGGGTAGCTTTAAGCAAGGGTATCGCTCAACAACTAACGGTTCAAATGTAAGGAAAGGAGACAGCACAGGTGGAAAGAGTACTAAGGGAATTGAAACCCGGCGAAAAGGGAGTTATAACCAAAATCGGCGGTGAAGGTGCAGTGCGGCGGAGATTGATGGATATGGGGGTTACCAAAGGAGCAGAGATTCTGGTGCGGAAGGTGGCACCTCTGGGTGATCCGATTGAAGTAAATATCCGTGGATATGAATTAACCTTTAGAAAAGCGGAAGCTGAGAATATATTTGTAGAATAAAAGAGGCTACATAGGAAGAGTAGCATTTTTTTTAAATAATCATTGATAATGATTATCAATTGCAAAAGGGGAGTCATAACATGAGTTACACGTTTGCTTTGGTGGGAAATCCTAACTGTGGAAAAACCACCATGTTTAATGAGATTACCGGGAGCACGCAGTATGTAGGAAACTGGCCCGGCGTTACCGTAGAGAAGAAAGAGGGAAGAGCAAGGAGGTTCAAGGAAGAAATCAAGGTAGTGGACCTTCCGGGAATTTATTCTCTTTCTCCTTATAGTATGGAAGAAATCATTGCCAGGGATTATATCCTCGACGAGAAGCCCGATGTGGTTATAAACATTGTAGAAGCGACCAACATCGAAAGAAATTTGTATCTGACGACGCAGCTTATGGAATTGGGAATTCCCGTCATAGTAGCGCTGAATATGATGGATGCGGTAGAGGCAAGAGGGGACAAAATCGACACGGCGGTTCTGGAAAAGCTTTTGGGAGTTCCTGTATTGGGGACTTCAGCCAGTAAGGGACGCGGTGTCAACGAATTGATGCAAAAAGCGCTGCAGGTTGCCCAAACGGCAGCAAGTAAGACGGTTCAACAAACTTCCTCTATCTATGATGAAGCAATAGAGAACTGCATTGATGAAATAGAAGGAAAAATCATTTCTTCCATAGAACGAAAGACTTTGAACGCCAGATGGGTTGCATTAAAGCTTTTGGAGGGAGATGAAAAAGTCAAGGAAAAGCTGAAGGTTCCTGTGACGGTCCTGAGTGCAATAAAGCCTTACCGGGAACAGCTTGAAAAGAATTACGACAATGATATAGAAACTATTATTGCGGACAATCGGTACCGCTATATATCCAATGTCGTGACCAAAGCGGTTAAAAAGAAAGATAAAGGATCAAACCTTACAATTTCCGATAAAATCGACAAGGTAGTTACCAACCGGATTTTGGCGATTCCCTTGTTTTTAGTGATCATGTATGGCGTGTTCACTATAACCTTCGGAGCTATTGGTTCCTTTACCATTGATTTTCTGGATGGGTTAATCAACGGAACCCTGTCTGAATTTGTTTCGGGTGCATTGGTAGCAGCTGGAGCGGCAGATTGGCTCAACGGACTGATCGTTGGCGGTATTATCGGCGGTATGGGAAGTATGCTGGTGTTTGTGCCGCAAATCATGATCCTGTTTTTCTTCCTCTCTATTCTTGAAGACAGCGGCTATATGGCAAGAGCGGCTTTTGTCATGGACCGGCTGCTCAGGAAGCTGGGGCTTACAGGTAAATCCTTTATCCCGATGTTGATGGGCTTCGGTTGTACGGTGCCGGCTGTTATGAGTACCAGGACACTGGAAAATGAAAAAGACAGAAGATTAACCATCATGCTGACTCCGTTTATGTCTTGTGGTGCGAGGCTTCCGATTTATCTCGTATTCATATCTGCATTCTTTGCAGGCAGCCAGCCGTTGGTGATTTTCTCCATCTATCTGATCGGTATTGTAGTTGCTGTTCTTTCGGGAATTGTTCTCAAAAAGACAGTCTTTAAGGGGGAAGCGGCTCCCTTTGTTATGGAATTGCCGCCATACAGAATCCCTACCCTTAAGGGGTTGATGATTCATATGTGGGACCGTGGAAAAGGCTTTGTAAAGAAAGCCGGAACCATCATATTCGCAGCAGCAGTTGTAATCTGGTTCCTGCAGTCCTTTAACTTCACTTTCCAGATGGTCGAAGATCCGGGTGAAAGCATCCTGGCTGCTATCGGAAGGTTGATCGCTCCAATTTTTATCCCTCTGGGCTTTGGCGATTGGCAGTCTGCAGTTTCACTGCTTACGGGTTTTGTAGCCAAGGAAGCGGTGGTATCCACGATGGGAATTCTGCATGGAATTAGCGGGGCGGATGAAACATCCGTAGACCTGGTCCAGCAGCTTCAATCCATTTATACTCCGCTGACGGCGTATGCATTCATGGTTTTCTCCTTGCTCTATGTACCTTGTATGGCAGCTTTTGCCACCATCAAGAGAGAAATGAATTCATGGAAATGGACATTAATAACAGCAGGGTATACAACGGGGCTTGCCTGGGTTGCAGCGTTCCTTGTTTTCCAGGTGGGAAGGCTGTTCGGTTTGCAATAGGAATGTCCTTTGGAAGAAGGTGAAAAAATGATTAATTGGATTCTTGGCGGGCTTATCATTGCCGCAACAGCATATATTATTGTACGGCAGGTTCTTCGGATGAAAAGGGGTCAAGGGACCTGCTGCTCCAGCGGAGATTGCAGTAAGGGCGGTTGCAGTGGCTGTGGCAGTAAATAAATATAGGCAGGCACAAAAGGTCAGACCTTTATAAAGGGTCTGGCCTTTTTACTTTTTATAAAATTTTTATCAAAAAGGTATTGACAAGAGATGAAAATGGATATAAAATACAAAATGTAATCATTACAAAAATGAAATGACTACAAATTGAGTCTTGCAAAGGGGCTTTTTTTATGAGAGGTAATTTGGATAACGTGGGACAATATTTAATGGAACATAATATAAAACCTTCCTATCCAAGGATTAAGGTAATGGAGTACCTGCTGAAAAGGAAAAATCATCCTACAGTAGAACAAATATATGAGGGATTGGTCAAAGAAATACCTACGTTATCAAAAACTACGGTATACAATACCCTGAGCCTGTTTACCGATGCAAAAATTGCCCGGTCGGTGACGATCGAAGACAATGAGGTCCGGTATGATGCGGATATTTCCAACCATGGGCATTTTAAATGCGATGTCTGCGGAAATGTTTATGACTTCTATATAAAAATAGAGGATACAAAAACAGAGGGGCTGGAACATTTCGACATCAGAGAAAGAAACGTTTATTATAAGGGTACATGTTCAACGTGCCTTAATGATAATAATAATAAAAACTGAGGAGGTCATTTATGAAAAGCTTGAAAGGAACAAAAACAGCAGAAAATCTATTAAAGGCATTTGCCGGAGAGTCACAGGCTCGCAATCGCTATACCTATTATGCTTCGGTAGCAGATAAGGAAGGCTACAAGCAGATTAAGAGCATTTTTATCGAAACTGCCGATAATGAGAAGGAACATGCAAAAAGGTTCTATAAGTTCCTTTTGGAAGGGCTCCAGGGAGAACTTCCTGCAATGATTGAAATTACCGCAGGATTTCCTGTTGCACAGGGAACTACGCTGGATAACCTGAAGGCAGCTGCCAGCGGTGAAAATGAAGAATGGGCAGACCTGTATCCGGCTTTTGCAAAAGTTGCAGAAGAAGAAGGTTTCCCAGAAGTTGCAGCAGCATTTAAAATGATAGCATCCGCAGAAAAGCGCCATGAGACAAGGTATAACAAGCTGGCGCAAAATATTGAAGAAGGAAAGGTCTTCAAGAAGGATGAAAAGGTCCTCTGGAAGTGCGGCAACTGCGGATATGTTCATGAAGGCGTAGGAGCCCTTGACAAATGTCCTGCATGCGTACATCCACAATCCTACTTTGAAGTTTTTGTTGAAACCTATTAAAAATTATTAAAAAACCATCGATGCCTTTTGGCAGGCAGATAAAATAAGACCCGGTGCGCACCGGGTCTTATTTTATCCGTAAAACTTTGATAAATCAGTTGAAATGTAATATAAATATGATATAATAATGATATCACATTGATATTAATTTAGGAGGTTTGATTGCATGCAGGAGAAAGAAATCAAAGTGACCTCGGGGTTTAGTGCCATCCTATGGAGCCTGCTTTTACTGGCAGTGTCTGTAATTGTATTTATTATAGGGGTGGCTTATGCCTCGCTGGTGGCTGTTATTACAGGTATTCTGTTTTTTGTGGCGTGGTTGATTGTTGTCTGCGGCTTCTTTACACTACAGCCTAACAAGGCTGCAGCCGTAACACTTTTCGGTGACTATAGGGGAACGGTTAAAACTCCCGGATGGCACTGGGCAAATCCCTTTTACGGAAAAAAGAAGGTCTCTCTCCGTTCCAGGAATTTAAACGGAGAAAAGCTCAAAGTAAACGATGAAATGGGTAATCCGATTGAAATTGCTGCGGTTGTGGTTTGGAGAGTTGAAAATACTGTTCAGGCATTATATGAAGTAGACAACTATATTGAATACGTGAAGACTCAAAGCGAGTCTGCACTTCGCCATATGGCGGGCTTGTACCCTTATGACGTCAGTGAGGGCATGTCCTTACGGGGAAGCGCGGATGAGGTTTCTGAAACGTTGAAGAATGAATTGCAGGAAAGACTGGGCAAGGCAGGCGTTATTATAGAAGAGGCGAGACTGAGCCATCTGGCCTATGCGCCGGAAATTGCGGCAGCCATGCTGCAAAGACAACAAGCCGCTGCTATTATCGCAGCGAGACAGAAGATCGTAGAAGGTGCAGTGGGAATGGTTCAAATGGCGCTGACTCAGCTGGGCGATAAGGGAATCGTCGAACTGGATGAAGAGCGTAAAGCGGCCATGGTCAGCAATCTTCTGGTAGTACTCTGTGGTGAAAGGTCTACCCAACCTGTGATCAACACCGGAACACTCCATAACTAAGGGTGTGACGAAAATGGCGGAGAAAAAGACGATATTATTGCGTTTGAATCCACGGATGTGGGAGGAAATCAGCCGTTGGGCAGAAGAGGAATTCCGTTCCGTCAACGGGCAGATCGAATACCTGCTGCAGGAGGCCCTTCGAAAAAGAAATAAAAAGGTAATGGACCAGGAAGCTGATAGCCAGGTGGAGGAATGAAGCGTTGTAGCTTAAGCGGGCTATGAGGTCTCTTGGAAGCAAAAGCTCTCCACGGATTTTTATCCGTGGAGAGCTTTTGCTTTTTACAGAGTCGAGGGATATATTATTTATAAAAAACCTGAAAGCTGTCGTCGGTTAACTCGAAAGAGTCCTTTAACCCCTGGGAAACATAAATTTTCTTATCCTTCGTTACAAAGATAACTTCGATATCCGTAAGCTGCTTTTGCAATTCCATTCCCCGGTCTATGCCCATCTGGAACAATGTGTTGGATAAGCCGTCTCCATTGGAAGAGAGGGTAGTGATAACAGTGGCGCTGAATAAATTATTCTCTACGGGATATCCAGTCTTTTTATCCAGGATATGATGATAAATTTTTCCGTCTTTTTCAAAAAACCTTTCGTAGATGCCGGAGGTAACAGCGGTTTTGTTTTTAACTTTTACGATTCCTACATAGGTGCCACGGTGTTCCTGCGGATGCTGTACGCCCACCTTCCAATCCTCTCCTGACGGTTTGGAGCCCAGTGTAAGTACATTGCCGCCGAGGTTTATGATAGCATGCTGAACCCCGTTCTGACGCAAGACCTTGCCGACTTCATCGGCTGTAAAGCCTTTTGCGACGCCTCCCAAATCCACCATCATTCCTTCCGCATCCAGTTTTGCCGTTGAGGTCTCTTTATTTAGATGCAGCTTTTTATAATCAATCAGCGGAAGTGCTTTTTGCAGATCGCTTTCACTGGGAATGGCAGCTTCGCTGGTGTTTATATTCCACAGCTTTACAAG
The DNA here is from genome assembly GCA_023419605.1 of Bacillota bacterium. GTDB lineage: Bacteria > Bacillota > Clostridia > Acetivibrionales > JAEZXR01 > JAEZXR01. Next base: position 57,410 of record JAEZXR010000098.1, on the reverse strand, counting down.
GGGACCCACAGTGACATCGAATCTTCCTTCGGACAACTGTGAATAATATAACCCTTTTTCCAGAACGGAAAACGTGTCGGCGCTTATTTTCACTTCCTGCTTTCCTGCCGCCTGGTTCAACCGGATAATTTCACTGGTATCTGCATTGTTGACGGTCATTTCCCTTTCAATCTCCGCGATACGGTCAAAGGCTTTATCGAAGACCTTCGTATCGACTGGATCATAAATGGTAATCTGACAATCGGTACCTAGCAGGAACTTGGATTGACTTACCGGTTCCATCGCTGAAAATTTAGGTTTGCATGCTGCAAAGCCAAAAGGCATCATAAAACATAAAAACAGTAAAACAAGTTTATTGCCATGATATTTTCTCATTTGTTTCCCCTTCAATACTCTAGCGAAATAGAACATAATAATAGTTCTCTAAAATAATACCAGATAAACGCATAAAAGACCAGACATTCTATAGGTTTTCGGAGGTAGAAATTATTACATCCCAAGGCTTCGCTATCTTCAAAACCGTTCGTTGTAAAATACAGGAGTGAACGCTGTTTATCGTATTCTATACGGAATAAAGTAAATTATTCGCCGACACTTTAATTCTTGAAGAGCTCATAGGTTTTATAATATTTTTCTGCATAGTCCAAATTGCCAAGCCCTCTGTAAGCCTGGCTGATCAGCAGGAAAAGTTCGGGTCTTTCCGTATCAATGGAAAACACCTTTTTCAGTAGCTGCAGGGCTTCGGTGAAGGCATTGCTGCTGATTAACTCCCTAATACGATGGAGGGTGGCTTCCAAACTGTTATTGGCTGAATCTGCATTCTTCTCCTTACCATAAAATTCGCCCAATACCGACCGGATCTTGTCTGCAGTGAAAGGTTTCTGCACATAAGCCACGGCACCCAAATGGGTGCAATCAACGGCGTTTTTTACAGTACCGTAGGCAGTGATGATGATGACGGGCGTCTCGATTCCCATTTCCCGAATTCTTTTCAGCACTTCCGTTCCTCTGATTTCAGGCAGTTTAATATCTAAAAAAGCCAAATCAAAGGTATGTTTTTTAAATTGTTCAATGGCCTCTTTTCCGTCACTGGCGGTGGTTACGTGATAGCCTTCCAGTTCAAGGCACTTCGTCAGCATGAGCCGGATATTCTTCGTATCATCAATAACTAAAATCTTCTTCATACTTTTTCACTTCTTTCCTTACTCAAATTCAAAGTAAAAGTAAAGCTGCTTCCCGAATCCAGCTTGCTTTCACATTTTATTTCTCCATGATGGGCCTCTATAATTTCTTTTACAACGGCAAGGCCCAGACCTGTGCCTCTCATCTCCAGGTCGTAGCCTTTGACCTGAACAAACTTATCAAATATTTTATCCAGGTATTCTTCGGGAATTCCGGCTCCCGTATCTTTTACCGTGATATGCATTTTCCCATTTTCGGCAGCGGCACTTACATGGATTTCATCTCCTGCATTGGTGTACTTTAAGGCATTGGATACCAGGTTATTCAGAACCCAGGTGATCTTTTCCGGGTCTGCATCCACTTTCGGCAAATCCTCATCGCATTCGAAATTAAGCTGGATATCCTTTTGCTCTGCCAGTGGATAAAACTGTTTTATGGAGTTCTCGATAATACCGTCTATACGGCAAGGCTTCATATGGAATATGGCCTTGCCGGACTCGATTTTCGACAGCTCAAGAAGGTCGTGAACCAGGGTGGAAAGCCGCTGGCTGTCTTCTTTTATGGTATTCATTACGTCCTTTTGGTCTCCATTTAAGAGTCCCATGCCTTCATCCAGAATCAAGTCCGTGCCCATAATAATGGACGTGAGGGGTGTCTTAAACTCGTGGGAAATGGTGGCAATAAAATCTGTACGAACCTTCTCCAGGTATTTGAGCTGAGTGATGTTATGAAATACGACGATCATCCCGCTCAGGTTTGTATCCATATCCTTGAGGGTAGTCACCATGACATTGAAGTAGTATTCCTCCCCCTCCACCAAAATGGAGATTGTTTTCTCCCTAAGCTCCTCCCGGGCCTCAAAGGTACTGGAGATGTAGTCAAATAGCTCTCCGTTGCGGATGACCTCCAGGAAGTGTTTATTTACTGCACTTGTCTCGTGGACCGAAAAGAGCTTCTCACAGGATTCATTTAAAAGAAGAATCCGGTAGTGAGAGTCTAATACGACCAAAGGGTCGGATATGCTCTTAACAATAGCCACAGATTTGTTCTTTTCTTCCATCAGTCTGCCAATAGCGCTCTGTTCGTACTGTTGAAGGCGTTTCGTCATGTTGTTGAATTCAACGGCAAGTTCTCCGATTTCGTCCTGGGATATGATGGTAGCCTCTTGGTTCAGATCCCCGGCCTTGACCAGTTTCATGGTTTGTGTAAGGGTATAGATGGGGCGCAAAAACCGGTGGGTAAAGAATCTCGACATCAGAAAACCTCCGATAATCGTAACGGCAGAAAGAATCAGAAGCCAGTACATGGAGGTTCTGGCGGTTTTGGTAGCCTTGTCCTTACTTTTAAACATGGCTTTTTCATTTAATGTAGATAATGCCTTCAATTCCTGTTTTACTGTAATAAAATCAGGCATGATTCTGCTGTTATAGAATTCTACGCTGGCCTCAATCCCTTTTGTATTCCGAATTTCCTGCAGCTCGGAAAAGAGCTTTACATAGGCGGTATAGTAGGTATTTATATTAGCAACCAGCGCTTGCTCGCCTTGCTCGGTGATGTTGGTTGACTCGGTATTGTACCAGCGAAGAAAGGAGCTGTTGTTTTCCGTAAAAAGGTCGATTCCTTTCTGTTTGTCAATATAGATATAAATGAGGGAGGCACTGTCCTGCCGTTCCACCGCTTCCAGCATATTCTCGACGGCGTGGATGCTTTTATAGTTTGCCGTCATCAGTCCATCGATGGACTTGCTCAGCCCGTACAGGTTGATGACCGAAGCCGCTCCCACAACGGCGATCATTACCACAAGACAAAGGTATATCAATGAAATTTTGCCTTTCAGTGTCTTCACCATATAGAATCTCCTTCTCTTCTCCTGAAACAACATTATATTTATTTTCCCTTTACTTAAAGTATAGATTCAGAAGTCTTATAATGCAACGTATCAGACTATCATTAAAATGAGAAAATAAAAGATATCACTATGAGAAAAGGAGTTAAACTCAACAGATGGTTCCTAATAAGTTGAGCAAAAACGTACCTCGAATTTTATGAAGATTTAGAAAAAATATTTTTTAGCGTACAATAAGCCTATACTCAATGGCACTTATGGTGCCGCATAAGAGTTTACCGGGAGGTGGTTATAGTGCTGGATGCTATTTTTGCAGGTACTTTGCTGGTGTGTTTCGGACTGGTTTTACTGTTTGCAAAGTGGTGCGACGGACAGATAAGCAAGTGAATGGAGGGACGGAAGAATGATCGCTTTAATTATAATATCCGCAGTATTGTTTTTATACCTGGGGTATGTACTGGTTAATCCGGAGAAATTTTAGGGATCGCTGAAATATAACTTCCGCTAAAGCTTTTTCAGGCTGCCACAGCAGAGCCCCGCATCCCGAAAAAGTATCGGAAGTAATATTTCAGCCGGCCCTTAGCAGAAGAAGGAGGCCTTACAATGGGCGTTGTACAGATTTTACTTACACTGGCACTGGTAATGCTGCTGGTGGTTCCAATGGGAAAATACATCTACAAAGTCATAAGCGGAGAAAAAACCTTTGCAGATCCTGTTATGGACAGGATTGAAAATCTACTTTACAAATTGACGGGACTGAAAAGGGAGGAAATGAACTGGAAGCAGTATGCCGTGGCGCTGGTGGTCACAAACCTGGTGATGACCTTGCTGGTTTACTTGATTTTCCGTATACAGGATTTTATCGGTTTGAATCCAAACGGCAGCAAAAATATGGAGCCGTCTCTGGCTTTTAATACAGCCATAAGCTTTATCACCAACACAAACCTTCAACATTACAGTGGGGAATGGGGATTGTCGTATCTAAGCCAGATGGCAGCCATTACGTTCCTTATGTTTACTTCGGCCGCAACAGGCTTTGCCGCAGCTGCTGCCTTTATCCGCGGCATTACAGGCAAAGCAAAAACCGTGGGAAATTTCTTTGTAGATATTATAAGACTCACAACACGAATACTGCTGCCTACGGCCATCATTGTTACACTGCTTCTGGTATGGCAGGGAGTGCCGCAGACCCTATCTTCCAACCAGACAGTGACAACCCTGGAAGGAACCTTGCAGGATATCCCCTTAGGGCCTATAGCTTCTCTTGAAGCCATAAAGCACATCGGAACAAACGGTGGAGGATTTCTTGGAGCCAACGCGGCGCATCCCTTTGAGAACCCAACGCCTCTGACCAATGTAATTCATATGCTCTGCATGATGCTGCTGCCCACTTCGCTGGTATATGCCTTCGGATTAATGCTGCGGAACAGAAAACAGGGATGGGTGATCTTTGCGGCCATGGCCATACTTTTTGCAGTATCCTTGACAGGTGCCTACGTTTTCGAGTCGGCAGGAAATCCGGTATTGGCAAATGCAGGCGTAAGCCAGGCAATGGGGAACATGGAAGGAAAGGAAGTACGGTTCGGAACGGCACAGTCCGCCCTCTTTACCACGGTAACAACGGCTGCCACCACAGGCTCCGTCAACAACATGCATGATTCTCTGACACCCTTAGGCGGACTGGTTGCACTATGGCAGATGATGATCAATGTTGTCTTTGGCGGCAAGGGTGTAGGATTTATGAATATGCTGATGTATGCCATATTGGCTGTATTCCTTTGCGGTTTGATGGTAGGAAGGACACCGGAGTTTCTGGGAAAGAAAATTGAAGGCAGGGAAGTGAAGCTCATCGCTCTGGCGATTTTGGTACACCCCTTTATCATATTGCTATCTTCCGCCATCGCACTCATCGTTCCCCAGGGCCTGGCAGGGATAACAAATCCGGGGTTCCATGGGCTTTCACAAATCCTGTACGAGTTTACTTCTTCGGCCGCCAATAATGGTTCCGGCTTTGAAGGGTTGGCGGATAATACGATGTTCTGGAATGTAAGCACAGGACTTGTCATGTTCCTTGGAAGATACATTTCCATTATTGCATTGCTTGCCGTCGCAGGGTCCCTGGCGGCAAAGAGGGAAGTGCCGGTGGGCGTAGGAACTTTCCGGACAGACAATACGCTTTTTACAGTAATACTGGTTGCAGTTGTCATCATCATCGGTGCTTTGACATTCTTCCCGGCCATCGCTTTAGGCCCGGTAGCAGAGCACTTGACCATCGGACGGTAAAGGGGTGTGAACAATGAGAAAAGAAAATAAAAAAAGCTGGATTACAAAAGAAATTGTTGTAAATGCCATTAAGGATTCCTTTGTAAAATTGAATCCCAAAGATATGATAAAAAATCCTGTAATGTTTGTAGTGGAAATCGGTTTCCTGATTACCTTGTTTCTCACCTTTTTCCCTACCATTATAGAAGCGGAGGGAAGCCGCCTATATAATGCCATCGTCACCATCATCCTGTTTGTCACGGTACTGTTTGCAAATTTTGCTGAGGCTGTGGCGGAAGGCAGGGGAAAAGCCCAGGCGGAGAGTTTGAAAAAGACAAGGAAGGACACCAAGGCAAAGCTTCTGGATAAGAGCGGTTCTACCAGAATCGTCAATGCCAGCGAAGTGAAAAAGGGTGATATCGTTTTAGTAGAAATCGGAGATGTAATTCCGAATGACGGAGAAGTGGTAGAAGGTTTGGGCTTTGTGGACGAGTCAGCCATCACCGGCGAATCGGCTCCGGTGATGAAGGAAGCCGGCGGAGATTTCAGCTCCGTTACGGGAGGTACCAAGGTAGTCAGTGACTGGCTGAAGGTAAGGATCACGGCAACACCCGGAGAATCTTTCCTGGAGAAAATGATCAGCCTGGTAGAAGGGGCTTCCCGGCAGAAGACGCCCAATGAAATTGCCTTAACAACGGTGCTGGTAAGTCTGACCATGATATTCCTGGTGGTCATCGTGGCCCTCTATCCCATGGCCAATTATGCAGGGGTAAAAATTCCCGTTTCCACGTTGATTGCACTGCTGGTATGCCTGATTCCTACTACCATCGGCGGCCTTTTATCCGCCATCGGTATCGCAGGAATGGACAGGGTAACCCGGTTTAACGTTATCGCCATGTCCGGTAAGGCGGTAGAAGCCTGCGGGGATGTGGACACCATGATATTGGATAAAACGGGTACCATTACGTATGGAAATCGTCTTGCGGCAGAATTCACCGCTGTAGGAAAGCATACGGTAGAAGAAGTGACACGGTTCGCTTTGATTGCCTCCATAAAGGATGAAACACCGGAAGGGCGATCCATAGTGGAACTGGCAGGAAAGCAGGGAATAAAGGCCAATGTGGAGGAGTATAAGACAGCAGAGTTCATTGAGTTTACCGGTCAAACACGAATGAGCGGTATGAACCTTCCCAATGGTGCGCAGGTGAGAAAAGGAGCTTCGGATGCCATCAAAAAGTTCGCAGTCAATTTGGGAGGTACCATCCCACAGGATCTGGAGGGTGTGACCACAAGGATTGCCAAGCTGGGCGGTACGCCGCTGGTCGTATGCGTAGATAAGGAAATCTTCGGAGTTGTTTATCTCAAGGACACGGTGAAGCCCGGTCTGGTAGAACGGTTTGCACGGCTGCGGGAAATCGGTATAAGAACGGTTATGTGCACGGGTGATAACCCTCTGACGGCAGAAACCATCGCAAGAGAAGCCGGAGTGGATGATTTTATTGCTGAATGCAAGCCGGAGGATAAGATTGAAGTAATCAAAAAGGAACAGGCCCAGGGGCGGCTGGTTGCCATGACGGGTGACGGTACTAACGATGCTCCGGCCCTGGCCCAGGCGGACGTGGGTCTGGCCATGAACAGTGGTACTGTGGCAGCCAAGGAAGCGGCCAATATGGTAGACCTGGATTCAGATCCTACCAAAATCATTGAGGTGGTAGAAATCGGTAAACAGCTTCTGATTACCCGGGGATCCCTTACCACTTTCAGTATTGCCAACGATGTGGCCAAGTATTTTGCCATCATTCCGGCCATATTTGCCGCGGCAATACCGCAGATGAACGTGCTGAACATTATGGGATTGGCATCTTCCCAGAGTGCCATATTGTCTGCCTTGATCTTCAATGCCATCATTATACCGGCCTTGATCCCCATTGCAATGCGGGGCGTTAAATACAAACCCATGAGCGCCGAAGCCATACTGGCGAAAAATATGATGATTTACGGTCTGGGAGGAGTTCTTGTTCCCTTTGCAGGGATCAAGCTGATCGATATTATCATCCACCCGGTACTGCGGCTTCTGAATTTGGGTTAGGGAGGGATATGGAATGAAAATATTGATAAGAGCCATTGCTGTAAGCGCAGCTTTATTACTGCTATGCGGAGTTATATTTCCTCTGGGCATGACAGGAATCAGCCGGTTGATATTCCCGAAGCAGGCCGGCGGAAGTATGGTGGAGTACAATGGAGCCAAGGTGGGTTCCGTACTTTTGGGGCAGAATTTTACCGACCCCAGGTTCTTCCATGGCAGGGTTTCCGCTTATAATTACAATACTTACAAGAAAGAAGATACAATACCGGACAAAGAAGGGAAAACGGCCTATGCGGGAGTTTCTTCCGGTTCTGCAAACCTGGCGCCTTCCAATCCGGCCCTGGTAGAAAGAGTACAAAAGGATATGGAGGAATTCCTGAAAACGCACCCGGGGGTAAAGAGGGAAGACATTCCTACAGACCTACTTACCAGCTCCGGGTCGGGACTGGACCCCCATATCAGCCCGGAGGCTGCAAAAATCCAAATTCCGGCCATTGCAAAGGCGACAGGAATCAGTACGACGGATCTGGAGGAAATGGTTAGAAAAAATACCGAGGGACGGCAGTGGGGCGTATTTGGAGAGTCCAGGGTGAATGTTTTACTGGTCAATATGGAAATCGCAAAGAGGCTGAAGTAAAGGGAATTTCAGGGCATTATAAATTAGAAAAGAGATGATTGTCATGGAACGATTCCTGGCAAAAGTAGGGCTTTGTGTAATTATTGTGAGTGTAATCATCCTGATTAAAAAGATTGATGATTACTACTATTTCAAAAAACTAAATGCTGTCCGTTATAAAATGGATGAAGATGATAAGTATGCATAAAAATACTACCGTAGGAAACCTCCTACGGTAGTATTTTTATGCGGATATTCATATTTCATTGGGAATTACATGAATTTCAATGTTTTTTGCCTTTTTTAAAAGCTTGTTAACCGTAGAGCCCCTGACAAGGGTTTGGAGCTTGGTTCGGGTAGAATGGCCCAGAATAATCTGGGTGATGTGCCGTTCATGGGCAAAGCGCACCAATTCTCCCGATACACTTTTGCCGACAAGCTTCACAACCTCTGCTCCCAGCTGTTTTGCCAGCTTATAGTGGCTTTCGAGAGATTCCTTCAGTCTTGGGGTCAGTTTGGGGGCAAACAGATTCGTACAATCGACACTGGCCACAATCCATTCACACTTGTACCTTCTGGCAATCCGTGCGCCTCTGCGGATTAATCTTTTGGCAGAGGGGCTGGGGCTGATACAGACCATAACCCGCTCAACCGTGCGCCAGTTGTCCTTGATGCCATGCTCCTTCATATACTCTTCCAGATCTTCATCTACTTCTTCGGCGGTCTGACGCAGGGCAATTTCCCGCAAGGCATTCAGGTTGCCTTTCCGGAAGAAATTCTTCAGGGCCTGGGGTACCTTCTCCAGGTTGTAGACATTTCCCCGCTTGAGCCTGTTTTGAAGGGCATCGGGAGTAATGTCTACGACGACAACCTCGTCCGCTTTCTCTACAATAGAATCCGGAATGGTTTCCCGGACACAGATACCGGTAATTTGCTTTACAATATCGTTCAAGCTTTCCAAATGCTGAATGTTAAGTGTAGTGATCACATTGATGCCGGCAGCAAGAATCTCTTCTACATCCTCATACCGCTTTTTGTTTCTGGAACCGGGAACGTTGGTATGGGCCAGTTCATCTACCAGGACGGCCTTGGGATTTCTCTCAATAATGGCCTCTGTGTCCATTTCTTCCATGGTAGTGCCATTATACTCGACCTTTTTCCTGGGTATGATTTCAAGGCTGCCAACTTGCTTGTCAGTTTCTTCCCGGTGGTGGGATTCCACATAGCCGACGACAATATCCTGTCCCCGTTGCAGCCTGCGGTTTCCTTCATTCAACATGGAATAGGTCTTCCCAACTCCAGGCGCATAGCCGATAAATATTTTCAGATGGCCCCGATTGTGCTCAGCGGCGGCTTTTAATGCTTCATCCGGTGTTAATCGTTTATACGGATCATTCATAATTTTTCAAACCTACTTTTGTCTTTGTGATTAGTACTATTATATCATATCCGGAAGGAAAATGATAAAACAATGTTTTCTATCTTCCATTCGTAATTTGGCTTCTGTTCGGTGGTCTGCTCCAGAAAATTTCAACAGCAACGGAAAGCTGCCTGGCGGGGAAATGTCTCTAGGGGGCATCATCAGGCACTTTCCTTAGAGGTATTCCTTACGGGTCGGGAGAAATTTTCCTACGCAGATCACTCTCACAGCCAAATTACGAATTGAAGTTTTCTATTTCATCGAGAGAGGGAAGCGAACTTTTGCCTTCAGGTACATTCTGTGGTACAATTAGGAAAAAGTATGAAAACTGTGATCGCTATTTTTACAGGCGAAACCGGGAAAGGGATGTTGAGTGATGTATATTGAAGAAGTTTCCAGAGAGTTGTATGAGTATATGCCGGCACAAACCAAACGCAGGGACTTTGATGAATTCTGGAAGGCAACCCTGGAGAAGGGAAGGGCTGTACCTTTGCGAACGGAGATTATACCTTACGAGTACCCCAGTGATTTCGTGAAGGTTTATCAGATTGCTTACAACGGATTTGATGAAACCCGGATTCACGGCTGGCTGATAGTTCCGGAGTTTATCAAACGGGAGAAGTACCCCTGCATCATTCATTATCATGGCTTTAACGGCAGCAGAGGACGGCCGGCGGATTTTATGCATTGGATCACCATGGGTGCGGCGGTGATCTCCGTGGATTGCAGGGAGCAGCTGGGGGACACAGGAAATGCAGCCGTTTATTCCAGCGGTACGACTCAGAGTGTGGTTTGCAAGGGGGTTCTGGATAAAGAAGAATATTATTTCCGTTCCGTTTACATCGATTGCCTGAAAGCCATTGATTTTGCCTGCACATTGGACTGTATAGACGAAACAAGGATCATTATCGAGGGAGGAAGCCAGGGGGGCGCTTTGGGAATGGCGGTTTGTTCTCTGGATCAGAGACCTTACGCGATGATGGTGGATGTGCCCAGCAACAGCAATATTGAAAAGAGAGTAGAGGGCGCCTACGGTTCTTTTTCTGCCGTCACGGACTACCTCAAAAGGTTCCCGGACAGGGTGGACAGGGTATTTGAAACCCTAAGCTATTTCGACATCATGAATATGGCGGAGCGTATCCAGTGCCCGGTGCTTGCCTCGGTGGCTTTGAAGGACAACGTCTGTCCGGCCAAACTGTATTTTGCCTCCTATAACAGGATACAAAGTAAGAAGGATATAAAGATTTACCCCTTTAATGGGCATGAGGGCGGCGGAGCCCTGCATATGGAAGAGAAGCTAAGATTTTTGAAATCCCTGATTTCCGGTTAAAGGGGGAACGGGAATTCAGGGATTACTCCTCCTCTGGCTCTCCCATAAGCTCCTTCCGGGCTGTTCCTACGAGGCCGATGATAAAAAGCATGGCAATCATGTTGATGATAACGGCAGCAGAATAAAGCGTCATCCATGCTTCGGGAAGGTTGATCAAAAAAGGGATATAGAACAGTGTAAAGGCGGATGTGTAGAGGTAAGCCTTCCAGCGAATTCTGGAGGACTCCCTCAGAGCATCTGCTTTTTTATTTTCTGCATCGAAGCAGATTCCATTGCATAGGCAGTAAATCAGATATAAAAACAGTAACTGGCAAAACCCGCCATAAATGAGCGACCCAAAGGCATCAGGGGGCAATGGCCCATTCAGGAAATTGACTTTTGCTATAAAGAAATCGGCAATGGAGGTCAGCAACAGAATAAAAGCCGGCAGTTTTCCTTTTTGGAAGGAGGAATGCAGGGAACTAAGTCCGTCCAGCCCGCTGAGTATAAGAGAGAAGCCGATAAGGTTAGGCAGGATATCCAAGGGGCCGATATTTATATTTACAAAATTGAAAATCAATCCCCAGAAGATCTTATGATAGTTCGATTCGTGCAACTTACTTCCCTCCTTTTTCTGCTCGAAGTGCCTGGATATCTGCTGTCCGGAAATGATAGGGTATGCTGTGGATATAAAAACCTGCTGCTGTACTTTCGCCCTTTGAATCGGTTCCGGACAGATAGAGATGGATGTTAAAGACTGACATTCTTCCAGAAACACTGGCATCGTTAAAATTGAAGGCATAATTCCCCGCCAGCGTACCGCCGCTTTCCAGCTTGATGGGGAGAGGAATATCCTTTATCGGTACATTGTTGATGGATACGTTCGCATAAGTACAGAGTTCGTCCAGGAAGCTGGTTTCGATGTTTGTGATTTCTACGGCATTCTCTGCTTTAAAAGAGACACCTCCGGAATTATTATTGCTGCCGAATGTGCTCTGTGCTTTTAGCGACTTATTGGTCTGTCCGGAGGGGGAAAGATATATTTTCCCGATATCTACCTCCGTACGCTTGCCTTTTGAGTCTTGCACCAGCATTCGGGTTAAAAGGACCGGATCTTTTTCCAGTAGATCTTTCGCCTGTTTTCCGCCTTGGAGCCATAAATGATTCAGGTTTATAGACATTCTATTGATTTTATAGTATTTTCCGTTCTGACTGGACATGGATACATTAACGGGGAGTGGATCGCTATGGATCTGAGGAAAACTGATGTAAAAAAAGGTGTCCTTTGCACTGGCATTATCTACATAGTAGATTTCCATTTGTTCCATGTTCCTGAGTTCATAAAAATGCTTTAAAAACAGAGGCTCACTTAACTGGTGATTGTAGAAATACCAGAGGTTGCCGGCCCAGGCGAGGGTGAGTATAAAAATGCCCAAAACAAATACTTTTTTATTACCTTTCATTTTCCCTCCTGATGAGATATACCTTATTAGAATTTTACTGTAAATTATGGAAAAAGTCTGAATAGAAAGAGCACAAAGGAAAAAAGACCTGACTAGTGTATATGTACATTAATCAGGTTCTCTTTCCTTTGTCTTTTTACTTTTAACTTCTTAATACAGTTCTAGCTCCACAACCGTATCCATTTCATCCGGCAACTGGGCACCTTTAAAGTTTATAAAGGCATCAGCAGCGTATTCCGTTGCATTCCAGGGATGCTCAATCTTGATCTCCGATCCGTCGGATAAAAGGCGGGCTTTTTTGATTTTGTCTCCCAGGCCTCTAAAATTGATGGGACCGATGCCTCTGTCATAAATATGTGCATAGAGGATATTGCCTTTCTCCGTATACCTTCCCCACTCAGGCTTCTGCATCTGTGAAATGCCGCAGCCGTAAATACTGCCTCCATTCTGCTTCATCCAATCGCCTACCGCAGATAGGATGGCAAGGGATTCCCTGGGGATTTCTCCCTTGGCGGTGGGGCCGACATTCAACAGCAGGTTTCCGTTTTTACTTACACACTCTACCAGTGCTCGGATCACCTGTTGGGGTGACTTGTAGTTTCTGTCGGAAGAAGTATATCCCCAGTGGTCATTCAGCGTGATACAGGCTTCCCAGGGAATAGAGTTTCCATCTTCATCGGTGACTCCTGTCGGGGGAATGATTTGTTCCGGAGAAGCAAAGTCCCCGGCATAAATTTCCGGATTCCTTGATTTTATATTGCCTCCCAGACGGTTGTCGATAATGATGTCCGGCTGGAGTGAACGCATCATTTGTACCAATTTGGTAGCTTCCCATTTTTCACCCATCATATCGTTATAGGAGAAGTCGAACCACATGAGGTCGATTTTGCCGTAGTGGGTCAGCAGTTCTTTCACCTGGCCGTGGAAGTACTCGATGTATTTCGAGAAATTATGAGGATGGTCTTTAAAGGCCTCATGATCCCGCATGGGGTGCTGCCGGTCTCCGTAAGCCGGATAATCCGGGTGGTGCCAATCCAGCAGGGAGTAGTATAGCCCAACCTTAAGCCCCTCTGCCCGGAAGGCTTCGAGGTATTCTCTTATGAGATCCCTGCCGGCAGGGGTATTGGTGGATTTATACTCCGTCAGTTTGCTGTCAAAAAGACAGAAGCCGTCATGGTGTTTGGCCGTCATAACGGCATATTTCATGCCGGCTGCCTTTGCAGCCCGGGCCCATTCCCTGGGGTGATAATTTACAGGGTTAAATTCGTTGAAAAAGGGCTGGTAATCTTCGATGGAAATCCGTTCGGTGGACCGTACCCATTCGCCTCTGGCAGGGATGGCATAGAGTCCCCAGTGGATGAACATGCCGAAGCGGTCTTCCAAAAACCATTTTGTGCGGTTAAATCTCTCATGCATAGGATGTAGCCTCCTTATCAATATCATAGGGAATTGTTGAATCGCATCTATATTGTACTGAATGTATGGTATAATGAGGATATGTTTTTCTAACCTGAATTTGTATAAAACTAACTTTTATAAAGTGTAGGGAGAGTTATGCAGCAGGAAAAAATCAGGCTTCTGAAAAGTTACATATCGAATCTTCAAGTCAATGTGACGATGGCGTATTATACAAAGTGCCAAAGGACATGGAGCGAGATGGAGTACATCCCTGAATATAATAAATTCTATTTTATTTGCGAAGGAGAAGGATGGCTGAAAATAGGGGACAGGGAGTACTTTCCCAAGCCCGGCCAACTGTTCCTGATGCCCCAGGGAGTTATACAATCCTTTTCAGCCGTAAGCGATAATACCTTCGGGAAATACTGGTGCCACTTCACTGCCAGGGTGGGAGACAAAAATCTTTTTGATATCATCAAGCTCCCCTATTTCATCGATGTAAGGAATGCGGCGGAAATAACAGCATTATTTAAGGAAATGGCGGGCTGTTTTCAAAGTGACAGCCTGACTTCCGCGCTGCGACTGAAAGCGGCATTGCTTCAGGTGATTGCGTTTTATATTGAAAATACGGTTATCGAAGATATACACCTGCTTTCTTCTGCTTCCGTCGAAAAACTTACACTGGTATTGGCCTATATCGATGGCCACATTTCAGAAGATATAACGGTGGAACAGCTTGCAGAACTGCTGCATTTTCATCCTAATTATTTTATCCGCTTTTTTAAAGCCCGCATGGGGAGTTCTCCCATGCACTACATTAATAGGATAAAATTGGAGAAGGCGAGGGAATTGCTGGAGGTAACGGATATGAATATTTCTGAAGTAGCAGAGGCTTCCGGCTTCAGGGATTTGTTTTATTTCTCGCGGATGTTCAAGAATTATACGGGGTTTTCCCCTTCCGAGTACAAAAATAAGTCTCGATGAAAAAGCGGGGAAGCAGAGGGCCATCGTTCCGGTTTGCTTCTTAGGCTTCCTTTCTGCCGGTACTTTTAGTACACTATCAAAATTATGTAAATGGAATAAAATGGTTATAGCATAACGGAGAAAAGTCTATACCAACGAAACGAACAGGAATGGAGTAGAATGATGATTGAAATCAGAGGAAAGTATAATACTGCAAAGGTGTTTACCGATATTGTCGAAGAGGGAGCGATGGCGCAGATTCTGGAGCTGTGCAACCAGGAGTTTGTCAAGGGCAGCAGCATTCGGATCATGCCGGATACCCATGCCGGAGCGGGATGTACCATAGGAACCACCATGAGCATAACGGATAAGATCGTACCCAATCTGGTAGGAGTGGATATTGGCTGCGGTATGGAGACCATAAAACTGCGGGATAAGGAAATGGATCTGGAGAAATTGGATCGTGTCATTCACCAGTTTATCCCCTCCGGGTTTGAGACAAGAAGGAAACAGCATTCCTATGCGGAGAAGATCGATTTTGATGCCTTGGCCTGCAGGAAGCATGTAAATTTGGAAAGGGCAAAGCTGAGCGTGGGTACCCTGGGGGGGGGAAACCACTTTATTGAAGTGAACCGGGACAAAGACGGCAATCTGTACCTGGTGGTCCATTCCGGCAGCCGTCATTTGGGAAAGCAGGTTGCGGAATATTATCAGGAGTTGGGGTATAAGGAACTGGCAGAGCGTAATAAGGAAAAAAGTGAATTGGCCCAAAGGTTAAGAGCTGAAGGGCGGGAAAAGGATATCCAAAAGGAACTGGAGAAGCTTTCACTGACGAAGGTGAATAAACAGTTGGCCTATGTCCAGGGGAAAAGCTATGAGGATTATCTGAGGGATATGAAAATTGTTCAGCAATATGCCGTTTTCAACCGTAAAGCCATGGTGGATGAAATGGTAAAACGGATGGAGCTTGAAGTTGTGGAGCAATTTACTACCATTCATAATTACATTGATGTGGAGAATATGATTCTCCGAAAAGGTGCCATATCCGCGCAGAAGGGGGAGAGGGTACTGATCCCCATCAACATGCGTGACGGCAGCCTGATTTGTATAGGAAAAGGAAACGCGGACTGGAATTACTCGGCGCCCCATGGTGCGGGAAGATTGATGAGCCGCAGTAAAGCAAAGGAAATGATCACCCTGGAGGAATTCAGGAAGACTATGGAAGGAATTTATTCCACCACGGTAAACAAGTCGACTCTCGATGAATGTGCCTTGGCTTATAAGCCCATGGAGGAAATCGTCAACAATATTCAGGATACGGTGGAGATTCTGGATATTATCAAGCCGGTTTATAATTTTAAAGCGGCGGAGTAGTATAGGGAGATGCCATATGCTTGATATATGCTTGCTGGGAACAGGAGGAATGATGCCGCTGCCCAACCGGTGGCTGACTTCTCTCCTGGTACGGTGCGATGGAAAAATGATGCTTATTGACTGTGGAGAGGGAACACAAGTCCCTTTAAAAATGGCGGGTTGGGGCTTCAAAGCCATTGATGTACTCTGCTTCACCCATTATCATGCCGATCATATTGCCGGATTGCCAGGGCTGCTTCTTACCATAGGAAATTCGGGAAGAGAGGAACCTTTAATCCTGGTAGGTCCGCCAGGCCTTCAAATCGTAGTGGAAATGCTGACCGTAATCGCTCCGAAACTGCCTTTTGAGCTGCGGTATTTTGAACTGCCGGATAATGAGCAGGTTGAAATGGAACTTGGAGGCTTTTTAGTGAAAAGCATTCCCGTCGATCATTGGATACCCTGCTTTTCCTACAGCATCGAGGTGAAACGGGCCGGGAAGTTTGATGCTGAGCGTGCAAGGAAGCAGAATATTCCCGTGAACTGCTGGAAATCGCTCCAGAAAGGGGAACAGGTTACCCTTGAAAGCAAGCTTATAACGCCGGAGATGGTCCTGGGTGAACCTCGAAAAGGACTGAAAGTTTGTTATTGCACGGATACCCGTCCCACGGAGGCTTTGGCTGGATTTGTCCGGGATTCCGACCTGCTGATTTGTGAAGGAATGTATGGAGAAGAGGATAAATATCAGAAAGCCCTGGAGAAAAAGCATATGCTGTTTTCGGAGGCTGCAAAACTGGCGGCGGAGGGGAATGTAAAGGAACTGTGGCTGACGCACTACAGCCCGTCTATGGCAAATCCGGAGGAGCATCTGGAGAACGCTGCAAGAATTTTTCCTAATTCCCTGGCAGGAAGGGATTTGATGACACGAACACTGAAGTTCCAGGAATGAAGAAGGCCGGGAGAATTGTCCCGGCCTTCCTTTTATATCCCTATTTCTCCAAAAGTATTTTGGCGATTTCGGGACAAATCAGATGATGTGTAGTTTGAACACCTTTTATTTCCCGGTTGGCAACGAGGTTGGTCTGTGATCCATAGCTGGTAAAATTGATTTTGTTTCCATCCTTCAGTGTTATGACCATTGCATTTCCAGCCAGCATCAAAATCATGGGTGCGTCGCTGATGCTGCCGGCATTGTAGTATCCGACAATCTTTTGAATCTCCTGCTCGTTATAGTCCTTGAGCTTTACCTGTGTAAGGCTGAAAAGTTCGATGGATTTCACATCCGCAGGAGAGATAGCCGCTCCGATGTCCTTTATGGTCTTTTCCGAGGAGGTATTTGTATCCGCGGCAACAATCCCATCCACTTTTTTTACATCCTTTGCTTCCAGTTGAAGCAAAATGTGAGGATACGTGATAGCCTGCGTTACCATCATATCCGGCGAAGGTGCCTTAACCTTGGCAGTTATATAAACACTACCTGGTGCTACCAGGGTTGAACTTTCGATTTCAATGCCGTACCCTCCGGTTGGCTTCTTACCCGCGCCCACAAGAACGTAGGTTTCGGAACCCACGGCTTTGAAATGGATTCCTGCTGTTTTGTAGTTTTCCTCATACCATTGGTTCAAGTCCTTGTCATTCTGTAGGGCTTCCTTTGTAATAGTCTTATAAGAGGCAGGTGCCTCAACAGGGGTTGTCATACTGTCGGTTTTAATTACAACGGTATCGTTTTTTTCATCCCAGGCTACAGTATGTCCCAGTGCTTCAACAACAAAGCGAAGAGGGACAAAAACAGAGTTTCCGACAATCCTGGGAGCTACATCCAGTTCTAATTTCTGGGGAATTCCTGAAAAATCGTAATTTTTATGAATGTTGGCAGTTTTTTGACCGAGGGTAAGTTCCACACTTGTATAGGTGTCCCTGATCCATAGGGTATTCTGATCGCGGGTTACCTTTGCACCCAGCTTTTCAAACAAACTTTCCAACGGTACCAGGGTTCTTCCGTTTTCAGTAAACAAAGGGGCTGTAAAGGAAATAGATTCTCCATTCACTTTCACTTTTAACTCCTCCTGGGCAAAAATACTTGTTGGAACAACCAGTGTCATCAAAAGCATCACTATGACCAATAGGCTAATTTTTCTGCTCATCTTCTACCCGACTCCTTTTCTATGAAAATATGGTTTGCATTCGATCGCTTGCAGGTAGTTAGACTGGAATTATTTGCAGGAAGTTCCTGGTGCAATAAAGCTGTAATGCTATTGTAATATTTCGCTGTATGCTTCTTCGCAGTGATACGTTATTTAGGCAGCCAAACGATCAGGTAGCCTTCGGCATCCTCGGTTCCTGCGTTCTCTATGGAGTGCTCTACATCTGCCTTGTACCGGGCTGTATCTCCCTTGTTTAAAAGAGAGGTGGAGCTGCCGGAGGTAATCTGTATTTTGCCCTGGATGACCGTCAGGAACTCTTCAGCCTGGGGAAAATGGGGCATGGATACATTTTTACCGCCCGGCTTCAGGTAAATTTGATAGAGCTCCAGATTATCCGTCATGTGGACCGGGGAATTAATTTTTATAGTACAGGCTTTATTGTCCGAGTAGATGACGGAAGCATCATCACAGCGTATCACCTCAACAATGCTGCCGCTGCCGGACTCCATCAGCTCCTGTACCGAAGAATCCAGAGCAAGGGCAATTTTCCAGGCGGTAATTACCGTAGGATTGGTTTTATCCTGCTCAATTTGCGAGAGCATGGATTTGGAAACGCCGGAACGCCTTGCCAGTTCATCCAAACTCATACTTTTCTGCTTTCGCAGACTCATTATATTTTTACCGATTTGCGGCGGTTGAAACATACTCATGGTAAACTCTCCTTTAAACATCATGGAAATTTAGTGCATGTATACTTCGGAAGTATAGTATACAGGGCACTATGAGGAACTTGTTTCAGTGAAGTTTATACGTAGTTGTATTATATCAATTCCAGGATAATAAAGTCCAGAAATAATAAAGAAAATACACATTGACAGGGGTATTGGCATATAATATAATGAACGATATGTTTAACATATCAAACGAAGTGAAGTGCTATGGATTCTATTGAATAATTGAAAAGGACGTGGGGGAGCATGCGTGTTGTCAGGAAAGCAAGTTCAGGTAGAGGGGTAGCGGCAGGGACGGCGGAAATTCCGAAACCGGCACCGGGAGAAGTTTTAATTAAAGTAATTGCTGCTGGGGTTTGTGGTACGGATCTTCATATTTTTAAATGGGATGAGTGGTCGCAGAGAAGAATCACTCCGCCCGTGATCATTGGACATGAGTTTGTAGGGGAAATCTGTGAAATCGGAAGTAAAAACAGCCGGTTTTCCATTGGACAGAGGGTTTCCGCCGAGGGGCACATTACCTGTGGCCAGTGCAGGTATTGCAGGAATGGACAGGCCCATATCTGCAAGGATGTAAAAATTATCGGAGTTGACATTAACGGCTGTTTTGCCGAATATATATGTATGCCGGAGACCAATATCTGGCCGGTAGCGGATGAAATTGCAAATAAATATGCGGCGATTTTTGATCCTCTGGGGAACGCCATGCATACGGTCATGGCACAACCGGTAGCAATGAAAAATGTATTGGTTACGGGAGCTGGGTCCATCGGCCTTTTTGCAGTTCCTATCGCGAAGAAAAACGGAGCTTCCAAGGTCATTGTGGTAGAACCAAACGAAATGAAAAAGGAAATTGCCCGCAGAGTAGGGGCGGACCTTGTCATTGACCCTTCGGATAAAAATATAAAGGATATTATTCTGGAAAACACGGCGGGTATGGGACCGGATGTATTGTTGGAAATGAGCGGAAATGCGGGTGCTCTGCATCTTGGATTGGATGTATTATGCAACGGAGGCGTTGTGAGTTTGCTGGGCATTCCTTCCAGGGAGATTTCATTGAACCTGGCGGAGCAAGTAATCTTTAAAGGGATTACCCTGCATGGAATCACGGGAAGAAGGATGTATGAGACCTGGTACCAGTGTGAAAGCTTTCTGAAAACCAGTGCAAAATCCATCGATCCCATCATTACCCATACTTTAAAGCTGGAAGAAGCGGAAAAAGCATTTTTAATGATGGAGAACAATGAAGCCGTAAAGGTGCTTCTTGAAATACAAAATAGAGAGGGAGATGGAGATGTCGGAAAAATTTAACGCAAGTTTGCAGGCTACTTTGAATGAATTTCAGACCTCGGGAAAATACAAAAAGCTTCAATACCTGCAAACAGCCATGACCAACCGGGTTAAAATCGAAGGCAGGGATGAAGTGGTAGTGCTTTGCTCCAACAACTATATCGGGCTTTCAAACAAGAAAGAGCTGATCGAAGCAGGAAAAGAAGCCCTGGACAAATACGGAGCCGGAGCAGCCAGTGTGCGCTTTATCTGCGGTACCTTTGACTTGCACCGGGAACTGGAAAACAAGGTGGCGGACTTCCTGCATATGGAAGCGGCCATTACCTACACCTCCTGCTGGCATGCCAATACTGCCATTATACCGGCAGTGCTGGGACCCGGAGATGCGGTTATCTCCGACGAACTGAACCATGCCAGTATCATCGATGGATGCAGGTTGACAGGCAAAGATGTGAAGAGACTGGTATACAAGCATGCGGATTTGGCATCTTTGGAGGAAAAGCTGAAGGAAGCGGGAACCGAGGGGAATGTCCTCATCGTAACCGATGGAGTTTTCTCCATGGAAGGAGATATTGCTCCCCTTCCGGGAATCGTGGAATTAGCCCGCAAATACGGAGCTGCTGTCATGGTGGATGACTCCCATGCTACGGGTGTCATCGGCAAAACCGGAAGAGGAACTGCCGAGTACTACGATATGCTGGGACAGGTGGACATTATATCGGGGACCTTTGGAAAAGCCCTGGGAGGAGCCGGCGGCGGATTCATTGCAGGAAAGAAGGAGCTCATTGATGTGCTGGTACAAAAATCAAGGCCCCACCTATTTTCAAATTCTCTTCCACCGGTTTTGGCAGCCATGGCTTTAGCTGCCATCGAGTACCTGGAAGCCAATCCTGGACTGGTAGAGTCCCTGCGTCAGAAGGTGGCCTACCTGCGGAGTGCCCTGGAAAAGGAAGGAATTAAGCCTTTGGAGGGAGACAGTGCGATTCTGCCTATTATCATTGGGGATACGGCGGAATCCATAAAGGTAGCGGAAAAAATGCTGGAAAAAGGCGTATACGCCATCGGTTTCGGTTATCCTGTAGTACCGGAAGGAACCGCCAGAATCCGTATTCAGGTGTCGGATGCTCTGACGTATGAAGACCTGAACTATGTAGTAAAGGTTATAAAGGAAGCCCATGAGAAATAACCGATAGTCGGTAGGTTTGCACGATATATTAATTAATAAGGAAAACAACAAAAAGAAGGGGATGAAACCGTCAGTCTATACAGATGGTTTCATCCCCTTCTTTTTTACCGGATAAACATTCCACTATTAGGATTCTACAGGCGCTCCTCCGTTTACATGAATCACCTGTCCGGAAACGTTACCGGAGTCATTCGAGGCCAAATAGACATAGGCAGGTGCCAGTTCAAAGGGCTGTGCAGCCCGTTTCATCGGTACATTCAATCCGAAGGACATTACTTCTTCTGCTGAAAAACTGGAAGGAATCAGCGGCGTCCATACAGGCCCCGGAGCCACGGCATTGACGCGGATGCCCTGCTTTATAAGGGATTTGGAAAGGGACCGGGTAAAGGAAACGATGGCACCTTTTGTGGAAGAATAGTCGATAAGTTCCTCATTTCCCTGGTAAGCGGTAATGGAGGCTGTATTAATGATGGCACTGCCCGGACATAAATGCGGCAGCACAGCCTTTGTCATATAAAAATAGGAGAAAATGTTGGTGCGAAAGGTGTTTTCCAGCTGCTCGGCGCTGATGTCCAGAATGCTTTTCTGTGGATACTGAACGGCAATGTTGTTCACAAGGATATTAATTCCGTTAAAAGCTGACAGGGTTCTTTTCACGGCTTCCTTTGCAAAGGATTCATTGCGTAAATCCCCCTCAATTAAAAGACAAGGCCTGCCCAGGCTTTCAATAACCGCTTTGGTCTCCAGGGCATCACGGCGTTCGTAAAGATAGACGATGGCAATGTTTGCGCCCTCTTTGGCAAAAGCCACGGCGGTGGCACGTCCGATCCCGCTGTCGCCCCCTGTAATGATGGCCGTTTTGTTTGCAAGCTTTCCGCTTCCCCGGTAGTAGGGGTTATCGTAAATAGGCCGCGGAAACATGAGGTACTCCAAACCCGGCTGCCGGTCCTGATGCTGCGGCGGAAAGGTAATGGGCTTGGGTTCGCATTTTATTTCATAACCGAAATAGGGATATCCTGGATACATTACATAACCTCCTTATGGTAAACTTTTACTGTATTATATTCATAAGGAGGAATCCAGGTTCGCCCGATCTTTTGCCGGGAAGAAGAGACCCCTTGTCCGTTGGTGTGGAATGCGGTATAGTTATATTATAACGCATTTACTGGAGGACAAACTATGTTATATGTGATGAATGAATGTACCAGTCCGTACTTCAACCTGGCGCTGGAGGAATACATCCTCAAACATTTTGAGGAGGAGTGTTTCATGCTGTGGCAGGACGCACCTTCCGTCATCGTAGGAAAAAATCAAAATGCCCTCTCGGAGATTAATGCAGACTATGTCCGCGAGAATAATATCCCTGTAGTCCGCAGGCTTTCAGGCGGAGGAGCGGTATTTCACGATTTGGGAAACCTGAACTTCACCTTTATTCAAAACGATATGGAAGATAGTTTTATCGACTTTAAAAAGTTTACGCAGCCTATCATTGAGGCACTGAAAAAACTGGGAGTAGCGGCGGAGCATTCGGGAAGAAATGACCTGGTCATCGATGGGAAGAAATTTTCCGGTAATGCCCAGTATAAATACCGCAATCGTATTTTGCACCATGGAACGCTGCTCTTTTCATCCAATATTACGGATTTGTCGGCGTCCCTCAATGTGAACAAATCCAAGTTCGAGGACAAGGCGGTAAAGTCTGTGGAGAGCCGTGTGACTAACATCAGCAGCCATTTACAGCAGGAATTGTCCATCGGAGAGTTTATCGAATTGATCCGGCAGCAGGTAACCTCGCAAAAGGACTGTGTTCCTTATACGCTGTCGGAAGAGGACCTTCGCAACGTCAATCAGTTGGTGGAAGAGAAGTATTCTACCTGGGACTGGAATTACGGGTTTTCACCCGCCTACAATTTCAAAAATCAGAAGAAGTTCACCGGAGGGCTGCTGGAAGCCTATTTGAATGTAAATAAGGGAACCATCGATACGATTAAACTGTATGGTGACTTTTTCGGGAAAAAGGATATCACTGAAATCGAACAGGCGCTCCACGGAGTGAAACACGATGAAAAGAGTATCCGGGAAGCCCTGGCCGGGTTCAATCCGGATGAGTATTTATCCAACATCGGGTTGGAGGGCTTAATACAAGTACTATTCTAAAAGACCGATGCGTTATGCCTTCATTGGCTTCAAGCGTAATGGGACAAGGGAAGATATATCTTCCCTTGTCCCATTACCGTATCTATTAATTTTGCACAGTTTAAGCAGCACTTCTTACAAAAAAATCGTGAAATATGACCTTTCAAAAACTGATTGACAAAAAAATAACAAAGTCGTATAATTAAATCAAGAAAAAGATTGTTAATAGTTTAACATAGTTTGTTAAAAAATAGTCTAGGAGGTATTGCTATGAAAACTGTAGAAGCAGAAAAAAAGATTGATGTAAAAGAGTCCATTGACGTGCTGGTAGCCAATGCGCAGGCTGCACTGAAGCAATTTATGAAGATGGACCAGGAGCAGGTTGATAAAGTTGTAAAAGCAATGTCCATGGCTGGGTTGGATGCCCATATGAAGCTGGCCAAAATGGCGGTTGAAGAGACAAAAAGAGGCGTATACGAAGATAAGATCATTAAAAATATATTTGCAACGGAATATATCTACAACAGCATTAAGAACGATAAAACCGTAGGAATTATTAACGAAAACGAATTGGAAGATTATATGGAAGTGGCAGAGCCTGTGGGTGTTATAGCAGGGGTAACTCCTGTAACCAACCCAACCTCTACTACCATGTTCAAATCCATTATTGCAACGAAAACCAGAAATCCTATCATCTTTGCTTTCCATCCTTCAGCGCAGAACTGCAGCGCGGAAGCTGCCAGGGTTCTGAGAGATGCAGCTGTTGAAGCGGGTGCTCCCGAGAACTGCATCCAATGGGTGGAACTGCCTTCCATTGAAGCAACCAATTTGCTGATGAATCACCCCGGAGTTTCCTTGATTCTGGCTACAGGCGGATCGGGAATGGTTCAGGCGGCATACAGCACAGGAAAGCCTGCACTGGGCGTAGGACCTGGAAATGTACCCTGCTATATTGAGAAATCCAGCAATGTTAAACGGGCGGCTACCGACCTGATACTTTCCAAAACCTTCGACAATGGTATGATTTGCGCATCGGAACAGGCTGTGTTTGTAGACAAGGAAATCGCAAAGGAATTTGAAGATTTCATGAAGGAGAACAATTGCTACTTTGTGACCGCAGAGGAACTTCCCCTTCTGGAAAAGCTGGCCATTGACCCGATGAAATGTGCCATGAACCCGAATGTAGTTGGACAGTCCGCCTACACCATTGCGAAAATGGCGGGATTGAAGGTGCCGGAAGATACAAAAATTCTGGTTGCCCCGATCGGTGGCGTAGGACCGCAGTATCCGTTATCCAGGGAAAAGCTGAGCCCGATTCTGGCATACTGCATTGTTGAAAATTCCGAGGAAGGAATCAGAAAATGTGAAGAGATGGTTGAGTTCGGCGGACTTGGACACTCTGGAGTTATTCACTCTTCCAATGACGCGGTCATCGAAGAATTCTCAAGAAGAGTAAAAGTAGGAAGATTGATTGTAAATTCTCCCTCTACCCATGGCGCCATCGGTGATATCTACAACACCAACATGCCATCACTGACTCTGGGATGCGGGTCCTTCGGGAAAAACTCCACAACAGCCAACGTATCGGCTGCAAATCTTATCAACAAAAAGAGAGTGGCAAGGAGAAGGAATAATATGCAGTGGTTTAAGATTCCCTCAAAGATATACTTTGAATATGGTTCAACCCAATATCTCCAGGATATGCCGGAAATCAGCCGGGCTTTCATTGTAACCGATCCCTTCATGGTAAAACTGGGATACGTAGATAAGGTGTTGTATCATTTGAGAAAACGTTCACAGTATGTTCACAGCGAGATTTTTGCCGATGTTGAGCCCGATCCTTCCGTAGAAACGGTAATGCGCGGCTGTGAGGCCATGAACAAGTTCAAGCCTGACGTTATCATTGCCCTGGGCGGCGGTTCTGCCATGGATGCAGCAAAGGGAATGTGGTTATTCTATGAACAGCCTGAGTTGGACTTTAATTCATTACGCTTAAAATTTATGGACATCCGCAAGAGAGTCTTTACTTTCCCGAAACTGGGGAATAAAGCAAAAATGGTGGCCATACCCACGACCTCGGGTACGGGTTCCGAAGTAACCTCCTTTGCGGTCATTACCGACAAAACAAAGAATATGAAATATCCTCTGGCAGACTACGAGCTGACACCGGATGTAGCCATTATCGACCCGCAGTTTGTAACTTCCGTTCCGGCTTCGGTTACGGCAGACACCGGACTGGATGTATTGACCCATGCGATTGAGGCCTATGTATCCATTATGGCATCCGACTTTACGGATGGGCTTGCAATCAAAGCTATTCAGCTGGTATTTGAATACCTGCCGAAGGCATATAAGGATGGAAGTGACCTGGTAGCGAGAGAAAAAATGCATAATGCTTCCTGTATCGCCGGTATGGCCTTTACCAATGCCTTCCTGGGCATCAATCACAGTCTTGCACACAAGCTGGGCGGTGAGTTCCATATCCCTCACGGAAGAGCCAATGCAGTGCTGCTGCCACACGTAATTGAATATAACGCAAAGAAACCGACTAAGTTTGTTTCTTTCCCGAAATATGAGACATTCATCGCAGACAAGAAGTATGCTGAAATCGCCCGTGCTCTCGGATTGCCGGCCGCTACAACCGAAGAAGGCGTGAAGAGTCTGGTAAGTGCAGTACGCAGCCTGATGAAGGAATTGAATATTCCCATGAGCATCAAGGAATGCAAAATAGAGGAAAAGCAGTATATGGCAAAGGTTGCGGAATTGGCGGATAAGGCTTTTGAAGACCAGTGTACGACAGCCAACCCAAGACTGCCGCTGGTTAAGGAATTGGAAGAGATCTATAAAAAAGCATATAAAGGATAGAAATAACTAAAAAAAGCTTCAAGTGCCCGGCACTTGAAGCTTTTTTTATTATCCAGGAAAGTTCTCTTTCCTGGATAATAAAAAAACATTGAATTTATGCGAGTGCCAGCTTTTCCTCAGCTTCGGAAAGGCACATACGCAAACAAAAGTGGCAAAGCCACCTTTGTTCTTATATCATTCGAATGGCAAATTCCTTGCATGCACCGACGCAGTAGCCGCATTGGAGGCATTTGTCCAAATGGATCACTGCCTTATGGTCCACCATATCGATGGCATAATTTGGACATGTGCTTACACAGGCTTTGCAGCCTTTGCAAAGGGAAGGTACGGGAAAGAAGCGCTTCTTAAACTGTTGTATGTCCGGGAGCTCTTCCATGACGGGGTTCGAGGTCTCAAAATACTGCAGGTTGAAGGTGAGTTCCTCCCTGCTGACCATGCCCAGGGCTATGGGGGTGGAGTCACTGACGGAACGTACATATTTCATGGCATTGTGATAGTCATCCACCAGAGTTCCTCCCGCGAGTGCTTTCATCAGGTAAACTCCCTTACCGGCAGCGAGACAGGCCTGAATCGCCGCCTGCATTTCATCCCGGGTACCCTCAAGGATTCCTTTGCCTGTGATATTGATAATGGGGAATATGATGTCAATTTCATTCACCTTCGCTGCCATTTCTGCAACTTTTACGGAATGGGTGCTGATTCCGACGGCCTTGATTTTGCCCTTGGCCTTGTAATCCAGCATACATTGAAAGGCTGCACCGCGCTCTTCAAATACTTCAACGCCTGCTCTTGCAGCATGGAGCAGGAAAATATCAATAAAATCTACATCCAGCGAAGCTAGGGCTTCCAGAATGGCTTTTTCCATATCCTCATAGGTTTTTGCAGCAGATTTGGTGGCGATGACAGGCTTTATGCCCGTTCTATTCATTCCTCTGCGGATGGGCTCATAGGTTTTATACATTTGTGCCGTATCAATAAAGTTGATTCCGCTTCTCAACGCCATGGCTACCAATTCCGAACATTCTTCCACAGAGATGTTTTTCTGTATAGGGCCCATGGGGAGGGCTCCGAAACAAAGCTCGGTAACTTCAAGGCCTGTGCGGCCGAGTATAATTTTTTTCATGAACGCATCTCCTTTTTATGAAATCCGCTCCAACTCACTTCTTACCCCTCTTTTTCTCCAAAAGAGAGGTAAGGGGTGAATTAGAACTCTATTCCTTCTATTCTACACCATCTTTTGAGGTTTTGCCAATTTTGTGATATAATAAAGAGTAAAATATGAAGAAAATTTGGTGAGAAATACGTGATTAACATTCAGAATATGCCGGTATACCGGGCCATCGTTGAATATGCAGGCAAGCAGCCGACTCCCTTCCACATGCCCGGGCACAAATTGGGAAAAGGCCTGCCGGAAGGGCCCTTTCAGGATATGGGATTTTTTGACCTGACAGAGATACCGGGGACAGATAATCTGCACTTTCCCGAGGGCGCCATTCAGGAAGCCCAGGTTCTGGCTGCAGAGGCTTTTGGAGCTGAAGAGAGCTTTTTTCTGGTCAACGGGTCTACCGTTGGAGTTCATGCAATCATCATGGGTTTGTGTGGACCGGGAGATAAATTGATTGTCAGCAGAGACTGCCACAAATCGGTAATCAACGGGTTGATGCTGGCGGGGGCTATTCCTGTCTATGTACGGACGGGGTTTAACAGGGAATTTGGCATTCCTACGGGAGCGCTGGTTTCCGAGGTTCGGAAGGCTCTGGATGAAAACCCTGATGCGGTAGGGGTACTTATAACCCGGCCGAACTACTATGGCTTGTGCTGTGATATAGAAGAGCTGGTACGGATTGTCCATGCCAGGGGGAAGATACTGGCTGTGGATGAAGCCCACGGAGCCCATCTGCGGTTTGGAGATCGCCTGCCTCTCTGTGCTATGGATGCCGGAGCCGACATTTGTGTACAGAGTGCTCATAAGACGCTTCCTGCTTTTACGCAGGGGGCTTACCTTCATATAAGAGGCAGCAGGGTTGACAGAGAAAAGATTCGGTTTTATCTGCGGGTACTTCAGACCTCCAGTCCATCCTATCTGCTTATGGCATCGCTGGATATGGCGCGGGAAATCATGCAGAGCAGGGGGAATGAGCTTCTCGGACAACTCCGGCATTCCATAAGAGCCTTTTGTGAGAAGGCAGGCAGTATCAAGGGAATTCGCATACTGCGGGAAGAGCATGTCAAAGAAAGCAAACTGGATACTACAAGACTTGTTGTGTCTGTTAAAAACCTGGGGATAACTGGGTTTGATATGGAAAGAGCCCTTAGAGAACGGTATAATATTCAGGTAGAGATGGCGGACCTGTATAATGTTGTATGCATTGGGACCGTGGCGGATGATGAAAAGGACTTTGAGCTGCTGGAAAGGGCTCTGAGGGAAATGACGGATCGCGCAGTAAACCCTCTTCGTCCTTTAACCGATATATATGTCAGAGAGTTAACAATCCCACCCCAGGGAATTGATATGAAACAGATGGCAGGCAGAAAGACGAAAAAAACTGTACTCAGGAAGGCGGAAGGCAGGATCAGCAGTGTGGTGGTAACTCCGTACCCACCCGGAATTCCCGTGATTTGTCCCGGTGAAATAATTATGGCGGATTCGATTGAATATATATATAATATAGTTAAAGCCGGAGGAACGGTAAATGGTCTTTCCGACCAGATGGAAATCAGTGTTCTGGAATGAGGCCATACTTTTAAGACAAATGATAGGGGATAATAAATGGGCAGTGGATTATTTATAACGGTAGAAGGCACGGATGGATCGGGAAAGTCGACACAGATCGCTCTTATGGCAGAATATCTCCGGAAGATGGGACATGAAGTGGTGTTAACCCGGGAACCGGGAGGGACGAATATCAGCGAAAAAATACGCTCCATTATCTTGGACCCCGAAAACAGGGAGATGGGATATATAGCAGAAGCACTGCTGTACGCTTCTTCAAGGGCACAGCATGTAGCAGAGCTCATCAAGCCTTCGGTAGAACAAGGGAAGGTAGTTATCTGTGACCGGTTTGTAGATTCCAGCTATGTATACCAGGGTTTTGGGCGGGGCATTGATATGCAGATTCTTGAATCGGTAAACAAGATCGCCATGGACGGCATGTTTCCCGATATCACTTTCTTTTTTGACATCAGTCCTGAAGTTGCGCTGGAACGCAGAATTCAGGCGACAGGCGCCGATCGCATTGAAAATGAAAAAATGGAGTTTCACATGAAGGTATACCGGGGTTATAAAAGCCTGGCAGCCAAGGATCCGGACAGGATCAAGGTCATTGACGCGGACCGGAGCATCGAGGAAATCGCCGAAGACGTAAAACTCTGGCTCGGCAGATTTTTATAATGGATACGGCTGCTGCCAAATAATTCTCAATTTTCAATTATCAATTCTTAATTCATAGATGGGGGGATGTTTATGAAACTGGTTTTTGCCATTGTCCACAGTGAAGATGGGCAAAAGGTGATGGATGAACTAAATAAAAATGGCTTTAGTGTCACAAAGCTCTGCTCTACAGGTGGCTTTTTAAAGGCCGGAAATACAACGCTTTTAGTAGGTGTTGAAGAGGAACGGTTGGATGAGGTCATGGCAATCATCGAAAAGAAATCCAAAAGCAGAAAACAGGTGGTCAACTCTTCCGTACCAAACAACGGAATCGGAGGCATCTTCATGTCCTATCCCGTCGAAGTCGTACTGGGCGGCGCTACAGTTTTTGTACTGGATGTAGAGCGGTTTGAGAAAGTTTAGATAGGATGAAGGAATTCGAATAGCAGGGAATTATTATAAAGGCAGGTGAATGCATATGATAAAAGTCGGAGAAACTTTAAATCAGCGTTCTTCTATTTCCGAAATCGGGGGCAGAGAGGATAAGAAGGTTGCAGAAAGCAAGACAGGATCCTTTCAGGCACAGTTAATCCGTGTGGAAGGGGAGACGCAGGAAGAACGGATCCGGAACCTGGCTGCCATGATTTTTGAGCAGGGAGATAAGCTGGGAAAAAAGGTGGATATACGGGAACTGAAGGTATATAAAAAAATGATATCGGAGTTTCTGGGGGAGGCTGTAAATAATTCTCATAAATTTTCCAAAGAAAGCTTCCTGGACCGAAGGGGACGATACAGGGTGTATGCCACGATAAAAAAGATCAATGAAGAGGTGGCTAACCTCACAACGGATGTACTCAGCGAAGAAAAGGACAATATCAAGATATTGCAGCGTCTGGACGATATCCGGGGGCTTATTATGGATATGTTCCTGTAATAAGTTTTTCTTTTACAAATTCTAAAGGAAACTCTTATGGGAGGCTGTGAAAAAAAGTATTCTACAGATTTGGCTGCACTGTGCGCGGTCTCCAAAAAAGAATACCTGTGTTTTTCACATCCTCCTATATAACACGCAAAAGGTTTGGTATCTTCTTTGTGCGTTATATTTCCGTGGTTTTTTATCGTAGAAAGCATGTTTTTTGTACAGTGCTTTCTGCGGTTTTTATAGATGAAAGCGAGGATTTTGGGTGAATTTCGATAGTGTTGTTGGTCAGCGGGAAGTCGTTGGCAGTTTGGAAAATGCCATAAGGAATGATAAGGTAGCCCATGCGTATATTTTTACCGGACCTAAAGGAATCGGCAAGCGAATGGTAGCAGAAGCCTTTGCCGGCATCCTTCTTTGCGGTGAGCGCAGCGGGAATAGGGCCTGTGGCCAGTGTGCCTGCTGCCAGATGGTGGAGAACGGCTCCAACCCGGACTTTATTGTAATTGAAGCAGAAGGAAACAGTATTGGAATCGAAGAGATACGGAAGATTCAGAGTGAGATTATTGTAAAACCCTTATATTCGGGAAAAAAGATCTATCTTATCGCAGAGGCGGATAAAATGACGGTCCAAGCGCAGAACTGCCTGTTGAAAACACTGGAGGAGCCACCGCCTTATGCCGTGCTGATACTCACAACTTCAAACTATAATGCCATTCTGGAGACCATCCGGTCCAGAACCCTAAAGTACAGTTTTAAAAAGAATACCCATGAGGAAATACAAGGCATCCTGGAAAAGAAGCTGGGAGCCCATCTGGAAAATATAAATTTTATTCGAACCTATTCGGATGGAGTGCCAGGTGTTGCCCTTGAACTGGCCGGTTCGGAGGAATTTACCGCGTTACGGGAAAAAACGGTGGAGCTGGTATTCAGACTGGCCAAATCAAAACTGGTGGATATATTTACCATCTATGATTTTTTTGAAGCGAATAAAAATAATATTGATATCCTGCTGGATATTATGCTGCTGGTTTACAGGGACCTGTTGGTCGCCAAAAAGTCCCACAGTGGAAATGTATTGATTAATTCGGATAAAAAGGATATTATATTAAGGAATGCCGAGAATTTTTCATTGGACAAGCTGGTAGCCAATATTGGGGAAGTTGAGACGGCAAGACGGAATATCAAACAGAACGCAAATTACCAGCTTGCAATTGAAGTAATGCTTATGAAGCTTCAGGAGGAATGAAATCGATGGTAAAGGTGGTTGGAGTTAGATTTAAGAAGGCAGGAAAGATCTATTATTTCGATCCTGGCGATTTAAATATAGAGCAAAATACAAACGTTATCGTAGAAACTGCCCGGGGTATTGAATTCGGTGAAGCGGTGGTACCCAACAGGGATGTAGCGGATGAAGAAATCGTGGCACCGCTCAAAAAGGTAATACGCATCGCTACAGAGGAAGATGAGAAGCATGCCAGTGAAAACCGGAGGAAGGAAGAGGAAGCCTTCAATGTGTGCATGCAGAAGATCAGGAACCATAACCTGGATATGAAACTGATCGATGTCGAATATACCTTTGATAACAATAAAGTGCTGTTCTACTTCACGGCGGATGGCAGGGTGGACTTCCGGGAGTTGGTAAAGGATCTGGCAGCAGTCTTTAAGACCCGTATTGAATTACGTCAGATCGGCGTAAGGGATGAGTCCAAAATGCTGGGTGGAATCGGGATTTGCGGCCGCGTGTTGTGTTGCAATTCATTTCTGGGAGAGTTCCAGCCGGTATCCATCAAAATGGCGAAGGAGCAGGGGCTATCGCTGAATCCTACAAAAATATCCGGTACCTGCGGAAGGCTGATGTGCTGTCTCAAATATGAGCAGGATGCATATGAAGACCTCCTGGCGAAGGTGCCGAAGGTGGGAGCTATTGTTGAAACTCCCGAGGGACAGGGCACTGTGGTTGAAACCACTTTGTTAAAGGAACTGCTGAAGGTGAAGATGGACAAGGGGAATGAAACCGACCTTAAGGTTTATAAAGTCAACGAGGTTCGCATTATAAAGAATGCTTCTCATGCAGATGATGTGGACCCTGAAGCGTTGAAGCAGTTGAGACATCTGGAAGATTAAGGGGAGACTTGCTGCCGGAGAAAGTAATAAATAGAAATGGTTCTGCGACTTCCTATGGAAGTGCAGAGGGATGAAACCTATTTGTCTGCAGTTTTTGGCGCGCCCTCCTTCAGGGAGGGGCAGGTCGAGGTTTTAATAGATTTAAGAAAAAAGTTTTTTAAAAGTAGTTTTCATTCCACTTTATTAGTGGTAAAATAGAAACGGTATTCATAGGACAAAATCCTATGAAAGTTTTGCTTAGGAGGTGGCCTTCGATGGCATACAAAATAGTTGACAGTTGCATCAGCTGTGGTGCTTGTGAATCTGAATGCCCTGTATCATGCATATCTGCAGGAGACAGTGTATACGTTATTGACGCAGATGCTTGCATAGAATGCGGTGCATGTGCAAATGTTTGTCCTGTGGATGCTCCACAACAACAGTAATTTTGCTAATTTAAGAGGTCAGGGGGGAGCTTTATGCTTTTCCACCTGGCCTCTTATTTTGCGTGTAATTATAGAGAGTAGGAGCGAGAGCCAATTTGAATATACAGATACGCGCAAACGAGCGCATCGACGACCTCCAATATAAAGGGCTTAAAATCATTCAAAATACGGAAGGGTTCTGCTTCGGTGTAGATGCAGTCCTCCTGGCAAACTTCGCCGATGTAAGAAAGGATGCCCGGGTCATAGATCTGGGTACCGGGACAGGCATCATTCCTGTTCTGATTGCAGGGAAAACAGGGGCCGCATCGGTGATTGGACTTGAGATACAGGAGCCCATGACGGAAATGGCAAACCGTACGGTGCTGCTGAACAATCTGCAGGACCGGGTTAAAGTGGTACAGGGAGACATTAAGGAAAGCGTGGAGCTGTTTGGAGCCTCCGGCTTTGACGTGGTCGTTTCCAATCCCCCTTACATGAATCATGGAGGAGGACTGGTAAACCCGGCAGATATGAAAGCCATATCCCGTCATGAACTTCTGTGTACCCTGGAGGATGTAATCAAAGCCGCCAGCAAGCTGCTAAAGCCTGGAGGCCAGTTTGCCATGGTCCATCGCCCGGATCGCCTGGTTGATATTATATGGTTAATGAGAAGCTATAAAATCGAGCCCAAATACATCCGGTTTGTCCATCCATCTCCCTATAAGAAAGCCAACCTTCTGCTTATTAAGGGGACGCGGGGCGGAAATCCGCAGTTGAAAATGATGGATCCATTATACGTGTATGATGAAAAGGGGAATTTTTCAAAAGAGATTGATGAAATTTATGCCAGAGGGACATGCGGTTCCGAAGATAACTGAGGGGCAACCTTGTGCATATCTCCGGGCTGAAAGCCTGCACACCATTTGCTGCTTTCAGGCGCCGGAGAAGAATGGGCAGAGACGCAATTTTGTCTCCAGGGCAATTTGATATAGGGAACGGAGGTAAAAACCATTGAGCGAAAAAGGAACATTATATCTGGTGGCGACTCCTATTGGCAATTTGGAGGATATGACCCTGCGGGCAATTCGAATTCTGGGAGAGGTTGACTTGATTGCGGCGGAGGATACCCGGCAGACGCTGAAGTTACTGAATCATTTACATATAAACAAATCACTTACCAGCTATTACGAACATAACAAGGTGGAAAAGGGGAATTATCTGATCCGGCAGTTGGAGGAAGGCAAAAATATCGCACTGGTTTCGGATGCCGGTTCTCCGGGGATATCGGACCCGGGAGAGGATCTGGTAAAGCTTGCAATTCAAAACGGCATTCAGGTTACCATGATACCGGGAGCTGTGGCCGCCATCACCGGACTGGTGATCTCGGGACTGCCTACGGGGCGGTTTGTTTTCGAAGGCTTCCTGCCGATGAACAAACGGTCCAGAAAGGAAAGGATTCAATCGCTGAAAAATGAGGTGCGAACCATCATCTTCTATGAGGCGCCGCATAAGCTCGGCTATACCCTGAAGGATTTGTACGAGGGCCTGGGAGACCGGAATATCGTATTGGCCAGAGAGTTGACCAAGAAGTTCGAGGAAGTGATACGGTGCAGTCTTTCCACTGCCATCGAGAAGTATGAAGAAACGGCGCCAAAGGGTGAGTTTGTCCTCATGGTAGAAGGGGTATCCGAGGAAGCCATCCGCCAGAACGAGGTAAACCGGTGGGAAGCTATAAGCCTCAAGGAGCATGTGGAAATGTACATGGACAAAGGCATGAATAAAAAGGACGCCATGAAGAAGGTTGCCGAGGACCGGGGAATCAGCAAAAGGGATGTTTATGGGAGTCTGCTGGAAGAATAGGTTGAGTATAAGGAGTGATGAAAATAAAAGGAGTCTGATTGGGCCGCAATCAAACTCCTTTATGTAACCGGTACATGTATACCGTTAAATGTCAATTATTTCTTTAACTCTCTCATGCATTCTGGACAGATGTTTTTGCCTTTGTAAACTGTTACATCCTTTGCATTTCCACAGAATATGCAAGCAGGTTCATACTTCTTGAGTATAATTGTAGCCCCATCAACATAAATTTCCAGAGCATCCTTCTCTGCGATATCCAGAGTCCTTCTTAATTCGATAGGGAGTACAACCCTTCCCAATTCGTCAACTTTTCTAACAATACCTGTAGATTTCATTCAAATATCCTCCTATGTTTTTTTGCAGTATTCGACAAACTTTGCAGTATTATAGTAACATAAATTCCAGTAGTAGTCAACAATAAATTATAAAATTTGCAAAAAATGTTATGGAATTTATGGGAAATTATTGCGAACAGAATTGGGATGACCTATGAGAGGCTTGATTTAAGCACGTTTTGAGTTGCCGAAGCTCTAGTGTATATCTATGCATATATATGCGTGGATGAACAATTTGTCGAATTATCCAGTATTTGCCTGGAAATTTCGCCATAAAAATACACGTCAGAGTTTCGACAATTTTGGATGGGTTATCAAAATATTATAAAATCTAGCAGAAGAAATAAAGGAAAGCAAGTACCACATTTGCAGCAGTACTTGCTTTCCTTATCAGTAGAAAAGAAGGAGTACCATTATTTTTCCGGTGTAGGCTCCTGATTTCTGATTTTGCAGTATGCAGCGACAGATTCATTTTCTGCTTCCTTGGGAGAAGTTTTAATGATGAGGTAAGCTGCAACCGCCGTAACAACAGCCAGACCCGATAGGATGCCCAGGGTGGGGCCCATTCCGAGTCCAAGCTTGTCAAGACAGACTTGGAAGCTGGCAATAAACCCGAAAAGAATAAAAGCAGCGGCAGAAATAAGCTTAATGGTTCTTTCCGGGATCTTCTTACAGGCAACGACACCTACAATGATTCCAATGGAATCAGCGATCAGCATGCCTGTGGTTGTACCCATCAGTATTCCTGCGGGAACACCGGGGAATTGAGTGGCCAAGGCGATGGTGGCCAACTGTGTCTTATCTCCGAGTTCGGCGATGAAGAAGGCGATGGTAACGGTCATGACAGCTCCATATTTGGAAGCTCGATTTTCTTCTCCCTCCAGTTTATCGCCCCGGATGGTCCATAAACCGAAGAAAATGAAGGAAATCGCTGCTATACCGCTGATCCACACATCGATGGCATTAAACTTGGTAATCAAATTACCTACGGCAACAGCCAAGGCATGGTTGAAAATCGTTGCGATAAAAACGCCTAACAATACCTTGGAGGCCTTATACTTGGTGGCAAAGGCCATAGCCAGCAGCTGGGTTTTATCACCCATCTCGGCGAGAGTGACTGCTCCCGCTGAAAAAAGAAAAGCTGTTAATGTTTGATTCATATCCGACATCCTTTCTGAAATTTATGTAAAGCTACGAAAATTGCAAATGGCTGATACCGCATTAGGATATGCAATTTTCAGGTCAGTAAAATATAACTTCATCTATAATTTTGCTATACCCTTCATGGAACCCATGGCGGCCCGCAAAAAAGATGAAGTAATATTTTCACTCTCCCTTCGCAATAAAAAAAACCTTTAACATAACCCAGTAAAAATACTGAATCATGCTAAAAGTCTCGTTACCAATTCCGGTCACAAGGCCAGGCTGTTTTGTACGCCAGTATGTTGACCTTGCAGTTCCAACTACTCCCTTTTAACAAACATTATAATATACTAGAAAGTGCTAGCTTGTCAACATTTTTTAATGGATAGTTTAGGGAATTTGCAGCATTTATACTAAAATTCAGTAAAAAAGTGCACCAAATAAAAATATCAACCTGTTTTTATATAAACGCAAAATTGATAGAATTCGCTTTGTCGGTATACAAGTAGGAAATTTTATGCAATGTCTTGCCTCATCCAAATGATATAATCAGGGCCTTTGAAAAAGGATGAAGCAATTCCTTCACTGGCCCGAGGAAAGGAGGATTTTGGCGAATAGGGGTGGTGTTAAGATGTTGGTCCCTTAGCTTGTATAGTGGAAGTCTGTAAAAATAAAAACAGGAGGTAGTTTATGTTGAAAGGAAACAATATCACAAAAGTAGTGTCAGTTATTTGTATTGTTGCAGCATTGTTATGCGGCACATACTCCGTTGCTGCAGCCGCCTTCCGGTATATCAGTTTTGAAAATGCCTCTGTTGACGGCAGTACGTACAATCTTGCCGAAGGTGCCAATACCTATCCCTTTATACGAAAAGGTGACTTTCATGCACCGGTACTTACTTCTTCCCAAAAGTACAGGGGAAGCTACGGCATTGCCTATCAAATGGATCCAACTTCGGGAACGGCCTCTGACGGGAACACCACGGATAAAAGCCAGCACAGGATTATTTCCGGAAATGACCAGAACCCTTTGACTTTCGGACAAAAAAAGTACTGGGGCTTTGCTGTAAAATTGGATTCAACCATGGAGGACCCTGATTCTACGACGCAGATATTTCAATGGTGGCAGGGAGCCCCGATGTCACCCCCGTTAGAGTTGCGCTTGATCCATAGTGGATCCGACACTACCTTTAAATATGAATTAGTGTACAGAAACAACACCACCACAGCGAACCCGTCTGCCTGCGAACCCATTTACCAGGGGACGATAACGAAAGGCACATGGAATACCTTCGTTATCATGGCCATTTTGAGAAATACCAATGACTCTCAAGACGGTGAGGTAAAACTGTGGCAAAACGGTACACAGCTCTGTGACTGGCTTGGACGCGTGGGGTATGGGGATGGAATTGTATATGCAGGGACTTCCTATACACCCAATACCAACTTTGATGTGTTCTTTGGGCCCTACAGACCCAGGCAGATGAAGAATCTTAAAATGTATTTTGACCAGGTGCGGTACACGGATACCTATTCTGAGGCCAACCCGGGTAATTGAGAAGTTATATAGAAAAATATTGATACAAACCTAAAACCCTGAAATTCCAGCAGGAATGACATGGGAAAAAGTATCGGCAGATGACTGGATATCAGATAACACCCCCCTGTTATACCTAAAAATAGGTATAACAGGGGGGTGTCCTTTACTTTTGAAAAGTCGTAATCTGCAAATCTCTCGGAAGGTTACACCCCTTCAACGATTTGACGGCATTATTTTTCACTGCACTTAATGTCCGCAGCAACCACCGCATTTATGGACATTGGGACACTGTGCGGCATCGCTTTTTCTGGATTGAACAATGTTGACATTTTTGAAAACGGTACTCAGTTCGTTGTTACCGCAGGATGGGCACTTTATGTTTTTTTGATCCCGGTCGCTCATCCTGGCCATTATGTTGAATTCTTCTCCGCACTGATCACATCGCAAATCATAAAAAGGCATGGAAACTACCTCCTGAAAGTCATTTTTACCTATTATACCATGTATGGCCCGGCGAGTGAATAATCTCCATGGCAGATTGCAAGAAATCCTGCTAAATAGAAATCGAAAGGATTGTGTTGCATAGGCGTCCATGTTAGAATAGCAATATCAAAAGTCGAATTATTATTTTTTGTAAAGAAAATTACTATTTATCTGCTGCTTGTTCTCACAAAATTACAGTTTGATTATTGAAGGCTCGGTAGGGGTAAGTAAATAAATGCACAGGGGCAGGATGTCGTTTAATGCAGTACTGTTTTGCCGCCTGGGGAGGAATGCTGGTGTTTTTTCTAAGAAAGATGAAATTAAGCCAAAAGATGTTTTTAGGTTTTGGCGTTATAACCTTACTTATGTTGGGAGTCCTTGGTTATGCCTTTGCCAATTTTATCAAGCAATCCAGGGTGGTGGAGGATAACCTT
The DNA here is from genome assembly GCA_023419605.1 of Bacillota bacterium. Taxonomy (GTDB): domain Bacteria; phylum Bacillota; class Clostridia; order Acetivibrionales; family JAEZXR01; genus JAEZXR01. Next base: position 18,546 of record JAEZXR010000098.1, on the reverse strand, counting down.
CATACCTATAATGTGATCCGGGAAGTTGACGGAATGATAACAAGTCTGGTCAACATGGAAACCGGAGCCAGGGGATATGCGCTTGCAGGAAAGGATGATTTCCTTGAGCCCTTTAACCAGGGAAAGGCTGATTACGAGCAGCATTATGAGGCAATTAAAGCGCTGACCTGGGAGGATCCCCAGCAGCAGGAACGGCTGGACAAGCTGCAAAGTGGCTACGAGAGCTGGCTGGAATGGGAAATCGGCCAGTTGGTTACAGGCAGGCAAAAAGTCCTTGCCGGTCAGTCCAAAATGGAAGATTTGATTGCAGTAGTTCAATCCGGTACGGGTAAAAAGGATATGGACCGCATGCGTGCCATTCTTGAGGATATGGTAAAGGAAGAAGAAGGTATATTAAAGATACGGAGCGATGCTCGCAGCAGTATGGAAAAAATGACGGCCCTTATCCTATCCCTGGGAGGGGGTATTGCAGCCATTCTGGCGATGCTGATAGCTGCGATGATTACCCGGGCGGTTATAACCCCGGTCGTGGCAGTCACAAATACCTTTAAGGAGATTTCTCAAGGGGATGCGAACCTGGAGGTTCGGCTGGCGGCTGATTCCAATGATGAACTGGGCGATATGGCCAGGTACTTTAATACCTTCGTGGCCAAACTGAAGGATATTATCCAGGACAATAAAAAGCAGAGCTGGATCAAAACAGGACAGGCCGAGCTGAATGAAAAATTGCGCGGAGAGCAGGGAATTGAGCAGCTTGCCACAAATGCCGTTACCTATGTCAGCAAATATGTAAGTGCGCAAATCGGTGCCATTTATATTAAAACCGGCGATAATGTATTCAAGCTGTTCGGAAGCTATGCTTATAAACGGCACGGGAACCTATCCAATGAGGTAAGGATGGGTGAAGGGATCGTGGGGCAATCGGCGTTGGAAAAGCAAAGCATCCTTATTACGGATGTACCGGAGGATTATATTAAAATCAGTTCGGGCGTGGGCGAGGCAACTCCGGCGAACATTCTGGTAGCGCCCTGTTTGCATAACCATGAAGTTAAATGTTTGATTGAGCTAGGGTCGTTCCACCCCTTTACGGATATGCAATTGGAATTTATTGAGCAAATCAGTGAAGGCATCGCCGTGAGTATTCATTCGGCGGAAGCCAGGGTTAAGATGCAGGAACTGCTCTGTAAAACCTTGGAACAGTCCGAAGAATTACAGGTCCAACAGGAGGAACTCCGTCAAAGCAACGAGGAGCTGGAAGAGCAGACAAAAGCATTGAAGGCCTCTGAACTGCGGCTTCAAGCGCAGCAGGAAGAACTAAAACAATATAATGAAGAACTGGAAGAGCAAACAAAGGCCTTAAAGGAATCAGAGTCCCGTTTGCAGGCACAACAGGAAGAATTAAGAATAACGAATGAAGAACTTGAGGAGCGGACGAAAAGCCTGGAAATTCAGAAGAATGATATGTCCATTAAGAATGACCATTTGAAAAATGCTCAGGTAGAAATTGAAGAGAAAGCGAAAGCCCTTGAGATCGCAAGCAAATATAAATCGGAGTTTCTGGCGAATATGTCTCATGAATTAAGGACGCCGCTGAACAGTATACTGGTGCTTTCGCAAATGCTGGCGAACAAAACGGATCATGAGCCTTTAACAAATAAACAGATTGAATTTGCGAAAACTATATACTCTTCGGGGGAAGACCTGCTGAAGCTTATCAATGACATTCTGGACTTATCCAAGGTAGAGGCCGGTAAAATGGATGTTACCCCGGAGAATGTGAATGTAAGAGAATTGGCTCAGTATGTGGACCGGTCCTTCAGGCCCATTGCCGTACAAAAAGGGCTTAATTTTGTAATCCATACCGATAATGACTTGCCGGAGAGCATCATTTCCGATATGCAGAGAGTACAGCAGATTATAAACAATCTGCTTTCCAATGCCTTTAAGTTTACCCATGACGGCGGCATCACGATGACCATAGGCTATAGGGATAAGGCCGATGTATCCGGTCCGGAAGGTGAAAATGAGGAGAAGATAAGTATTTCAGTTACAGATACGGGCATTGGTATACCGCTGGAAAAACAGGAAGTGATATTCGAAGCCTTCAAGCAGTCGGATGGTACCACCAGTAGAAAATATGGGGGTACAGGTCTGGGGCTTTCCATTTCAAGAGAATTGGCCCAATTGCTGGGGGGAAGGATTTATTTGAAGAGCGAAGAAGGAAAAGGCAGTACGTTTACACTGGAATTACCGTGTAAGTACGAAAGTTTTGAAGAATCCTTCGCCCAGTCAGCGGCGGTAAAGGAGCAGGACCGCAGTAAGACCCGCAATCATAGGCAGTTACCGGCTGTATCTGAAACAATAGGAAATGAAATCAAGGATGATAGGGAAAAAGTTAGTGCCAGTGAGAAGCTTTTGCTCATTATAGAAGACGATAAGAATTTCTCCAGCATTTTGTTGGATCTTTCCCATGAGAAGGGCTTTAAATGTATTGTTGCAAATAATGGGGCAGAGGGAATCCGACTGGCAGGTAACTACAAACCGGATGCTATTTTATTGGACATTGGCCTTCCGGATATCACGGGATGGAAGGTCATCGAGCAGTTAAAGGAAGATGGGGAAACAGAGAATATTCCGGTTCATATTGTTTCAGGAGGTGAGACCCGGAACCGCCAGGAAAAGCCTGGAGACATCATCGGCTATCTTCAAAAGCCCGTAACCTTGGAAAAGCTGGATGAGGTCTTTAATAGAATCGAGGAATTGATTTCAAAACCTTGTAAAAAGCTTTTGCTTCTGGATGAAAACCGGGAACAGGTTGAAAAAGTGACGGAGGTCATCAGTAAAAAAGGAATACAGGTCCAGGCAGTGGATTCCGGAGCCGAAGCGTTGAAATTGCTGAATGCAGAACAGTTTGACTGTATCATCCTTGACTTGATGCTGAAGGATATGACAGGCCTGGAGTTTTTAACCCTGCTGCGAAATGAAAGCATGACAAACATACCCGTGATCATTCATACGGAGAAATCCCTTACACAGGAGGATGAGGCGGAGCTGCACAAATATGTGGAGAGTATTGTCATTAAAGGTTCGAAATCCCTGGAAAGGCTTGTAGCGGAAGCCAGCTTGTTTTTACATGATGTGAATTCAAAAATTGAGGAAAAGAAAATTAAAGCGATCCGGTCAAGCCAGGAAAAAGAAGCTTCCTTAAACAATAAGAAGATTCTGATTGTCGACGATGATATGAGAAACGTATTTGCTCTTTCCAGTATTCTGGAGGAGAAGGGAGTGCGAGTGGTTGTGGGGCGGAATGGCAGGGAAGGAATCCAAAAACTGGATCAAAACCCGGATACCGATTTAATTCTTATGGATATCATGATGCCGGAAATGGATGGCTATACTGCAATGCGGGAGATACGAAAGGAAGAGAAATCCAGGAGGGTACCGATTATTGCACTGACAGCCAAGGCAATGAAGGATGACAGGCAAAAATGTATTGAAGCGGGCGCCAATGACTACTTAGTCAAACCGATTGAGGTGGACCGCCTTATATCACTTTTAAGGGTGTGGTTGTATAAATGAGTCCGGATGCGATGCAGGAAAGGGTTGAAAACGAGGATATAGAAATAAGACTGCTGTTGGAGTCGATTTTTTTAAAGTATGGCTATGACTTTAAAAATTACTCCGATACCCATATGAAAAGAAGAATTCTTCGCAGAATGTCTGCGGCGGGGTTGAACAGCATCACTGCGATGCAGCATAAGGTGCTTTATGACAAGGAGTTCTTTAAGCTGCTTTTGGCGGACTTTTCCATCAATGTTACGGAGATGTTCCGGGATCCGTCCTTTTATAAAGCCTTCAGAAAGGAGGTTGTTCCGGTATTAAAAACATATCCTTTTATTAAAGTATGGCATGCCGGCTGTTCAACAGGGGAAGAAGTATATTCCATGGCTATTTTGCTCGAAGAAGAAGGGCTGTATGACCGGGCGCAGCTTTATGCAACCGATTTTAACGAAATCGTTTTGCATAAAGCAAAGGAAGGAATTTACCCTATTGATACCATTCAGGAGTACACGTATAATTACCAGCAGGCAGGAGGAACAGCCTCCTTTTCGGACTATTATATTGCCAAATATGAATCTGTTATGTTGAAGCAGGATCTTAAACGGAAGATTATTTTTGCGGATCATAACCTGGTGACGGACGGGGTCTTTGGGGAGATGAATGTAATTATTTGCCGGAACGTTTTGATCTATTTCAACAGAGAACTACAAGATCGGGTGATAAAGCTATTCTGTGATAGTTTGTGCAATGGCGGCTTTCTTTGCCTGGGGTCTGTGGAAAGTATTAAGTTTTCCGGTTATGCAGACCATTTTATGCCCTTTGTCGAAGAGGAGAAAACATACCGGAAAAAGTTTTCAATATAGACTAGAGATAAGAAATCAGATTCTATAATCAACAAATCCAGTAAGTATAAATTTAATTAAATTGACAGGGAGAGGCTAATGTTCAAAATGAAAAATGCAAATATATTAATCGTAGATGATCGGCCGGAAAATCTGCTGGTCTTAGAAGGATTGCTCGAAAATATGGAGTGCAATATTGTGAAGGCAACATCAGGAAATGAGGCTCTGAGCCTTATGCTGGATTATGACTTTGCCGTTGTTTTGCTGGATGTTCAAATGCCGGAGATGGATGGCTTTGAGACGGCAGAACTCATGAGAGGAAGCGAAAAAACCCGGTATATACCCATCCTGTTTGTAACTGCCATCAGCAAGGAGCAGAAATGCATATTCAAAGGATATGAAGTAGGGGCTGTAGACTATCTGTTCAAACCCATTGAGCCCATCATCCTTCAGAGTAAGGTGCGAGTATTTCTTGAGCTGTATAACCAGAAAAAGCTGGTGGAAGAACAAGCCGCTTTACTGGAGTTGAAGCTGAAAGAGCTTTTAGAGCTGCAGGAAGCGAACTATAGATTGGAGAGTCTTTCAACCCGTGATGGCCTTACGGGAATATCAAACCGGCGGAGCTTTGACCAGTATATTGAAGTGAGCCTGAAAGATGCGATTCGGGCGGGTAAACCCATATCATTGATTATGGCGGATATTGATTGTTTTAAAGCGTATAACGATAATTACGGGCACTTGAAGGGGGACGATTGCCTGATTCAAGTGGCACACACAATGGCTGCCAGTGTAAAACGCCCTATGGATTTTGTGGCCCGGTATGGTGGGGAGGAATTTGGGATTATACTGCCTGATACGGACCGGGAGGGCGCTGTTACCGTGGCGGAAGGAATCAGAAAAAATATTGAGGCCCTGAAATTGCCCCATGCATATTCCCCGGCAGCTCCCTGTGTTACTATAAGTGTTGGAGTTGCAACTTTGGTGCCTAAGCAGAGTGACTCTATTAAGGAGTTCATCAATAATGCGGATAAAGCCTTATATGATGCAAAGGAGAAGGGGCGTAACCGGGTGAGTGAGTTTTCAACGATCCGATGGAGCCTGGCTATCTGATTCTTTCTATATCCCGTAGCTCATTAAGCAAAAGGGGAAGGGATAGAAACCATTGGCAGTTATGTTACAGAAATATTACATTTTAGGATATCATGGAACTTTTTAGCCCGAATTCCGTATCCCTCAGAGAAGGGAAAAATTTGTCATATAGAGATAAGGAGTGTGTTTGCCAATGAAAAAGATTCTATCCCTGGTTCTTGCGGCACTGTTGCTGCTGCCTTCCTTTACGGCTTTTGCCAATGTGGTGGGAAGTTATGGAGGGAGCCCGGTCATTGAGGGGAATAAGATTAATGTGGGTGTAAACGGCACCATCATCAACTTTGATGTGGACCCTGTACTGCAGGACGGGAGAGTTCTGGTACCGGCAAGAGTACTGCTGAATGCCTTGGGTGTCAGTGATGAAGAGATTCGTTATCAGGACGGAAATATCAGCATTTGGCATAATGATGTGACGGTGAATTTGGTGGTAGGCAGTGACACTGCTTCCGTAAACGGAAGAACGGTATCCCTGGATGTACCCGTATTTTTAACGGAAGGCAAAGCGATGCTTCCCGTGAGGTTTGTCGCTGAAACCCTGGGCTGGGATGTACAATGGATGCCCTTTTATACGAATAAAGAGAGTACGGTAATGGGCGGGATCGTGGATTTAGCTTCCAAAAGGCCAATTTCCCCCGTCACCATCATGGCGCCTTCCGAAGGGAATGCCGTGGATATAGGATTGCTGGAGAAGGCTTCCGGCATCACAGGAGTTAAAGTGCAGATTATGACAGTTCCGACAGAAAACTATAGACAGAAGGCTGCTGTCATGATTGCCGCTGGAGAACCTGCTGTTATCATGGAGGGTGGTCTCATGGATCCGTCTGTGGTTGACCAGTGGATCGGCATGGATGTTTTCTTTCCGCAAAACAAGTACATAGAAAAATTTGCACCGAATATTAAAATGTGGTTGGATAGAAACCCTGATGTCCAAAAAGCCCTCACAAAGGAAGCTGGGAATATATACGCCTTACCGGTCATGAAACCGAATGGCACGGAATATTATCAGTTCTTCATTACAAAAACAATGAAAAATCCTGAAGCTGCAGTGACCGTACTGAGCTGCTATGCTTCACTGCTTTCCAAGGAGGGCAACTATCAGGAAAATGAAAAGAATCCGATTCCCGTAGTGGTACCAATGGATCAAAATACGGAAGCGATATCCAAGCTGAATGAAGCTTCTACAGCAACAGGAGTCAGTGCAAATTTTGCAGCCATCGATGTGAAAAGCAGTAGGGAGCGTGTGAATTTGCGAATTGCAGCGGGAGAACCTTCCGTATTCTTTAATGTCAGTATGGAAAAGAAATGGATGGACAACCTGGCAGAACAAGGGGCGCTGCTACCATTGGAAGAACTGGTGGAAAAATATGCCCCAAACATTCAAAAATTTCTCAAGGAAAATCCGGGCTATAAAGACAGCATTACCGACAAAGCGGGACATTTCTACGCTCTGCCTGTTTTACCCTCTTTAGATACAAAGGCAGAAGGGGCGCCGGAGTTTTTCATTACCACCACCGTTAAAAATCCGCAAATGGCAATACAGTGGTTCGATTATTTCTATACGGAGGCAGGCCGGAAGCTCCTGACAAATATAACTGAGGCCAGCAGGCCATAAAACGCCGGACTGTGATAGCCAGGCCAGCATAACTGAAAATGTAAAAACCGGATGTGGGAATTTTTTCTGCATCCGGTTTTTTTACGCTCTATTCTTCGAATCAAGCTCGCGTAGGCAAAACCACAGGGAGCCATGGAATCTTTTGTATTTAGCCAAAAAACTTGAAGTTCCTGTACTTAAATAGTAAAATTAAAAATATACTATAGGCGGGGGGCTGTGGTCGGCGGACTAAAAGAAGACAGGCAGCAATACCCGCCCTGCATATACATAACAGAGGAGAGGCGAAATGTATGGGGAATAAGAGAAGGATTGCGGTTGTTTTTGGCGGCCAATCCTCAGAACATGAGGTTTCTAGAGTTTCAGCCCAGTCGGTGCTGGAGAACATAAACAGAGATAAATTTGATGTAGTTATGATTGGTATAACAAAGGATGGAAGATGGCTCGGCTATGACGGTCCCGTAGAAAAACTGGGAAGCGGTGAATGGCAGTCCATAGCAGAGGGCAGGGCACTACAGCAGGCAAATAGCTGTACTGCGGAAGAGGAAAGTACGGAGAAGGCCCTGGTAGATGTCGGGACATCTGCAAAAGCCATTCTGCGGTCTGCAGCGGCAGAAAATGAAAATGGCCCGATTGACGTGGTATTTCCTGTGCTTCATGGCTGTAATGGAGAGGATGGAACCATCCAGGGTCTTTTTGAACTGGCGGGAGTTCCTTATGTGGGATGTGGAGTTCTTGCATCTGCAGTGAGCATGGATAAGGCCTATACAAAGATTATATTCGAAAAAGTGGGGATTCCTCAGGGAAAATACCTGACCTTCAGCAGGAAGCAGGTAAATCAGGATCCGGAACAGTTAGCTGCGGAAGTGGAAGCTGTTTTAGAGTATCCTTGCTTTGTCAAGCCTGCCAATGCGGGGTCTTCTGTGGGTGTCAGCAAAGCCCACGACAGGAAGGGATTGGTGGAGGCACTCCAGTTTGCGTCCCGGTTTGACCGCAGAATCCTGGTAGAAGAGTTCATCAACGGCCGGGAAGTTGAATGTGCCGTGCTGGGAAACGACGATCCTATTGCTTCCACTGTAGGAGAAGTAGTGCCCTGCAATGAATTCTATGACTATGAAGCGAAATATCAATCCGGTGATGGTTCCAAGGTGATCATACCGGCGAATCTGCCGGCAGCCACCATGGAGGAAATCCGGCGTTACGCAGTAAAAGCTTTCAAGGCCCTCGACTGTTCCGGGCTGTCCCGGGTGGACTTCTTTGTACATAAGGAAACCGGTGCGGTGTATATTAATGAGATTAACACCCTTCCCGGATTTACCAGTATCAGCATGTACCCAAAACTCTGGGAAGCAACAGGAATCCCGTATTCCGAGCTGATTGAGAGAGTCATCGACTTGGCCGTGGAACGGTTTGAAGATAGCAAGAGGGAAATCTGATTTGAATTGAGAATGGAGAATTGAAAATGTAAGAGATCTAGTCATTTTCCATTCTCCATTCTCAATTTTCAATTAATTTGTTTGGGGGTAACTATGGATAACAGGCCAATTGGTGTTTTTGACTCAGGACTTGGGGGTCTTACGGTTCTAAAGGAGATTATGGAGTTGATTCCAACCGAAAGTGTGGTATACTTTGGGGATAACGGAAGGGCTCCCTATGGGACCAAATCCAAGGAGACGGTATTGAAATACACATTTCAGGATATACGTTTTTTGCTGAACCAGGATATAAAGATGATCGTTATTGCCTGCAATACTGCCAGTGCATGCAGTTTGCAGACGGTAAAAAACAGCTTTGAAATTCCGGTAATCGAGGTGGTAGAACCTGGAGCTTTGACAGCGGTCAGGGAAACCCGGAATAAAAAGGTGGGGGTTATCGGTACTTCGGCTACCGTAAGCAGCGGCGTATATGAACGGGCTATCCACCGGCTGGATGGTTCCATACAGATTTATTCTAAGGCATGCCCTTTATTTGTACCGCTGGCGGAAGCCGGATGGTGGGAAAATGATATCGCTTACCGGATTGCGGAAGAGTACCTGATTCCACTGAAAAATGAGGGGATCGACACGCTGGTGATGGGGTGCACGCATTATCCGCTGCTGCAGGAAACCATCCGCAGCGTCATGGGTCCCGAAGTAAACCTCGTAAGCTCCGCCAGGGAAGTGGCTAAAGTGGTCAAGGATGTCATCACTGAGAACAACATGGCCAGAGATAAGGACATAAAACCCGTATATCGATATTATACAAGCGACAGCGTAGAACTCTTCGAATCTCTGGGGAATTCCATTCTGGATACAAGAATCCAGGCAGCTGAAAAAGTAGATATAGAGAAATATTAATAAAATTAACAATTGATAATTGACAATTAATAAAACAATGATACAATCTATAATCGGAAGTCTCGAACATGACGGATTGGAGCAGTAGGGTGAAAAAATCGAAGGATTCTGCAAAGATGGTTCATTTTGCGGGAATGATGGTAATAGTAAGTAAGTATAGTTACAAATTGTCAATCGTTAATTGACTGGGGGAATGCGAATGAATAAGAACGTTATAATTTCAGTTAAGGGTTCCCAGACGGATCCGGATCAGGATGTTAATAATATGGAGCTTGTGACGGAGGGAAAATACTACAGGAAAGGCGAGACCTACTATGTGACGTACAAGGAGAGCGAAGTAACGGGCATGGAAGGGACTACCACCACATTGAAGATCGCAGACGGCACCGTGACCCTTATGCGGTTTGGAGCCGTTAACTCCCAAATGGTATTCGAGAGAGGGCAGAAGCATGTATCCCACTATGATACCGCTTTTGGAGCTTTTACCATCGGGGTATTCGCCAGTGAAGTCAATGTAAGGGTGGATGACAATGGCGGCGAAATCAAGGTCGACTACCACCTGGAAATAGACAACAATAAAACGGGTGATAACGACTTTTACATGTCGATACGAGAAGCTGGACAAGCCAATACCACCCATTACATGGAATCATAAATAATGCTGAAAATTGAAATAATGTAAATTTTTCAAAAAGTGGCGAAAGCTACTTTTTTTTATTTGTCATGAAATGTTATATAGCGTATAATTATGGGTATAAAGAAGTCGAAGTATGGAATTTGTTGAAGGGGGATTCGTATGAAGGGGACTGTCGTAGCGACCTGGATTAGCAGCATGAAGGAATTGTACGGAGAAGCTGCTGTAAATAAAGTGCTGAACGGCAACGGCTGGGGAGAAGACCGAATTATCAACCCCATGGAGGATATCGAAGATGCCAGCATCGGCGCGATTATTTCCGATGTGGCAAAATCTGTGGGAAAGCCGGTGGGTACAGTTTGGAGAGAGATTGGACGTTCGAACATCAAGTCCTTTTCAAAGTGGTTTCCATCCTACTTTGAACGGTTCAGCCTCAAAGGGTTCCTCATGATGATGGATGATGTGCACAAACAGCTTACGAAAATGATTCCTGGTGCCAGACCGCCCAGGCTTATTGCGACAGAAATATCCTCCAGCCAAATTGAAATTTGCTATGCATCTCCCCGTGGAATGTTTGATTACTTTCTGGGACTACTGGATGGGAGCGCTGCCTTCTTTAATGAAAAAATGAAGGTTGAAGAACTGGAACGAACGACGGAGGGAGAAAATAAGGTTCTCCGTGTACGGGTTCAATTGGAGAAAAAGTCTGAAACAGTAAAAAATTACAAGGCCAGCAGGGTGCTTTCCCTGGGAGTTCTAAAAAATACAGCCCTTAAAGTCAGCTTCCTTCCGGCGGTTATTTCCGGAGGGGCTGCCATACTGATTTTCCCTGGACAGAATCCGCTGCGGTATGCAGCGGTAGCTACCGTAGCTTTGGGTGTGACATTGGCGGCTTCTATCATTACGCTGAAACCCGTTGCTTTTATTAATAATGAGTTGAAGAAGCTCAACAGCCTTGATTTTACTACGAAAGTCCGCTTGAAGAGCGGAGATGGCCTGGAGAAGCTGATGGAAAGCATCAACGAATTCAAGGATACCATAACAAAAGATTTCCTCTTCCTTAAAGGGGGAACGGATGATATGCACTCCTTTACGCAGACCTTCTCCGAAATCGCCGTAAAGATGGAGGATGTATCGGACGGCATATCCGGTCTGGTACAGGAAGTAGCCAATGGAGCTGTACATCAGGCGGAAGAAACGGAGAAATCCGTATACACCCTGAACAAAAACATCGAAAATCTCAATCAGATTGCCACAGAACAGACGAAGGGAAAGGAAGACCTGGAGCAGGCTGTGGGATATATTGAAAAATCCTTTGAAGATACGGAAAATGTGGCCCAGATGATCCTGGAGGTTAAGGAAAGCTTTTCCCAGGTTAACAGCCAGGGCGAGGAACTGGCCCGTCATGTAAATGACATTCTGAACATTGTAACCACCGTGGCCAATGTTGCGGATCAGACCAACCTGCTGGCCCTGAATGCGGCCATTGAGGCGGCAAGAGCCGGAGAAATGGGCCGTGGCTTTGCCGTTGTAGCCGACGAGATTCGGAAGCTGGCGGAAGGTTCCAAATCTGCGGTGAAGAGCATCAATGATAACCTTATTATGTTTACCGGTAAAGTAGAAAACCTGGTGGGACAGATCAAGGCCCAGTTTAACCAGTTGGAGGTCAGCAACCGGACACTGGCGGATGTGTTGGCCGGGAACAAGGAATCCACACACAAAATCGGAACGGTGGCGGATGATATTTCCGGATTGGTTGCAAAATTGTCCAACGAAGCAGAGTATCTTTCCAGGGTTTACGAAAATATTCACTCCCTGGCTGCCATCGCAGAAGAGAACTCGGCCTCTTCCGAGGAGATGAGTGCCAATGTTTCGGAATACTCCGACCGGATCAAGGAATTAACCCACCATATCCACATGTTGGAGGGACTGGCGGAAAACTATAGGACGGAATTGAAGAAATATAAGATTTAATGATGTAACAAAATTGTAAAGAACCAAAGTTAGCCAAAAGTTAAAACCGTAAGGGAAAATAGCCGATAAAATAGATGCGGCTATTTTTTTCTTTACAGTAAACTACATGCATGGGAAGGTTATAGTATGACATATAAAAAAATAAAAAAAACACGAAGCTTTAAAAAAGCGGTGAGTATCCTTACAGCCTCTGTCATTGCTTTTGGCTGCTACGGAAACCCGGTAGGGGTACAGGCGGCGGAACAGGCAGAAAAGACTTACAAGGGAATCGGAAACGCACAGGTGGTGTTGAACAACCTGGATTTCCAGGATGTGCGCTCCTCCGGAACCTGGGCAGCGGAGGCCATCTATGAAACCGGGGCTTTAGATGTAATCAAAGGCTATGGGGATAAGCGCTTTGGCAGGACGGATATTGTGACAAAGGAGCAGGCCATCGCCATCGCCTATCGGGTAGCCGGAAGGGAAGCCGATGCGCAAAAGGCGGCGGAAGCGCTGGACAATGCCAGGGTCAAGGATGAAAAAAAGAAAGATGTTCTCGGCATGTGGTCCGATGGGTACCTGAAGCTGGCAGCAGATGATGGGTTGATATCGGCACAGGATTTCCAGGATGCCTTGAATTCGGATCCTTCTTCACTGGAAGCCGGAAGCTTTTACCGGGGTGCACCTGCCCAGAGGCAGGAAATGGCTTTTTGGCTGGCGAAAGCCTTGAAGCTGCAGCCGGCATACGGCCAGCAGACCCTCTTCAACAGCTATAAAGACTGGAAAAGCTCGGATCCGGTGAAGATTCCCTACATAGAGACCGTGCTGCAAAATCAAATTATGAATGGAAACGGGAATGGATATTTTAACCCGACACAGAGTTTGAAAAGGGAAGAGGTGGCGCAAATCGTCAAGAACGCCTCCGACTATATGCTTCCTACTTTAAAATATGAGAGGCATACAGGTACCATAGAGGATATTAATTTTACCAGAACCATGGTGAACGGACAGCGGATGGAAAATGCGCTGTTGAATGTCCGCAATATAAACGGAAAATTACACACTGTCAACCTGGGGTACATAAACGATCCGGCCCAGTCGGACCGGAATGAACAAAACGGGCAGATCCTCGGGCCGACGATTCTGGATCTGGTGGTTTATAAAAACGGTATCCTTTCCAACAGCGATGTGCTGGCGAAGGGAGACCGGATCGAATATATTGTAGCTCCCGACAATACGGTGAAGTATGTTAAAGTGTTTTCCAGCACCGCAGATACGAAATACATTGTTGCCCAGGTGAAAAACATTCACAGCGATACCCTGACGATGGATATTTCACAGTTTTTCACCATGGAAACACCGGACATGGAACTGGCACAGCAGTATGTAAGCTTTGAGCCCAAGGAAGAGAATCCGATGGATTCCTATGTCTACAGCAATGGCGTTTCCGTTAAAATCGGCGGAGTCAATTCCGATATAAAGAACCTGAAACCCGATGCATTTGTTGTTCTTACCATAGTGAATGATGTTGTAACCGGGATAGAAACTTTTGACCTGCGAAGGATAAGAGATGCAGAAAAGGGAATTGTAAGCGGAATGGTGGAAGAGAACAATCCGCAGCTGGGATACATCACCCTTTACAGGGAAGACGGCACGGGAACCTCCCCGGAAGCGGCGCAGGCGGGTTTACTGCGTACCTACAATTATTCCGGGCAAAAAGAAGTCCAGGTATATAAAAACCATAAAAAGGCGGATATATCGGAAATCACAGCGGGAGATTCGGTATTCCTCAAGCTGGATGACCAGCGCAATGTGGTGGCTGTCAGTGCTGTCAGTAACTACATGGTGAGATATGCAAAAGTTATGACAAAAGGCCCTTATGGTATGGCGCTGGAATATGAGGACGGCACGCAGCAGGTGCTGGATATAGGCAGCGACACCCTGGTGATAGCCCAGGGAAAAATTGCAGATTATGGAGCGATCCGGGAGGGAGATAAAATCCGTTTGGTAATGCAGATTACCGGCAACAGCACCCGGATAAAGGAAATAACGGTGTCGGAGAATGAGAATCTGATATCCAACCTGTACAAAGGGGTTGTTTCCCATATCGATGAGGTTTCCAACAGCGTGGTATTGCAAAATGTGGAAGTCCTGAACCGGGACCGGTGGCAGCGGATTGACCAAAAAGGCTTTACCAGCATTCCTTTAGCGGAGCGAAGCCAAATCTACCTGGACAATCAGGGGATTGATACCGGTAAGGTAAACCAGATGCTTCGGGACAGCCAGGCTTATATTGCCGTGGAGAAGGATTACGGCGGAGCGGAAAAAGTGGTAGTGATTTCCTTCCGAAACAGCCGGGATGCCGAAATTCCTGTGGTTTATGATGATACGGTTGCAGGCATCGGACAGAGCCTGGGACAGTTTACGTTGAACAGGGAAAGCAAAAACATCAAATACTCAAAAGGGACGATTGTAGTCAAGGACGGAAAGCTGGTGTCCGGAAGCAGCATTAAAAGCAATGATGCAGCCTACGTAGTTGCCAGCAGAAGCAATACCAACGGGGAGCTGTATGCCGGGATTGTCAATATCGGTGAGCGGTTTGCCCCCAATACCCTGCAGGTGTACAGGGGAAGGATCAAGCAGATTAACAACGGCCGGGACTTTACCGTGGAATCCTTCTCAGAACTCAATAATCTCCAATGGAACTACTGGAACACTCCGAAGACCTTCAGCATGACCTACAACACCCGGATTTTGGATAACAGCGGCGTAGTGAATCCAAGGGATTTTATTACCTATGGGCAGGGAAGCTTCCTGAGCAAGACCGTTTATATCGTTGCCAAGGATGGAGAGGCGCTGCTGGTAAGTACGGCTCCTTTCACCAATCCCTTCAATATCAAGGGGGAAATCTACGCAACGGGAAGCGGAACGGACATCAAACTGTGGAATGCAAAGGTCTATGATCCTTATAACTACCTATGGAAGGATAGTAATGAAATTACCCTTACCCTTCTGAAAAACAGTATCGTTATTAAAGAAGGAAAAGTGATTACTGCGTCGGAACTGAAAAAGGGAGACCGGATTCGGGCCGTCAAGAAGGACAATACAACAACAGGAGAGGCTTACATCCTATTTGTAGAAAACTAAGATGCCGTAAAAGAATTACAATGATAGTAAATTATTCTTTTGCAAATGAAGGTACAAAGCAAAACTGGGGGTTTACACATGAAAAGGATTTTCAAATTGGCATTATGCCTTACTGTAGCAGTAGGACTCCATCTACCTGTGGCTGTTCAGGCAAAGCAGGGGGACAGTGGATATGAAGGGGGCATCTCCTCGGGAGAGGCTCCGGGAAAGACTGTAATGCAATACCAGGAGGTAAGCTTTGTAACAGGTGAGCCTGTGGTATTTGACGGGACAGTGGTAGTTAAGAAATCTACCAAACAGGATCTGGTGACCACTACCTATACCTACAGCTTGAAAAATATGGAGAAACAGGCGACCCTTACCCGAATCCTGAATTATAGTACGAAAATTACCAAAAAGCCGAACGGCCAGACGGTAGAGGCAACGACCCTCACAGGGAAGCCTTCGGAGATTGTACGAATCGGCGGTAAAACGTATACGCTGACAAATTACGATTTCAGCAAATCAAACCTGATAGACCCGAGGCCTGCCGTGAATTATTTTGCGGGCAATACCTGGGGAAAAAAGGAGTACCAGACCGGGACGACGGAAGGGACTACAATCACGGTAGAGGCAACAGGAAATTACTATGGATATGATCAATACTGGGGAACGGCAGAGGCCCAGATCATCAATTATATCGTCCAGGCGAAGGACGTTGCCGATGGCCAAACGGAAGCCTGGGGCGGAACGGCATCGGTTACGGTATCTTCCACCACTTCAAAGCGTGTGAAATATGTGCAGAATGATCCGCAGGTCATCAGTTTTGAAGGAGGATATGTACAAAGCCAGTTCAACAGCAGCATCATGGAGTATACTTCACGGCTTCCGGAATTCGATTCCAAGGGTATAGCCACCGACGTCATCCTGGAAAGCAGAAAGACCTTAAAACTGGAGAGCTTTCCGCAGCAAACGAGGCTTCCCGTACCGGATATTTCTCATTTGCGGGGACATTGGGCAGAAGAGGATATCAAGACCATGTACAGTCTGGAAATATTCAAGGAAGACAGTACAAGCCTGAATCCGGATGAGTATATAACAAAGGCCGAGTTCATCGCTGCCATGGTGGAAGCTGCGAAGGAGGTGCCGAAGGATACGACGGCCACTACCGGCCCTACCCGGCCTGTAACCGGAACAAAGCCGAAAAAGGAGGAAATCGTATCTCCCTTTACGGATGTGCCGGTAAACAGCAAGTATTTTGCACAGATTGACAGCGCCTATAAACGAGGAATGGTTGCCGGCAAAGGGGACGGAACCTTTGGTGCGGAAGAGCATCTGACCATGGCGGATGCCATTACGGTATTTATAAAAGCCATCGGTTTGGAGAGTATTGCACCGGGGCTGCATCCCGTCACTACCTTCAAGGATAATGACCAGATTCCGGACTATGCACGGAGAGCTGCCTATGTAGCCCAGAAAATCGGCCTTATAAAAGGAGATACCCGTGGGTATCTGAATCCGGATCAAAGGCTTACAAAAGGTCAGGCTGCTGCTATGATCAACCGGTTTATCAGTTATATGCGTGAAGATATAAGGAAGGACTACAGGGAGAGAATCGTAGCCTATCAATAAGGAAGATTGGAAAAACTATGAAAATGGCGGCTTTTACGAGTCGCCATTTTATTGCAGTTGTGCTACTATATACATAAATAAATGGCTGGTTGCTTATGTGCATAGGCCGGGAATAAAGTAAGGAGTGGTTTTGTGCTAAAGAAAACAAGGGGAATCCTGCTAGTGTGTCTGGTTCTCTTATTTACCAATGTTGCTCGGCCTGTGGCTGTAAATGCCCAGGCGGCCAATACGGCTTCCACGGAAAGCGTGGAGTACCTGAAATCAGTTATGGATATGATCAAACAGAAATACAATGGGCAGGTAAGCGACAGCCAGCTCATTGAAGGTGCACTAAAAGGGATGCTGGGTACCATGGACCCTTATACAACTTATTGGACAAACGAAGAGGCAGACAGTTTCTTTAGTGAGATGGAAGGGAGCTATGAAGGAATCGGAATCACCATGGAGAAGGACGGTGACTATATAAAAGTTGCCGGTGTAATTCCGGGTTCTCCGGCCGAGAAAGCAGGACTGTTCCTGAATGACAGGATTATAGAGGTGGACAGTAAAGACATAAAGGGACTGAATACCACCCAGATCAGTGGAATGGTTAAGGGCAAAGCCGGTACATCTGTTGTTCTGGGAATTGTCCGGGAGGGCGACAAAGCCATTACAAAGATCACCATAGAGCGTGGGGTCGTTGTGCTGGATCCGGGTACATATTCCGTCAGTAACGGAATCGGCTATATCAAGCTGGATATGTTCGGTTCCAACGCTGCAAACTTTATCAACCGGGCATTGGAGGAAATGGACAAGCAGGGTGTAACCAGGCTCATTCTCGATCTGCGGGACAATCCGGGGGGAGAAGTAGTGCAGGCCGTACAAATTGCACAGCGTTTTGTTCCTAGAGGGCTTATCACCAAGCTTGACTTTAAGGATGAAAATAAACCGGATATCGAATACCTCTCAGAACTGGAGAAGTCGAAATACAAACTGGTGGTACTGGTGAATGAGAATTCTGCAAGTGCTTCGGAGGTTCTGGCGGGAGCCATACAGGACACAAAAGCCGGAACTCTGGTAGGGGCTAAGACTTTTGGAAAGGCTAAAGTGCAGGATATTTTTCCTTTACTTACCCCGGAAGCCTATGAAAGATATGGGAAGCAGCTGGGGGTAAAACTGGTAGATGCCTATGATCTGTATGAGCACGAGATTACCCCTTTGATGGCAGATGTTATCGGGTGGACGAAGATCACAACCGGGTTATACTATACGCCCAACGGAAGAATGATCGATCAGCAGGGATTGGTTCCGGATGTGGCAGTAAAAAACCTGGAACTTGGCGAAAGCGTGGATATGAAAAACCTGAAAAGGCTCTCCAGCAGCGCGGGAGATATTACAAAACCTTCCGTAGAGGATGTCTATAGCGGGGAAATGATCCTCAGCCTGTTGGGATACAAGATCACAAAGGCGGACACCCTCATGGATGACGAAACGGCGGCAGCGCTGAAGGTTTTTCAAAAGGATACGGAACTTGAGGAAACCGGAGTCTTAGATGATGCAACAAGAGCCATGCTGAATAAGAAAATGGAGATGATTCTTGATCTCATTGACCGTCAATATACAAAGGCTGTTGAAATTCTAAACCAATAGAAGAATAAAGACCTACGGCATAAAAGGAGCGGCAGGCGTGTATTGCAGCCAGCCCGAGGTTTTTACCGGCGGGTA
>JAEZXR010000084.1 GCA_023419605.1 Bacillota bacterium | reverse complement strand
TACGTAAGTTTCGTACAAACGTGAACCTTGAAAATGTAATATATTGGACACCATAATATAACAAAAGGTGAAAGCCATTCCCTGTCGAAGTTGTTAAGTGCTAACAAAAACAATAACGAAGGGGGTTTCACCTATGAAAAGTATAACATTTACCACAGGTGAATTTAAAGAGGAAAAAACTTCTGCATGGCTTGTTGCGTTTATCAAATTCTCTCAAACAACTGGTGCTCTTAATCTTTTAGAACAGGTCAAAGTTAAAATGAAAGAAGTTGACTACTCGGTGCACCAAAAGATGATCACCTTGCTGTTATCTGTCGTCATCGGTTGCAGGTACACCTCAGACATCAATGAAAAGCTTGTGCCTGACACAGTTGCCGCCAATATGTTTGATATGGATCGATTTCCTGACCAATCTCAAGTGAATGACTTGATCCGCAGGATTGACAATAAAGGGGTTGATCAACTAAAAAGTGTACATCACCAAATGTTCATGCAGAATGCCCAGTGCTTATCTTCCGCAGATTTTGTCGTGGTGGATATAGACCAATCAGGTCTTATCGCCAACGGTAAAACTTACGAGGTAGCCCAAAAAGGCTATTTCTCAAAGAAGAAAAACCAGAAGGGCTATCAATTGTCCGCCGCCTTCTGTGGTGGTGAAGCCAGTGAAACAATTTCTCTATACTTGGATTCTGGGAATACTCACTGTGGTGCAAGATTTGATGATCTTGTTAAAGATGCACTGGTAAAGCTTCGTGATATTGCGAAGGACAATAGGCTCATACTGAGGATGGATAGTGGTTACGGTTCTGATGATAATATCAAGAATATCCGTCACAGGGTTTTATTTGTGGCAAAAGCATTTTCTACCGTGAGGCCTACTAACATAGCCAAAGGTATCAAAAAATCAGACTGGGAAGAAGTCGATGGCTGTGTAGACGTATTCGAGCTTCCCGTCACCGATGGCTTACGTCATATCATAGTAAGAACCCTTACCAGAAAGGGCGATTTCGAATATACCATGCTTGTATCCAACGTATCCCTTCAAGAAATGTCTGCTATAGAGATGTTCCATTTCTACAACAAAAGACAGACCATTGAGGCTTTCTTCAAGAGTTGCAAGAATGTGTACCATATCAAAAACCTTAGAACCAGGAAATTCGATGGAATCCATGCTTTTCTCTGGATTGTGTTCATCACACATAACCTGATATCGTGGTTTAAATCTACCCTGTTGTCAGAAACAAAGCTTGAAGGTGTAGGCACTAAAACATTGGTAGAGAAACTGGGTTCTATTGTGGCAGCGGTAAGGAGAAGGGCTGATACCATTGAAGTTACACTTCCACATATCAGTGCTTTAGCCCGAAAGTTTGTAGAATGCATGCAACCCAAGTATGAGCAGCTATCATTGTTTACAACATCCTAGCTGGAATTTAATGTTATATTATGGAGTTTCCAAGGTTCAGTGCAGCCTTTGGCTGTAAATATTTCTTAAAATATGATGAGTAATACATTTAGGCTTTTTATTCCAGTGAAATATCGGTAAACTTTGGGACTGAGCCTAATATATTACTGGAAAGCATTTTACAAATAGCATCTAAGTCATTTGTACAAAACTTAGGTAATTATATATTTATGTTTTTTTATGAAATATTTTAGAAGGTGAGGAGGATGCATCTCAGCTGAAGCAACGATTCTACTTTATAAAAAGGTGCAAAAAGCAAAAACCTTCGTTTACGCAAACTATCTTTTCTTTGGTAATCTATAGTTTTCTATGTTACATATTCAGCTGTAGGTGTAGATTTTACCAACCGGGTTTGATGACAAAAACCGTAGAGAGTGGTAAAATAAAGGGGTGTAGGCGGAAAAATGATTTTTGTGGAAGTTGGGCCGGGCGGTTGGTAAATTTTTAGGGAAATGCTTGAAAGTAAGGGGCTAGGAGGTTTGAGTCAAACTCTGAAACTGCTATTTTACTGTAGTTGAACCGAAACATAGGATGTATTTAAATAGAACTTTTAAAATAACAACGAACGGTCATGTTCGGTTGAACCGAAACATAGGATGTATTTAAATATCTCGTTTGCAAGAGTATAAGCAGACCAGTTTCAGTTGAACCGAAACATAGGATGTATTTAAATTACATAGGCCCACTGCAAAAGGTTGAAATAAGGTCTGTTGAACCGAAACATAGGATGTATTTAAATTTTTCTGTTTTGGTTTCCCCGGCAGAGCTGCAATCCCCGTTGAACCGAAACATAGGATGTATTTAAATTCTATTGCAAGGCGAACTTTGGATGGGATAATCCAGGTTGAACCGAAACATAGGATGTATTTAAATGGCTTAAATATATTAGAAACGGCCTCCGCTACTATGTTGAACCGAAACATAGGATGTATTTAAATTGGCTTCGAAATGTAAATATACATTTGGTTACGAAGGTTGAACCGAAACATAGGATGTATTTAAATTTCCAGGGAGATTACGACGGAGCCAACAAGGTGTTGAACCGAAACATAGGATGTATTTAAATGGTGTAAACCCAGAATGAATAGCATCTTTTAATACGTTGAACCGAAACATAGGATGTATTTAAATTAAGGGCAACACTTCCATCCAATTCACAAAATATATGTTGAACCGAAACATAGGATGTATTTAAATCTGAACGGCGGTGTAAATAATGGGCTTTCTATATTGTTGAACCGAAACATAGGATGTATTTAAATCCTGGAGTATACCACCCTTTTGGCATTTCTTTCTTCGTTGAACCGAAACATAGGATGTATTTAAATAGCTACTATAGGATACATTGAAATGATTGCAAGTAAAGTTGAACCGAAACATAGGATGTATTTAAATCAGGAGAAAGAGAAGGACTCGAAGGAGATAGAAGTAGTTGAACCGAAACATAGGATGTATTTAAATCGGATTGCTTGCCTATATTGGCTCTCAATTCTCCGTGTTGAACCGAAACATAGGATGTATTTAAATATCATGGGGGCCACTGCTAAAAAACGGGCAGCCGGAGTTGAACCGAAACATAGGATGTATTTAAATCCTGATAAATCCAAGTTTTATCCATTTGAAATTAGGTTGAACCGAAACATAGGATGTATTTAAATTAGAAAGAAGGGGTGTAAATGGAATGCCAAAAATGGTTGAACCGAAACATAGGATGTATTTAAATTTTCTTAAATTGTTAGTGTTGTGCAGTAAAATGTAAATATTTATGCAGCTATCCCTAATTTTGCAATAATAGCATCGAGATTTACCCCTTTAGTGGCATAAGTATATGCGAACTTGGCAATACTCACCAAGTGCTGTTTGCGGAAGCACCCCAAGGTATCTCCAATGTTTTGAAGTTTTGGGGATTTCTCGTTCGAGGCCTTGAAAAGTTCCAGGAATGTGTAGGTCATAAAAACCATACTCCAGAAGTGCCTGATGGAGGTTAGAGACTCTACTTGATACTCATCAAATCCCAGAGAGTTTTTATGGTACCGATAACTGACCTCAATATCCCAGCCATTCTGATAATACGTAAGAATCTCGGAGGTGGTAAGGCTAACATCCGTACTTAAAATAAATGCCGGTTTGTCGGATAAATCGTCTTTGCCCCAGCAAATTAGGATTACGGCGTTTTCAAGGTCATTGATTTTGCATTCGGACCTGTAGACGTAATAGGTAGTATCTCTTGCTGTGACTGGGCAGGTTTCTTCCTCACGTATAAAGATCGAGAATTCCTTGACATTTGTTTTAATGCCGCCAGGGTAGATTGCCCGATTGAATTTAATTCTTACAATGGTATGATACCCTTTGCTAAGGGCGTGAAGCATCAGTTTTCCTGACGTGTACCAGGCATCTGCCAACGAGTACGTTGTTTCTGTAACCGGTAAAAACTCATCCATGAGCTGCATAGCAAGCTGCTGCTTGTCCCTGAAAAGCTTTTTGGCCTTGGAGCCAAAGAATTGCTCTCTAAGGTAAAGCTTGTAGTTAAGCGGCAGGGAGTATTCGGAGGTTTTGTAATGAGAAATAGCTAAGCAATGAGACCAAATGGTTTTCCATCACTGTGGGAGTAGTGATAGTCGAGGCCCTCAATATTTTTTGTAGACTTGTCTTTTTTGCTCAAAGAGTCGTCTATAATGAGAAACCCAACAGCCCCATCAGATATAGTGTTTCGGACATGATGAAGAGAGTGGTTTATGCTCTTGTAGTCCACATACCCGTTG
The DNA here is from genome assembly GCA_023419605.1 of Bacillota bacterium. Taxonomy (GTDB): domain Bacteria; phylum Bacillota; class Clostridia; order Acetivibrionales; family JAEZXR01; genus JAEZXR01. Next base: position 30,444 of record JAEZXR010000084.1, on the reverse strand, counting down.
CTCTATTTGTATTCTCCGAGAAACCTGGAGCCACAGCTCCGATACCGGTTACAGGTATGCTTTGAATAGATTGTAGAAACATTTTTGTTTCCTTCGGTGGAAATAATGCCTGAGACCATGTGAACCATATGGTTACGCAAAGCCTCAGAATAAGGTAAATTTGGCATATTTATACAATTTGCTATCTCTTTGCTTTGTTTTATTATTATCTCAAGAATGAGATTAACCCCCCGTGGACATAGTTTTGTTTCTAGTCAATTTAAAATTACTACATTCGGGCTTCTTATGCTTTTGTTTTACCACTTTATTGGTAAGACAATTATTTACTTTTCAATGCACAACGCTAGTTATGATAAATGAAACAGGATATTCAAAATTATTACAATTTAGTAATTTTATAATAATATTGTTTACTGGAGGAAATCACTGTGTTATTATAATACTAATAGTTATGGCCTTAACTAAAGACTTGATTTTTGAAAGTACAATATTTTAAAATTACTTGAAATGTAAATTGAAAATTAAACATGCTAAGATAATTTCAGGTAGAATAGATTGTATCAGCAACTTAAAAATAAGGGGTTTTGTAACAGGGATACTTAAAAGTAGACATAGTAAAAGTAATCTATACTTTAAGTAACTTATGACAAGTTGATCAATTTAAGTGTAGATGCAATCGGTCCGATAAAAAATTTAGTTTAATCAACACTAGAAAATTTTTTGTTGCATAATGATAGAATCTTAAACTTTTGAAGTATTTGTATAGTTTATGATTAGGAATCTTAAGAAAAAGCTCACATTTTAGAACGCAAATATCAAAAGTACATAACGGTTTTAAGAGAATTATTTTAATACACGGAGGTTTTATCATGCGTAAGTTGTTTAGTTTTTTACTCGTAATATGTTTGATGTTCTTGGCAATCCCTACAACATCATCGGCGGCTGATGTAGAAGAGAGGGCAAGTAATGGATTTAAAAATGAGCTCAAAGTAATTCATCTAGGGCATGGTGAATATAAGATTTGCAAAGAATCTGATTTAGACGCTGGAACTGAAATAGCGACTCTCGTGGAAGAAGAAGGAGTATATCAATTGGATGATGGAACATATTTGTCCTATATTGATGAGAAAACATTACTTAGAGTCAAAAGATTGAATGTACAACTAATTGATCAAGCATCGATTAAGAATATCTTAGAAGCATATAATTTTGATGATGCAGTGAAAAGGGATATTTGTAAACGGTCAGAGGATGCAATTAAAAGCAATAATACACAAGCGGCAGTGACTATGTACACAGCGGCTACACCTAAACAAATTGCTGGAGTCGGTACGATGGCGATGCAGACTACATATTATGTTTATCAGGGGAGAAATTTCAAGGAAGATCTAATATATTACACTACAATTGAAACAACTTGGAAAGATGTTGAAAAGGGAATTAAAGCGACAGCTGTTGCGGGAGCCTTATACACTTATGGGATGAAAGCAGTCGGTGCTGTTTCTAAAACTTTGGCACCTGCAGTTGCATTATTTGATGAAGCAAAGAGTGCTCTCGAGACTTTTATTGATTTAATAGGATATAGTCCAATCGGGGGAGAATACGAAGACAAAATACAAATTAATGTTAGATATGATGTCAATACAAAATATACATATGTAGAGTCCGGGGGGCAGTATTTGCTTGGGGCAGTAACTCAGCGTGTATATGTTCATTTTGTAGATACGTATCAGTATTACGTTACCAATAGTGGAGGAAGGTCAACCACGGAAAGAAAATATGATTATACGACATACCAAACTCCAAATGATGCTAATCCTAAGGATAAAGCGTTGTATTGGTTTGGAAACCCCTGGACTGAATATGTAAACTTTACGGTACATGATAAATCAATTTCATTCTGAGTAACATAATGGAACAAGTCTATTTAGACTTGTTCCATTATGTGATAATTTGGGGCAGTGGTAAAGTGTAATGTTTTAGGATGTATGTATTTGCCTAGACTGTGTGAGAAGGAGTAGTACGATGGTCAAAATCATTAATATTGCCATATTGCTGTTAATGTTATTATTGCCTTTTATCCTGCTGTATACTATCTATAGTCTAATCAAAGGAAAGCCAAAGATACATAGAATATTTGCCATCTTTATACTTCTTGGCATGATAGCACTAATAACTATTTTCTATGTTCCTTCCAGTATGGAACTTCATGAGCAGAAGCAGTTAACGGTTACGCTTCATAGAAATGGCCAAATTTATAAGATTGTAGATTTGGAACAGGTAAAGGAAATAAAAGAATTAGTCGAAAAGCAAAAATTTATCAGGAGTGTGTCGAGAACACTGGTAGGCAGTTCTCCTGTCCCTTCCGACCAATATATCAATGTTTTTTTTGAAGGGAAGGACATCCCATTTTCTCAATTGATCTCGGTTAGAATGGACACTGCACAAAGTTCATATTTGGAAAGAGATTCTCAATACTATAAAATAGTAAACGCTGAAGCTTTTGTTCAGAATATGGTGGATTATACTTCACGAATAATGCCCTAGGTAAAAATAACCTGGAGAAAGTGCTAGGTTAAATAAAGGCGTTTCTTCCAGACGTTTGAGCTTTTCTGGAAGTTATTCTTTTAGGATGCAGGGCATGGGAAGTATATTGAACAGTAAACAGGGAGGCGTATTACTAATAGTAAAAAAACCTGATTCTTTTCGTAGATAGCGGAAGGAATCAGGTTCTTTTGTCTTTGAAAGGAATGAAAAGGTACACTTCGTGTTTAGGTTCATAGTTAATTACCTATGATAATTTTGCAATTTAAATACACTTCAAATAGTGTTTAGGTTCTGCAGGTTATTATAGCATTAAATATAAGGATATTCAATTTGAAAGTTTTGTAAATTTTTTACGGAAGGCTATTTACTTTAATCTCGTTATGTACTATTATAATATTACACGAGAGTTATTTTGGAGTTGAGTAAATCCATAGGAAGCTTATTATTTGAAAAGGAGAGCATTCCTGTAATGAAACAAAATGACCTTTGAAAAAAGAAGTACCTCCCAGTAAAATATGATTGTGCGAAACGACCAAGTAAAGCACAAAATCAAAACTACAGGAGGTACCTAATATGAAGTATAACCAGAATGATAAGATTTTGCAAATCACAGAACAAACTTTAGTTGTAGGAATTGACATCGGAAGTGAGACTCGTTACGCCAGAGTTTTCAATTACAGGGGTTTAGAATTAGGCAAGCTGTTAATTTTCAGAAATGATTCTGAAGGATTTAAGAAGTTCGTTGCCTGGGCAGAGGAACTCAAAGGAAAACATGCTATGAGCCATATTGTAATTGGAATGGAGCCGACAGGCCACTACTGGTTTACCCTGGGACAATATGTTAGAAAGATGGGAATGCGGATTGTACTAGTCAATCCGTACCACGTGAAGCAGAGCAAGGAGCTTGATGATGGAACTCCCAGCAAGACGGACAGAAAAGATCCCAAAACCATTGCAATGCTGGTGAAAGATGGTAGATATATTGAGCCATATATTCCGGAAGGTATCTACAGTGAACTGCGAATCGCCATGGAGAGCCGGTGGAGCATAGTAAAACAGCAAAATGCAACGAAGAACAAGATAAAAAGATGGATATGTATCTACTTCCCTGAGTTTGAAGATGTGTTTGGTGATTGGGAAGGTAAAGCTGCATTAACCGCACTTAAGGAGTATCCTACTCCCTCCCATGTACTTTCTCTGGGAATAGAAGGAATCGTAGCAAGCTGGCGGAAACAAAAACTAAGAGCAGTTGGAGTTAAGCGGGCAGTTAAACTTGTAGAGGCTGCAAAACAGTCCATAGGAATGAAAGAGGGAATGGCAGCAGGCCTTAATGAACTTGAAATACTTCTAGAGGATTATGAGCAGAAACTCCGGCAATATGAAAAGGTAATGGCATTGATAGAGGAACTGGCAATGAAGATTCCTGGTTTTGATAAACTCCTTGAAATCAAGGGAGTAGGCCTTATGCTGGCAGCGGGATTTGTGTCGGAAGTCGGTGACATTAAGAGATTTGAGCATCCACGCCAGATCCAAAAACTAGCCGGACTCAATCTGAAAGAGACCAGTTCGGGCAAACAGAAGGGAAAAACAAGGATAAGTAAACGAGGGCGAAAGCGACTTCGGTACTACCTGAACTTTGGGATTATGCCGTTGCTTTCCAAGAACAAAGAGTTCCGGCAATTGCATGAGCACTACACAACAAGGGATAAAAATCCGCTAAAGAAGATGCAATCGCTTGTTGCACTCAGTAACAAGTTAATACGGATATTTTTCGCTATACTAACGAAAAAGACAGCCTATGATCCACAAAAGATGATGAATGACATAGTAAGGCCAATAGCTTTACAGGTTGCTTAAAGTAAAGGATTAAATGCATAAGTACAGGTATGGAACATTGAAAAGAAGAGCCGGATAGTTGGGATGAATTTTCACCATAAGGACGAAGATCCAGTGTGAGAGCTTGACTAACATCCACCTCATGGACATGCGGAACGAAGGAATTAAGGGCAATGACCCAGGTAGATTTAAGAGGTTGGCAACCGGAGATCATGTGGAAAGGAAGGCCAAAATAGCTGAACAAAGTGACAGTTATTCTCTCTTACCCTTGTACATCCATAAATATGTAGACCTAGAAAACATGCCCATAGGACTCTGCTTTACTAATGTGAAATACTGCGATTTATGAAGTAAATAAAAGAAAATCTAAGAAGAATTAAAGAGGGTGGAAGTGGTGAGAAGAAAGAAGCTATCTCCCGATGCAGAAAATTATGTATTAACAAATTCTAAAAGAAGGTGTGTATTGTGTTACGGATTAAATGGGGACTTAGAAGAGAAGAGAGGACAGATTGCGCATTTGGATAAGAATTGTTTGAATGATGCAGAGGAAAACCTTGCATATCTTTGTTTTCATCACCATGATGCTTATGATTCAAGTACAAGCCAAAGTAAAAATTACACGAAAAACGAAATTAAGTACTATAGAAATGAACTTTATAAAAGGTTAAATCAAAATGAAAAATCAGACAGTTTTATAGCGGAAGTGACTATCCGGCTATATCATGCAAATGATGTTTGCTAGGAGCTGAAAAGAAAGGCATTATATATTAGAAATGGTTTTTGGACTAAATAGGGCTGAAAGGAGGTGAAAAAATGAGATATCATGAAGTTTGCATTACAGTATATCTGCATGCAGACATCCACTTCACTCAAGCGGGAGAAATAGTCTCCAATACTATTAATCGAGCCATGCTTTTAGATCCAGAGTTAGCGCAGAAACATGCTGCCAACGGATATAAGTTCTACACCTTCTCCTACCCCTACCCAGCAGAACAGGACAAGGTTTATAAGGCGGGACGAATATACCTGATACGCATAAGAAGTCTTGAAAAAGGCTTTGTGGACAAGCTAAAGGAACTGCTCCCTGCTGTTGCGAAGGAGTTTAAGGTACTGGCGAGCGAAGTAAAAGAACAGAAATACAGATTTATCTCTGAGCTAACCACCATTACACCTGCCATATGCACTGTAGAAGGAAGGCATTGGACTCCCCAGGATGATATCCTTCTGCTCCAGGAAAGAATGCATGTAAACTTGTTGAAAAAGTACAAACAATTCTACGGTACCAGCCTCGAAACCAATCAAAACTTTATACAGCACATGGAAATACTGAACAATAAACCTCTGGCACTCAAATACAAGAATACCACGTTGATTACGAACAAATTCAAACTTCAAATTAATCCGGAAGACGCTTCTCAAAAGTTGGCCTTCTGCGCCATGGCTACAGGGCTTTTAGAGAAAGGCTCTTTAGGATTGGGTTTTTGCGCTGCAAAATAAGAGGGAGGAGGTAAAGGTATCGCATGATAAAGGATTTGGTAAATTTATTTGGCAAAGCCTATGAGCAGCAAGAGGACAAGCTGATTCTGGACTGGTATAAGCCAAAAGAAGGACTCTACATCAAGATACATCCGGACAGAGAGCCAGAGTCCCTGGTTATCAAAAAAAAGCAGGACGACATGGAACTGGAGCACCCGCTCTATCAATGGTTTAAAGTAAGGGATTATTACAGTATCCTATTTGACATGAACAAACCTGTAGACCCCGGCAAAAAGATACATAGCAATAACTTCCTGACACTGTTTATTAAAAGAGATATTTTTCCTCAGGTTGGGGAGACTCCTTTGAGCACGGAAGAGATAAACAAGTCGATAGAGCAGTACTTCGAACTGTTGGAAGACCCGGCGAAGAAATTCAAAGGAACAAAAGAAGTAAAGAAAATGCTGGAAGAGTATTTCGCGGAGAAATTTCATCCTGTCAACGTGGATCGGATACGACAGAACGGTGAATATCTGTTAAAACATATGGAAGAGCTAATCGCACTGGTAAAGTCCTCGGAGATTTCTAAGGGCTATGTGAAAGTGTTCTTCGATGCTCCGGAAGAAGAATATAGAAGGGAACTCGAAAAATTCATTATTCCCCGGGTTTTTAATAAGAATGACTACAATGAAATGATTGATGGTCGGATGACAGGGTTATCCAATAGCAACATGGGTACGAACTCGAAGAAACCTTTTTTAGAGCTTAAAACCATGAAATGCCGTATCCCCTATAGAATTACAGTGGAAGAAGCGGTACTGACACAGAAGTTTTTTGACTGGCTCATGGCGCAGCCCAACTGGGAAATCTATGTTCCACCGGAATTTGCTTTTGACAGAAGTACACCTGAAAAACAGGAAAATAAGCCTTTATACAGTATCTATGCTACAAAAGGGAAAGAAGCTGTGGTTGAAGATTTTGACTATATTCCTTCTTATTCTTCCCAGACTAAATTTGAGCTTCAGAATGCAGCAGAGATTTCAAAAGAAATAGCAGGAGAACGCTTTATAGAGGATATAAAAATCATTATAACACTGGAAGCTCTTCAAAGTATCACCAGCAAATACTTTTTTGCAGATAAGATGAAGGGGTACTTTAAAAATACAATACCGGATATAGTAGAGGGGAAATTTACAAAAACCATGCAATCCCTTTTTGCCATAAGCCGCGAAGGGTTTTTTAACTATTTCAGTTTGGGAATCGATCTACAGCTAAAAGGGTTGATTGACAAAGTGAGCTCCCAACTGATTCGGGAGCAACTACTCTATACGGTGGAGGGGACAGGTACAGAACGGTTCAAAGAAGTTCGACGAGCTTTTAATTTAAGAATTTCATATTTGGATTATTTTTTTAAGGAAGAAGGGAAGATGGGAATGGGCGACCGGATTACACAGATGAATAAGACATGGAAGGAAAAACTTTTCTCGCAGGAAACTGAAGTCGTAGCTTGTGAAAATGATGAGGAATTTTATTTTATGTGCGGCCAATTAGCACGGTATCTGGCTTCGCAAAGCGAGTCAAAAGACAAGAACTTTGATCTGATAGAACCGTTTTTGAGAGCAAACAATGGAGACCAATTTAAGAAGAAGCTTCAACAGTTGTTTAATGCATACAAGCATAAGATTTCCATGAACAACTATAGGTTCAGTCGTGCATTTGGTGCTGTTCAAGGATATGCGCCTAATTCCGATGCGAAGGAATTTATGGATATGTTCTATGCAGGGCTCATGATAGATAACATTATGTATACTAAAGCGGAGAAAAAATCGACAGAGGGAAGAAAGGGTGATGAAGATGCAGATGAATAAAAGAGTGTATGGAGTAATCGGTATCAAGGCGGTCATGGCCAATTGGAATGCTGATTTTACGGGAAATCCCAAAACCACAGGTAATGGAGAGATTTTTGGAAGTGATAAGGCATTGAAATTTCCCATGAAAAAGCTGTGGGAGCGCCAGGGGGAAAAGGTAATCTATACCCGTTCCTATACCATTAATGAAAAAGAGCAGAAAATGATTCCCCGAGCGCTAAAGGAGAGGTACCAGCAACTTTTCGAAGAGAAAGTCGATGCCAAAACCCCTACAAGAGAGGTTTTAAAAAATCTTTTCAGTGCCGTAGATGTTATGAACTTTGGTGCTACTTTTGCCGAGGAGGGACAAAACATTGGCATTACCGGGGCAGTTCAGTTTGGGCAGGGTTTTAACAAATTTATGGGTGCCAGCGTGGAGGTACAGGATATCCTTTCTCCCTTTAGGAACCCCAACGGCAAAGACGGAGAAGACCGGCAGCAAGCCAGTATCGGTAAGAAGATTGTTTGTGATGAAGCCCATTATTTTTACCCTTTCTCTGTGAACCCGCAGAATTATGATGACTATAAAGGAATCGCAGAAGGGTTTGAGGGCTATACGCTGGAAGCTTATGAAAAGTTTAAGGAGGCGGCACTGGTGGCTGCTACAGCGTATAACACCAATAGTAAATTCGGCTGCGAAAATGAGTTCGCGCTGTTTGTTGAATTAAAGGAAGGTGAAAAGCTGTATTTGCCCGACCTGGCCCAATATGTAGAATTTTATAGGGCTGATGGAAAAGGAATTATCGACCTGAGTAAAATGGGAGTTCTCTGCACGGACCGGGTGAAAGCAGCCATCGAAAAAATAGAGCTTTATTATAACCCTTACACTACAGAGGTGAAGTCGGATTTTAGTGCAACCAAGATGAATTTGTTCACGAAAGAAGTGATTGCATGAGAGCATTACAATTTCAGCTTTCAGGAGAAACTGCGTTCTTTAAAAAACCGGACGTGAACGCCTATGCGTATTTTACCTATAATAACATACATAAGGTAGCGTTGCTGGGACTTCTAGGAGCGGTGACAGGACTGGGAGGCTATAATGCCCAGAATATGCAGTTGCAGCGAAAAAGTGAGGCTCAAGAAGTAGTGTTCCCGGAGTTCTATGAAAAATTGCAATCATTAAAGGTTGCCATTCAGCCCCAGGGTGACAAGGGCTATTTCCCGAAAAAGATTCAGCAGTTTAACAACAGTGTAGGTTACGCCAGTATGGAGCAGGGCGGAAATCTGATCGTAAGGGAGCAGTGGCTGGAAAAGCCTGAATGGAGGATATGGCTTCTGGATGACGGTTCGGTGGAAAGAGAACTTTTTACCCGTCTGTGGAATTCTATCTTGTCAGGTCAGTGTGTATACATACCCTACCTCGGGAAAAATGACCATCCTGCGTTGATTTCAAATGGTCTGGAGGTACAGTTGGAGGCAGTGAAAGAAGTAACGCGAATTCATTCCTTGTTTGTCTTGGATGGAATAAAGATGGGAAATTCTCCCCGGTTTGGCGAAGGGAAGAGTTTTATGTACAGAGAGTTTATGCCTTGTTCCCTAAATCGAGAGTGCAATGCTTATGAATTCCGAGAACTGTGCTTTACCAATCATAGGATAAAGGCGCTGGAAAGGGAAGGGTGTTTTTACTGCTGTGACGGAGAGGTTCTTGAGTTTCTATAGTACCAAGTGGCTGGTCACATAAAAAGGCGCAGGAGTAGCTAAAACGGCTGGGTTGAAGCTATAAGAGGAGAGTTTCCTGTGTAGAGGGGTGCCACTTGGTAAAAAATGCTGAAAGGTGGATAATATCAGGAGTTCAGAAGAGGACTGAATTTTTAAAGCCCTATTTTGCTGTAGTTGAACCAAAACATAGGATGTATTTAAATCGCTTAAATATGTTACCTTCCTCACTACTAGGCCTGTTGAACCAAAACATAGGATGTATTTAAATTGACATTGCTCAACTCTGCCGGGTCTAAAAGCGTGTTGAACCAAAACATAGGATGTATTTAAATATAGGTATCTGCTGTCTGCTATGCATATAACGCTTTGTTGAACCAAAACATAGGATGTATTTAAATTAAACGTGGAAAGTCTGATTAATACGTACTCGGCTGTGTTGAACCAAAACATAGGATGTATTTAAATATTGGTGGATGCCTCCCGCTTTGATCTGGAGGGCAACAGTTGAACCAAAACATAGGATGTATTTAAATAATAATTCAGAAAATGTTACAGTTGAAGCTTCAATTGTTGAACCAAAACATAGGATGTAACTTTAAACAAAGGAGGTAACAATTTGAGAAAAGAAATACGGTATATTACAGCTCAACACCTCAGAAATCCAAAACAGATTTTTGCTCACACCTGTGAGGGAAAGGATAAAGAAACCCTACAGCAGCACATGGACACTGTATGGCGGTTCTTTGAAGAGCTTCTACAGGTTAAGGGACTGGAAGGAGTATTGCAGAACCTCATTGTTTCTATAAAAGTGGAGGGAAGGAAACTAAGTGAAGAAGGAAGAGAATTATTGTGGGAGTTGTTTGCCAATGCTGTATATCTGCATGATCTGGGTAAAGTGAATCCTGCCTTTCAGCTTCAAAAGATGAAAAGTTTGAAAAAGCTGGGAAAGGAAGCTGAAAAGATTTCAAATGCAGACCATTCAGCATTGTCAGCACTTCTGTACATGGATATCTATTTCGGAAAATTGAATGCTATACCCTGTGAAGAGGAAAAGTTTCTCCTTTGTGGGATGATGTATGTATTTGCCTATATCATTTCAAGACATCATTCTCACTTAAAGGATATAGAGGAATTTGAAGGAATTTTGGAGGAGTGGAAGGAAAGAATCCGCAAAGCGCCGGGCTATCTCATGGATTGGCAGGGACAGGATATCCATGCTCTGGACCTGGAGTTTATAGCTGATTGCAATAAATATTGCGGAAATACCTTTGAATTCTACATATTAACACGCCTGCTATTCGCTCTCTTAACCGCTTGCGATTTTTATGCCACCTATTTTTACATGAATGGGGATTCGCCAAAGTTCGGGATTATTGACGATGTACTGTTAAATGAGTTGCTGGAGTGTTACCACCAAAAAGGCATATATCAAGGCATTCAAGCCTACGCCAAAAATAGAAATTACTTTTCCCGGACTCCAATCAACGCAGTACGGTCGGATATTTTTCTGGAAGCGGAAAAAAACCTGCATGCCAATCTGGATAGCAATATATTTTACCTGGAAGCACCTACAGGCAGCGGAAAAACTAATGTGTCCATAAATCTTGCACTGGAACAGGTAAGGAATTGTAAAGGAATCAACAAAATATTTTACGTATTTCCTTTCAATACCTTGGTGGATCAAACCAAGGATACTTTTACCAACCTGTTTGGGGAAACAGTACAAGCAGCCGTTCTTAATTCCATCACCCCGGTAATTACCCCGGAGGAGCTGAAACAATGTGATGATGCTATGGAGAAGGCGAGTCTATATGAAAAATACTATTTGGATCGGTTATTTGTTCATTATCCTGTAGTCATTACGACTCATGTAAATTTCTTCAATTATCTTTTTGGAACCGGTAGAGAGGCCAGCTTTCCCTTGGTACACTTATGTAACAGTGTAGTCATACTGGACGAGATTCAAAGCTATAGAAATGATATCTGGATGGAAATCATCAGTTTTTTAGACAAATATGCAAAGCTGTTGAATTTTAAGCTCATCATTATGTCCGCTACGCTGCCGAAACTGGACAAGCTTCTTTGCCAAAGGGACAGTGTGTTTACGGAATTGTTGAAGGGCACAAAGGGATATTATAGTAACTCTGTATTTAAGGACCGGGTGAAGCTTAACTTTGAGCTTCTAAAATATAAACCGATTACCATGGATGAATTGGAACGGCACGTTTGTGAGAGGATTGGACAAAGAGAGAAAGCCAGAGTGCTGATTGAATTTATTACCAAGCGGTCTGCCAGAGAATTTTTCAAAAGGATGCAAATGCGATATAAAGATCGGAAAATGGTAGTGGAACTCACAGGGGATGATAGCAAGCTGGAGCGAAAGTATCTGTTAAAGCAAATCAACGAAAAGGATGAAAACAACGCTTTTGTGCTTACGGATGTCCTGGTCATTGCCACACAGGTCATCGAGGCCGGTGTAGACCTGGATATGGATATGGGCTTTAAGGATATATCCCTGCTGGACAATGAAGAGCAGTTCTTGGGGCGTATAAACCGATCCTGTACGAAGCCAACTGGAAGCTGCGTAGTACATTTTTTTGACCTGGACAGTGAAAAAAGTGTGTATAAAAAGGACCTGAGAAAGGAGAAAAATCTGCATGAGGAACGTTACCAGCAGTATCTGCAGGAAAAGGATTTTGACGGTTTCTATCAGCGGTGTCTGGAGCTAATCACTGATTTCAAATCAAGGAATAATGCCTCCAGCATCGGTAATCTGTATAGCTTGCTGGAGAACTTTGAATTCTCGGGCATTCATAAATATATGGAATTGATTCAGGAAGAAAATTACCAGATTTATCTGGCACGAAAGGTTATAGATAGGGAAACTGGGGAGGAAATCGACGGACAAAGGGTGTGGGATGAGATCAGAAGTGTCTTGGCAGATAAGTCCATACCTTATGCTATGCGTATGGTACGGCTTTCGCAGTTGCATGAACAAGGAGCTTATTTTACCTACAATGTAAAGAAGAGGCCGCAAAAGTACGACGATCAGTTGGGTAACTTATATCTGATACGACAGGGCGAAGAGTATATAGAAGACGGAAAGTTTGACAGAGAAAAATATAGAGAAGATGCGGAGGGAGATTTTTGGTAAAACTGACAGGAACCATCATCAACTACTACTTCCATTGCAAACGCCAGTGTTGGCTCTTTTCCAACCGCATCAACCTGGAGGACAACAGCGAAGATGTACGGATCGGGAAGGTCCTCCACGAGTTGAAAAGTGAAGGGAAGGGCAGCCGGGAAATCACCATCGACAACATCAAACTGGACAAGCTCACCGACGAATATGTGGTAGAGTTGAAAAAATCTGATGCGGACATTGAAGCGGTTCAGTGGCAGGTGCTGTTATATCTGCGGAAGCTGGAAGAAAAAGGGCTGGAACGCAAAGGAAAGATCGAATTTCTGGAGAAGAACAAGCAAGATAAAAAGGTCCATTTTGTAGAACTGACGGAAGAGAAAAGGCAGGAGCTGTACTGGCTGGAATCGGAAATCGGGGACTTGGCGAGGGGGCCGGTACCGCCTGTACCGGAGAAGGCTGCCAAATGCAAAAAGTGTGCATACTACGAGTACTGCTTCATATAAGGGGGAATTTTTACGAAGGGTCATGTGAAATACATCATGAGCATGGGAGAACTAAAAAGAAAGGACAACTCCATTGCTATGATCACCGAAAAAGGAAACAATTACATGCCGGTGGAAAACATTCGGGAGATATACTGCCTGAATGAGGTCAGTATGAATACAAAATTTTTGGATTTTGCAGCCAAGGCAGGGATTGTCATTCATTTCTTCAACTACCATGGACACTACAGCGGGTCCTTTTACCCGAAAGAGCAGTTGATCAGCGGGGAACTGACGGTGAAGCAAGCCAGGGCCTATACAGAGAGAAGGATGGAAGTAGCGAAGGCTATTGTGGCAGGTGTGGCGGAAAACATACATGAGGTGCTTTACCACTATTATAAGCATGACAAGAAGGAATTGAAGCCTTTTTTGGATTGGCTGCGGGTAGAGGTTCCGGTGCTGCTGGAGAAGGAACTGGGTATTAAACAGCTTTTGTTCATTGAAGGCCAGATCTGGCAGCAGTTTTACGCCAGTTTTCCGCATTTCCTTCCGGAGGATTTCATATGCAGCAAAAGGGTGAGAAGACCACCGGATAATCCCATCAATGCGTTGATTTCTTTCGGTAACAGTTTGCTATATGCTAAAACTATATCGCAGCTATATAATACCCATTTGAATCAGTCCATCAGTTTCCTGCATGAGCCTGGAGAAGGGCGATTTTCCCTGAGCTTGGATATTTCAGAGGTTTTTAAACCGCTGGTGGTTTTCAAAACCATATTCGAGATGGTAAATAACAGGAAAATACAGGTGGCTAAGCATTTTGATAAAAAACTGAACTACTGCATATTGAATGAGGAGGGGCGGAAGGCTTTTGTGGCAGAATTTGACGAGCGTCTGAATAAGGCTTTTGAGCATAAAACCCTGCGAAGAAAAACTACGTATTATAATGCAATAAAGCTGGATGGATATAAACTCATTAAGTTTATCGTGGAAGGGAAACCTTTTAAGCCTTTCAGCCTAAAGGACGGAATTTGACAAAGGGGAGGTTATTATGGCAAATGAATTGAACTACAATTACGCATTTGTATTTTATGATGTAGGAGAAAAGCGGGTCCATAAGGTTTTCAAGGTGTGCAAGAAATATTTCAGCCATCATCAGAATTCGGTATTTCGAGGGAATGTGACTCCTTCTAAGCTGATCAAGCTTAGAAGTGAGCTGGAGAAAATTATTGATAAGGAAGAGGATTTTGTCTCTATCATTAAGCTTATGAGCCGGGCTAGTTTTGAGGAAGATACATTAGGAAGAGGAAAGCCACCAGCGGATTCGATTTTTATATAGTTTTACCAACCGATTTTGGAGTGTGAGGCCATGGAATGCCGTGAAATCAGGGGGGATAGGTGAAAAAACAGGTTTTGTGAAAATTGGATCGAGAGGTTGGTAAAATTTTTGTAAAGCCAAGAAAATGAAAGCATACAGGCTTCAGGCTGAATGTTGAACCCGCGAATTTACTGTAGTTGAACCAAAACATAGGATGTATTTAAATGCCCTTAATTCTTCCAGTTGAATACTCATATCTATTGTTGAACCAAAACATAGGATGTATTTAAATTGCAAACAAAGCTGGAAATCAGGATATTGGAAACAGGTTGAACCAAAACATAGGATGTATTTAAATACCCGAACGATGATGAAGTAAAGGCGTTCATGAACGGTTGAACCAAAACATAGGATGTATTTGAATTTGGTGGTGGTTCAGAAGAAGTAACCGACTACGAAAAAAGGGAATTCTTACGGAGGAATGGCTGCGCCGGGTACTCGAAGCTGCCAATGAAGGGAGTTTTGAGAACTGGAAGGAATACCAGGAGGTTGCCAAGGTGGGAGAGAAGATGTTCGGAGAGTTGGAGAAGGAGTTGCTTCCGGCGCAGCGAGAAGCACTGAATCTGTATGATGAGGCATACAGTCTCATGGTAGGCAAGGCGCAGAATTATTTTTATGAACGAGGCTTTGCAGACTGTTAGAATTCTTCTGGTCCAGTGACTGCCGGAACTGAGATGGCGGTTGAACGAGGAGGGAGCGTGGGGACTGAAAAGGGACCTATGCTTTTTTATTATGGAAATTGGATATTTTCCTAAACTGGGGCATGTTCAATGGATATGAAAATTATCGAGTATACTCCTTTGCTTTATATTTCTCTTCTGCCCGAATTCTCGTAATTCCTATTAGTTCTGATTGACTCTCGTAATTTCCACTGATGGCAGCGATCTCTTTGACGATATTGGGTGGAAATTAATCCAGTAGTAAAGCTTCTTGACTTTTTGTTATTTCTAACACATTTGTCGAATCTTCCTTTTTAAATGCTTGGGAGGTATATCCTACAAAAACAATGAAACTTAATACTGCGAGAAGATACATTCTAAAATTTTTCATAAAATTATAATCACCCATTTTACCAGCAAGTGAGTCATTAATTAAACTACTATTTAGCGATGCGTTTATACACCCATGCTTAGATTATCATTAATAAGACCGCTCTTCAACCATTTTCCATATAATGTAACGATGTTGTAATGATTTCCATATGGACATTCGAAAATGCCTGTGTTACCAGGATAGCAATACGCGGATGTGGCGGAATGGCAGACGCACCAGATTTAGGATTCGGTACAACGAGTGTGGGGGTTCAAGTCCCTTCATCCGCACCACAGTAGAAGCAAGGGTTTCAGGCTATCTACCTGAAGCCCTTGCTTCTTTTTTCAACTGTTGACGATACTGGCACTGACTACGAAACCAAGAGATTTACTGCACTTCGCAGAGATATGGATCTTCATCACTTTTCTGCAGTACGGAGGACTCCCGAACCCATTCTATCTGATTTGAGAAATCATGAATCTTCCGGTTTGAATGAGATATTCTGCAAAGGCTTTGTGCAGCTCCTCGGGTATTTTTGGAGCTGAGACTTCAAAGTTGAAGTTACCTTCATAGCCGATTTCATGCAGGACAGGGAGCACTTCATTCCACTTGACCGTACCGTATCCCATATAAGGTGCGATATGGTCATCCTGATGGGAGTTGTTGTCATGAACATGCAGGATCTTCAACCGTTTTCCCACAGCACGCAGACATTTGCACTGATCGTCGCCGATGAGATTTGCATGCCCGAAATCCCAACAGACTCCGGCGCCCTCACCCAGTGTATCCACAAGGTCACAGACCTCTTCCACATTGGAGCAGTAACGATGGGTAGAGTGGAGGGCGGCCGGGATGAATAGGTTTTCGATGGCGATGCCGACACCAAGCCTAGATGCCTGTTCAAAAAAGGGAAGAATATATTCCAGCGTACGCCGTTTGGATTCCTTTACACTGAAAACGGCATCGGGAGCATTCCCAGGGTGGAAAACCGCCCATTTTACACCCAGCATTGCGGAAGCCTGAATGGATCGGGAGAACATTTCCGCGCGAAATTCAAGATTCTCGCAACCGGGTGTGGCAAAATTGTAAAAGGGCAGGTGAGACTGAGAAATCTCCATATGGCATTCCTTCGCTGCCGCATCAATCTTCTCAATGGTTTGTTGCCAATCCTCTTCTTTTAAATAGCTATGTTCACTGATGGAACCGCAAAAGTTCATATCCAGCGCTTCAAACCCGATGGAGGATAGGTAATGTACTGCTTCGATGGGTTCCAGTTTTTTCCTTTCAGCATTTGAATTTGCCGCAGTAAATGCGGTACTTATAATCGATAGTTTCATAATAACACCTCAAAGTAATCAAATTTTACTTGCATCAAAATCCTTTTCAGTAGACTTTTAACAATCGCTAAAGGAGTCCTACATCTAGCCTTTCAAGGAACCGATCATAACTCCTTTTTCAAAATAGCGCTGTACAAAGGGATATAAGCACAAAATCGGAACTGTAGCAACCATAATCAGGGAATATTTCAGAAGGTCGGACAACCCTTGTATTGCCGCCTGGGTTTGAGGATCTGTGACAGTGTTGGGATCGATACGGCTTAAAACCAGGATTTCTCTTAAAAATACCTGCAGTGGGAACAGCTTTTTATTGGTCAGGTATAAAAAAGCGTCAAAGTATGCGTTCCAGTGGCCCACTGCGTAATATAAGGTTATAACGGCTATATTTGCCTTTGAAAGCGGTAACAGGATGGTGAAAAAGTAACGAAAATCCGAGCATCCGTCAATCTGGGCTGCCTCAAGCAATTCTCCCGGGATACTGGACTGCATATAGGTGCGGGTTATGATCAGATTTGTAATATTGATCGCACCTGGAATCAGCATGACCCAGACTGTATTAAGCAAATGCAAATCTCTCATTAGAAGATAGGTGGGAATCATTCCACCGGAAAAAAGCATTGTAAAGGTAAAGAGGAAGGTAAAAAAGCCTCTTCCCGGCAGGGTTCTGCGGGAAAGCGGATATGCGGCAATCAGTGTCATTGACACATTAATCGCAGTACCTGCAACAGTATAGAATATCGTGTTTCTATATCCGGTAAATACATCTTTATATTTAAATACCGCTCTATATCCGTCAAGGCTGGGCTCTACGGGAAATAGCCATACTTTTCCCGCGGCTACAGCCGATGGCGAAGAAAAGGAGGCTGATACGATATATACCAGGGGATACAGAACGAGCATAAGAATGAGAAGCATCAGGCCATATGTTATGCCATAGAAGATTTTATCACTGCGTGGAGTTTTTTCTATGTCCTTGTATTTTTTCATATGCAGCGTTACTCCATCCATCGTAACTACCTGTTTCATGAAGATTTCTCCTTTACCACAGACTATTTTCGCTAAATTTTTTAGAGAATTGGTTAACCAGTAAAATCAGTACCAGGTTGACGACAGAATTAAAGAGGCCGATTGCAGTGGAATAGGAATAGTCCATGGAACCGGAAGCCGCCAACCCCATTTTGTAAACATACGTTGAAATCAGCTCACTGGTTGGAAGATTAAGGCTATTCTGCATCAGGAAGGCTTTTTCAAAGCCTACACTCATCACCTTGCCACAGCGCAGGATCAGCATAATGGTCGCGGTGGGAAGAATGCAGGGCAGATCTACATGGATCAATCGCTTGAACCGGCTTGCGCCATCGATTTGCGCCGCCTCGTGCAGAGCAGGATCAACCGCGGCAAGGGCTGCCGTATAAATGATGGACTCCCATCCGAAGCTCTGCCAGGCACCGGACCAGACGTACAGGTGAGGGAAAAGATCGGGGTTTGCCATCAGGTCTCCCGGATTCGCACCATTGTGCAGAGAAGAATAGAGTAAACTATAGGCGCCTATGCGCGGGTTCAGTACTTGCAGAATGATACTTACCAATACAACGATGGAGATAAAATGAGGCATATAGGTAATGGTCTGCAGGATCCTTTTAAACCTTTCCCTTCTCAGACAGTTGAGAAATAGGGCAAATAGAACCGGCAGCGGAAATGTGACGGTAATACTGTAAATTGAAATCCGCAACGTATTTCCCAAAACACGCACAAACTGATAGGAGTTAAAAAATTTTATAAAATGATCAAAGCCGATCCATGGACTGCCCCAGATACCCAGCTTCAGCCTGTACTTTTTAAAAGCGATCTGGGCACCGGCCATGGGCACATAGGCGAAGATGATAATGTAGAGTACCGGAATCAGCAGGAAAACATATAATTGCCAATGATTCTTTATATTTTTGAGCAGCTTGCTATTGTTCATTACGAATACCTCCTATATAAATCGCGAAAATGATTTTACAAAAAATGAATTTTATTTTCACGATGGGCAAGCAAGGAAATACAGACACATATATTTTGTTCGTTGCATATAGATGGTGAAAGAATGTAGTGTGCCGGCGGCAGGAAACGCAGACAGTATCATTCGGAGTGCCGCCTGCATTTCACCGCCTGCACTGTGGGACTACTTTTTCCTCGTATACATTCTGTCATATACGGTCTGTGCGGTATTGAGAACTTTGGAACCCCCTATTTTTTCGATTTCCTTAAGGTAGGAATCCCAATCCTTATCGATATCTTTGGCTCCGGTTACAAAGGCAGCGTAGGATTCGTTTACATAGGTGCTTAGGGACTTCAGCGGCTCTGAAACAATTTCACTTTCCTCTTCCGTATAGATCAACTTCGGAATGGTTTCTTGGGGTTTTTTACCGGTGTAGAGCATTTGCGCTTCAGCGATGGGTTTTGCAGTATCCATAGGGTCGCCACTCCACACTACACCGGCAGAGATGGAATATTGACGGACATAAGGACCCTGTTGTGCCCAGAGCTTATTTTGAACAGGACCCCATACAAGGCCTTCTTTTAAAGACGGTTTATAACCGACTTTATCATAAAGGCTTACATCCCCTGGTTTGGGCTCAAAATAATCGACACCTTTTTCGCCCCAACGGGTGTGAATGGATATTTCCTCGCTGCACAGATAATCACCGAGTCGGAAAGCTGCATCTACATCCTTACAGTTCTTTGATACCAGCATACCGTTAAATGCAACGCCTTCTTTATACATCGCATATTGTGTGCCGTTTTTACCTGTTAAGGGTGCAACGCCGTCATACTGCATAACACGTGGATCTTTGGCGTTAATGCAACTTGTTAAACCAACATTGATAAAACTTCCGACAATGGTTTCCTTGTTTCCCGTTAATGCCAGCAATGCTTTGCTGTCTTGCGTAAGGGATAGGGGAGTAAGGAGATCTTCACTCATAAGTTTCTTTATGTAATGAAGTCCTTCCTTCCAGCCTTCTGTAGTGTATGCCAGTCCGAGCTTACCGTTTTCGACCGTAAAATAGTCGGTATCTCCTGCATATACAAAAGGACACATCAAGCCCCTTCTCCAATAATCGTCATAAGTGCTTCCAGCCATTGGAATCTCATCTGCCTTGCCGTTTCCATTGGGGTCTTTCGTTTTGAAGGCTTTCAGTACATTGTATAATTCATCCGGCGTGGTAGGTGCCTTTAGATTGAGCTTATTCAACCACTCGGTGAACATCCACAGCTTCGCCGGATATTCATTGCTAATGGATTGATTGTATCTAGGAAGCCCATAGATTTCACCGTCCGGTGATGTTATCTGAGGCAGGAAATTTACACCTGTCCGTTTCAGGGCTTCCGTACTATAATAGGAAGCGTCCGGGTCTTTGTAATATTTTGTTAAAGGAACGATAGCTCCCGCTTGTGCAAAAGCATAGACATTGGCATCCTTGAAGTTATTTGTCATCATAACGTCACCCAGGTCGGCTCCTCCTGCCGCCACCATAAGGTTTATCTTGGTGTCAAATTCTGCAGCCGGCAATACGTTGAAGGTGAGATCGAAATTTCCCTTCTCCTCGATAATCTGGGTTTGCCTATTTGTTTCAAAGTCCTCTACCTGGGCAATTGCCTTTATCGTGATTGTCAGCGGAACTTTTTCCTTACAGATTGGAAACGTACCCCCTTTGTTGAATCTGTTGGAGGCAGAAGCCGATGCTGCAGGCGTATCGGCTTTATCCTCCGTCTTCGAACAGCCTGCCGAAAGCAGCATCGTACCTGCAAGCAGAAATGGGATGATTTTTTTTGATTTTACCATTTGTAAACCCTCCTACTGTACCGTATTTATGATTTCTCTTCCTACCATCCTCGTATTTGGATAAGAAACCTATTTGTTTTCATTAAACTACAGCTTTTTTTGCGGCACAATGTGAATAATCATAAATAGCCTGTGAAAATACGGTGATTTAAACCGCATACCTATATGATATTTCAAAAGCATGTTGAACTTCCGTGAGTTTACATAAACTTAACCTGCCTATGATTGAATCTTAATGAGGGTATGCTAATTTGAAATAATAAGTTTACATATAGAGGATTTGCACTGATGAAAAACAAAACTTGGATTCGATTTCTAAAAACGTATCTTTCTTTTATTCTTTGCAGTATGTTGATAATGATTCCGACCTATATGCGCTATTTCAACATTCTGAAGGAGAATGAGCGGAACATTGCCTCCGTGATGATCAGCAACGGCATGAATTTGGTGGAAAGCCAGATTATGTCCTTAATCAGCCTTTCCCAGACTACTTATGCCGACAATCGCTACAGGCTGCTTGTTGATCAGGAGTCCACAATTCCGCTTTCAAGCTTTGTTTCGCTGCATCAAATACAAAATAATTTTAAATCTCTGATGGGTACCCAAACCCTTGTATCCGATGCAGGTATTTTCTTACGCAACGGTATATTCTTTACCCGGTACCGTAATTATTTCAATACCCAGCTTCAATTTTACAATACATTTTTTACTTACGGCGGACTGGAGGAGAAGGGGTGGACGGATCTGCTGGCTGCCAATACCGGTGGTGGATTTTTACCGCTTGCGCAAGTCGATTCCGCCGATTACAGTTCCTATGAGGGTATCACTTTCATTTGCGCATGGCCTTCCAATCGCCCCATGAATTACTCGGGAATTTTTTATGCCAACATAAAAACCAGGGATATTCTTTCTCAACTGGTTTCCGAGGATATTCTGAAAGAAGGGTATGTTCGGCTCTATGATTCCAATGATAACCTGCTCATCGATTACCGGCAGGATGGGTCAAAGAATAAAAAATATCAGATGATTTCCTATAAGAGCACCAGCATGCGGGTAGAAGTCGGTATTCCGGACTCCCTGATTATGCAGCGTCTAAAGCCGATTTATACAATTTTGCAGATCTATTTGCTTGCAATGACACTGATAAGCGTAATCCTGGCATCGTTTTTTGCTTATCGCAATTCCTATCCCATTCGCAGGCTGATGGGGATTGTAAACCGCATACCCAATGTTTCCCTCCAACAAGCTGGAAAACTCAATGAATATGATTATATTGCCAATGCCGTTACAAGTCTTGATCAAAAGGTGGATACCCTGGCGAGGACCATTGAGAATCAAAAAAACATTATCTGTGTGCATGTATTTGAGAAGGCTATTAATGAGGGGCTTCATTCCAAAACCATACAAAATGAATTCGAAAAGGCTTTTCCTGATTTTCCCCATGGTTATCAACTGTCATCTTTGAATTTCTCCATAGAGGGAAGCAAGGCGCTGGAAACCCTGTTTTCCCTCTATGAAGAAATTGCAGAGCAGCTGTCCGACAGGATTTATATGCAGTGCCATGGAGACAGCGCCATTCTGCTGCTGCCACTTTCCGACGGCGACCCTGAAGATTTTTGGGAGGAGCCCTTGAGAAAACTGCAGGAAAAGCTGATTGACAAATATGACTTGGATTCCCGGATATCACTCAGTGATCGCTTTGAGGATTATAAGCGGCTTGCAGAGGCATATTCTCAGATTCGCAGTATTGAGTTGCTGTCTGACAGCAAAACCGGTGCCGGGGTATGGCGGGTAAAGGATTTTCCCAAATGTTCCTCCAGCTTCGCACTTGATTTCAGCAGTATGCAGCAATTTTATGATGCGCTTTATTTAGGTGATTATGAGGCAACCCAATCCATTTTGGATTCAAACCTTCAGTCCATTTACAGTACCGGATATGCGGACGAGGTGATTATCAAACAGATCTTTTACAATTTCAGAAACATTCTACTGAGGGTTACTTTGGAAAACAATGCGTCTATGGATTCCATTGAAATTCCCGGCTATGAGAAATCCGCTCCCGTACGCAAGCTGTTTTACAGCTTATCCCAATGCTGTGAACAAATTTGCACACGGAATCTTACACTTCGGGAAACCAGCAAGGCTCGATTTTCCGACTCCGTCTGCACCTATATACGTGAGAATTTTACAAATGGCGATTTGTATGCGAAAATGGTAGCCAGCCACTTTGGTATCTCTGAAACCACACTGCAAAAAATCGTACAATCTTCGACGGGGAAGACTTTCTTTGAGTATGTGGAGGATCTCCGGCTGGAAAAGGCATATCAACTGTTGAAAACAACTTCATCTACGGTGAATCACATTGCCGGCGAATGCGGTTTCTCTTCACAAAACTCCTTCTATAAGGCATTTAAGCGGCGCTACCACCAATCCCCTGGTGCAGTGCGTTAAAAAATAATTCCTGCCAGTTCAAGTGTAATAAGGTCTGTGTTAAATATAAATGGTCAAATGCTTTCGGGTAGGATGTATTTAAATATGTGCCATATAATTAACAAAACAAACTAACGCATTTTTATATGAGCAAGCTAACGGAGATTGCCGCAAAAATGTCGGGCTTCGCCTTATCCTGCTTTAAGTTTTTAAACAAAAAGATTTCTCGGAAGAAATCTTTTACTATCCTTATATTTCTATCACGCAAGGAAAATACCTCTAAGCACAAACCTCATGCGCCGTAGTACAATGCTTATCTTTTTGCGGTAATAACGGCGTTTAGACATACTCCGGCATCTGTCGTAGCAGGCGTTTATCTCCTTCTGATGACCTTCCGGGTCATCTTCATATTGTTCAATCTCTTTTCTCTGGTGGGGGAACTGGAGACAGTATATCATGCGATACCAAAGCTGGCTCAAAAGCTCATTCTCCTGTTTCCAATAAGCGTCGAACTGCTTCTGCATAGGGGCATACATGATGGCATCCATCTGCTCAGCTGTCAGCTTTCCTTGCTCTATAGCCATATCTACAATGTCCGTGCCCGGCAGAAAGTTGAGACCATGGAGTTGAAGTTCAAAGGGAGGAGAAAGTTTCTGCACTAGAAAGTAGGTTTCTCTTAGGTCATCTATAGTTTCGAAAGGATGCTGAAGCATGAAGTCATAGGAGGCCCAAAACACGCCAGAATCGCGAATGATACGAGTAGCCTCTATGATATCCTCTTGGGTTTCGTAGCGGTGGAACACATCACGTCGCAAACTTTCAGAACCGGACTGTATGCCCATGATGACTTCTACAAGACCAACGGAGACCAACTTTTTTAATTCATTGCCGTTTATCATCTTGGGATGGGACCAGATGGTAAATGGCAGATTAATGTGTTTTTTATACTCAACAACAAATTTGTCCACCCATCCAGGCGCGTTCGGGAATATTTCATCGTAGAAATGTATAAAAACCAGCTTTTTGAACTTCTTCTTGACGATCATGAGCTCATCTATAACACTCTTAACGCTGCGTATGCGAATGTACTTTGTGTCTTGTGGAAAAATCCGGCGCAGGTTCACGCAACTGCAATAGGAGCAGGTAAATGGACAGCCGCGGGAGGCTATTACTTCATAACTCATGGCTCCAAGCTGCGGATCACCGGCCTTAACTTCATCATTTTCAATAAAATATGAGGCCTCACACTCGATGGAGGGCAAGCCGTAGCCATCGATATCCGTAAGTATGTTGCCGGTCTTGTTCATGACGTTCTTCCCATCCTCTCTATAGCAGATGGATGGAATATGGCGCCAGTCTCCTCCCTGGGTAAGCGCATCAGCAAGCTGGCAGATGGATATCTCGCCATCGGTACGTACAACAAAGTTTATACCCATATCTAAAAAACGCTCTGGAAACAGGGTGGCGTAGGCTCCGCCACAGACAGTAGGGGCGTCAGTGCGGGTTCTGATAGCGGCGATGACCTTGTCCACGGTCTCAAGATACATGGAGCTCATGACAGAGAAGCCCACCATGACGGGCTTCTCCTTTTCCACGATATCACCTAACAGCTCCAATTCCGTCGCACTAGTAGGCCGGGGATGGAGGCTGTTAAAGTCCTTGTAGAACACGGTAACCACCCTGTAGCCTGACCTTCTCAATGCAGCGTCCAGATAACGTATACCAAGCGCCTTTATATTATAGAACGCAATCAGAATAACGGTCTTTTTGTCCTTTGTGTTGTTCAAAATAAAAAAATACTCCCTTCTTATGTATTTAATCAACGTAGCTATTATAACCATCAAAGCGTTACTATATAAAAAGAAGCTAAGACATATAATAAATTCTTTATCTTGTACGTTAAGATTAAAATTTTACAGAATGAAAATCATTAGGGTATACTAACAGATTCGCGCTGGCGATAAATCACTTTATGCTCATGGTCAAAAAGCGCGATGTCCACCCGGTATGTTTCTCCGCTTACGAATTGATTTTCGGGAATATCCTTATAAACGTAAGGGCCGGTTGTTGCATTACGGTATCTGGTCGATTCCAAAGCAAGAGAGCCGGCCGGGATTTTTTTATCTTTTTTGGAAGAAATCATCCGCTCATTCTGATTATAGACATAAATTTCATAAGAACTGACCTGCGGATGCGAAACAGCCGCATTTAAAGTAATTCTCTGTGTATCGGCAGAATCAACAGCCATGTTAATTCCGGCTACCTTTTTATTGACGAAATCTTTTTCAAAAAATGCAAAATACTCAGTTGTTGTAAGTTCTCTAGCCCAGAAAACATAATCTTTTTCGAAATCGCCGATAAACGCGATGGAGTCGGAATCCGCCTTTATAGGTCTGTACTTCTGTTCTTCGGAATACTCTACATTGTCAAACTCGTTAGCTACCAAAAAATCCACATACACAGCAGATAAGGACTCATTTTCACGAAAGGCAAAATCCACATTTACGCTTTTTCGCTTACCTGAGTTTTCAGTGACTAAAGAAGCGACCGGAGAATTTCGGTATCCCTCATATCCCACGTTATTAAATTCACAAAACCGGTAGCCGCTTGTGAATGCTTCATATAACAATTCCGGTATTCTCGGCACCGATCCATTATAACTGGTTTTATGAAAGCTGCTCGCCATGATATCGGACAACCTGGTTGTTCCTTTTGCGCCTTTCAGCTCAAGGATCGCGTAATCGCCGACTTCACCCTTCACATTTCTGATCTGCACCCGTTTTACTGCCACATTAATATTTCCGTCCTCACCCGCCACATCTTCGGATACCCAGGCAGGAACGCTTTTTCCCGACACGTTTACTGAAAATTGAATCCCGTCTCTGAAGTATACTTCATTTTTTGTCCAGATCTCAAGTCCGTTCTGTGTAGTAGCGGCAAGCGCGCTGCCTACAAAAAGCGTTATACTGAGAATAACAACCGCAGTTAAAAGTGATATTGCTGACATAAACTTATTACGCCGTTTTTCTTTGCTGATCATTTTAAATCTCCTTTTTATTTGCTCTTTGCTGCCTGACATTGCAGAAGCCAGCACTGGGGACAATGGCTTATTTTGCGCCATCATGCACAAAATTGTGCACATGTAGCCTTTTCGTTCTTCCGTATTCATATCTTGCACAACTGCCAAATCACAGGAAATTTCACATTCCTCGTTTATTTGCCGTACTGCAAAATAAATCATAGGGTTAAACCAATGGATCGCATTTACAATCATAGAAAACCATTTATACCACAGGTCATGCCTTTTATGATGCGTCAATTCATGCAAAAGAATGTACCTCAGGCTTTCATCTGAAATTTCGGTATCAGGAAGCAAAAGTGTCGGCTGAAAAAAGCCTGATAGTAAAGGTGCTTTAATGCATGGAGTGACACAAACCCTGATATTGCTTCTTACCTCTTTTTCCGTTTTTATGTTGTCCAGGATGGGGCAGCTTATGGGCTTAGAATGCTTGTAGATTGTTCGCAAAAACAGCAAATAGCTTATGGTGTTTTTTAGAAAAAACACAACTGCCCCTGCAATCCAGATATAAATCAAAAAATTGTATTGGCTGACTTGAAATCCCTGTATAATCTCAACATTCCTATATTCAAAAGGTATATTTTCTATTATCTTTGTTTCCGTATCAGGCAAAATACCCGGCATTTCATCTATCTTTGCTGATTGTATTTGAGGCAACCCGGTAACGTGAACAACAGATTTTCCGGGGGCCAAAATTGTTACCGGCGGCAATACCATAACCATCAATACGCACAGCCATATATAATACTGCCAGCGGCTGCCGAATACCCTTTTGGTGACGGGTTTGAGCAATAGCAGCACAAGGGTCAGAATAGCGCCAACTGCAGACTGGAGCAACACTGTTTTAAATAGCTGTAACAGCATGACAGCCCTCCTTATTTTAAATCAAATAGATTTTTCAGCTCGGCAATATCTTCATCGGACAGTTCCTTGTTCTCAAATAACGAAACAACAAGATTTTTTACAGAACCGTCATATAGCTTACTGACAAATTTCTTTGCCTGGGAGATTTTGTATTCCTTCTTATCCAGCAGGGGCTTATAGTAATACAAATACCCCTTTTTCTTTCCTTCAATGGCACCTTTTTTCACCATCCGTCCAAGAAGCGTCGCTACTGTAGAGTACTTCCACTCTGTGTTAATCATTTCATCACAAATATCCTGCACAGACATTGGAAGTTCTTTTGCCCATAGAACTTTCATAATTTCAAGCTCAGATTCACTGATTTCAGGCTTTTTTTCCATATTATCATCTCCGCACATCATGTATTTTACAGTTGTAATATACATGTATACTACAACTGTAAAAGTAATTTGTCAAGGCTTTTTTGAAAAACTCTTTCTTCCTTCCATGACAAAACGCAGCGCGGTTTGTTCCTTTACCGTGCTGCGTTTCTTGTAATGCGATAGCTTTTATTTTATTTAAGGCTGCGTTGTCAGGTATGGGTGAACCTTCAAGAAGATACATGAAGTTAATATCCCGGCGACAGAAAAGTTCCATGGCCCGGGATGCAAAATTGTGACTCATTTTGAATGTTTTTACAATTTTATACTTAAATAAATAAAATTTCCATGATATAATCAGTATATACGAAAATTAACAAAAAATGGAGGGGATATCAATGAGGAAAATAGGTGTTCTTTTGCTTGTACTCCTATTGGCTGCTATGAGTCCTATAACCGGCGTTTTTGCCGCGGACGGCATAAATGTACAGCTCTTTAGCGGAAATACGGCAGCCACAATAAACACCCTTTACCCGAATTTCAAGCTGGTCAACACAGGGACAACCCCGCTTCCGCTTTCAACCATTAAACTGCGGTATTATTTTACCAATGACGGAACCCAGTCCAACAGCTTCGCATGTGACTACTCAACTGCCGGTTCGGTAAATGTAACCGGAACCTTTGGCAACATTACCGCCACCAATGCGGACAAGTTCCTGGAAGTCGGTTTCGGGAACGATGCAGGCATCCTTGCTGTAGGTGAAAGCGTAGAAGTAAAGACAAGGCTTTGGAAATCCGATTGGTCCAATTTCACACAAACCAACGACTATTCCTTTAATGTATCCGCTACCAACTACGTTGATTCAACCTCCGTAACAGGGTATATTAAGGGGACGCTGGTATGGGGAATTGAACCGGGTGGAACCGCTACCCCTTCGCCAAGCGTGTCTCCTACCCCCACACTTACACCTACCCCCACATCTACACCTACGCCTGTACCAACGGTAACACCGTCACCGTCTGCCTCTCCCAGCGCTAACGTACTTTTTATCGGACGCTTTGATACCAGTGATCCGGCAGGACCCAAATTTGCCTGGGGCACCACTACTATCAAAGCGAACTTCCATGGGACAGGCATCAGTGTAAACTTAAAATCCGTCGGTGATAACTGGTTTAGCGTGATAATAGACGGTGAGGTCAAAGCATCGGTCAACGTTCCCGCCGGCAGTTCATCCCCTATTACCCTGGCATCCGGGCTGACGAACGGAAATCATACGGTAGAGCTGGTGAAAAGGACGGAGGCCTGGGTAGGCGATGTGCAGTTCCTGGGCTTCACTGTCACGGATGGAAGTCTGTTGGCTGGCCCTGCCCCCTCTTCCAAGCGTATAGAGTTTATCGGTGATTCCATCACCTGCGGCTATGGAAATGAGGGGACAAGCCAATACCAATCCTTTACCACAAAGAACGAAAACGCTTACCTGGCGTATGGCGCTGTAACCGCCCGGCTTTTAGGTGCTGATCCCATCACCGTCTGCTGGTCGGGAAAAGGTGTAACCCGTAACTACGGCGGAGACACCACCGATTTAATGCCGGAACTGTACTCGCGGATATTGCCGTATAACCCAACCCTCCAGTGGGATCCCAGCCAATGGATTCCTCAGGTAGTGGTCATTAACCTTTGCACCAACGACTACAGTGTCGGTATTCCGGACAGGGCAGCCTTTACAACGGCATATGCAAACTTTGTGACCCGTATCCGGAGCCAGTATCCTGCTGCTCATATCTACTGTGCCATAGGCCCTATGCTAAGCGGAGACAACCAAACAAGTGCGCGGGATTACATCAGTGGTGTTGTTACCCAGAAAAATTCCTCCGGAGATCAAAAAATCCACTTTATAGAGTTCCCCGTACAGGATCGGGCAAATGGCTACGGTGAGGACTGGCATCCCAGTTTGAAAACCCACGAACTGATGGCAAACCAGCTTGCCTCTCAAATACACGCCGATCTGGGTTGGTGACAGAGGACGGTTATTTGTCACTTCCAAGTGTTTATAGTATAACATCTCTAAAGGGTATGAAAGGGTGGGGCACTTGTTCCAGCCTATCCATACGTGAGAACGCAGGATTTTTAAAGATAAACAGAGGTGTAGTTCAAAAAATCAAAGTGTGACAAAGAACTGTCCCCTGCCATAAAACAAAGCGTACGCATGGCAAAGAATCCTGCCATGCGTACGCTTTACATTTTTATTAATAGGTATGGATCTGCGAAGTGGATGGGAACATCCACAGCTTGGGCACACCGGAAGTAGTCATGTTGCGGTAATAAAGCTGGGTTGTGGTGCTGTCGGTACGCGCAATGCACTCCTTGCCGGTTTTGAAGGTACAGTTGTCAATGTAAATGGTGCATTTGAAAGAAGTGCCGCCGTTTTGGCGGATTACCTTGCCAAAGTCCGTGGCAGTAAAATTGCTTACAGTAAATGTGCAGGCTGCATTCAACTGGAACACCTTATCGGCAGCTTTGGCTGCGGAGCCTCCCTTTACAGTTACGGTTCCTTCCCCCTTCACTGTCAGGGCATCCTCGCCTACATCTTCCCATACAACATTTTCCACCACATTGTTTCCGTAGCAATGGACACCGTCACAGCCGGGAGCGGCAATGCGGACATTTTTCAAATTGGCGCCCTTTTCCAGCTTAAAAATCGGTTTTTGTCCTTCGCCCTGGCCACCATCTCCCATTCCTTGAGCAACGATGGTTTCGCCTTTTCCATCATAGGTAGTACCTGCCTTTACGACAATGGTCTCGGTAATGGTTTTAGCAGCTGCCTTTACGGGGGGGGCCAAAAGGCTTGTTAATGAGGAAACCGTCAGGAATGAAAAAGCCAAAAGTAAATGACTGATACGTTTCATACTTAATCTCTCCTTTTTTTATTTAATTTAACGCGTTGTGCTAGCTTGGCACAAAGTATCATTCCAGACAGTTTCAATAGCATCGAAAAGATGCTTTCGAGGGAAATGTCTCTAGGGGCCGAGCATGAAAGCCCTTTCCTCAGAGGTATTCCTTAAGGGTCAGGAGAAACTGTCTTCCAT
>JAEZXR010000135.1 GCA_023419605.1 Bacillota bacterium | reverse complement strand
GCCCGGCCATCGCAAGCCGCTCATTGGCGATCCCCTCCCACCTCTGGCGAAGGTCACGAAGCTGCATGTCGGTCGTCGGCAGGTCGTTCGCCAACAGCCATTTGTTTTCGCGCTCAAGATAGGTCTTTTCGCCTAGCCCGTCCTCCGTCACCTGCCGCGTGGTCATAAGCAAATGGGCATGGTGATTGCGAACGTCGCTCGCCTCGTGCGGCGCATGAATGGCGAAGTCCACGGCCGCGCCGTAGCGGTTCGCTAATTCCTGCGCCAGCTCCCGCGTTGCCTCTAACCGCTCCTCGGCCGAAAGCTCATGCGGCAAGGCAATCTCAAATTCGCGGGCAACGCGGGCGTCCTTCCGCTTCTCGGCAAACTCGGCGGCGTTCCACAAGTCCGACCGATCCCGCGCCCAATCGGCATTGACGCCCTCGGGCAAGACGATCTTGGCATGTTCAACGCCCTGCTTTGCCGTGTAGTCGTGCGTGATGCCGTCGCGCTCGTTGGTCAGCTTCTCCCCGGCACGATAAGCCATAGAGGCGACGGCACTACGGCCCTTCGCCCGCGAAACTGGCTTCATGCTGAAATGGTAGATCGCCAACCCGTTGCCTCGATCCTGTTTCACCTTTTTCCGATGGCCTACCAGCCATCGGCGCGCTGAGTTACACAGTAACTCGTAAGTGCGCCCTTCTCAACTCAATCGCTTCGCTCTTTCGCTGCTCGGTGTCGCGCTTGCGGCAATGGCTGTGCAATGAAGTCGAGGCCGGATTGTGCTGCAAAACCGCCGATGTTTCAAGCTCAACGGGCAAATGACTGGAAATCACGGCCGGGAATGATAGTCTCGGAAAACGACCGGAGAAGGAGATTGAAGCATGGCGCGCAAGTCCATCGAAGAAAGACTAGCTCAACTGGATGCACAACGCGCCACCCTCAAGGCTCGGCTGTCAAAGCAGGAGCGCGCCAACGATACGCGCCGCAAGGTGCTGCTCGGCGCGCTCGTCCTGCATCGCCTCGAAACCGGAAAGGACGAATTTTCGCAGAACCTTGGCGACTGGCTGCGCCGTGAGCTGCCGGACTTCCTGACGCGCCCCGGTGATAAGGAGCTGTTTGCCGATCTGCTTAAACCGCCAGCGGCCGGGGGGACGGAACCATGAATCAGGCAAGGCTTGCATGGGCCGCGTTCAAGAACATGATGCGGCAGGCCGCGCGTGATCCGCTATGGGCGTTCCTCTCCCTGCTCGCCCTGCCCTTCCGCATCTGGAAACCGCTTCTCGGGCTTCTGTTCATCCTCATCATCACCCTGTTCGTGGTCGGCATGGGTGGCCGGTTCTTCCTCGAACAACAGGGCTTCGGCCCCGGCTCGGTTCCCTTCATCGCGCTCGATCTCATCACGCTGCTGGTGATGGCGGCGATCACCTTCCGGCTCGTCACCAATCCGCTGATTGTCCATTTCGGGGACATGGACGGCGAAACCCACGGCTCTGCCCGCTTCGCCACCGATAAGGAAACGGCCGCCCTCGCCCGCGCCGATTCCGGCCTGCTGATCGGCCGCGACGGCAAAACCGGAAAGCTGCTCCGCTATGACGGCCCGGCCCATCTGCTGACGATGGCACCGACCAGAACCGGCAAGGGAGTGGGAACCATCATCCCGAACCTGCTGACCGCCGACCGCTCCGTGATCTGCATCGACCCCAAGGGCGAGAATGCCAAGATCGCCGGCCGCGCCCGGCAGCAATTCGGCCCGGTCCATGTCCTCGACCCCTTCGGCGTCTCCGGTCAGCCCTCGGCCGCCTTCAATCCCCTCGACCAGCTCGACCCGGCCGGCCTCGATGTCGCGGAAGATGCCAGCACCTTGGCCGACGCCCTCGTGTTCGATGAACCCGGCATGGCCGGCGAGGCGCATTGGAATGAGGAAGCCAAGGCGCTCATTGCCGGCCTGATCCTCCATATCGCCGCCGTGGAGCCGCAGGACCGGCGAAACCTCGCCACCCTGCGCGAAGCTCTCACCCTCGCCCCTGAAGCATTCTCCGCGCTCCTGAAGGACATGCAGGCGTCAACCGCCGCCTCCGGTCTGGTCGCCCGCGCCGCAAACCGCATGTTGGGAAAATCCGACCGCGAGGCGGCCGGCGTCCTCTCGGCCGCGCAGCGCCACACCCATTTCCTCGACAGCCCGCGCATGGTCGCTGTGCTCGGCCGCTCGGATTTCCGCTTTGCCGATCTCAAGCGCCGCAACGTCTCGGTGTTCCTCGTCCTGCCGCCCGATCGCCTTTCGACCTATTCCCGCTGGCTGCGCCTGCTCGTCTCGCAAAGCCTGACCGACATGGCCCGCGATCCCGCCAAGCCGGCCGCGCCGGTCCTCTACCTGCTGGATGAGTTCGCCGCCCTCGGCCACCTCGCCCCCGTCGAGCGCGCAATGGGCCTCATGGCCGGCTATGGCGTCCAGCTCTGGCCGATCCTGCAAGACGTTCACCAGCTCCGCGCCACCTACGGGCAGCGCGCCGGCACCTTCCTGTCAAACGCCGGCGTCCTACAGGTGTTCGGCGTCAACGATCACGACAGCGCCCGGCTTGTCTCCGATCTGCTCGGGCAGGAAACCGTTGTATTCCAGACCATGAGCCGGGCGCTCG
Organism: Bacillota bacterium; assembly: GCA_023419605.1. Classification (GTDB taxonomy): domain Bacteria; phylum Bacillota; class Clostridia; order Acetivibrionales; family JAEZXR01; genus JAEZXR01. The sequence continues at coordinate 11,382 of JAEZXR010000135.1, read as the reverse complement.
ATTCCGACAAATCCGGCATATCCTACGGCGAGCAACACACGGCCCGGCCGCTGCTGACCCCGGATGAGGTCCGCAACCTGCCGCAGCATGTCGAATTGCTGTTCCTCGCCGGGCAACGGCCGATCGTCGCCGGCAAGCTCGCCTATTACGCTGATGCCGAGTTCCGGGGGCTGTTCGATCAAGCATGAAGGATAAAGCCATGACCGACACCGACGCCTTTGAATGGCCCGATCCCGCCGACAAGGCCCATGCCGTCGAACAGGCCAAGCGGCTCCGCAACCAGGTCAACGAAGGCGGGTTGCGGTTTGAAGCCTATTTGCCGCCCTCTCTGGCCCTGTGGCTGCTCGACAGGATCGAACAAGGCCAGTTCCTCGACCCGTCCGAAGCCGTGTTCGTGATCTTGGGCGAGCATAAGGAGCTGGAACCCCATGCCGATCTGCGCCGGGAACTGCTCAAGCGCAGCATCGAGGCGGCGGCCGATGATCCCCGGCCGGGGATTTCGGGCGAGGAAATGAAAGCGGAGCTGCGCGACATGCTCAAAGCCCCCCTGCCCGAACCGGCTACATGGGAAAAGCGGTCCCGGCGCTGACGCACCGGGGCTTTGTCACTGGCGGCCCTCCGGCTCACTACAGCGCGACATGGGGGCGCGTTCGCCTCCGGGCCGGGCGGCTACGCCGCGTCCCGTTCGTCCAGATAACGCGAATGGAGCCGGGTCAGCTCGATCCCGTCAACGGCCTGCGCGCGCCGCAAGGCAACGACCAGCTCCCCGACTCCATCAAGAACACCATCGTCACCGGAAAGCCGGGTTACATCACCGGCCCAATCATCCAGCGCCGTGCGCTGAACGGCAACCCCATATCGGGCCGCCAGCTCCCGGATGATCGTTTCGGCCGTCTTCATCGTCATGGCTTGGCCTCCTGACAGGCACGGCGCTAGCCCCCGGCCGGCCCGCTCTCATCATCTAGGGCCGTAGGGCCGGCCGTGGGCGGGTTTGAGGCAATGAGGCTTTGAGTATTAGCGGAAACGCTCAATCACTCAAACAGTTCGGCGTGGGTGCCGGCGCGCACGAAAATCAGGCTGTTGCCCTCGACCTGATACACCAAGAGAAAATCGCCGCCGATATGACATTCCCGATGGTCGGCCCAATCCCCTTTCAGGGCGTGGTCAAGCCATTCCGGGCCTAGCGGCTCGTCGTTCGCAATCAGGAGCAACATGGCCTCTTTGAGCTGGCGCATGTTGTAGCGGCCAGAACGGGAAAGCCGCTCCCAATCCTTCACGAAGCTCTTGGCATAGTCTGCCGATCTCGGCAGAGAAGCCCGCTTGCTACTGGCGGGTTTCTTTGTCGAGGGCATCAAACAATTCCTGTCCGTCATTGAACCGCGCACGGCGGGCCTTCATCATCGCGCGGGATTCCTCGATCGCGGCGCGCGTCTCGGCGTTCGGCACCTTCAATTCAAAGGGCAAAGCCTTGTCCTTCGCCACGCGGGTCAAGGTCATCCGCACCACATCGGACACGGTAAGCCCCATTTCGGCCAGCACGGCGGCCGCCTCGTCTTTCAGGCGCTCGTCAATGCGAGCGCGCACAAATGCACTAGAAGCCATGACCGGGCCTCCTTTCTCTGCCCTGAATGTAGCTCATATGAGCAACAGTTTCAAGAAAGCTCAACTCGGCACGACGCTAGCCCCCGGCCGGCCCGCTCTCATCATCTGGGCCGTAGGGACGGCCGGGGGCGGGCCACACGCGAAAGCATTAGCGTATTGAGCTATCTACGTATCCACGTATCAGCGTGCATAAGGCTCGATCGCCGGCAAACCATGTTGCGCCAGCACCGCCGACAGCCCGGCCTCGGCCATCGCCTGAATCGTCGTTCCCTCTGCATCCGCGAGCTGGCGAAGGCGCTGCCAGTCCGAGCGCCGGACCTTGACCGTAAGCGCGACAGTCTCGCCCCCTCCCCTCTTTCGCCTCGGCGTCGGGATTTCCACGGCCGGCCGGTCGTCCTCGATAGCTGCAAGGCTGGCGGTGTCTGCGCCGGCTTTCGGGCGAGTGAAGGCCGCAAGGCCGGTTGCTTTCTTTGCCATAGGTTCCGCTCCTTAGATACGCTCTTACGTATTTAGCTATTTACGCTCTAACGTTTCCTTGATCCACACCCACAAAGCCCGGATTTCCTCGGCCGCTTTGCCTTCCGTCTCGAACTCCGTCACGGCGCTGCCGCTCGTCACCGCTCGTTCAAAAGGCCGGCGCTGTGTGATCTCTTGGGGGGCGATTGGCAGGCCGTAGGTTTCCAGTGCCGCCCGCGCCTCCTCGATCTCGGGTGCCCGGAATGGACACGCGGACAGAACGAAAGCGCCGCGCACCTTTGCCGCCCTGACAATCTCGACAGCGGCCGGAACGGCTTTCAGGTCGAAAGCGGCCGGCCGAACCGGGATCAAAACCAACTGGGACCGCCTTGCGATCTGACCGGCCGCAGGCGCAGCATGAGGCGGGGAGTCTATTATGGCCAAGGTCATGCCCTCGGCCTCGGCCGCCCTAAGCGCCGCGTCCAGCTCGGGGGCCTGCGCCGTGGCGACGATCGGCGTTCCGGCTTCCCGCGCGCTCGCCCATGCGGTCGCGCTCTCCTGCGGGTCCGCATCGATGACGCAAACCCGTTCGCCGGTCGCCTCGGCCGCCACGGCGGTATGAACCGAAAGCGTGGTTTTTCCGCTTCCGCCCTTCTGGCTCAAAAACGCAATGACGTTCATGCGTCAATCCTTCTTTGCGTGAATACGTATTAAAGCATGTAGCTAGGGACGTTACAACGTTCTTTAAGCGGGTCGGCCAACCCCCGCGACGTGCCATCATCTTTTCCAATAAGTGAGTACGAATACACGTCATTACGTATTAACGTAAATAATTAAACGCCAACCTTGCCCCTCGCTCCCTCTCGAAAGCCCATGCGACGGTTGCCGCTGGCGCGAGGCTGGCGGTTTGGCTGTGAGGTTTCCGCTTCCCGATCCGCCCTATAAGCGGATCGGAACCGCCGCAGGGCTGCGAAAGCAGCCCGAACAGCGGCGACCGCTTATGTTTGCCCTTTTAGATATAGATTAGATGGGGATTCAGTCTGGTTATCGGACTCACGTTTCTGGATAGCTTTCCCAAGGGCCGCCAACGCCCGGCCTAGCGCGGTATCGCCAGCCTCGGACAGCGCCAGCTCATCGAGGGGCAGGGCCTTCTTGTAGGCGTCCACCTCGGCCGCACGGGCTTCCTGTGCGGCTGTGTGGTCGTCGGGCGGGGGTGGGGCCTTCGCGAACCGCCCAAGGAACTGCCGGGCCTTTTCCGGCAGGGACAGGCGGTAGGCGTTGCTCGTCTGCTGGACCTGTGGGCCGCGCCCCTCATTGCCGGTCGGCTCGTAGCGCCGCAGCCAGTCGATGAAGCCATGCGCCCGCAGGTTCTTCAACGCTCGCACGATCGTATCGCGCGACCGGCCTAGACGATCCATGATCGTGGTGATTGACGGCTCAAGCCGGCCGGTGCGGAAGTCTATGAGATTGACGAACAGCCGCAGCACGTCGAGCGCGACGGACCCTAGCGGGCCGCTGCGCTCGCCCTTCTGGCGCAAGCCGGCCTCGTTGTAGATTTCGGCCGCCTTCAGGATCGCCTGCACGTCCCTGCGCGTCGTCGGCCGCCATATGCGCCCCTCCGATCGCCCCCGGATATGGCTATGCCGGCGAACTGGCGTCGGGCAGCGTAGGGCAGGGGGGGGCAGGACCAGGCTAAAGGTTTCCTGTCCCGATCCCCGCAGGGCCGCCCGGCGCTCATGGGCGAGGGTGGACAGCTCCCCGGCCTCGTCGTCGGAAAGCCGGCCCGCGCCGTGCCGGGTCCAAATCTCCCGCATGATTTCATCAAGCGCGTTCCCGCGCGCGCAGCCGATCGCGGCCGCGTAGTGCGTCCTCAACATATGCCCTCGTCCTTCCATTTGAAGGACATGACGGCGTGGACGGCAGGCACGACGCTCCCGTTTCCGCAAGAATCAATCTTGCGAATTGGAGTGCTCTAGCGTAGATAAGGGGAGAGTTATCGGCCCCGTTAGCTACGGTGTGTCTGACGGCCTATAAAACGCTCGACCGCGCCAACGGTCGGGCGTTTTGCCGTTATGTCCCTTGCTTCGCTTCGATATAGAACCTCAACGCTTCCTCGATGATCGGCGCGCGCCCTCGCAAACCCGCATCGTCCTTCAGGCGGTCAAGCGCCGCGACCAGCTCGCCGGGCAGATCGGCCTGCACAAGAATCCGGCCCTCCGCGCGCCAACGGGCGCGCAGGTTGCGGACACTTTCCAGCTTAACTTGTTCTCGGGTGCGACTCGCCATGTCTACATGAAGAGCCGAAACCGCCCGATTCTGCAACCCCTTGCGGAAGGAACCGGACAAGGCACTACTTCTAGGGCCGGCAATTAAACGTGGTTACGTCAATGCGTATTCACGTCAATGCGTTCTCAAGCGCCCGGTAGAGGGTGGCGCGATGCACGCCCAAGAGCCGGGCAACCTCGGCCGGCTTCTTGTCCTCGCTGATGAGCTGGCGGGCGTGTGCGATCTGCTCGACCGACAGGGCAGGGGGGCGGCCGAACCGAACGCCCTTCGCCTTCGCGGCGGCCCGGCCGGCGCTCGTGCGCTCATGGATCAAGCTGCGCTCGAACTCGGCAACGCCGGCGAAGAATGTCAGCACCATGCGCCCGGCCGGCGTCGTCGTGTCGGCCCACGGCTCGGCCAGCGATCGCAAGCCGGCCTCGGCTTGGCCGATCCGCTCGGCAATGTCGAGAAGATCGCGCGTCGATCGGGCGAGGCGATCGAGCCGCGTCACCGTCACCACGTTGCCGGGCTGCAAATGGTCCAGCATCTTCGCCAGCTCGGGGCGGCCGCGCTGCGCGCCTGATGCCTTTTCCTCGAACACGCGCTTGCAGCCGGCCGCCTTCAACGCCGCGCGCTGCTGGTCGAGCGTCTGGCCTTCCGTGGAAACGCGGGCATATCCGATCATCATGGGGCAGGGGGCTTTCGCTGCTATGCTCACCGCCCGAATCTAGCGGGTGGAACCCGTCGCGAAAATCCCTATTTGTGCGACTGTCGCGGGTTTTGGGAGTTTTGCGATCAATATAAGGAACGCCATGCTGTTCAAAAGCCGGGTTCTCGATGGCATCAAGGCAGGTAGGATAACGCTTGCCTTCCGGCGCTGGACCAAGCCCACGGTGCGGGCTGGCGGCACGTTGAGGACGCCGATCGGCGTCCTCGCCATTGAGGGCGTCGAGGCGATCGGGCCGGATGATATTTCGGGGGAGGATGCCCGGCGCGCGGGATTCGACAGCCGCGAGGCCCTGCTTGCCGATCTGCGAAAGGGGCGTGACGGCACGTTGTATCGGATCAGGTTTCATGTGGCGGGGCCAGACCCGCGCGAGGCTCTGCGCCAGAACGATCAGCTTGACGCCGCCGACCTCGCCGGCCTGCTCGATCAGCTCGCCGCGCTCGACAACAACAGCCGCTCGGGACCGTGGACCGTCGAAGCACTCCGTTTGATCGGTGAGCGCGACGGCAGAACCGCCGGCGAGATTGCCGAACGCCTCAGGATCGAGAAACCGACCGTGAAACGGAAAATCCGGCAGCTCAAGGAGCTTGGTCTGACCGAGAGCTTGCAGAGCGGCTATCGGCTTTCCGATCGCGGGCGCGTGGTCCTCAGCGCACTGTCGCGGAAATCCTGAAACCTGCACCACGTCCGCAGCGGCCCGGAATCCGGGCCGCGACGTGTCGCAAAAGTCAGTCGCGCAAGTCTGACTTTCGCACACGACTTTTGCGACAGATTTTTCCCTGAAAAATCAGCGCCGGCGATTTTGTCGCAAAACTTAGGATTTCCGCGACATCAGCCCCACGTCAGCGGGTCGAGGCGCAGATAGAAGGCAAGGCGTTCCCGATCTGGCGCGCTGATTCCCAATATGTCGAACAGGATGGTGAAGCCGCGCTCCGCTTCATGCGGGGTTGTCCAGCTCTCCCCGGCGTTGGCAACCATAAGTGCCAAATCAGCGTAGCGGTCTGCGGTTCCGAGCCGCCCCAAGTCGATCACCCCGGCACATTGCAGGCTACGAGGGTCCACTATGAAATTGGGCATACAAGGATCACCGTGACAGACGACCATATCGGCGCGCTCTTGGTCGAGCCGAACCGGCAGCTCTCGCTCCACCCGCGCCAAGAGTTCCTGCTGTGGTCTGTTCTTGTCCTCGTCAGGCAAGAAGTCGGGATTGACGGCGTTGCGGGACACTACATCTACGGCGCTAGCGAACATCCGCGACAAACTGCGCTCGAACGGGCATTGGACAGCCGGCAGGCTGTGCAGAACGCGAAGCTGCTGCGCCATTGAAGGCCATGCTTTGAGTAGGTCGGCCCCCGACAGATCGACCGCCGCCACTCCGGGGATTGCCGTCATCGTCAGACAAGCCCCTTTCTCCGTCGCTCGCCAGTCGATGACCTCGGGGCAGGCGACACCTCGGCCGTGCAGCCAAGTGAGGCGGTCCCGTTCGTCGGCAAGATCAGCCACTCGCGCGGGCGATGCAATCTTTGCATAGGCAAGCCCATCGTCGCGGCGATAGACGAAATCGCCGGACTCCCCGCTTCGGACAGGAACCCACGCGCGCGAATCTTCAAGTAACTCGTATGCCAAATTCAGATAAACACCTTTCGCAAAAATCCCGCCACCTGCGACAAAGATATGTGGCGTAACAGGTCTTAGGAGTTGCGCGCTTCCGATCATTCCGACGCGAATTCTAGCAAGTCGTCAAAAATATCGCGCCATAATTCCTCGGATACTGGAAATCCAATCAAATGCCTCAGATAGAAGATGCCTTCCGCCGCAAGGAAAGCGATCCGCAGGCGGCGGTCCTCATCGGTCGTCGCGCTCAGGTTTCCGATGCGCGACTGATACCAGCGAACTGCCGCCGCACTCTGCTCACCTGACCTCGCCAGCGCGGCAAGAAGAGTGGCAATGCGGCTGCTCTCGTCCGGAGCCTCGTCAGCAGTGGTCCTGATGTGAGCCGTAATGTGGTCGCGCTGCGCGGTCGATCCGCTCAACGTGCAATCGAATCGTTCCTGTTCTTTCGTCGTCCAGCGGGCGAGCATCTCGTCGATCAGTGCCTCTCGCGTGCCGAACACCGATTGAACGGTGGCCTTTGGTATGTCCGCATGGGTGGCAAGGCTTCCAAACGAAAGGGCCGAAGGGCCTGCGGCAGCGATGATCTCTTCCGCCAAGTCCAGCAACTGCGCGCGATCGATCTTTCTTGGCCTTGCCATGCCGCACCCCCTTGAAACCGTTTAGATACGACCGTATTATAATCCTGCGAGAAGATATTCAAGCTGCGCGGTGTCGCGGGAAGGCAGCCGGTTATGGAGCAACGCAAACATATCGTCATCGTAGGCGCTGGATTTGGCGGCCTCGCCGTCGCAAAGGCGCTGGCCGGCGCATCCGTGGACGTGACGCTGATAGATCGCTCCAACCACCATCTGTTCCAGCCCTTACTCTATCAGGTCGCCACAGCCGCCCTGAACCCGTCCGATATCGCTTCCGCCACCCGCAGTCTGTTCAGGCGGAGCGACAATGTCCGCGTGCTTATGGACGAAGTGCAGCATATTGATGCTGCAAGGAAAGAAGTTCGAACCGCAGAAACGGGAACGTTGTCGTTCGACTATCTGGTTCTTGCCACCGGGGCCGAATACAGCTTCTTTGGAAACGACGATTGGGCAGGCCATACCTCGGTGCTCAAGACGATGGAAGATGCCCTTTCGATCCGGGAACGTCTGCTTGCTGCCTTTGAGAAAGCCGAGCGTGCGCAGGACAAGGCTGAACGCGCACGCCTGTTGACCTTCGTCATCGTTGGTGGGGGGCCGACAGGTGTCGAGATGGCCGGTGCCATTGCCGAACTCGCCAGAACTTCGCTTGTTGGTGATTTCCGCCATATCAATCTTGATGAGATACGAATCATGCTGGCGGAAGCCGGTCCGCGTGTGCTTTCAGCCTTTTCTGAACGTCAATCGCGGCAGGCCCTGCTGGCGCTGGAAAGCCTCGGAGTCGAGGTTCGCCTGTCGGCCAAGGTCAACAGCATCGATGACCACGGCGCGATTATCAATGGCGAGCGGGTGGCCTGCGCGAACGTCATCTGGTCGGCAGGGACCAAGGCGCGTGCTCCCGAAACGTGGCTCGGCACGCCGGTCGCACGGAATGGCGCGTTCGTGGTCGAGGCGGATTGCTCTGTTCCGGGATACCCCGAAATCTTCGTGATCGGCGATGCTGCCGCCTACAAGACCGCCGACGGCAAAGTCCTGCCGGGTCTCGCCCCCGTCGCCAAGCAGCAGGGGCAATATGTGGGGCGTCTTCTTCGCAGGCGGATTGTCGGAAAAAACGATCCGCCCACGTTCCGGTATCATAACTGGGGCATGATGGCGGTCATTGGTCGCTCTCGCGCCATTGCCGACTTCGGCTGGCTGAAAGTAAGCGGCTATCCGGCTTGGCTGTTGTGGTCACTGGTCCACCTGTTCCTGCTGATCGATTTCAGAAGCCGCAGCTCGGTCTATCTGTCCTGGTCCTACGCATGGTTCACGCGCGACCGCTTCGTCCGGCTTCTGACTCGCAGGGCCATACCCGACTTCAATACCACTCCGACCCCTGAAAGGATTGCTCAATGAGCTGGTTGTATCTCGTCTGCGCAGGTTTGCTTGAAATCGGATGGCCTGTTGGCCTCAAGATGGCTCAAGAGCCCAATACCCGCTTAACCGGTATTGTTGTCGCTGTAGCATTCATGGCAGCCAGCGGGGCACTGTTGTTTCTTGCGCAACGGACCATTCCCATTGGCACTGCATACGCCATTTGGACGGGTATAGGGGCCGCCGGAACTTTTTTGGTCGGTGTCATGATATTCGGGGACGCGACTTCATTTCTTCGGTTTCTGGGTGTTGCCTTCATCATAGCTGGCGTCGCTACGCTTAAGCTCGCGCATTGATGCCCCGACTGTCCTATTCTCGACCGGCCGGAAGCCCGTGGAACGCTCTCGCCCAACCGCCGAACATGGCCTTTTCGGTCAGCCCGGCCATGCGGCGAGGTCTTCCCGCAAAATTTCCTCAAGGCCCTCGTCCCGGGCCAAATCTCTAGCCCTTTACCCTACTGCGCCGGCGCTGGCACGGTGATGGTGCATTTCTGGTCCTTCCCTGTCTGTTTGGCTTTGTCCAAGCACGCGGAAATCTCCCCGGTGCTGGCGTCGTAGAACTGGCCGCCCCATTTCAGTCTCTTGGAGCGATCAGGATCGACGGAATCGATCATGGCATAGGCCGCGTTGATGCGGTCATATCCCATGACAAGGCTTGCGACGTGGCTATCCGCCGAGAACGGCAAGAAGCGCGGCACCAACAGAAGCAGGAACGCGCCGAGAATGAAGCCGGCCCCGCCAGCGGTCCACATGCGCAAGTCCTGACTTTTCCGATCGTAGGCGCTTTTCGTGTAGGCGGCGAGGTTCCGGCCGGCGCGCTCGAGGTCGGACGCCTGCCGCTCGAGCTGCTGCACGGCGCTCCGTATCAACCCCTCGCCGCCGCGCTCGAGGCGAGCCGCATAGTGCTCCGCTCCCTGCCGGAGAATGGGCGATTGCTCGACACCGTGCAGGCGCTCCGCAACATGGGCGAGCTGCTGCACGATCTGCGCGAGCTCGGGCTTGTAGTCCTGCGCCGGCCCCTGCCGGTCAAATTCCTCAAAGGCGGCTTCGACGCCCTTGCGGATGGTGGTCATTTCCCGCGTGAGGTCGCCGGCGAGATTTTCCACCTTCTGCCGGAGCGCATCGAATGCGGCGGCCGGGTCGCCGGCGTCCTCGTCCAGTGCTTCCGGCTCGATACCTTCCCTGTCGTCGTCCAGTTCCGTCATGCTCTCCGTTCCTACATTCCCAAGCCGATGCCCCGGCTAAGCCGGTGGCCGCGTGTCATTTCCTCTTGCAGCGCGCGGGCAATGCTCTGTTCCCGGCGCAGCTCCTGCCCGATTCCAAGCTCCCGGCTGCGATTGCGCACGATGGATTCCGCCTGCGGGTCGCGTTCGAGGCTCTTGGCAAGGCCGTTCATCTGGCTTTCGACCTTGGCGCGTGCATCGTCATGCTGCCAGCCGCGAAGCTCCCGGCGCTGCCCCTGTAGCTCCTGCCAGCGGTTCACGAACCGCTCGGCCCTGACATTGGGGTCTTGCAGGGCGGCGTTTTCGCGCTTCATCCCGTCGATGACATGGGCGACACGCTCCCGGCCGGAAAGCTCGGTCATGGCGCGCGCCGTCGCCGGGTCATGTTGCAGGGTCGAGCGCAACAAATCTTTCATGCCGTCCTGCACCTGGTCGAGCTGCTGCCCGGCCGCGCGCATCTCCTGCCGCTGCATGTCGAGGACCGGCAGGCCCTCGCGGCGATGCTGGTCGATCGACTGATAGGCCCGCGCATAGCGATCAACGGCCGCCTCAAGGGGAGACTGCCGCCGCGCCCGCTCGGCCAGCCGGTCGGGCGCCGACGCCTGCCGCAAGCTCCCCTCTCTTTCCGGCCGCTCGGCGCGCTCCTGCGAGGGCGCAGGACGGGCATTGAGCTTGAGGCCGGCGAACATGCCGCCCCGCTGCTTCTCGGCCTGCTGCGGCCGTTTCCGGTCGATCTGCGGGCCGTTCTCGCCGGCGCGGTCCAGCTCGGGCCGCTCGGCCGCGCCCCGGCGCTGCTGCTGGCGATCGGGGCCAAGATCCTCGCGAGGATCTGCGCGAAGATCCTGCGCGAGATCCACGCCCGTTTTTTGCGAGGATCTCGGCGCGCGGTCCTCGATGCGCTCCCGCTCGGCAGGGTGACGCTCGGCCGTCGACTCCCGCTCCGGACGTAGCCCGGCGCGCTCGGCCGGAAACTCGATCTCGCTGCGGATGCCGATCGCCTCCGCGATCCCGCGCCGCTCGGCAAAGTCGCGGGTATAGTCGAGCGTCGTTTCCTTCACGCCCGACCGCGACAGGCGGCGCTCTAGCTGGCTATAGGCCAGCTCGCCGGCGTCCTGAACCTTCCATGTGTTGCGGTGCGTCTGCGTCCCATCCGGCAAGGTGACGGGGGTGGAACCCTCATGCTGTAGGCCGATCTTCTCCCCGATCTCGGGCGCGGCCTCCTTCATGGCGCGCTCAAGATCGACGCCCCATAGGGTGCGCTGCTCGCCCTTGTCGTTTTCCAGCGTCACGAAATAGCTGTCGGACTTCTGCGGGTCATGCTCATAGGGCGCGGCCCCATGCTCGACCAGCCGGCCGGCATTGGTGAACTCGTCCTGTGCCGCGTAGAGCTGCACCCCGTCACGATGCCGGGTCATGGCGACATAGGTTAGATGCCGGTCCATCGTCCCCGA
>JAEZXR010000099.1 GCA_023419605.1 Bacillota bacterium | reverse complement strand
GTGTTAATTTTGTCTTCATCAACTCAATTATACAACACTTGCGGGTCCTACGGGACCCGCATTTTACTATTTTCAGGCAAAAAAAGGACTGCTGCGAAACCGACTTACTCAGTTTTGCAACAGCCCCCTTTTTGCAAAGCCTGTTATATTTTCACTGCATTTTTGTACTTTTCATAGGCTTCATTCCACGCCTCAACCTCTTGCGGCTCATATACCTTCACTGTAAATGATTGTTTTATAATCTGTCTTGCTTCCTGCAAATCCTTTACCTCTCCCAGGGCCATGGCCTGAACCATCAGGTTGCCAATGGAGGTAGCTTCCACAGGACCGGCAGCAACCTTTCTCCCCGTAGCATTGGCTGTAAGCTGGCAAAGCATTTGATCCTTGATGCCTCCGCCAATCATATGGATTACCGGAAGTTCACCGCCTTTTACTTCCTCCAGGCTTTCATGGGTCTGCCTGTACTTCAGGGCCAGGCTCTGGTAAATACAGCGCATGATTTCCCCTTCCGTTTGCGGTACAGGCTGATTTGTCTTCCTGCAATACTCCCTGATTCTGTCAGGCATATTTCCAGGGGCCATAAAGAAGTCATCTTCCGGATCTATAAAGGCTTCGAAAGGTTTTGCTTCCACCGCCATGGTCTCCAGCTGTGCAAAGCTGTAGCTTTTCCCTTCCCGGTCCCATTGTCTCTTACTTTCCTGAACCAGCCATAAACCCATGATATTTTTCAGGAAAGTAGTCTTATTATCCACACCCGCTTCATTGGTAAAAGCCAGCGCGTCACTTTTTTCATTAATGATGGGTGTATCACTTTCAATACCCATTAATGACCAGGTTCCACAGCTGATATATGCATAGTCGGAGGTTTCTGCCGGAACGGAAACAATAGCCGCCTGGGTATCGTGCCCCGCTGCAGCAATTACGGGAATTTCGCTAACCCCCAGTTCTTTTGCCAGCTCCGGTGATAACGAACCAATCACTGTTCCTGAAGCTACGATGCCGGTAAAAATATCTCCCGGAAGCCCCAGTCTGGCAATAATTTCACCGTCCCATTCCAGGGTTCCCGGCTTCAGCAGCTGTGTGGTACTGGCAATACTTATTTCCGAAGCTTTCACTCCCGTAAGGAAATAATTAAAAAGATCCGGCATCAGCAGCATGGTTTTAGCCTGTTTCAGTGCAGGCGAATGATGCTGTTTCAGAGCCAGCAGTTGAAACACTGAATTAAACTTCATAAACTGCAACCCGGTTTTTGCATAGAACTCATACCTGGGAATGATTTTGAAGGCCTCCTCCATCATCCCGTCAGTATGGGAATCCCTGTAATGGTAAGGGTTACCCAGGAGATTTCCTTGTTCATCCAGAAGGCCGAAGTCCACCCCCCATGTATCGATGGCAATGGAATCAATATCCTTGTGTCCACTGTTCGCGCATTTTAATATTCCTTGCTTTATTTCATCAAACAGTCTCAGAACATCCCAGTAAAAGGTACCCCGTACCTCAACCGGATCATTGGAAAACCTGTGAATTTCCTCCGTCACCAGTTTTCCATCCTGCAAGCACCCTAATATAGCCCTTCCGCCGCTGGCTCCAAAATCAAAAGCCAGCATTTTCAGAGGCTTATTCATGAAAACACCCCCCTAGAATAAATTGAGAATGGAGAATGGAAAATTGAAAATGATACTTAATTCTTCATTTCCATTCCTGTCTTTTCATTCTCCATTCTCAATTTTCAATTCTCCATTACTTTCCGTATACGGGTCCAAAGTTTGCGCAGGCCCTGTAGTCGGCTCCCTCGGCATCCTTGGTTCCAAAAGCACTCCAAGCGCTTGGCCTGTAAATCTTTTCTTCCTGAACATTGTGCATGCATACAGGGATTCTCAGCATGGAAGCTAATGTAATGAGATCTGCACCGATGTGTCCATAGCTGAAGGCCCCATGGTTTGCACCCCAGTTTGCCATAACGGAATAAACGTCTGTAAATGCGCCTTCTCCTGTTAACACGGGGGCGAACCAGGTAGTCGGCCATGTAGGATCCGTTCTCTTGTCAAGGATCTCATGCATATCTTCTGGAAGGTCCACAGTATACCCTTCTGCAATCTGGAGCACAGGGCCGATTCCCTTTACCAGATTGATTCTTGACATAGTTACAGGCATTCCGCCCTTTGTCAGGAAGTCGGAGGAATAACCGCCGCCACGGAAGTAACCCACATTGGCAGGCCTCCAGGATGTAGCATCCAGGCATTTGCCTGCTTCTTCCGGAGTAATTTCCCAGAAAGGCTTCATTGCCGGCTTGCCATCCTTTGTTTGTTCACCGCTTCCGTCCAGAGAAGCTGAACCGGAGTTGATCAGGTGGATGATACCATTGGCTGCCAGACCGGTAAGTTCCTTTCCGGTTACTCTTTTTACAGCATCCGGGCTCCAATAGGTTCTTACATCCGCGAATACCTGTGCAGTTCCTGTCATCAGGTGTCCGAAGAGCATGGCAGCACCGTTCAGGCTGTCATTTTCAGTAGCGACTACATAAGCTTCCCGAATTCCGTTCCAGTCAAAGGAGGAGTTTAGTATGGATTCCATAAAGTCTCCATTGGGGAAGTGGTCCGTCCACTGTCTCTGTCCCTGGAAACCGGATGCGATGGCGTTATGTCCAAGGGCTTCTTCTCCGAACCCAAGCTCAGCCAGCTTCGGATTGCCAACCATCAAATCCCTCGCAATCATGGTCATCTTAACAACAAATTCCCAGTCCTTATCTTTCTTTTCTCTGGAGGCTTGAACCTTAGGTTCGTTGTTATCGGGGCCTTCTGCACAATTTTCCTTCACCCACTTCAGTGCTCTTTCAAATTCTTCCTTATCATAGATTTCTTCGTCAATTCTTCTGATGAACTCTGACATATCGATGTATTCATTTCTCATGCCCAGGTAATGCTGGAAGAAATCTTCATTCACGATAGAACCGGCGATTCCCATGGAAACAGCTCCCATGGAAAGGTAGGATTTGCCGCGCATGGTGGCTACAGCCAACCCTGCTTTTGCAAACCGCAGTAATTTCTCTTTCACGTCTTCAGGAATGGTCGTATCGCCTGCATCCTGAACGTCCCTTCCGTAGATTCCGAAAGCGGGGATTCCCTTTTGGTTATGTGCTGCCAAAACCGCTGCCAGATACACAGCTCCCGGTCTTTCAGTTCCATTAAAGCCCCAAACAGCCTTTGGCGTAGTAGGGTCCATATCCATGGTTTCAGCACCATAACACCAGCAGGGTGTTACCGTCAGAGACACGCCCACGCCTTCTTTTGCAAACTTTTCCGCACATTGAGCCGCTTCAGCAACGCCGCCGATGCATGTATCCGCGATAACACATTCAACCGGCAGTCCGTTTGGATGCCGTAAATTTTCAGTGATTAATTTAGCCGCAGCCTTTGCCATATTCATGGTCTGTTCTTCCAAAGATTCTCTGACCCCTCTGCGCCTTCCATCAATGGTAGGCCGGATTCCTATCTTGGGTAATCCTCCCCGCAGCTTGTTTTCCGGAGCATTGACTTTTAAATCCTTAATTGTAGCCATAAAAAACCCTCCTTAGATTTTATGCACTCGATTACATTCGAGCGTTTATTTAGAGCCTGGAGAAGCCGAAAGCGCTCCTCCGAAGCATCCTTTCACTATAGTACCAATGTAGTCTTCAGCCTTGCCACCTGGGGAAATGCAAGCTCCTCCCCATGAATTCTGGACAGCAGAATACTTGCGGCCCTGCTCCCTATATCCGTCATAGGCTGGCGGACACTGATGCTGGATATTCCCAGTATGGAGGACAACTCCAGATGGTCGAACCCTGCAATCCATACTTTCTGATTCAAACTGTTACCATTTTCTACGATGTACCTGGTTGCACCGGAGTGCATAAAGTAGTTGGAAACAAAAACATACTCCGGCGGATTTTCAACCTCCATCAGGTCCTTCATCAGATCATACCCGCTCTGGACATGGAAATCTCCAAACTTTATAATATCTTCCTCCAGGGGAATGCAATAATCCTGGTGCGCCCTGCAGTAGCCGTCGTACCTTTCCCTGGCCGAGGTGATTCGCATATCACCTCCGATAAAACCGATTCTCCGGTGTCCCTGGTTGATCAAATGCTCGATGGCTGCGTAACTCCCATTGATATTATCCACCAGAACAGCATCTGCGGCAAAGTCGTCCACCAGCCTGTCCGCCAGTACCACCGGAATCCCGGAATCCTTCAGCGGCTGATAATGCTTCCCTTCATTGGAAACCGGAATGATGATGATCCCATCCACACACTTCTCCGAAAGCAGCTTTACACGGCTCCCCTCTTCCTCAACACTTTCATTGGAATTGCAAAGGATCATACTGTAGCCATGTTTTCGCAATTCATCCTCTACCCCTTTTGCAATGCTCATGAAAAAGTCATTGGTCAATTCCGGGCAGATAAATCCGATGGTATAGGTTTTATTGGTTTTTAAGCTTCTGGCTATGTTGTTGATCTTGTAATCCAGCTCTTCTATGCATTTGAGGACCTTCTCCCGGGTGTTCTCGCTGATTCTCGGGTCATTATTGACGACCCTGGATACGGTTGCGGTGGATACACCCGCCAATTTTGCAACATCTTTTACAGTAACTCCCATTTGCATTCTCCTGACAAAATTTTATGCACACGATTACATTTATATATATTCGGCATAAATAAAAAAAATCCTTCCAGTTTTAAAACTTGGAAAGATTTTTTTATGTTTTATTTTTATTACAGTCAGAAGAATAACAATCGAATGATTTTATCCAGAAAATAAACTACGACTCCATCCAGAACCAGAGCCGCCAGCAACAGTTTTTTGCTTCCGAAAATCAACAGCAGGAGTGTCAATACCGCATAAGGCAGGTAAAACAAAACCACGCTGGCCCTGAGCCCCGATAACTGCAAGCTTAAAGGTGCTGTAGCATCAAAAGTGTGAAAGAACAGAAAAACAATAAAGCTTATTATGGCCAGCCGAATCCCCAATATTACCGGAACGATCCAACCTCTTAAGGAGTATGCGATTTTATCCTCATCAAAGCTTCCGGTTTTCATTGTCATTTTATTCCTTCACTCCTTTAATTGCAAATAGTCTTTCATTAATTAACGCGTTGTGCTAGCTTTGCTAAGAAAAGTGTCCTTTCAGGACAGCTTCAATAGCAACGCTCAGACGACTTTGAGGGAAATGTCTCTAGGGTTCGAGCATAAAGTCGCTTCCCTTAGAGGGATTCCTTAATGAATTGCTGCGCAGCGAATCAAGGTAGAATATGCCGCTGATGCGGATATTCGTTGGTCAGTGAAGCCGCCTTCCATGACACTTTTCTTGCAGCTAGCACAACGCGTTAATTATTATTTTCTCATATAAGATTTATCTTTTCTTTCTGCGAGATAGGGTATCCAGAAATTCCACCCTAAACATTTTACATTATATACCATACATGGTGCTCATTTCAATAAAATATTTATAGTTGTATAAAATCCTCTTTTTCTGCCTTTAACAATCTTTGTCCTGTTTTTAGAAATGCCTCCGCTATAACAACTGCACTACTTCGTATTGCTTTCTGGATTTCTCCGCGCAGAAAGCAATCTTATGGCTGAATACAGAATCCATAAGGCTTGTACAGGAAAGAGAGGGCTTTTTATCCTTTATAAAGTCTACAAAGTCTTCAACCAATGCCAGGTCTCCACCCCCATGCCCGCCAAAGGCTCCTACCATATCGCCGCTTACTTTTAAATTTATCACCTCTTCATCAAAATCCCTGCCGGGTCCCGGATTGATTTTTTTAATGGTAAATTGCTGCTTTTCAAAAATACCGCTGATTTCCCCCAAGGTTCCGACGATGTGGATGGACCGCTGGGATTCCGCCGCACCTCCTACCATAGTATGAACAGCGGTAGAGCCATTGCAGAATTCTATCAGTACTGCCTGGTGGTCGACTACCTCATTGTCGCAATGCCAGACGCATTTCCCATAGTCATTATCAGTTTTCAGCGAATCTATTTTCTCCTGGATTGTAGGCTTTTTACCATATTCAAAGCAGTCCCAAACGTAAAAACTCCAGCGGTCGGGATTCTCAATATAATGCTTCCTTGCCGAGTATACGCACTGCTCCTCAATCTTACAATCTGTCATGCAGCGGGTCCCCGCTCCTTCCGGCTTTCTCTGCGGCACAAATTGATAGGTGCTTCCGAAACTGGAAACTGCCGTTGGAGCAACGCCGCTTTGCATCCACAGAACGATGTCAAGGTCATGACAACACTTGGCCAGAAGCATTGGCGTATGACTGTATTTTTCACTTCTCCACTTTCCCCGGACATAGCTGGTACTCATATGATGAAAGCTGACATGCTCCGTGGTCTGAATACTTACTATATCGCCAATGATCCCCTCCGCCAGCCTTTGCTTTATTTCCCTATAAAAAGGCGTATATCGAAGCACATGACAGATCATAATTTTACGCCGGTACTTTTCCACAGCTCCGATTAATTCTTCCATCTCCGCTTCATTCACTGCAAAAGGCTTTTCGAGTAAAATATCATATCCCTTTTCCAAAAGCGGCAGGGAAGTCCGGACATGTTGGTGATCCATGGTCCCATTGATAATCGCGTCCGCAAGCTTGGGGCAGGCCACCAGCTCTTCCACGGCCGCAAAACAACGAGTTTCATCCAGCCGGTAAAGCTTTGCTACATATTCCCTCCTGTCTTCCATAGGATCCACTACACCCGTAATCTCCAGTTTTTCCGGGTGCTCCAGTGCATAGGAAGCATATAAAAGCGCCCGGTGGCCAGCGCCTACGATGACTGCCTGCAAAGGCCGGTCTAACTCGCTCACATCCATTTATACCCTCTCCTTTTTATCTTCAAAATCCTCTATTGCACTAATGGTAAGCTTTCCTTCCGGATCGTTGAAAATAATACTAATCTGCAGCACACCGGGAAGCACTTCTTTAAAAGCCGCTTTTTTCCCCTGGAAGATAACACGGTAACGAAATTCAGGGTTCATGCAAGCAAGTATTTGGATTCTTCTACCCTTTACCCCGTAGAATTTCAATTTCGCCTCCACTCGATCATGCTCTGAAGAAAATCTCTTTTCTTCCACCCAAATGTCAAAGCCACAAGTTAGGGTCCCAGGTCGGTAGTACGCTGAGAACCAGCTCAATACCGGTGTTGAAAGGCCGCTGAAATGATGCCAGCCCGCGCCTCTTCCAGAGGCTATGACAAAGTGTTCAAAGCAATTGTAAGAAGCATCGACTTCGTTTTTCCACACCTCTAGTCCTGTTCTGGCGATGGCATCGGCGAGTTCTCCCTCTCCCAGGTCCAACATCGCCTTCCAGAAAAACCATTGGTGGGACATCCATACCGTACCATTCCAGTAGCCGTCCTCCTTGTAATAGGGTGCCGACCGGTCTACCGCGGACACGCCCACGGAGGAGAATAACTCCTGCTCAGAACGGAAATGCGCCAGAAGCTTTTCTTCCTGATGTTTGGAACATATTCCTGCCACCAGCGGGTAGGCTCCATCCAGACCCATATTGTAGTTGCTGCCGCTTTCATGCCGTAAAATTCCTTGCGGGTTTCCATTCCCATCATGGCAAACATACCCGAAATACCCGGATTCCTCATCCCAGGAATGCTCCTGGATGGCTTCACTCAATATGGAAATATCCTCGTCGTATTCCATCATATCTTCAAACTTCCCCAAAGCCTCTGCTGCCATTTTTAATATTTTGGCGGTACGAATGCAATGGGCGGTACTGATGATCGGTGCTACCGTATTTTCCAGTCTGTTTTCATGCACATGCACTTGTGGCGGATAGTCATCCCATCCACCGGAGTTATAGAAGTAATCCCAGGTCTTGATAAGGTTTGATTTCAACTGTTTTGTAGTGGAACTTCCGAGCCTTCCGCATAAAAACCTGTGATACTGCTGCAAACGCGGATAAAAAAACTCCAGCAGCTTTCCGGACTGCGTGCGGTTACAGAGCTCCAAAAACAAATAAAACTGCACCGGCACGGGGCTTCCATGATGGATAAAGGCGGCTTGACCGTCACCCGGTTCCGTCACGTAGGCATTCAAGCAGTCAATGGCCCTTTCGATATCCAGTTCCAACAGGCCCAGGCCTATAAATCCCGAATCCCACGTATACAGGCAGTCCCACCATCGTCCCGGCGTACTGTGCTTGATATAGGCCTTTCTTGTATAAACAGGATAAACTATGTTCGTGAGCGTGGTAGCCGCCATCCGTTCCTGGCTGAACCGGTACTTTTCACCCGCTGGGCTTATATTGAATTTAACTGATTTCACTTTTGCTGCGGTATATTTTTTCTCCGGGGAGTATTTTTTCTGTACAAAAGTGCTGATAGAGTCTTCAACCGCTTTCCTGGAACCATAGCATACCATGCCGTATAGAACTTTCGAGGAGTTCTTCTCCATTTCTATAGGCCGTAAAAAGATATTGGTAAAATGCCCCTCCTCATTGAGTCTGAATTTGGATGTGGTATGATGATGGGTAGTAAAACGCATGAAGCGGTCAAGCTCATCACAATAGAATTCTCTTACCTCGTAAGACTCATACTCCCACAGAATTCCGTAGCAGTCTCCCACATCTTTGTACTCCAGAATGAGGCTGTTCGGTACGGGACCCGGCATGATACGAGGAACAAATGTCCATTTTTTCCGTTCAAATCTGACCTCTTTGCAGCCCTCCCGGGGAAGAAGGGCTATACCGTCCATCTCCAGGCCAGCTTCCCCTTGGGAGGTCATCACCAGCTCATATTCTCCCGTGGCGATATTTCCAACATCAATCTCCTTGATCTGAAAATCCTCTCCCGGCTCAAATTCAACGCTGCTTTCTACAATACCCTCCAATTTAAAAACAGCTTTGCCCGTATGCTGCAGCCTGTATCGGAGTAGCAGCATGCCTTTGGGTATCTCATGGGAGACCTTGATTTTATAAATTACGCAATCTCCCGCATCCTTTCCAAACCCGGCTCCGATGCCACTGCCGTTTGTAAAGCCGCTGTCCCTGATCTCGGCTCTCCAAAAACCATCGGTGCCCAGGCTGTCTGTAGGACGAGGTCTGGCATATTCCAACTTCTCATAGGCAAGAGCATCCACCCAGAGGGCTCCTTCCGGCAAATTCAACACACAGGGCTCAAGAATTTGCGGATTATAGGGACGCACTGTTGGAAAATTCATAGAAGCCATATAGTGTAAAGCCATGCTTTGATTCCGGGAGGTAGCGTTAACACATTCACAGCGTATCAACCTGCTGTTTTGATCGATTTCGGAAAAGGAAATGTCGCAGTATACCTGATCCTTCCATTCCAACTCATGGCGGTAACAAAAATAACTCAAATCCGGGGATGCTTCCCAAGGGTGGTATCCGGACTCCCATAGCACATTCGGAACCTCTACCTTTCTCCTATAAAGTCCGGGTACTATACTTAGGTCAAACCGCAGCCCATTTTTTTCATCCGGGATATGCGATATCCCCATATATTTCTTCGTGTAGGGCCCCCATTCCGGCAGTCTCAAGTCATGTGTATTTTTCAAATATTCCATATTGCAAACTCCCACCTTTTCTCTACCCCTTTATTCCTTTTAAAAAACAAGTGCATTGATAGGAGGAGCAAAAAACACAGCGGTTCTCCTTTATGAGCCGCTTGTGGTTCGCCTCCTATGATGCTGGAAAAATCATAGAACCGCTTTTCTCCATTATATTACAGGATGGTGTGAAAGCATAGGGGGTTCTTTTGCGCGGGCCGCTCGCGGAGCGCTACATGTAGTATAGTACAACCTATAGAACCTCTTTTTTCACCCCCCCCCTGCAGGAGACTATAAACGCCCCCACCTATGGATACATTTATTCTATTTACCCATCAGCTTGTTATACGCCTCTGTCATCGCCTTTTCCGTATCATCTCCGCCTTTGGCCCTAAAATCCTTGACAAATTGACTAAAGGAATCGATACTCTTAGCACCGGTGATAATATCGATATAGGCCGATTGATACAGTTTTTTCAAGGTCTCCGCATTCTTTGAGAAGGCATCGGTGGGAGGAACGGAGGGTTTGATATACCCAAGGCCTTTGGCATACTGATCCGCATACTCATACCTTGACGACATATACTTTTTCCAGATCTCCGGATTTCCCTGCATGAAATTGAAAGTCTGTATTCCTTTTTTGCGGATGTCTGCAGCGTTGGAGTTTGTCAAGACCACATTGTTGTTTGCCATTTTGTAGTCCACATCCTTTACGCCCCATTGCACCAGCTTTCCAAACTCCTCATCCGTAAACTCAGCATCCAATATACTCAGGATGATCTTTGCCTTCTTTTCGTCCTTCATGCATTTGGTAGTCAAGCCGAATTTTTCACCTACACCGCCCCCCATCTCCGTTCCGGCTTTTCCACCAGGTCCTACGGGTGGTTTTGCCGGTTCAAAGGTTGCCTGTGGATTCACCTTGGTAATTTCCTGGTAGCAAGGTCCGCCATTGGCACCTTCCGCCGTATTGGGCGGTGAATAGTGGTAAAAATTGATCTGCCCTGTTACCCCTACTTTATTATTCATAAATGCATGGGATAATGCCCAGTAACCGCCTTTATTCTCACCGGTAACGAATTCAGGATCTATGACCCCATCCTTATACCACTTCTGGAGAAGGGTAAGCGCTTCCTTGGCTTCCGGCTGAATACAACTGAAAGCCACCTTTCCGTCCTTTAGCATGTAGTACATGGGATCGGCACCGGCAAAGGACTTCCCTGACTCAAGAACGCCAAATGCACCGAAAACAGCCATCATTGCAGTATTGGACATGCCATAGGTATCCTTTTTCCCATTTTTATCCGGGTCTTCATTTCTGAATTTATACATCGCCGTTTCAAATTCCTGCAGCGTTTCCGGAATTTTTGCGATGCCTACATTTTTCAGCCAGTCAGTTCTCCACTGAAGCACCGAAGGATACAGGGCATCCAGTCCACACATGGCAAAGCCGTAGTTCTTCCCATTATATTTGGTTGCATTCCAGATCAACTTATTAGTATCATACTTATCCATGGTTTTTGCATAGTTGGGTGCCCATTCCCGGATTTTAGCCTCCGGCAGCTCCGCCAGGATCCCCATGCTGACATATTTATCGATATTGTTGGTGTTTTTGATTCTAAATACATCAGGCATTTCCCCTGCCGCCAGCTTTACATTTAAAACATCATCCCATTTTTGGTCATCTACGAACCAGAAATTGAATTTGGCGTTAAACTTCTTTTCCACCTGTTTGACAATGTCCGCTTCCGGATCGGGTTGGCCGGATGTCTGATAGGCGAGCCAATCAATGGTTACCGGTGCGGTACTGGTTTCAGCACTTGATTTCCCAGTCGTACCCTTTGCATTTTCATTTGGGTTGGCCTCCTTGCTTGCACTGCCGCAGCCTGCCAATACGGATAGAGTCATCGCAGCCGCGGCGAGCTGCCTGTTTCTTTGCGTGTATCGATTTCCAATTCCCCATAACCCAGAACTTTTTTATCCGTTTTAATGAACGTATATTTCCTGCAAATACAGGCTTCGCTGTAAGAGGTATGGATCTCTTCCTCAGTAAGCAGGTAGCTGTTTCCCATGCAAAGAATATATTTGACGCCCAGCAGGGCCTCAAGTCTTTCCACCATCTGGCTTTGAATCTCAGTCAAGCCCTCTGTATTGTTAAAATTAATAATTCCAGCCACATCATTATTCTCATCAATAAGTGCATAGATATCTCCCTCTGCATATTCCCCATTCAATAAATCTACCAAGCTGTAATTGACCAGCATCCTTTCCTGAAAGGTAAGCTGGTTGTGCTGATATAGCTTCAATACGAAGCATACAAACCTTTCACCTTTAAAATCCAGGTCGAAAAGGCTGTCATCATCGATATGTACACTGACCTTGCCTGTCAAAAGCTTCAAAAGAATCCCATGCCGGATTAGAGGTTTGTTGACTTCCAGCCTGTAATTTAAATCCTCCATTTTCACTTCGATATTCTTAATGGTGTTGTTCAAAAATTTGTATTCGCTTTCGGTTTCAGTCCTGTCACCACTGAATTTTACAGCCATAGCCCGGATGGTTTTAATCATATTGTTCATGGGCTCATGAGATTTTTTTGTAAATACTACGGAAACCAGCAGATTTACCAGCAGGAGAAGCAGCCCTACCACCAGCAGAAATTTTTCGAGTTGGTAGGACTTTTTGTAAAATTGATCAATCGAAGAAATGGAAATATACCTCCAGTCATTCACTGCTGACTTCATAAAGGACACTACATTCAATTTCCCGTTTATGTTTGTTTGAAACATGCCCGATCCGCCTGATTGTAAGATATTCTTAAAATATTCCGTCTCCTGAATGTTCTTCTGGAGCATGCTCCGGTCGCTATGGGAGATGATATTCCCACACCCATCCACAATGAAAATAGCGCCTTTATTAAAGGATTTTACATCCCGGATGTAGTTGTGAAGCACTTCTTCATTAATATTGATGATCGCAACCGCTTTGATATCCTCTCTGAGCGCATTGAAAGGCACCCTCCGCACAAAGGAAATAATATTTCTTGGCTGGTACCATTCCACATAGCGTGTTGGAAGCCACGCTACATTCATATCGGCATTCCTGATCCGGTTCACCCATTCCATATCATGCATTTTATTGGAACTGGCATCATCCAGAAATTGCACTCCGCTGTCCATAAAAAAAAGATTGCCCTGGGTATAATAGAGATCGAAGGAATCCAAAAAATTCAGAGTGCTCTTGATATCCATGAGTTTGTTTCGTATATTCCCTATTTTACTGGGTTCTTTCTTTATATCATTCTGTAATGCATAGGTTAAATCTTCATTGCTGGGAAGTTATGAAAGGTAGGTCACCGGCAGAGTAACCGCTTTTTCCAGAACCTGCCCGTCGATTGACTTTTGAATCTGTGCTACCATCTGCATGTTATTCCGGTTAATCTCATCTCTATAGCTGGATTTAAAAGAATTTAGAAAAATCAGTTGGGGAAGGATGGTAACAATGATCACCAGCAAAATATTAAACAGCAGTATTCTTGAAAAGACTGTATTAAAGTGTATTCTGGGTTTTAGCATAGCAGCCTCCAATTCCAGATTCGTACTTTATCTCGAAGTAATCAACAAATGCCTTAGCCGCATCATATAATTAAGAATTATTTCATACTACTAGTCTATAGAAGGAAGACCGTTTTGTCCATAGTACAATGAGAAAAACCCGGAGAACAGCACACAAATCCGGCCTATCCTCACTGTCCTCGCGCAGAAACAGGAAGCATCATCGATGGGTGCAGTGAGAATATGGATGGATGAAAACAAAGATCTCCTTATATAATACATGGAGTATCGGGAGGTAAACGCACTTACCTCCCGATACTCCACATAAACTCCAAAATCTTTAATTAAATATTTATCCATCGATAAATTTATTTTTTAAGCCCGTTGAGCCTTTCAGCCACTTTATCATACATTTCCCGGTATTTCGCCTGCTTTGCCTTTTCTTCCTCGATCACCTTGGCGGGTGCCTTGGCAACAAAGCCTTGGTTGTTCAGCTTGCTGTCAACCCTCTCCAGTTCCTTCTGCAGGTTTGCCTTCTCCTTCTCCAGCCTTTCGATTTCCTTTTCGATATCGATGAGGTCTTCCAATGGAATAAAAATTTCCGCACCGTGTATGATAGTAGCAACGGCATCGGAAGGGATTCCTGCCTTATCCGGCTGTACAGCCACCTCAGAGGCACTAGCCAGTCTTTCGAAGAAGGTTTTGCCTTCCGACAGGGTTCTCTTCTCTTCCTCTCCTACAGTTACGAATATTACCTTCGCTTTCCTTGAAGGAGGTACATTCATTTCCGCCCGGATATTGCGAATGCTTCTTATGGCTTCCATTACCAGCTGCATCTGGTTTTCCTCTGCCGGGAAGCTGTAATCCGCCCTGTATTCCGGCCATTTGGAGATCATGATGCTTTCATCGTTATGAAGCAAGTGCATATAAATCTCCTCCGTAATAAACGGCATGTAAGGATGCAGCAGCTTCATGGAATTTCCCAGTACATAGTTTAATACATACTGCGCTTCCAGCCTGGTTTCGCTTTCCCTGTCATACAACCGTGGCTTTACCAGTTCGATATACCAGTCACAAAATTCCTCCCAGATAAATTCGTAGACCTTCTGCAAGGCGATACCCAACTCGAATTTCTCCATGTTTTCGGTTACTTCTTTTGCCAGGCTGCTTACCCTGCTGAGAATCCATTTATCGGCAACGGTAAATTTAGCCGGGTCGACCTTAGCAAAATCAAGGTTTTCATCAAAGTTCATCAATACAAACCTGGATGCATTCCAGATCTTGTTGGCAAAATTCCTGCTGGACTCGATCTTCTCGGTGGAGAACCGCAAGTCATTGCCTGGGGAGTTTCCGATGCTGAGGGCAAAACGCAGGGCATCGGTACCATATTGGTCAATGACCTCTAGCGGGTCAATGCCATTTCCCAGAGACTTGCTCATCTTTCTGCCCTGGGCATCCCTCACAAGTCCATGAATCAGTACATGGCTGAAGGGCTCCTTCCCCATATTTTCCATACCGGAGAAAATCATTCTCGCAACCCAGAAGAAGATAATGTCATAGCCGGTTACCAGAACATCTGTCGGATAGAAATACTTCAGATCCTCCGTATTTTCCGGCCAGCCCAGCGTCGAGAAAGGCCACAGCGCAGAGCTGAACCAGGTGTCCAGTGTATCCGGGTCCTGTTCGATCCGGGAGCTGCCACACTTCGGACAAACATCTGGCATACCCGCCTCAACCATCATATGGCCGCATTCCTGGCAGTAGTAAGCAGGAATTCGGTGTCCCCACCAGAGTTGCCTGGAGATACACCAGTCCTGAATGTTTTCCATCCAGTTAAAATAGATCTTTGAGAATCTTTCCGGAACAAACTTAATGGTTCCGTTCTTAACCACCTCGATGGCAGGCTCTGCAAGCGGTTGCATTTTTACATACCACTGTTTGGAAATCAATGGCTCGATTACCGTGCTGCACCGCTGGCAGGTCCCTACATTGTGCTTGTGCGGTTCAATCTTAACCAGTAAATCCAGCCCTTCCAAATCCTTGATAATCTGTTTTCTGGCTTCGTAACGGTCCATGCCCTGGTACTGCTTTGCATTCTCATTCATCACTGCAAAGTTGTCCATAACCCTTATCTGCGGCAGGTTATGCCGCATACCAACCTCAAAGTCATTGGGGTCATGAGCCGGAGTAATTTTAACTACGCCGGTACCAAATTCCTTCTCTACATACGCATCCGCAATAATGGGGATTTCTTTGTTCATCAGCGGCAGGATTACTGTTTTTCCAATGAGATGCTTGTATCTTTCATCCTCCGGATGAACCGCTACCGCCGTATCGCCTAACATGGTTTCCGGTCTCGTAGTGGCAACGATCAAAAACTCGCTGCTGTCCTTTACCGGGTACCGGATGTGCCAGAAGTTACCCTCTTTTTCGTCGTATTCCACTTCGATATCGGAAATGGAAGTATTACACTTCGGACACCAGTTGGTAATTCTTTCCCCCTTGTAGATGAGTCCCTTTTTATAAAGGCGCAGGAAAACTTCCTTAACCGCCTCCGAAAGACCTTCATCCATGGTGAACCTTTCCCGCTTCCAATCACAGGAGCTGCCCAGCTTCTTCAGCTGTTCAACGATCCGGCCTCCATAATGCTTCTTCCAATCCCAGGCCCTTTCCAGGAACCTTTCCCTGCCGATCATTTCCTTTGTCAGGCCCTCCGCCGCCATGGCATCCACGATCTTTGCCTCTGTCGCAATACTTGCATGGTCGGTTCCCGGGAGCCAAAGCGCGCTGTACCCCTGCATCCTTTTCCACCGGATAAGGATATCCTGCAGCGTATTGTCAAGAGCGTGGCCCATGTGGAGCTGACCCGTGATATTCGGCGGAGGTATCACAATGGTAAAGGGTGTCTTATCAGGATCTACCTCCGCGTGAAAGTAGTCCTTGTCCATCCAGTTTTGGTATAACCTGTCTTCTACTTGTTTGGGATCATAGGTTTTTGCTATATTTTTCTGTTCATCCATTTTTATATCCTCCTCGTATAATAAGTTTTGTAAGGTTTTTAGTGATAGATTTCCAGTTATAAACCTTACTAAATACCACAAATTTACTGGAAATATTGTTCATTGATAATTCAATATCTGC
This sequence comes from Bacillota bacterium, assembly GCA_023419605.1. Lineage (GTDB taxonomy): Bacteria > Bacillota > Clostridia > Acetivibrionales > JAEZXR01 > JAEZXR01. The sequence goes on along the minus strand of JAEZXR010000099.1, from coordinate 13 downwards.
GTTAGCAGAAGTT
>JAEZXR010000075.1 GCA_023419605.1 Bacillota bacterium | reverse complement strand
AGTGATGCGATTATGTTCCGTTTTCCTTCGGTCATTACGATTTTTTTCTTAGCCATAAAAAACAGCCTCCTATGATTTTATATTTTATCATAGAAAGCTGATTTTACAGACTTTTTTTCATAGTCTCCGGCAGGACTTCCGTATATACGGTTCCAATTTGTAACAAGGGTACTTTATTATCCGATAAATTGTGCCAATTCACTGTTAAATTTGTCCCGTTCTTCCCAAAACAATCCGTGGCCACTATACTCAAAAGGTACGAGCCTGGAATTCCTTATCCCTTGTTTTTGTGCTATAGCCAACGGAAAGAGACAAACTCTGTCATGAATGCCATGAAGAATCAAGGTGGGGACGTGTATTTTTGTAAGGTCATAAAATAGGCTCTCATCTCTAAGCGAGGCTGCGAGTTTGGCTGTAGACCAACCGGCTGCCTGTAGTCCTAATTGGAAGAACCAATCCGAGAAAGGTTCGGTTATATACTGGAAGAAAAACATGTCTCCAAACCCTCGGAGCATATTGGGGCGGTCATTGTATGCTCCCTGAATAAGTTTTGTAACGTCTTCCTTCGCTAATCCGTATGGAAAATCCGGCCGTTTAGTAAAACTAGGGGCGGCGGCAGCAAAAAGGGCAAGTTTGGATACCCCATAACCGTTATGACGGGCCATGTAACGAATGGCAATCGCTCCTCCCACAGAGTGGCCGGCCAGGGTGAAATCTTGTAATCTAAGTGCTTCAACTACGCATCGAATATCGTCTGCCAATCGGTCATAGGAGTAACCCTCAAACGGCTTATCTGAATTACCGAATCCTCGGATATCTACTCCAATGCATCGATACCCCATTTGAGGAAGTTTATCAAACTGATATTCAAACAACTTATGGTTTGCAGGCCAACCGTGAATGAACAAGATTGCCTTCCTGCCCAAGGGGTTAATATCATTTATATAAATTCTTACGTCTGGTTCCACTCTAACCCAATATTCCATTTTAGTGCCCCCACTAATAAAATTACTTTGTAGTAACATACTATTCAATTTACATAAATAGGTGAGGGTTATTTATCGGATATGTCTTATAAAATGTATAACTGTCCCCAATCCATAGTAGCTGTAATCGATAGGAGGCATTGTTCTTATTTTGCGTAGTTTGAACAATAAGCGCCCCGGCTGAAGCTGGGGCTTTTTTATGAATTATATTTTATTATAGCTCTCTGAACCTGTTCGACATAGGTTATAACCTCAAAATCATCCTTAATTCCTTCCTTCGTAAACCAAGTGTGAAAACCGGCAGGGAGATTCCATCTATATTGCAACTGCCACAGTCGGTAGCCTTTTTCTTTTAGTGCTACAGCGAGGGTATCCCACTGGTCAATAGTCTCCACTTTTTTTATTATCTCTACACCTACCTAAAATAAGATACTGGAAATACAATGTTTTCCTCTATAGGATTTGCATTCAGCCTTCTGTCAAAAAGCATCAACCCGCGTTCAACCGAGTAATGTCCGAACCGGCTCCGAATGGCGTCTATACTTTCTTCCAGGGCTTCGAGCCTTATTCGTTTATTTATGTCATTCAGCAATGACAATTGTATGCAATGATCTGCAGTAACCAGGTCTGCCGCACGGATTCCCAGCGATCGTATGGGTTTGGTCCAGGTCCACTGGTGCAGGAAGATATCCATGGATTTTTCAGCAATCTCCGAGGCCAGGAAACTTGGAAGTGAAAGCTTTGCCTGGCGCTCAATAGAATCGAGGGTATTATCCCGGATATAAATCTGAATGGTTTGACACTTGAAGTTGTGCTTCCGGAGGCGTTCAGCAACACTCTCTGCCAAAACGTAAAACGTAAGTTTTACATCTTCGTTATTCTCCAAATTTTTAGCAGTAGTCATACTATTTCCGATACTCTTGACCATGGGGTCATGATTGGTCTTAGTGACCGGGGAAGCGTCGAAGCCATTGGCAAAATACCAAAGGGTTTCTCCCCATTTTCCAAACTGCTTTTTAAGGAATGGAAGAGAGGCTGTAGCAAGGCTGCCGATGTAGAACATGTTTATGTTATAAAGCTTTTTGCGGGTGGATGGGCCTACATAGAGGAGTTCACCTACCGGGAGCTTCCAAACCAAGTCCCGGAAATTGCTTTGGTTAATCACCGTTACAGCGTCCGGTTTTTTATAATCGCTTCCGAGCTTAGCAAAAATTTTATTGTAGGACACACCTATCGATACAGTTATGCCTAATTCATCCTTCACGCGTTGACGGATCTCATGGGCTATCTTTTCACCGTTTCCAAAAAGCTTTGTACTGGCGGTAACGTCTAACCAACATTCATCGATGCCAAAATTTTCTATGAGGTCAGTATAGTACGCATAAACCTCCCGTGCTGCCTTTGAAAATCGGAGATACAAGTTGTAATTTGGCTTTACAGTCACAAGCCCAGGACATTTTTGGTGAGCTTGCCAGATGGCTTCACCTGTCCTTACTCCATAGCCTTTAGCAATCTGGTTTTTAGCTAGCACTATACCATGGCGCTGATCCTGGCTGCCACAAACTGCAATTGGCTTATCTCGCAGCTCAGGATTATATAGACACTCTACGCTGGCGTAAAAATTGTTTAAGTCTACATGTAGGATCGTTCTCTCCATACATTACTATGCCTCCGGATTCCTTATGCTACCATCCACCAGTTTTTATCCTTGTTAAACATCTCTATATCACGACCATCAATTTTACATCTCCACCGGATTGCACCATCAAATAGTTTCATACTTCGGATAGGGTTTTTGATCTCAAACGTTTCACCTTCGTATTTCAGCTCATACGGAATACTCCATCCTTCAGGAACCAGCCTGGTTATAATTTGTAGAGAAATTTTATTTACTTTTACAGACATAATATCACGCTCCAATTACAGAACATATGTTTGGTATTATTATATGCCGATAATTACCTTTTTACAAGTCCTTAAATGAAAAAGTAAATTCCAGTTGCAAGAGTAAATTCCACATTACTAGAACTTACTCTTGCACATAATTTGAATTTGCATAGTAGAAGATAAAAACCAGTAAATATCTTCTGTTTAGTCCTAACAAAATATGGTATGATATTCCTTGCGATACTTCGTTTTTGTTTTATAATGTGCATCAGTTAAAGCAATGTATGACGTAAAACAGAAAAATAATTAATACAAATTTTTATAAGGGGTATGTAGTATGGTCAAAATAGGATGTTGCGCGAGATTCAATAACCTTTATGAGGAAGAAGTTGATTTTGCGGAAAAGAATAATTTTAAGTTAATGCAAGTTTGGTATGATAAAGATGGAATCAGAAATCATGAATTCGAAGAGAATAGGCTCGAAAAAATAATTCATTACGGTTTTCCAACAATTATTCATGCTTTACTGGATATTAACGAAATAGAACAGCACACCTTAAATTTGGTAAAAATATTAAATCGAGTAAATCATAAAGAGTTAATAATTCATCCAATATGCCATAGCGAGGCTATTGGTGAAAATACTATATATAAGCTTTCAAATATAATTCAAAGAGCATTGGAACTTCTGAATAATAATGGAATAACCCTTTATCTTGAAAATAACAGTAAGTTAGACCCTATATTTTCAACATCAAAAGAAATTGAAATAGTCTTTACTAATAATCCCGATCTTGAATTTTTAGTAGATATTGCCCATATATACAGTTATGAACATTTAAAGGAAATGGTATCTATAAAAACACCTAAAATACTTAATGCATATTTCGGCTGCATCCGGACACTGATTCCGGCAACATCCGGACAGTGTTTCGGAATTATCCGGACAGCATAACGGCACACCCGGACACCTTGTCGAGGTAATAAACTAACTGGTACTCTTTAA
>JAEZXR010000069.1 GCA_023419605.1 Bacillota bacterium | reverse complement strand
TTCTTGAACTGCTTGTGCTATATTTCTATGTGATTCATCAGTATTGAATAGTATAGATTTTCCAGCAAATGCTTCTTCTTTAGTCATGCCTTCTTCTTTAAGACCTTCTTCTAAAAGTTTTTGTGCTTCTGCTATATCTTCTTGTATAAGATTTCCTGAACTTTCTCTGAAATCTTTACCATTTTCGTCGTTAAAACCAAATGGTACGATACCTTCAGCTGGTCTTTGACCTGCTTGAGTTATATTTTCAGTTATAGTTCCTCTATCAATAGCCATTGAAAGTGCTTTTCTAACTTTTGCGTTGTTGAAAGGCTTTCTTTCTGTATTAAATGAATAGAAGTAAGTTGAAAGCATTTCATCTATGTGAAGCTCTTCATTTTTTTCTTTTCTAAGTTTACTTACTACATCTGGTTGTGGTGAATTTATTAGATGATATTCATTATTTTCATATTTTTGCCATTCAGTATTTTTATCGTCAAGAATGTCCATATCTATTTTTGCAAGTTTTACATTTTCTGCATCTCTAAATTCTGGATTTTTCTTAAGAACTATTTTACTATTGTGATCCCATTTTTCTAATTGGAAAGGTCCATTAGTTACATAGTTTTCTGGTGTTTTATGCCAATCTGGATTGCTTTCTGCAATGTGTTTTGGTATTGGCATATATGTGTAAAACGCTGTAAGTTCTGGGAAGAAAGTAGTTGGATGATTTAATTCAACTTCTAAAGTTGTATCATCTAACGCTTTAACTCCTACTTGTTCTACATCATCGATTTTACCTTCAGCATATTCTGGTCCATTTTTAATATAGTCAGTTAAGATGAATGCATAATTTGATGCAGTTTCTTTTTTCATTGCATGTTTCCAAGCATATTCATAATCTGCTGCAGTTACAGGCTCTCCATCTGACCATTTAAGACCTTCTCTAAGCTTAAATGTATATTTTGTTTTATCATCATTTACTTCAAAACTTTCTGCTGCTGCTTCTTCTAGCTCGCCGTTGCTACCCCATCTCATAAGACCTTCAAACATGTGATAAATCGGCCAACCTTCATGAGTACCTTGAGCTAGTCCTGGATGTAGTGTATCTGGTTCAGCACTATTATTTACTTTAAGTACTTGTTCGCCAGCTTCACCGCTTCCTGAGTCTCCGCTTTTACCACATGCAGTAAATACGAAAACAAGAGCTAGTAACAAAGCTACTACTCTAAATTTCTTCTTCATAATAAACAATTTCCCCCTTTATAAAATATAAGTATATCTTATCCACTAAATCCCTATTAAAATATTTAATCGTAGTAATTAATATTCTTTAATAACTATCACTAAATATCTTTCTTAGGATAAAGTGCTTTATACAATTATACATGAAGTATGCCTATTAGTAAAGGTTTAAAGCCTTTTCCTATTTTTTCCTAAATATCTTAATTATTCGGTTTTTTTGTAAAAATTTATATAATTTCCTTTTATTTATACAACTATTTTAATGATTATCTAATGTTTTCTTACACAAATACATAAACGCATTAATATGTTAAATTATCTACTTTTATAGTAGTCAATAGCTAATTTTCTCTTATAAAAGGCTAAATTTCAGTATTTCAAAAAATTATTTATCCTTTGTTAAACTAAATACTTTATGATTTTATTTTTATATTGAAAATTTAATTTAGCTTTTTTTCTAAAAAATTTAATTTAAAATAAACTTAAAAAATATTATTTTAAATTAAATTATTAAAATAGCTCTTTTTATTTAATTTTTAAAACAAAAAAGCTGATAATTTCTATATTTTATAGAAGTCATCAGCTTTTAGCGGTTTTGTTATTTCTAGGGAAATTTCTCATTCCCTAATTAAATATGCTAATATTTTGTATCTATTAGCATACTATCTATTATTTATTTTGTCAATTAATTTTAAAGGTCGTCTTCTATTACGCTACTTTTAGAGTATGCAGATGGTTTGCCTTCAAAGAAATCTGTCTTTATGGCATTCGGGTCGCTATACTCGCTTACCCATTTCATAGATTCAGGCTCATTTTCAAAGCCTTCATATAATTTTTCAAAACCTAACCCTCTACATCTTAGGTTTCCTAGATATTTTATATAGGACTCTATCATATTCATATTAAGACCTTTGATTTCATCTCCATATACATATCTCGCCCAATCTATCTCTTCTTCTACCCCTCTTTTTATCATATCTCTATAAACTTCAATTTTTTCTTTGGTAAATAATTCAGGTTCTTCTTTTTTAAGCTCTAAAATTATAGATCTAAAAAGCCAAAGATGGGTATTTTCATCTCTATTTATATATCTTATCTCTTGTACCGTTCCAGGCATCTTACCAATTCTTCCTAGACTGTAGAAAAACATAAATCCAGAGTAAAAATATATTCCCTCTAATATATAATTTGCTATTAAAGTTTTCATAAGTGCAAATTTATTTTGATTTTCTAAAAAATAATTATATTGGTCGCCTATAAATTTATTTCTAGCTAATAGTCTTTCATCATCTCTCCAAAGATATAGTATTTCATCTCTCTCTTCTGGAGAGCATATAGTATCTAAGATATAGCTATAGCTTTGAGAGTGTATAGCTTCTTGATAAGCTTGAATAGTAAGACATAGATTTACTTCATTTGCCGTTATATATTCAAGCACATTTGGAAGATTTGCTGTTTGTAAACTATCTAAAAATATTAAAAATGAAAGTGTCTTATCGTAAGCTTCTCTTTCTTTTTTATCTAAAATATTATAATCTTTCATATCCTGACTTAAATTTATTTCTTCAGGAATCCAAAAATTATTCATAGCCTGTCTATACCAGTCGCTACTCCAAGAATATTTTAAATTGTTAAAATCATTTAAATTTGTAGTATTTCCATTAATCATACGTCTTTTACTTAGTTCTATATCGCCGTTTTCATTAAAAAGACCACGTTTTTTTATTTCTTCCATAAAAATTTATCCCCCTATATTTAAGCTGAACAAGAGTCGCATTCTTCAACTTCTAATGATTTACTTCTAACATAATATATAGATTTAACGCCTGCTTCCCAAGCTGCTATATATAA
>JAEZXR010000068.1 GCA_023419605.1 Bacillota bacterium | reverse complement strand
CTTCACGTGCGCTTTTAATTTTCTCCCTCATAAAAACGAAGGAGGGAGAATATAGATGAAAGAAATTTTAACAGAAGAATGGCTGGCCAAGGTACTGGAGGCAGCCAAAGACTGCCGGATGCGGCAGTTGGAATCCAAATTTGCCGCCACGGAGGAAGCCCGGGAGGCGATGCAGCTGAAGGAAGAGCTGCTGCACCGGCTGGAGGAGTACATCCAGCGCGGGGGAAAGGAAATACTCTTCCAGTATGACGATGCTTACAGCCTGCTGCAGGGCAGAGCCCAGGACTTTTGCTACGAACAGGGCTTTACCGACTGCTTCCGGATTTTCATCCGGGCGCTGGCGCTGGAACTGCTGTTTCAGAGAGATAAAGAGGGCTGAATATCGAAAGCATTGTAAAGAGAATGGATAAGAGGGGGCGAAGAGCCGCCTCTTATCCATTTTTGCTTTTATTTAGTACCACTGCGTTAATTACCTAAGATTTCGGTAATTTGCTCACAAGTTATGCCTTATAAAATGAGCAACAACGGTTTTAGGTTGTCATTTTTATAAGGATAATTACAAATTAACGCAGTAGTATTAGGCATAAAACTTTTAAATTCACAGAAATTCCCACAGTCAAAAGGCTTTGTTGAAGTGGGGGACCATGTGCCTTTCACCCATAAGTTTCCGCGCAGCACCAGGCCCTGCTGCCGGATGTGTACCCACGGGGTATTACGTCTGTGCCGTATACTTCTTCCATTTTCTAAGCTTAGCCCGAAAAGTTTTGAAAGGAGCCGCAGAATTGATATGGATCCATCGGACCATAGGCCAGTTTGGACTATCTCCTGTCCATTTTACGATACCCTGGGTAAAAAGCTCTTCATCGCTCAATGTATCGATCCACGCCAGCCACCGGTGTACTGCTTCCCGAAGCAAATTCCGCAGTTCATCGAGGGAGCAGTGGGCATAGGCATCATAAAAGGATTGATAGAGGGCGCCGAGTTGATTCCATTTATAGCCTGGTGCCGGCATGACAACGCTTTTGCCTTCCTTTTCGTCCCGGTCCCAGCTCATAACGAGGTTGAGCCACCCCAGTTGGTAGGCGATGATTTCAGCGGGCGTTTTGTCCACTTCGGGAACCCGTAGGTCCTTTTGATCGCTGTTTATTCCGTCAAACTCACCATCCAGAAGCAGGTAGGCAGAATGAACGGCTTCTTTTAACGCTTCCTTTGATGTGTATTCATAGCTTGCCATAGAAGCTCTCCTTTGCAGCTTTTTTCTTTATAGTACCATAAAGATGCGACATCTATATGTCATATTTAAAACCGGGAAGGAAGAAAATCCTCAAATCAGCTAAGTCTCACCCGAATTTATATAATTTATTCATGGGACCCTTGAATTCTTTGGAGTGCAGGGAGCCATTTAAAAGCATCCGGACTCCTTTTATACAAATAATAGTTGCAAGTGAAACTAATTTGCTGTATAATTTTATTAGTTGCAAAGGAAACTAATTAAGGAAAGGGTGAAAACAGTATGGAGACGATTGGTAGGTATAATGCAGCCGTTTATAGGGTTTCGCAAAGCATGATGAACTATAAGCTGAGGGATTTGGACATTCGAAGCGGTCAATATGATTTCTTTTATGTAATTTCAAAAAATGAAGGAATCAGCCAAAAAGAGTTAAGTAACCACCTCTATATCGGCAAATCAACCACTGCGAAGGCGGTTAAGAATTTAATGGATAGCGGCTATATTACAAGAGAGCAGGACCCCGGCGACAAACGCTATTACCGGTTATATTTAACTGAAAAAGGAAAACAAGTAGCGCCTAAAATAGAGGCCACTTTTTTGGAGATGATAGATATTTTTACTAGGGATTTATCCGGGAATGAAGGAGAACAAACACTCAACGGCTTAAAAAAGATATTAAACAGACTTTATGAAGAGAAGGGCAAAATAAGCGCTGATATTGATTAAAAGCATGTATTGCAGGAGTTATAGAAAGAAGGAATACGCATGGAAGAACAAGCACAAAAATCCGTACCTCTTTGGACAAAAAACTTTATTCTTATTACCATCATAAATTTTCTGGTATTTTTCGGTTTCCAAATGCTCTTGCCCACATTCCCGGTTTACGTTAAAAATCTGGGTGGGAAGGATTCGATCATCGGGTTGGTAACCGGAATTTTCACCGTGTCTGCCCTGGTAGCTCGTCCTCTTTCCGGCAGGGTACTTGATAAGATAGGGCGTAAAGGGGTATTCATAGCGGGAATGGGCATATCCATTCTGGCGGTATTGTCCTATGGCTGGATTCCTACAATTGGTCTTATTCTTCTATTTCGTTTGATTCACGGCTTCGGGTGGGGAGCTTCCAGCACCGCCTCCAGTACGGTTGCATCGGACAATATCCCCAGGGAGCGCTTTGGGGAAGGGATGGGGTATTTTAGTCTGGCCAGCAGCTTTGCCATGGCGGTAGCCCCTGCCGTTGGACTCTACGTGGTTTCAAAATACAGCTTTCATATATTGTTTTTTGTATCGGCCGGGTTGGCTATCCTGGGATTTCTCCTCGCATTTACCCTTAAGTATCAAAAAGTTGAAAAACAGGAACAACCGAAGGTGAAAGCTGCGTTATATGAAAAATCGTCCATCCGTCCTTCCATTGTGATCTTTTTCGTTTGTATAACCTATGGCTCTCTAACCAGCTTTTTACCTCTCTATGCCGCACAAAGGGGAATACAAAACATTGGGTTGTTTTTTACGGTTTTTGCTGTTTCCTTATTGGTTTCCAGGCCGGTATTCGGCAAAATTATCGACCGGTTCGGCTTTGACTTTGCTGTTATTCCAGGCCTAAGCTGCATATTGATTGCAATGGTTTTATTGTCTCAGGCGTCCGTATTGCCCGTGTTTTTAGTGGTCGCCTTTGTTTATGGAACCGGTTTTGGCGCTGTCCAATCCAGTTTGCAGACCATGGCAGTGGTGAATACGCCTCCCCACCGTTTGGGAGCGGCGAATGCTACGTTTCTTACAGGCTTTGACAGCGGAATTGGACTTGGAGCGATCATTTTAGGAGCAGTTGCTTCGGTTGTCGGGTACAGTCAAATGTACCTTTGGGCGGTGGTGTCCCTTATCATAGCATTTATCCTGTACTTTTTGGTTGCGAGAAAAGGAAGGAAATTTTAAGCCTTTTAAGCGTTGGAGACATGCAAACATATTATTCTGAGTAATCAAAACACCGTTATTTATAAAAAATAGCTTAGATCACTGCGACAATGTTGGCGGTACCCCATAAATAAAAAAATTCCTCGTTGGAAGAATCTAAACAACGAGGAATTCAATATCAAATGGTATAAGAAAATTTAATGTAAGACGAATCCGTAATGTTACAAGCTTATAAGTATTTATATACTATTAATTATCTAATCTCGAAATAAACATTTCCAAAATTAGAACCTGGCAAAATAAATTTAAAATTATAACTATTATTGCCTGCTGGAACGGGAACATCAATATAAGTGGGTTCTGTCCCCGTATAGGCTATCTTTTTGTTATAATTGGGTGACTTTGGATCATTATCTCTACCCTCAAATACACTATGTATTCTTTTATATGTCCAAGAGCTAGTTGATCCGCCTGGACAATAAGCAAGGCTTTCCCGAACCTGCCATGTTCCATTCGCTGAATTCCAAATTGAATCCCAATCCGGTGTAATTCTAATTGTTTTACCGGCACAATTGCTTAAAACCATGTTATATACTATGCCATAATTTCCCTGCAACAGATTATTACTATTTATTGTATTTGAACCAGCTACATATTCACCGGGATTATATCCCATTGCACTTCCAGCAAGTGCTAAGTAAAACCCATGACTTCCATTTGAAGAAACTGTATTATAATTATAGCTTACATATTTTACGTCACCGGCGAAAAGTCCAGTTACACCACTTGACATTGGGAGTGCTTTCCCGAGAGTTTTTGGATTGGCAGTTGATGTGGCATCAAGAAATACTATTCTGCATTTCGTACTTGAGGATACCTTAAACATAACATGACCATTTATCAATTTAAGTGGTGCGATAGTATCATCAGCGATAAAAATTCCATTGTTTGTTACGGATTGAGTAGTATAGTTGGTGCTTGTTTGATAACCCGTCTCTACACTGGCACACAACGCATCATCTCCTGATCCTGTAAATGTGCTGGAAGTTAGTACTTTTTTATTAAGTATAGTAACTGTGCTAGAGCCTGATGCGGTATATAAGTATACACCAACCCTTATATTTCTACTTTGTGTCTTATTTATATGATAAAAATATGCATCATATAATGTGTTGGGTGTTAGGTCCATTTCAATGGAATATGCGCCAGACCTGCCACTGAAATTGTTAACCCAGGAACCTGGATTTGTTGTCGTGCCATCCCATAACATTTCTGGATTGTCTGAATAAATATATTGATTTCCTGCAGTGCTCATTAGGGGGAGTAGGGCAGCTTTTGAAGAATCGAAGGCAGCCGATACTGACATTGATGGAAGCATAGAAGCAATTACCAACAATATAACTACTATCATTCCTAATCTCTTTTTTATCATTTCTTTTCTCCTCGTTTCTTTTTAAATATTTTTTATTACATTAGGTATATCCAGATAATGTTTTACAATTTACCACTGTTTGCCTTAATCAGGATCACAATGCGGTTTTTCCGGAGCAGCTTCCAGAATGGTTTATAAAACGCTTTACTAAAAAGGTGACTTAAAAAATAATTGCATAAAGGCCGAAATGGGATTAGTTAAATAAATTGAGACCGACAGCTATGCTATCGGTCCATTTGCGATGCATTATTTTTTACTACCATCCCAACTACTAGCTGTTTTCGACTCCGATAAGATATTTTAGGCTTATAAATAAGGTAAATTGTTTGTCATTTTCCATGAAAATAACAGTTTAAAATTTATCTATTGAACGAATACAACATATACGTGACCTTTACCACCGTTTATTGTTGCGAGATAATCTAATCTAGCTTGTATAGCGTCAACAGGTCCTTCAAGATTAACAGATATAATATAATCGTGCCCCGCAACAGCCTGGAACGGCACTTCTATTGCTGTACCTACACCATCAAATACTACCGATTGTGCAAATACGAGATTATTAGCAGTTACATCTACGATAGCTAAGAAAGTATCGCCGCCGCTACCTCTTAACGCCGAATTATTCTGAAGCTTTAAAGTTCTTGTTTGTGTTTTATCAGATCGAAATACATAATTATCTTGATCTTCGATATATCTAATTGTGCCAAGGCATAAATAAGTACCGGTAGATGACTTCCAAAGTATGGTAGCATCTTCCTCATAATCATTTGGCTCTGCTTCCAAAGTTTGCCCATCGCTCGTTCTTATTGCCGGGGTATAGGCAGCAAAAACCGAACTACTAAATGTTACTACCATAGTTAAGATTAAAAAGAGGGAAATTAAACCCTTTTTCATAAATAGACACACTCCTTTTAAAATTATTTTTGCGGAGAATATTTTATACAATAAGTATGAAGGAATTTCGATTAATTTATATCAGATGGTTAATAGCTCTTCCTCCTTAAAGCTGCTATTTCACGCATAATCCGCCCCCAACGCATCATACTTATTCTATCCCACTTCCCCTGGTCAATATAGCCTGTATTTATAGTACTTACAGTTATGCATAATTTTTACGTTATTTTTAGCCCCCCTTCCTTTGTTACAGATACCCGGCTTTAAACCTCATAATTTCCAGCGGGGAAAATGCCCAGGTTTTGGGACGATTTCTCCGAGGGATAATTCAAGTCTAAAGTTGGAGATCTATAATTTGAGTGTTTACTTTTTTCTATTAAAATTTACAATCTAATTGCGCGCTAAATCAAATTGCAAATTCTAATCTCACGTAATGGATACAAGGAAGCGCAATATACTGCTTTTGCTTGTCCAATACCCTTATCAGCCTACAGGTAGATTATTTTATTTGTATAAATAATTTCTGCAACCATCACATATATTACTGAGAACATCCCCGGTTTTTTGATGTTTTCTTCAATATACTGATATAATAAGGATACCATTTTTTAACATTCTGAGTGAAAGTTGTGATGAAATGTTTGATTTTCGTGATGAAATGCATTGGATAGAGATTGTAGTTCAAATTACGAGTTGAAGGTTATAATAAGCTCCTGGCATAAAATATTTTCTTTCAAAGAAGTATTTAAAAATACATTTTGGTATGAATTTACAATATTCATTACGGACCAAAGTCCTAAACCTCTGCCAGTCCCTTTGGTAGACCACCCCTTTTCAAACATCCTATCGATTGAAACGGGGAGTACTACAGTATTTTCAATTGAAAATACCAGAGCGTTCTCAACCTTTCTAGCCCTTATGGCTATCAATCCGTCATTGATTTCCGATACCGCTTCGATTGCATTATCAATAAGGATGCCTAAGCAATCGGATAAATCGCTGATTTTAATACCTTTTATATCAATTTCCTCTTCAATAGTAACGCTGCAGAGTATAGAGCCTTTACGCATTCTCTCAAGCTTGTCCAGAATTAAGCCAATAATACCGGGTTCTTTGATTCTTTTCAGCATTACTATGTTACTGATTTTTACGGTGGTATGCTTATTTTTAATCTCGTTCATAAAGTTCAATAAGCTGTCCCGTTCCCCAAACTCAATGTAGCCACATATGGAAGCGATGGTATTGTCATAGTTATGTTTGAACTCGCTTAACTGAGTGACTATACTATGTAATGTTTTATTGTACATCTCTTGATATGCCAATTCTTTTTCCTTTTTGGAAAGTCTCCTGATAAAGAGAAAAAATCCGACATTCATCAAAAAAAATATGAATGTCGTTACTACGGTTAGAAATATTTCACTACTGCTTAATCTGGCATTCTGAGCAATAATTAGATTGATTATTAGTGCGCTGATCATACTAAATCCATATAATATAATAGCCAGTTCGTACTTTTTATTAAAAACAGTTCTATTGGTATACCTTTTTAGGAGCTTCCAAAAACAAATAATCGCAAGTAAATCAGCTGCTTCCTGAATGGAACAAATTACAATTTGTAATAAAATGCTATTATGGGAGATCGCCATAAAGTTATTTCCGTAGATAAGTGATACGAATGACATAACAGTTATACCAACCAGCCAATCTATAGCTATAAATGCTAGTAAAGCAATCATGCCCTTAAATATACGAACTTTAAGGAACTTGTTTATAATAACCGGATAGACTACTAGAGTAAATGTAATAAAAAAAAATGTTAAATATGCATTTTTAGTATATTCCCTTTCAAAATATAAGGTCATAAATACTATAGATAATCCCATTACAAATAAGCAAGGAAGAACCCTTTTGGTGCCGAATTTTTTTCCCGCCAATATTCTGACAAACAGGAGTATATAGATAACATCTATTACACTTACTATCGACTTTAGAATAGGATTCATATAGCGATTTCCTTTCGATATTTACGGCCAATATTGCATATTTTCCCGGTAATAAGCTCGATTTCAAGCTTATTGAACCGTATTTCCTTGATATAGTTTTTATTTACAATAATACTTTTATGGCATCTGATAAAAGTACCATCACTTATAAGCAATTTCTCAAAATCTCCAAGAGACAAATAGCATAGGTACTGGCCTGCCGTAGTATTGACCAGTGCTTTGTTTCCAACCTTTTCTATAAATAGTACCTCACTTTTTTTTATGTATATATCTTTATATCCTGACTTTATGATCAGCCTGTTTTCTCCATTACGGCTGTTAATAGCTTCTTCCTCCAGCTCATTATTTATATCTGTTAAGCATTTATTTAAAAGTCCCTTTTTCATCGGTTTTGGCAAAAAATCAAAAGCATGAACGCTGAATGCACTTTGTAGGTATTTTATATGTTGAGTGATAAAAACTATATAGGCTTTACTCACTAACTGTTTTATTTTGTAAGCGAGTTCCAGTCCGTTTATTTTCGCCTTTAGATCTATATCTATGAAAAATACGTTAGGAGGATCATTCCCATTTATGATATAATCGCAAACCTCATCCGGACTACTTGTAGCTAGCATAATGCGTCCTTCAATCCCCTTTTTGGCTAAATATTCACAAATATAGGAAGAAATCATTTCCAGGTGCTTGGCGTTATCTTCTATAATTATAATTTTTAGCATTATAGACCTCTTTATAGTAATATTGATTAATAATACAATTATACCAAATTATTACAGAAGATAAAAGAGTTATAGACAAATATTTATAAAATTTGGATTATTATGTATAAAATTAGGGGGTTGTGTAGTAATGGGACAATATTACCGGTGCCCCATAACGGAATTCGTTTTTAGAAGCGGGGCACAACCGTCAAGGAATAAACTGTACCCTGATAGTTAAACACAGCCTCTTTTTTCTGTGTCTTACTATCAGGGTACAGTTTACCTCTTTCTGACGTTGAAGAGTATTTTCTCTTTCCAGCTCGGAAAGATCTCCGGATATGGTTAATACAAACCTCCCTTGAGGAGCTATTGTATTAATGCTTCAAAAATGTGGAAAATTTTTAATGAAAAGCCGGAATACTAATAGACTTTTAAAAGGAAAATTTGTATAATTATACCATAAGCATATGTTTAAATAAATAAGTAATAAAGGGAGGGTAGTGCGTTTCGTGTAATTCTTTGAACATATGTTTTATAGAAAAATAAATGGAGGTAGAATTGTTATGAAAAGTATCCAACGCATCAAATGTATTGTACTTTGTTTGGCGTTGGTGTTGTCCATGTTATGTGCAGCACCATCAATAGTACCCGTAAACGCCGCAACCACGGTTGTCCATAATTTTACAGCCAGTGGGACAAGCAGTTCTTTCTTTACGATCGTAGGGAATCTTTCCACCACTAAGGGAACTGCTACTTATAATGGTTTAACGCTTACACAGTGCCTGAAAATTGAAAGCTCAACCAGTATTAAATTTACTACGACAGGAACGTCCACATTAAAATTGGTATTTAACGATGCCGATGGTAAAAGAATAAAAGTGGATGGAACGGATTATGCAATGAAAAGCGGAATTGTCAGTGTATCCCTTGGAGCGGGCGCGCACACCATTACAAAGACCGATGTTGCAAATCTTTTCTACATAGAAATTACAACGGATGGGGGAACTGAGACACCGACACCAACACCGACGGGTACACCGACACCAACACCGACAGGTACGCCAACACCGACACCCGTATCCGGTGACATTATCCTTTCACCCAGTGGCTCTATGACTTTGCAACAAGCAATTAATACTATACAAGCCGGAAAGACAATCTATTTGAAAGCCGGATCGTATAAATATTCAAGCACCATCGTTATTGCAGAAGGAAATAACGGTACTTCCAGCGCAATGAAAAATATATATGCCTATGGTGATGGAGAACCGATTGTCGATTTTTCAGCCATGGCGGAAAATACTTCCAACAGAGGTATTGTCTTAGCAGCTAACTACTGGCATGTTAAAGGGATTACAATCAAAGGTGCCGGTGACAATGGAATGCTGCTTGCAGGACATAACAATAAAATCGAAGGTTGTACATTTAGGGAAAACCATGACACAGGGCTTCAATTGTCAAGGTATAATACATCCTACAATTCAATGAGTCAATGGCCCAGCAATAACCTGATTACCGGTTGTATTTCAAGGGAAAATATGGATTCAGGCCGTGAAGATGCAGACGGATTCGCAGCAAAATTAACTTGCGGGACCGGCAATAAGTTTGTAAACTGTACAGCACTTTACAATTGTGACGATGGATGGGATTTATATACGAAATCGGATACAGGTCCTATCGGTGTAGTTACTATGGAAAATTGTGAAGCCTCCTATAATGGAAAATTCCCCGATGGTTCACTGACCGGAGGGGACGGAAACGGATTTAAGCTTGGAGATGATACTGCATCCGTAGCTCATAAATTAAAAGACTGTAAAGCGAATTATAATGCAAAAAATGGTTACACAGGAAATGGCAATCCGGCAACCTTTGTCATGATCAATTGTACCGGTACTGGAAATGGTCAATCCCTTTTTGATAGAATAAAAAGTACAACGTCCGGTTGGTAATACCGTCGCCTAGAGCTACACAGGGAGATTGAATAGAGTAAAGATCAGTATTGGTTTTTGCTCTGCAAACCCAATTCGTATTATTATATGTCTAGAATTGCCAACTTTATTGCTTAATTGGAATGAAGTTGGCAATTTTTTAGGCAATCGATTGAGAACTTTTCCCTCTCACCTTGCTGCATTAGGGATAATCGGCGTATTCGCCGGAGCGGCCCCAAGGGAAATAGGGCAGAAAACTTTCCCCCGATCAATGAATCCACAGTAAAAGGAAACTTTTATTGTGGATTTTAATTGCCTCTTACGCTGTTTTACGCCCTTTTCCTTTGATTATGTATGCCCATAGAACCCTGTAAAATCAGTAGAAAGAAGCAGGTTCACTTTTGTACACGGTTTTACAATAAAGGACAAGTGCAGTATAATAATTACAGAACATATGTTTGAAACACAAATTTTATCGTAGAAAGGAGGGAATGGATTTCCGTAAAGCTGAAAATTTATAATCTCACTCTAATGCCCATTGCGGCATAAAGCATACAGTTTCTAGAAATCTGATAATGCCTTTCCGTATCTCATCTCAAAAGGTCATAAAAATCACGCGTGATTTCCTATCTCTATGGAGAGAACTGATCAAGTACAAAAAAATAATATGGAGGTTCATAATGCGTAAACCAATATCACTTTTAATGTGTCTTTGTATTTTTGTAAACATCCTTTCGTTTTCCGCCATTACCACTTTCGCTGCTTCCGGGACGATGTTTTACGAAGGCTTTGAAGCCAGCGGCGGTGCAAAGGTCCCACCCGGCTGGGCCGTTGAGGATGTGGCCGGTTATTCCGGGGACTGGGAGGTTGCAAATTCATTCCTGGGTGAATATGGTTCTCCTAAAGCCGGTGTCCGTATGATTGAATTCAATAGTATGGAGGCGACAAAAGCCAATAGTACCCGCCTATACACCGTATCCAACGTCGCGAGCATAAGATCGTATGAAGAATACAGGTTGAGTTTTTGGGTTTATCACGATACTTCGCTTCCGGACAGCAAGGATAATATCCAGCTACAGATCGCAAAGAACGGTAGTAGCTGGGACAATGTCGGGCAGCCGATCTATCGGTATGATGGAAGTCGGGGCTGGAAAAAACATATTGTCCGGCTGGACCCAAACAAATACTCGGGAGATTTGAAAATCGCCTTTCTTGCAACCAGCCACGGTGGGAAAAATATGTATCTGGATGAGATTACCGTATCCAACGAAAATGTTCCGGTATCCGGTATTTCTCTAAACAGGACAGCAGCCAGCATCACAGTAGGACAGCATGAACAGCTTATTGCAGATGTATCGCCTGTAGATGCATCCAACAACAAAATTACATGGAAAGTAGCCAGCCAGAGTAGCAGCAATGTTGCAACCGTGTCCGCTAATGGTACCGTATCGGCGAACAACCCGGGCACTGCGGTCATCCGGGCGGAAAGTACCGGGAATCCTGCTTTGTACGCAGAGGCTGCTATAACAGTAGTACCGATGGAGGGAACTTTGTTCAGCGACAGTTTTGAAGACTGTAGCGGACAAGCGCCAACCGGAGGCTGGCTGGCTGAAAACGTAAGCGGCTCCCTTGGCGTGTGGAATTTCATTTCAAGCGGAACATACCCAAATCCCGGAGCCCCACAGTCGGGTACAAAAATGGCAAAATTCAATTCACGTGATATTGTAAATAGTTATCCTACATTTGGAAACAGTACCCGCTTATACCGGACTTCCGGCATCAATGTGACCAATAGCCAAACGAGCCTGAGTTTTTGGGTCTACCATGATACCGAGCGCCCGGATAAGAATGATTATATACAGGTCCAAGTGAGTAAAGACGGGACCAACTGGATCAATGAGGGAGTCGCTGTCAATAGGAATGATGGAAGTACAGGGTGGAAAAATCATACGGTAAACCTGGGTAAATATAAGGGTACTACCGACTTGCGTATCGGCTTCCTTGCTATGAGCCTGGAGGGAAACAACCTCTATTTGGACAACATATCCGTGACGGCTCCCGTTGTCACTGTCGCTTTAGATGAATATGCCGGCATAATGCCCGGAGAAACTGCACAGATGACAGCTGCCGTAATACCCAATAACCTGCCAAACCAAAAGGTTACCTGGAAAGTGTCCAGCCAGAACCCATACGATACGCTATCAATATCCGAAACCGGCCTTATAACCGCAAAGAATAAAGGAACTGCGGTGATTCGGGCAACAAGCCAGGAAGACGTGTCTGCGTTTGCTGAATGCGTTGTGACGGTCTATACTGAGAGGATACCTGTAACAGAGCTCGGCCTGAACGAGACTTCCATCAGTATAATCGAGGGACAGGCACAGAAGCTCGCTGCTACCATAGCACCTGCCAATGCAACCAATAAGAGTGTAACCTGGGCAGTGTATAGCCAGAGTGCCGACAATGTTGCCACGGTATCCGTCAACGGTCTTGTAACTGCCAACAGTGTAGGAACCGCTGTTATCCATGCTATAAGTAAAGATGACCCTTCCGTATTTGACGAATGTGTAGTTACGGTTCTGCCGATACCTGTAGCCAGCGTAAGTCTGGATAAAACGTCCGCCAGCATAGTAAAGGGATGGACAAAGCAGCTCACCGCTGCCATAGCACCTGCCAATGCAGCCAATAAGAGCGTGACCTGGGCAGTGTACAACCAGAGTACAGACAATGTTGCCACCGTGTCTTCCAACGGCCTTGTAACTGCAAACAATGTAGGAACTGCCGTGATCAGAGCTACAAGCGATGAAGATCCGAGCAAGTATGCCGAATGCGTTGTAACAGTCCTCGATAACGCACCCCTATTTACCGATAGCTTTGAACAACTCCAGGATGGATTTCCGGTTGGTTGGAAAACGCAGAAAGTAAACGGTACATCCGGGGCGTGGTTGTCTACTACAAAGGGCCTATATTCCTTTTGTGAACCGAAATCCGGTTCAAGAATGATCGCATTCAATTCCCGTATTGCGTCCTACGGACATAGCGCCCGTTTAATCAAAAACTCGGGGATTCGCCTGGGAACCAGCTGCAACTATGAGCTGAACTTCTATATGTACCATGATAGGATGTTCGCGGACTTTGCAGACAATATCCAGGTCCAGGTATCCACCGACGGCGGTTCCACCTGGGTAAATGTAGGGGATGCAATAAACCGCTATGGCGCGGAGGCGTGGAAGAAACATACAATAAGCCTTAACCAGTACAAGGGTACAGCGGATTTGCGCATTGCATTTCTTGCTACCAGCACCTTCGGAAATTATATTTATTTAGATGACGTATCTGTTATCCCTGTTGAATAAACTGCTTTGCGGTTTATGGGCTTTCCTGCCTGATATGTAAAAAACCTTGACACAGCCGGCTGCTGTGTCAAGGTTTTTTTGCAGCTCGCCAAGTGCCGGGATAGTAACGGCAATAAGCCCAAGAGGCGGCTGCAGGTACGGTTGCAGTTCATTTACCGAGTACATCAGCAGCCTTTTTTTCTTTTATTTTTCAAAGGTCAAAGGAGGTCTGTGAATCGTGCGTATGCTCAGTGATTGGCAATATGTAAAAATTTGAGAATTTTTTCGGAATGCTATTGTGCAATGAATAGTAGTGTGCTATTATACTTATGTACTGTTCAATAAACAGTAGTGAATACATGAAAGTGGAGGCGTCACTATGACCAAAAAAGAGTTTTTGGCAGAACTTGAGAATGCGCTGGAAGGAAAATTGCCTGCCGATGAGGTCAAGGAAATCATCGCTGATTACAAAGAGATATTTGACTGTGGCCTGTCGGCTGGAAAAAGAGAAGAGGAAATCTCCCAGGAAATAGCCTCTCCAGCCAAAATCGCAAGAAAAATTCTTGACGACGAGCCGTTGAATACCCAGGGCAAAAGGTCTAGGTCCTCGTTTAATTTTAGTAAGGAAGACTATGTTAATTCACAAAATATTGTGCCCCTATTAAAACGTTTTGGTGCTTATGTTATCGATACGAGTGCTGGCGCCCTCTTTCTGGTTGCCATTTTATTTGTGCTTCTTCTTCCCTTCTCAACCAAGGAAATCGTTGTGGGGGCCGAAGGTGCATATGCTAAATATGATCATGGTGGATATGCGGCAGTGCTGTATGAGGATGAAAAAGGCGTCAGAACAAGGGTTGAGGTACGGGATGCAGAGGAAAAGCGGATATTTAAAGGCAGTCAGGAGGAGTTCGTAGACTTTCTGGATAAGAACGGCACACGTTATCCGGAAGACTTTGCAATGCGGACCTATGTTAGAACAGTGAAAGCGCCTCTGCCCGGGAGGACGATTATGCTGATTTTCGGACTGTTACTGTTCACAGGGGCAGGAAACGTATTTAATGCTTTTACTATCTGGAAATTCAAAGGCTACACCCTGGGAAAAAAACTTTTTAAGGTGAGAGTAGAAAAAGCCGACGGTACGGAATTGGCTTTTACCGATGCCTTTTTGCGGGAAGTCGTCGTTAAGTCCCTGGGAAATACCGTGACGGGCGGGCTGATGAACCTCGGCTCCTTCGTTTGTGCCTGTGTCACCAGGGAACAAAAGGCAATACATGATCTTGCGGCGAAGACCCGGGTGGTAGAGGTGAAAGGGTGAAGATATGGATACCCAGCTAAAAAAAGGAATACTTGAAATGTGTATTTTGTTTCAGCTTACCAAAGGTGAATTGTACGGATATGAGATAATGAAAATAATCCAAGAGGTTTTTCCGGATGTTTACGATGGGTCCATCTATGCCATACTGCGACGACTGAATGCCGAAGGCTATACCGAAACCTACATGAAGGAATCGACGGGCGGGCCCCCACGGAAGTACTACAGGGTCACTGCTGCCGGTAAGGAGTATTCGCAAAATATGATAACGGAATGGAAACAGCTTATGAAAAGAGTAGAGCTGTTGGGGATATGATCTATTCTTCTAATCGCCTCGAAATTGAGAGAGTATGCATTATTCCTATCGGATTAGTGATGAAGTAAAGCCACGGGGAGCGTGCCAGGGACTTTATTTTTTTCTTCAAATATAGACAGGAGAGGGGATAGGTGGTATTATTTCCCTATACGGCATGTAAAATCTGTTTGGAGGCTGCTAGAGTGGAGTTGTTTGCAAAACCGGGCGTAGGCTGTTACCGGAAACCAATGAAACAAAAAATATCCGGTGGATACCTCTGACGGAACTAAAAAAATTACTGGATAGAAATGAAAGTACTTTTTATCCAATGCATGTTATGGCCTTAAAAAAGTATTTAGGAATTAAGCTGTCTAAGTAAAAGGCGTAATTGATCTGCATTAATAGAAACATTAAAGTGGAGCAGGAAACTTTTACCCCATGAGTTTTTATATGAAATAGAAACTGGGTCTATGGAGGTCGGCACCGGATGATAAACAATGAATTGCTGCGAGAATTTATCGGCAGCTATTTTGATCGTGAAACTGCAATGACCTATATGGGACATAAGGACCTTGGAAGAAATAATGTCTACTTAATTCCCCATAATAATCAAGTATTGAAGGTGTATGGAGACCGGAGACGGCGGTGGGCGGCTGAAGTAGCCTCGCTAAAGTTCCTGCAAGCAAAAGGCCTGCCCGTTCCTAAACTGGCCGATTACGGAGTATTTAAGGAAACTCTGTATTGGGTGGTTATGGACAAGCTGGAAGGAATCGTGCTGTCCAATATAGTGGGACAGGCTGCACCGGAGCAGCATAAAAAAATATTTTATGATATGGGGGCTTTTCTGTCAGGCTTTCATACGATCTGTAAGGTAAACCAATTTGGCGAATGGGATGAGAATAGGAACAAAGCAAGGAGCTGGTTAACCTTTGCAGAGTTCGAAATCGAGAAAAACAGAAGAAGCGCGGATGAACTGCTGGTGCAAAATTTTGATGAACACAAATTGTTTAAAGCAGGCTATTCAAAGATGCTTAGCCTTGAAGATTCCCTAACCTCCGTTAACTCCTTCAGCGTATGCCATAATGATTTTAGCGATAGAAATGTCTTAGTTGAGAAGCGCGGCGGTGACATTAAAATCGTGGGTTTAATTGATTTTGAGTTAAGTTACCCAGGGGATCCGGAATCGGATGTAACAAGGATGATGGTGAAAAACTATTTTAACAAGGATATCGAATCCTTTATTGCAGGATACCGTAAAAATTCCAATCCAAGCGCTAACTTTGAAGAGAAGCACAGGTATTATTTAATAGCATTATGCTTGGAGATCTGTTCCTGGGCACATGATAATGCCCGTGATTTTTTTAAACAAGCTGTAGATGTATTGGAACAGGTGGTTTAAATTCTTACATACAGGTACGGATATCGCCGATACATAGGATGATATGAAATACAACCCGAAAAAAGGATAATGAAGAATAGGAGGATTTGAAGCCATGAGTATTTCTAAAGAGAGTCCGGTAATGTTTATCATTTATGTGGCAAATCAGCAGAGGTCGAAAAGCTTTTATCAAAAATTACTGGGAGTCGATCCCAAACTGGACGTGCCGGGAATGACCGAATTTGAACTTGGAGGCAATGCTACACTGGGGCTCATGCCGGAGGATGGGATTGTAAGAGTTCTTGAAGGGAAGATCCCTCACCCCAAAAACGCCAACGGTGTACCGAGAAGCGAAATTTATTTATTTGTGGATAGTCCCGATGCCTACTACGATAAATTGGTTGAAGCAGGGGGGGAGGGGATAAGTAAAACTGCCCTCCGGTCATGGGGCGATTATGTTTCCTATGGGTTTGACCCGGATGGACACATAGTAGCATTTGCAAAAAAGGCATAATGGTAGGAAGAAGAACGGCTGTTTATCATAAACAGCTTTTTTCTTGGAGAAAAACGTAAAGTTTACTTGACATATGAGGGGCATAGTGCTATTATGGAGATGGAAAGTTAACTTTACATTTTAGAATTGGAGGGGGCGCGTTGAAAAACAGGCTTGAAGAAATTAGAAAGCTGCACGGTATTACGCAAGAGGAGCTTGCCGAAAAGCTGGAAGTATCCAGGCAGACCATCAGTTCACTGGAAAACGGGCGGTACAACCCGTCCATACTTCTCGCATTCAAGATCGCGAGACTGTTTAAGGTCGGTATCGAAGAAATATTTATTTATGAGGAGGGTGCAGAAAATGAAAAGTAAAAAAGGCATACTTTATACTGGATTATTGCTTCTCAGTATTGTGCTGTTTTGTATAGGTGGGTTTATAATAAAGGGCGAAGAACTGAAGTCCGTATCCGGAACTTTTATAGGAATAGGGGCGGGGCTGTTCGGAATGAGCATAGCACAAATTATAATGCTAAGAATTGCAGACAAGAATCCATCCTATAAGCGCAAAATGGATATTGAAACGAAAGACGAGCGGAATGTTTTTATCGGGAACAAAGCGAAAGCGAAGGCCTTTGATGTTATGGGAGTGGTATTTGGCGTTCTTATGCTTATATATGCCTTAATAAATGTTGATTTATGGATAACCTTGCTTTTAGTTGGAGCCTATTTGCTTGTCTACGTAGTGTATATAGTGTATCTAAACAAATACACCAAGGAAATGTAAAAATAGGAGCTTTATGAAAAATGCCGGTTCATAAAATCATTCTTACCAACTATAAAAAGCTTGCCTCATTGGGCAAGCTTCTTTTTGCTTTTGTATATTTGCGAGAATTCCATATTTCTTTTTTTCTTTTTGTACTTTTTATATTCGACACCTAGGTGTCGCATGGAAAAGTAAGCTTTTGTGATTTTTAGTATGGGATATACTTTCAATTGAACCACCGTTATGTATATCGGCGAAGATTTTTTTTCGTAGAGTCCTAATTTTGCTGCTAATAGGGAGCGTGGTTAAGGCAATATCAGTATTATTCCCAGGTATAGACAGTGAGCGGCTGGAATGTTATTATTTATCTAGAAAGTGCAGTGAGAATTGGGGGACTGACGTAATGATAAAAAATAAGTGCAGTTTTTTGTATATTCGTTGGAATTAGCATTATAGGAATATGGGGCGTGCTTTATTTTTCAGGCCAAGTGATTGAATTATCAAATGAACCCATCGATATTTTATTCCATATAGCAAATGAGTTTATAACAGCGGTCTTTTTAATCGTAGGCGGTTGTGGGCTGTTAAGGAAAAAAGTTTGGCAGGAAAAGTACACTTTTATATCAATGGGAATGCTATTTTATTCACTCCTTGCTGCAAATGGCTATTACACACAAAAAGGTATCTTACCAATGACAATCATGTTTTCAACCTTTACTATAGTAACTATTACCCTTACAATAAGCTCCTTTTTATCAAAGGAATCCACGCAAGACCGCGACTAACTAGTTTTATACCTGGTGCTTCTGCTGTGATCTGAAAAACAATGATAATCATAGAAGCTAATAATGTTAATAAAATATAGCACAAAATGTCAAGAACTTTTGCTCCAATCGATTATAATTAAGTTTAGAACTCACGGGAGTATAACATGAACTATCATAACAGAATCCAAAAATCAATTGATTTTATTGAAGAGAACTTGGATTGCGATATTACATTAGTCCAAATAGCGAACAAGGCTTTTTGCTCTTTATACCACTTTCATAGAATTTTTCAGGCCATGGTGGGGGAGTCCGTAAAGGAATATATAAGAAAGCGGAGATTAACAAAGGCAGCTAGCGACCTGATTGAATCAGGAGATAAGATTATTGATATTGCGTTAAAATATCAATATAAAACACATGAATCCTTTAGCAGAGCATTTTGTGAAGCCTTTGGAGTTACTCCAAGTGGATATCGCAAGGAAAAAAATCCTATTCATGCATTTACTAGGGTTAATCTGTACGAAAATATTTATACGGAAAAATTAGAAGGAGTTCTGAGTGAACCTACAATAATTTATAAGGAAGAGATGAAAGTTGTTGGCTTTAAACTGAGTACTTGCAAAGAAAATGAAGCTGACTTCAAACAAATAATAAAGCTTTGGGATAGATTTTTCACACGCAATCTTGGAGATAAAATTCCAAATAGAAAATACCCGGGTACTTATTTGGGGTATAGCTGTGATTTTGATGAGCATTTAAGATATTCCTATTTGGCATGTAGTGAGGTAAAAGATTTCAGTGTTATACCAAGAGGCCTGGTCAGTAAAACAATACCTGCATCAAGATATATAGCTTTTAAGGTAAAGTGCCCGGTGGCAGATCGGATAATAGATGCATGGAGATATTTATATGCTGTATGGCTGCCGAATTCAGGGTATGAATTAAATGATAAAACAGATATTGATGTAATTAATCAAAGCCTTTTATTTAGTGATTCTTCTGAGATGGATATTTATATACCCATAAAGTAAAGCTTTAAAAGAAAGGTGGATGTAAATGAAAAAACCAGGTATATTTTTAATTTTGGTTATTTCAACCTTACTGACCGGATGCAGCAATGAAAGCAAGGAATTTTCACAGGATCAGGTTGCGAACGCTACGAACTTAAAAGAAAAAGCTGTTGTTGAGGATTTGAGCCAATATTTTAAAGGATATGATGCTTCATTTTTAATTTATGATAAAAATAAAAACGAGTATATAATTCACAATGAGGCTAAAAGTCAAAAACGGGTTTCTCCTTGTTCAACATTCAAAATAGTAAATTCCTTAGTCGGTTTGGAAGCTAATGTGTTAGTGGACGAAAATACTACGTTTGCGTGGGATGGAACACAGTATCCGAATGATGCATGGAATAAAGATCAAACACTTGCTTCCGCAGTTTCAAGCTCTGCATTTTGGTATTTTCAAAAGGTTGCATCTTCAGTAGGGAGAGAGAAGATGCAAAGCTATTTAGACAACATCGGATATGGGAATAAGGACATTTCAGGAGGCATAACCCAATTTTGGCAGCAATCATCCTTGAAAATATCACCCCGGGAGCAAGTGGAAGTACTAAAACGAATATATGCATACCAGATACCCATTTCAAAAAAAAATATAGATACAGTAAAAAAGATACTAGTCTTATCAAAGGATAATAATGCCGTATTATCCGGAAAAACAGGTTCAGGATTAAAAAGTAGCAGGTTTGTTCAACAAGGCCAGGATGACCATTACGTCATCGGTTGGTTTGTTGGGTATCTCGAAAAAAACAATAATGTGTATTTCTTTGCAACAAATATAGAAGCTGACAAGAATGCTATGGGAAGTATGGCAAAGGAAATAACGTTGAAAATTTTGAAGGATAAAGGGTTGTTGTAAGGATGAGCCAAAGCGATAATTGTGCATTTTTAGAGATAAAACCGTTAAATAGCTGTAAAGTTTTATGAGTAAGAAAGACCTTGCGAAGAAATAATCCCCTACAGCAAAAAGAGCATTGATTATAAAACGGGATCATGCTATCATAGGAATAAGTGGTATATACAACTATACCTATAGACTGGAGAAAAGTTTAAAAAAGGAGTTGGTATTATGACAGCAGTTACATTTCCGAATTCAGCCGGAAATATCCCCGGAATAGACAAGGCTTTCAGACCCATGGCACTGGAAAACAGGAATTTTATCAACGCTGTAAAGGAGTCGGGAGAGGGTGTGCCGCTGGCAGTTTGTATAGAGCGGGCAGATGGTTTGCGGTCTACCTTCCGGACGCAGGTGTTTTCGGAGGAATCGACAAAGGCTGATGCGAATTTCCTATATGTGGAACGGTTTGTAAAAACGATTCTGTGGTCAAGGGGAGGCTGGAAAATCATTATCGGCGGACCGGCTGGCGTATGCAGGGCGATTAAAAAAGCCTATTCCGAAGGCGGATTAAGGGCCTTTGATGCTGACTTCATGAGCAAAGTGTATGAAAAGCCCTTCACCGTCGAGGTAACGGAACATGATAAGGTACCGGGCTCCTATGAGGTCACAAATCCCGTTGGCAGGCATTTGAACGGGTACCGTATCGGCTTTGATGCCGGTGGAAGCGACATGAAGGTTTCGGCGGTGATCAATGGAGAAGTGGTATTCAGCGAAGAAATCATATGGCATCCGAAGACACAAAGCGATCCGGAGTACCATTACAGGGAAATCCTATCTGCCATGAAAACAGCGGCTGCTCACATGCCCAGAGTGGATGCCATCGGAGTCAGCTCGGCAGGTGTGTACATAAATAACAGAACCATGGTTGCTTCCTTGTTCAGACTGGTACCGGAAGAGCTTTTTAATGAGAGAATAAAGGATATTTATCTGAACATGCAAAAGGAGATGGGGGGAGTACCCCTGGCCGTTGCGAATGATGGTGATGTAGCTGCCCTGGCAGGAGCCATGGATTTTAATGCTACCAATGTCATGGGAATCGCAATGGGAACCAGTGAAGCCGGTGGCTATGTCGATCACCAGGGAAATATAACGGGATGGCTCAATGAGCTGGCCTTCATCCCCGTTGATGGTAATCCTGATGCCGCGGTAGACGAATGGGCAGGCGATTACGGGTGCGGCGTAAAGTATTTTTCCCAGGATGGCGTCATCCGGCTTGCAGATATAGCCGGAATCGACCTGGATCCGGCGCTGACTCCGGCCGAAAAGCTGAAGGTTGTCCAAGATCTTCTTAAAAATGGGGATGAGCGGGCTGTAAGGATCTTCGAGACCATAGGCGTTTATCTGGGCTATACCGTAGCGCATTATGCAGACTTTTACGATATAAACCATATTCTTATTCTGGGACGTGTGACCTCCGGTGAAGGTGGAAATATCATCTTTAGGGTAGCACAGGAAATTTTACAGGCGGAGTTCCCGGACCTGGCACAGAAAATAAAGCTGCAGCTTCCCAGCGAATCCTACCGAAGAGTGGGGCAGTCCATTGCGGCAGCCAGTCTGGCCGAGGCCTGAGCCTTTTATTGAAAATACTGCAAAGCATCCACCGGATGCTTTGCAGTATTTTTTATGTCTTTCCCGTTGTCCGTATACCATATATCTTGCCTACGAGTATGGAATATAATTACAAATATGCAAGATGACACAAAGCACCGATTCAGAGCAATTTTCGGGCCTAACCCTCATCCCCTGGCCCCTTCTCCCAACATTGGGAGAAGGAGAAATTTGAATCTTTTTCCACTCTCTCCCTCTACCAATTTTGGGAGAGGGAGTTGGAGGGTGAGGGTTAAAGCTGCAAAGACCACTTTAAAGCACACTTTCCATTCCTTTTCCAGCGATGTGGTTAATGCATAGCCGTATACCGGAGGAGTAGTTTTGTTCTTTTATTGTAGACAGAGCAGAAACAGGATGGTATTATCTACCTATGACGTATTCTATACAATTTAGGACGGAACTTAGCTAATTCGACGTTGGCATAGCCCCAGAATCATTGGCTATGCCAACGCCAAATTAGCAGTTACCAGTCCTATTGTATATAGACCAGATCATGCGAACCGATGGAAGTCAGGAGGCGTTGCCATGCAGAAAATAGTAGTATTGGGCGGAAGCGGGCTTGTAGGAAATGCGCTATTAAAGGAAATGGACCGGGGTAAGGAATTTGAGCTTTACGGAACCTATGCAAAGAACCCGGTAGCGGATGGTGAGAACCGGTATTTTCCTCTGGATGTGGAAGATATCCGGACACTCTATGGGATTCTGGACCTTATAAAACCTCAAATTGTCGTATCCTGCCTAAGAGGGGATTTTGATAAGCAGTTGACTCTGCATGTAGAATTGGCTAAATACCTGAAAAGAGAAGACGGAAGGCTTTATTTTTGTTCTACGGCAAATGTTTTTGATGCGAATGAGGATACGGACCGGCACCACTATGAAGAGGACGCGACGGACGCAGCTTCGGAGTACGGCCGATTTAAGGCGGAATGTGAAAAAAGAATCGTCGAGATTCTGGGAGAGAAGGCCTGCATACTACGGCTCCCGCAAGTATGGGGGAAGAATTCACGGATACTGGACAAAGTACACCAGGCAATGGACAATAAAGAGCGTATCGAGGTCTATCCCCATATATTCTACAATACAAATACGGATATAACACTGGCAAAGCAAATTCATTACATTATCAGGCAGGAAGAAAAAGGCGTTTTTCACTTAGCAGCGGAAGATGTAATCAGCCATAGGGACTTTTATAACCAACTGCTGCTGGGACTGGGCCATACTGCCGAACTGTTACGGGAAAACCCAGAGGGAAAGGGGTCTCTTGTGCTTCTATCAAAGAGGATGGATATGTTCCCGGAGGAGCTAAGAATAAGGAATGCTTCGGTAGTAAAGTATTTGATTGGCGGGTCGATAGCCCAGGAGTGAAACAGAAATTTTTTCTGGTAATTAGCCTTCAATTCTATTTGTGCTGTACTGCGCCCGTAGCACAGGATTCACGGTGTGCGGCGAACTTTGTTATGGAAAAGTTGTGTAATAAATCTTGATAATTAGTGGTGAATGCGTATAATTAACTATATACATCCCTGTTTCAAATCGCACTTATATTCTGCATGTAATAAGAGGCCGCAGAATTGGAAGAAATATCTATAAACATTGGATACAAAGTGGGGGGAGCATCCATGAAAAACTCATCAATGATCGTTAAATTATTTACGGTGATGTCTTTGTTTCTGGTCATCCCATTGATCATAGCCGGTTTATTATTTAACTATAACATGATGAATTATTCAGAAAAAGAAATCAGCAAATCTGCTGTTGATAACCTGAAAACAGTAAAAAGAATGAATGATTTGCTGGCTGAATCCGTCACCAAAGATGTTGTAAAGCTTACGGGATATAATAAAATTGATGCCTTAAGCAATCTGACACAGTATAGTTCCTTCCGGGAAGACGTAAATCATATCATCGCAGCAGACGGTGTGGTCACCCTTTTACGGGATGTAGTCAATGCCAATTACCGGCTGCAGTCGGTATATGTATACCTGGAGGGGACGGATTATATTACCACCTCCAGCCGGGGCGTAGTCCCCATTGAGGCGTTTGAAGATACCAACTGGCTCAGCTACTATCAGGAGCACCGGGAGAACCGGGCGGGTTCCATGTGGATATCCAGAATACCGTCCAATGAAAGCCTCACCGCCCAGAATAGCGAGAATGGGGCTTATGGAAATAACAGTGTTATCACCTGCATCTATCCCTTAACTCCCTTTACATCCAAACTGGAAGGGGTTGTGGTTGTAAACATCTATCAAAACGAGTTTTACAGGCTGATCAATAATACGGATTTCAGCAACAGCGGGCAGATATTTGTCATTAATAATAAAGGAGACGTGGTTTCGTACCTGGAGCAATCCCTCATCGGCAAAAACATCTCCGACAGGCCTTACATTAATAAGGTCATGGAGGCGAAGGATGACAATGGTTATGTTATTGACCACGTAGATGGGAAAAGGCAAATTATTACCTATTACAAATTAGCTGCCAACGATTGGATTTATCTCGGCGTTTATTCACTGGACAGCCTGATGGAAAAGGCAAATGGGTTGATGTGGCAAATTTTTGCCATTATTATAGCGATTATCGTCTTGGGCAGTGTCCTATCCTATCTGATTTCCAGGAAGCTGTACAGTCCTTTGAGCAAGCTGGTGCAGAATGTTAAGGCGCGGAAGGGCATCGACCTGACAGATACAAAGAATGAGATGGCCTTGCTGTCAAAAGCTTTCTCTGCTATAGCGGAGCAGGAGAGCCAATTAAGCAAGATTCTGGAAAGCAATAAGAGAAACTTAAGGGACAGCTATTTATTGGACTTGATAAAAGGGGATATGGAGCAGCACCAGAGCTCAGGCAGCCTTACGGACGTGAATTTCCAGTATGAATACTTTATTTGTGCCATCCTAGCCATTGACAAATACGAGGAGTTTCTAGTCAAGTATCCCAAAGACCAGCAGTATTATATTAAAATGCTGGTGGTGAAGGTCTGTGAAGAGGTTTTGAATCAAAGGTATGCCTGTACGGGCGTCGTATATGACAAGGGCAAAATTGCAATGATCCTAAATATGAACAGTTTTGACGAGATACAGGACCTCAAAATGCTCAACGTATACTTTTGCCAGATCCAGAAGGAGCTTTCCAAAATTATCGACAATACCATTACCATTGCTGTTGGAACGTGCCAGGAAGGGGCTTCCGGCATAAAGCTTTCCTACAATAAGGCAGAGGAAGCCGTCCGGCGAAAGCTCATCTTCGGGTATGGCAGTATCATTTTTTGGAATCATGCGGAAAGTGAAGATAGTAAATACTACTATCCCTACAATAGCGAAAAACGGATTTTCAACTACCTGAATCTGGGCTCTATCGATGAAATCGATGCGGAGATCCAAGGAATTATTGAGGAAATCAAAGGGATGCCGGATATCTCCTGTGATAACATCCTGCAGATATTCAACCAGCTAACGGGAAGCACCATTAAGTACCTGGTGGAGTTGAACATCAACCTTAGCGATATCTATGGAAACGGCTTTAATATCTATCACAAGCTGTCTACCCGGGAGACCTTATGGGAGCTGAAATGCCTTTTAATGGATTTTTACTCAAAAATCGTATCCTACAGGGAAAGCCAGGAGAGTGAAGAACGGCAATATGTCGACCGTATTATTGATTATATTCGGATGAATTACAATAAGGAAATCGATTTCGATCACATGGCGGAGTATACCGGCATCAGCTACTCCTATATCCGGAAGATCATCAAGCAGAAAACGGGAAAAAGTGTGATGGAGTATATTAACCGTATACGAATCGAGGAGGCCAAGCGGCTTCTGCGGCAAACGGATGCCAGCCTGCCGGAAATTGCCGTAACACTGGGATATAACAACGACCAGAGCTTTAACCGGTTCTTCAAGAAATATGAAGGAATTACCCCGGGTGAATTCCGAAACAGCAAGTAAGTAGTTCTGCTGTAGGATGGCATAAATGTACGATATTTCATCAAATAGCGCAAGTTTCAGTTAATTCCCTGAAAACGGGATACATTGTAAGCTTGCGCTATTGTTATGTCGGTATTTTTAATTTTGATACACACCTTCACTATTGATCCTGCATGGATTTTTTGGAGGCCTTCAAAAATCATTTCGGTGAAGGATGAAATATATGAAGCCCGATGAAAAGCTTGTGAATACAGCATTTCATCGGTTTGTCAAAAATGATGCCGTGGGTCAAAAGTGATTATATACAAAAAAAAGCGGCGTGATATAATGAAACCATGGTGAAGTTGCACAAGAAAATGATGTAAAGGAGCTAAAAATTATGAACAATGCCAGTACACCGCAAGATGCACTTCAAAAAAGATCACGTTTTTCAAAAAAGGACGCGGATAATAAGAGCATTTGGTTTTATATAAAAAGGGATTTTTTTCTATACCTTTTAATCGTATCCCCCATATTGTTTCTTCTCCTATTTAAATACGCTCCCATGTATGGCCTGATTATCGCATTTAAGGATTATGATGTTATTCGCGGATTTGCAGACAGCCCATGGATCGGCTTTGACGTATTTAAGGAAATCTTTAAAATGCCGGACTTTTATAAGGTATTAAAGAATACCCTGGTGCTGAATTTCCTTGACTTGATTATCGGATTTCCGGCCCCTATCATTCTTGCTATTATGATTAATGAAATCCGGATAAAGTGGTTCAAAAAAGTGTCACAAACCATACTGTACCTTCCGCACTTTCTGTCCTGGGTTATTATTGCAGGAATTATGTACCAGCTCCTGTCTCCCAAAACAGGTTTGATCAATATCATCATTACGAATTTTGGCGGAGACCCGGTTCCCTTCCTTACGGAGAAATGGCATTGGTTATTTACGTATATTGCCATCGGTGTATGGCAGAGCGCCGGCTGGGGGACAATTATATATTTAGCGGCAATAACTGGAATAAATAATGAACTGTATGAGGCAGCTGTTGTAGATGGTGCAGGCCGATTGCGTAAAATATGGCATATCACTCTACCTGGCATTAAGCCCACTATTATTGTTTTGCTGATTATGAGTTTGGGAAGAATTATGGGAATTTCCTTTGACCGTCCTTTTACCATCGGAAACCCTATCGTCATGGACTTCGCCGATGTAATCAGTACCTTTGTCTACAGGGTGGGACTCCAGTCCGTCCGGTATAACTTAGCGACTGCGGTGGGCCTGTTCCAAAATGTTATCGGATTCTTACTTGTTCTCGGTACCGATTATATTGCTAAAAAAGCCGGCGAACAGGGTATTATATAAGAAAGGGGCAAGAGAAAATGAATTCAAAAGTTGCCAGTAGAATCTTTGATGGAATCATCTATATCGTTATCACTTTTGCAGTGCTTGCATGCTTACTTCCGTTCCTGCACGTTGCGGCACTGTCTCTCAGCTCCAATGATGCGGTCATTACCCAAAAGGTTACCATATTCCCGGTTGACTTCAACCTGGAAGCTTACAGCAGAGTTCTAACGGATAACGCGATGCTTCGCTCCCTTTGGATTACCATAGAAATTACCGTGCTTTTTACTTTGATCGGTATGTTCCTGACCATCTGTTGTGCATACCCGCTGACAAAGACAAGGCTAAAAGGCAGGAAATTCCTTTCGCTCCTCGTTCTTTTTACCATGTACTTCAGCGGAGGTATTATTCCGGATTATTTACTGATGAATAAGCTTCATTTACTGAACACAAAATGGGCTTTGATTCTCCCGCTTTGCTTCAGTCCCTTTAATATGATTATCATGAAGACATTTTTTAGCTCCAATATTCCCGACAGTATTGAAGAGTCGGCCAGGTTAGACGGATGCAGCGATATTGGAATTCTCATAAAAATGGTATTGCCCCTTTCGCTGCCGATACTGGCGACACTGAGCCTCTTTTATGCAGTGGGCCGGTGGAACGCATTCCAGGATGCCCTTTTCTACATCACGAAACAGAGCCTATACCCATTGCAGTTAAAACTGAATCAGTTGGTCAGTGCCAGTGCATCCACCGATGCCAACATCGGCCAGGAGGCTGGCGGAAGCTCCGTGCAGTTGGTACCGGAGGTCCTAAAAGCAGCATGTATCATGTTTGCCACCATTCCGATTCTGCTGGTATATCCATGGCTCCAGAAGTACTTTGTATCCGGCGTTATGGTAGGGGCCGTTAAAGGTTGATAGAGGTTCCCGTGAGATATCTGAATGCGAGGGTATCGTGAAGGGATTCTATATAAATAAACACAATAAAAAAGGAGAGATAAACATGAAAAGAAACTTGTTAAAAGCAGCGAGCCTATTGCTTGTGACTGCACTTCTTTCCAGTTCTGCTGTCGGCTGCAGCTCCAAAAAGGATAGTACGTCCAACCCGGCTGCAACTACGACGGCGGAAGCTACAAAGGGGCCACCGGTTGAGATTAAGATACCTGTATATGAGAGAGGAAATCAAGGCCAATCTCCGGCAGACAACAGCTACTGGTCCAAATGGATTCAGGAAAATGCCTTGAAGGACATTAATGTAAAGGTAACATATGTGCCCATTCCGAGAACCCAGGATGTAGATAAGTTTAATATGCTTTTGGCAGCCAATGAAGCCCCTGATGTTATATTCAGCTATGACTATCCGACTATTTCCGCTTTCTATGGCCGCGGTGCATTCCAGGAGATCCCCAAAGATGTTTTGGAGAAAAACGGTCCGAACCTGGTGAAGACACTTGGCGCGGAAATATTGAAATATGGCGAAGTGAACGGGAAACAGTTTTATATTCCGGCAAAAAGGCCGACTGCCTATAACTATGTTACGGTAATGCGTCAGGATTGGCTGGATAAGGTAGGAATGCCCGCTCCGAAAACCATGGATGAATATTATCAGGTATTGAAGGCCTTTAAGGAAAAGGATCCTGCAGGCGTTGGCGCTGCCAATATCATACCGGCAACGATGACGCTGGCTAATGCCAAAGACCCTGTTAGCAACTATCAATGGAGACCGGATAATATTTCCGAAGAAGAATTCGCCATGTACTCTGACGTTGCTATCGGTGCACTGCCATGGGCCGCTGACAAGGAGCGTCTCAAGTTCAACAACAAGCTCTTTAATGAAGGCTTGATCAGCCCTGAATTCGCCCTTGACAAGGATGGAAAAAAAGCGGAAGCTGACTTTATGAACGGCAAGGCGGGAGTATTCGGATTCTTCTTATCCTCCAACCCGCCCATCATTCAGACGCTGATGAAGAATGTACCTACAGCAAAATTGATGGTACCGGATTACGGACGTTTGCAGAAGGATAAGCAATCTACCGGACGTGCTTACTGGCCTTTCGGAATGCTGAGCGGTATTAATAAGAGCAGCAAGAATATGGCCTCCGTTATCAAGTTCTATGACTGGATGTCAAAACCGGAAATTTCTTCCGTACTCCAGAATGGTGTAGAAGGCAAGAACTACACGAAAACCAACGGTGTGAATACCCCTGTAGCAGGTTTCAACGGCGAAGAAAGATTGCTGAACGGTACCAACAAGGATTACTGGTGTCTGGTTACCGAAGCGGTTGACCTGGGAAGCGATGAAGCGAATATGAAAGCAGATGCGGCAGTAAGAGCGCCTGAGGGCTTCACTTACATCATGGAAGATACGTTTAAGATTACAAAAGCAAATAAGCAAATTCCTGACTTCCTCTTCGACAAACCGGTTGCTGCCTTGACAAAGAACCAGAAGACACTGCAGCAGAAATATGAGGAAGCCTGCACCAAGCTTATAATGGCAAAACCGGGTGAATTCGACAAACTGTACGACCAGTTGGTGAAAGATTACCTGGCCAGCGGTTACCAGGAGATCCTGACAGAAAAGCAGAAACTGTATAAGGATATGAAAGCTGCTAAATAAGCTGTTAAGGATCGGCTAAAATATTACTTCGGATACTTTTTTGGGGCTGGTCGCAAACTATGTTTGCTGCTCGCCTATGCATCCTAGATACGGGGCCAAGCTGTAGTAGCCCGAAAAAGTTTTAGCGTTAGTTTATTTTAGTGATTCCTAAATGAATAAAACGGAGGGTGGGCGAAAGAAACTCTTTCGCTCTTCCTTCATGCAAAAGATTAGCTTCCGGGACGAGTGTTATTGTAGGCATAATCTATGCTATTATATTTATATATGTAGGATAAAAAAATACCGGGTAGGAATGAGGGGTTCATATGTATAAGTTCAGTATGATGAACAGAAAATTATCGAGACCATAGACCGTGTTGTCAAAAGAACGATGAATATGGACTTTACCTGGGATTGGCCCTGCGGAGTGGCGTTTTACGGCATCAGCAAAGCCTGGGCGGTTACCTGTCGGGGTATAAGGTTACTCCGTGGAATGTACGGCTTCTTCACCGGGCCATCCACCGGTCCGCAGGCTGCGAAGAAGACTTTAGGGTCTGGACCTGCAGCAATGTCAATACGGAGTGTGCCTACTATCCGAAAAGTAAAAAACTGGTCATCATCAATAATAGCGGCAGCCAGGAAGAAACTGATGTGGCGGATTTCACGGGAAACAGCTGCAAGGTCAGTTTGGAGCCTCATGGTATAAAAATTATCGACCTATAGAGTTTTATGGCAGAGGGAATTGAGAGGGCTTCTATACGGGGGACTGTCTCAAGTCCCTCTTGCGCTATAATGGAAATTAGGTAGTTGTAAAATGAAATGAGGGTTGAACTATAACAAAAATTACAGAGGGGTGCCTTAGCATGTCTGCAATAAACGAGAACAAGACTTCCCTACACGGGCGTTCCGGCTTCTTAAATCCCATTGTCGAGCAGCGCGCAGATACAAAATTGAAAGGATCGAAGTGACCTATGGCAGTTTTATCGGACCTTCCTGCAAGCGCAAAATATACCATCATCACACAGGCGGTTTGGGCGATTTTCGGGAAGATAGTATTATTTTATGCACCCCTGTATATGCAGAAAATGGGATTAACCGCAGTTGAAATCGGGCTCATCAGCACATGCAACCTGCTGGTTTCCTTCGTGTGGCAATTTATGGCCAGCGGCATCAGCAATAAGCTGGGAAGAAAAAAGACAATCTTTATTTTCGACCTGATTTGCTGGTCTGTTCCTATGTTTATCTGGGCATTTGCACAAAATTTCTGGTTCTTCATGGCGGCTTCCATTATCAACGCCACAGTAAAGGTATCGTCCATTGCCTGGTATTGTCTCTTAAGCGAGGATGTAGAAGAGAAGAAGAGGGCCAAGGTCTTCGGGATTATGAATGTAGTCATGGCGGCACCGGGGATTTTAATGCCTGCTGCGGGAATGCTCATGGGACGGTACGGCATCATACCTACCCTTCGGGCCTTTTACCTTTTGGGAGCCATCAGCATGACCATAAGTTTTTTCATACGAAATGCCTATATCAAGGAGACCCGTGTGGGATTGGAGTTGATGGAGAAACATCGTACACTTTCCTTTGCAGGAAGTTTTAAAGCGTATTTTTATACAGTGCTGAGAGCCTATAAAAACAAGAGTTTTTTAGTCATATCGCTTCTCTATGTCATCGTAAACTTTACCGCATCCATGGGGTTTGTACAGGTACTATACTTACAAAATAACCTGGGTTTCGGTGAAGAAGCCATATCCTTAACCCAGGTCATCACTGCGGTAGTGAATCTGGTGTTTTTCCTGCTATTAATCCCCCGTTTGAGGAATGTTAACGAGGAAAGGACCCTGGCGGGCTCTCTGGCTGTATGCGCCGCAGGCGCGGTTTTCTTTATATTTCTTCCGGAGAAGAACCTCTTTGCCATGCTGATGGCCATAACCATTTCCGCCATTGGCAACTACCTTATGGCTACTTACAGGGACGCAGTGCTTATCAATAAGCTGGGCGACCATGAAAAGTCGGATATGCTTTCGGCAGTTCAGGTTCTAACCGCGCTGGTATGTATTCCGTCCAGCTATATCGCGGGTGTGGTTTTCTCTGTAAATGCCCTGCTTCCCTTTGTGGTGATTGCGGTACTGTTTGTGATTGCCATGCTCATTTCATTGACTTTAATAAAAGAAAAACTTTAAATAAAAGGACGGAGAAATATGATATTCAAAAACGCGGAATTGTATAATGTTTGCGAAATAAGGAAAAGTTCCGACGGAGATGGGTACCTGATGAGCAGGATTCCTGAAGAGGTCCGTTTGAAGCTGAATGACGAGGCAAAGAAAAGGGCCTGCTTTTCACCCGGCTGTGAAATCCGGTTCGTAATCAATGAAGGAAGTGCCGAGATAACGCTGCTGCGAAGCCCTGGGGGAGATGTACTGCCTACGGGAATCGCGGAGATTTATCATGGATGTTTTCAAGGCTCTTATCAGATTACGCCTTTTGTTATCGGCAACGAGCCTGTAAAGATCAGGCTAGAAAAACCTGCAAAGCTGGAAATGATGGAAGCCCTGAGTAGGGAATACCGGCTGCCCTTTGATCCGAATGTTACCAGGGTACTGCTGCCCTATGACTGGGAAAACCGTCTGGTTGATATTCAGGGAGATATTGCACCGCCTTCCGGGGAGCAGGTTCCGGATAGGAAAATACTGTGCTACGGCTCCTCCATCACCCATGGTGGCAGCGGGGTCCATCCCAGTGAAGCTTATGCGTCAAAGCTTGCGGTACGGCTGGGATTTGACCTGACCAACCTGGGCTTTGCAGGAAGCGCGCACATGGAAGCCGCCATGGCGGACTATATTGCAGAAAGCGAGTGGGATGTAGCTACCCTTGAAATGGGTATTAACGTGATTAATGATTGGAGTCTGGAACAATTTGAAGAGAGAATTGATTATTTTATTTCCAGAATTGCAGGAAGCAACCGCGAACGGTGGATTTTCTGCACCGATCTGTATACCAATGCACGGGACTATGCGCAGCTTCCCAAAGTAGAGCAGTTTCGGCAGGCAGTGTGTAAAAAGGTGGAAACACTGAATTTGCCGAAATTAGTCTATATTCCGGGCCGACAGCTGTTGAATGATCCGACAGGTCTTTCGGCGGACCTGGTGCACCCATCCTCCGCCGGTATGGATACGATCGCAAATAACTTTTACAGTGTCATCAGCGAGCGGGTCAAAATATAGAAGTTTTTTATCCATAAGGAAGCGATATGCGCAGTGGCTAATCCCCGGCGACAATAGAAACGGGGGTTTTCGACTGCGTTTCCTTATGCTCTAAAATCTTCATCAGAACAACTCCGGTTAAAACGGAAGCTGAAACTATCAGCCAGGTGGTTCGAATGGAATGGAAAGCCATAATTTTTCCTGTAACCATGGGGCCTACCGAGTGTCCGGCACCTATAATGAGGGGAAGAATGTATATCCCCATGAGGACGGGAGGATTTGGTAATTCAGCCCGGCAAATCCCAACTTGCTATCACTTGAACAGTAAATTTGCTTTCCTCCATTTCATTGACCAATTCTACAGGTCTTCCATAACACAATTTTTGTAACATGAGCTAAAAGAAAAATATGCACCCTCTGTATATAAAGACACTGTTTAAAATATAAGTAGTATGATAGAATAAAAAAGAATGCTGCTAGATGCTGAAATGTCAAATTGTGTTTAGATTCAGTACGAAATATATAGTTATCCTGTTGGACCTGATCTTTCAGGGGCATGTTTCGTAGATTGCATAGTTCTTACCCTGGAGAGGGATAAATCGACATAGTCCTGGATTTTACTTTGAAATAGTCACATTTTAGCGATTGATTATGGTAAACTAAGGAACGCCGCAGAGTCGACAATATGAAACGTGCTACTAACGAAATATACTGACAGACTTGTGAAGAATTGATATTGTATTTGAGGGGGAATTGTTTGATGGATGTACGTATTTGGAGCAATCTGAAGAAATTTAAATATAATAGTATATATTTTCGCCTCTTTTCTTTGTTTATCTGCTTGATTTTTACGCCTTCTATTTTTATTGGTACCTTTATTTACTTTAAAGCATCTGAAAAATTTAAAAATGAGATCAACCGATACAATCTATACACATTGGAATATGTTGAGGACCAGATTGAAAATGTGATTTCGACTATCGATATGTTAACTGCGCAATATATCATGGATGGCGAAGTGCGCTATTTTACGTTTGAACCCTTTGATTCGGACAGGCTGGCATTGGAAAGGCTTTTTAAAAAAATAGGAAACACTTGTGTTTCCTACCCCTACATTGACTCCATGTATATTTACTATAAATCCTATGATGAAATTATAACAAACAATGGTGTTTACAGTTTTAAAGAATTTTATGACCAGAGCTGGGCTTCGTTATTATCACAGACAAAGGATAAAAATACCATTTTACCGACCCGGAAGATTCAACAAGGCTCGGATAGCAAAAAGGATCAGAATGTTATAACCTATATCACATACTTTCCCCTGTTCAGCACGGAAAAGAACGGGGCTGTGGTGATCAATATTAATGTAAATGCGCTGATGAACAGCTTGAATATGGTCAAAAAGGACCCAAACAGTATGATTTTTGTTATCAACAGTGAAGAGAAAATTCTTGTTGCCGATAAGCCTGAGTATATTACAAGAAATTTTGCTGATATGGCGGGCGAACAGTATCATCATGCAAATAATGGGAGATTTTTTACCGATCAATTCAAAAATCAAAAAATGTTATTTTCCTATACGGCAGCCAATAAAATGAATTGGAAGTTTGTTGAGCTGACACCCATGGAATCTGTGAGGAGTAATGTTGCTTTTATTAAGAATACGGTCATCGTGCTACTAGTGGTTATGACTGTGATTCTTCTTGCTGCCGTATATCTTATTACCAATAAGATTTATAATCCTGTGGTCTATCTTATGGATCTTGTTAAGGGTGTCAGTTTGTCAACTTCCGACCCGCAGCATCAGGATGCTGCAAAAAACGAAGTGGATATGCTAACCAGGCATCTAAATTCCATTTCCAACTCCATTCAGGAGGAAAAAAACCAAAACAGGCTATTAAAAAGTCAGGTTGGGCAAACCAGAAATGTATTGGAGAAAAACTTGTTTGATCAATTAATTTTATCCAGTGGAGAAGATACCAATTGGATCATTCAAAGATTACGTGCTTTGGAATGGCCACAAACCAGCTATATTCTACTTGTGATATCTCTGGATGATTATGTGGCTTTTCAAAAAAAGTGGGATAAAAAGGATCAATCTCTGTGGAAGTATTGTTTATTGAATGTAGGGGATGAACTCATCAACGAATCCCATCGAGGAATCATTTTCGAGGATCGGTTAAACCAGTGGATTGCCATCATTCATCTAGCGGAAATTGATGAGAAAAATGCATATAAGCAAGCCATAGAACTGTCTGAAGGTATAAGGAATGCAGTGCATACCTATATCAAGGCTTTTACGGTTACTATTGGAGTGGGAAGCTACTGTCAGGATATTTCACTATTGGCGGAATCCTATGAAAATGCCATGAAAGCCATCCAATCCAAATGGCTCAAAGGGAAAGACCGGACATTGACTTATGATGAGCTTGGACAGCCTAAAGATGGAGCCTATTATAATCTTGAAGCGGAAAAAAACATCCTGAACTTGTTATTCTATAAAAATGACTTAGCGAGTGTAGAAACACATTTTAGTGCATTTATCAAGGAACTTCAGGTGAAAAATCATTATACCTATGATCATGTATATCAAGGTGTATTGCAGATACTGGTTGCGACAATCCGGATGCTGAATGAAAAGGGGATTGAACTAAAAGATATTTTTACTTCGGATAGTAAAGTGGAGGGTTACAATATAGTAAGCGATTTCAGAGAGCAGGAAACGCTATTTGATGTTGAAGCCTGGATGAAGGAACGCTTTAAAATGATCTCTGACTACTTATGGGAGCAGAGAAATTGCACGAGTAATGAAAACATTACTTCGATCCTGGAGTATCTTATGGAGAACTATAAACAGGACGATATCTCCTTATCGATGGTAGCGGAGAAGTTCGGATATAGCGAGCAGTACCTGAGTAAATTGTTCAAAAAGGTAATGGGGGAAAACTTTTTGGAGTATCTGGCCAAAATCCGTGTAAACCATGCCAAAAAGCTGATGTTGGAATCCGAAAAAAGTATTAATGAAATATCTCAGCTTGTTGGTTATTCCAATGTGCATACCTTTATCCGGGTATTCAAGAAGTTGGAAAATATTACACCGGGTCAATTCAAGGAAGATGTGAAACTGATGAAAGCTGTAAAAAGTGTAGAGTAATTTCCGCCTTTGTTCAATTCACAATTTCTTACGCTTATAAAGGGGTAATCCTCTACTGAGAGGTAGAGGGTTATCTCTTCTCTTTTTAAAAAGAAGCGACTGCTGTGATGTTGGGGAGTTCTTTTGCCTGTTGAAACAGTTCTTTAAAGACTTGCTGATGAATGTTGATTTTTTGCAGCAGTAGACTGTTTTTATCCATAGTATGGCTCTGTACAGGCATTTGCAGCATGTTTGAAAATCACCATCGGTTCTAAATATTGATATTTACAACATGTTTTTGCTGTCCTATAATCTGAGTATACGGTGATCGCTGTGAAAGACAGTCGTACAATATTCAAGTGAAATATTTAATTGTGTAATATGGAGGTGAGGTTTTGCGTCTAGCAGCAAACAGCAATAATCAGAGTATAATAAGCACTAAAAACAACTCCAGGTTTAATAAAATGATCAATAAAATTTGGAAAGACAAGCCCATATATCTTATTCTATTACCAGGAATTCTATACTTTGTTGTATTCCATTATATTCCCATGTATGGTGCGATGATCGCGTTCAAGGACTTCAAAGCTGCTTTGGGGATTTTCGGAAGTAAATGGGTGGGTCTGAAGAATTTTATTGATTTTTTTAACCACCCGAGCTTTGGACTTGTATTAAAAAACACGTTAATTATTAGTTTCTACAAAATTATATGTGGCTTTCCGGCGCCTATAATTCTTGCTCTTCTATTAAACGAAGTAAGGCAGGAGGCTTATAAGAGAACCATTCAAACTATTTCTTACCTTCCACACTTTCTTTCATGGGTTGTTATTGGCGGATTGGCGGCAAAAATATTTTCTCCATCGACCGGGGTTATAAACATGCTCATTAAGTCGCTGGGGTTTGAACCAATCTATTTTATGGCAGAACCAGCCTATTTTAGAACAATTTTAGTCTTGTCGGACATATGGAAGGAAATTGGATGGGGATCGATTATTTACCTAGCGGCATTGGCAGGGGTGGACCCACAGCTATACGAAGCTGCAATCGTAGATGGCGCAAGCAAATGGAGGCAGCTCTGGAGCATTACAATACCATCCATAGCTCCCACCATCGTGATCATGTTCATACTAAGAGTCGGTGGCGTCATGAATGCCG
Source organism: Bacillota bacterium (assembly GCA_023419605.1). Lineage (GTDB taxonomy): Bacteria > Bacillota > Clostridia > Acetivibrionales > JAEZXR01 > JAEZXR01. The sequence continues at coordinate 8,138 of JAEZXR010000068.1, read as the reverse complement.
GTTTTGAACAGATCTTTATGATGTACTCGCCGAATGTCTACGCTGTGTCCGATATTATTGACACTTTTGTCTATCGGATTGGACTTGAAAGCGCAAAATATAGCCTTGCAACAGCAATCGGTCTTTTTAAGTCGGTAATAGGCTTCTTATTGATTTTGATCACTAATCGTCTCAGCAAGTTGATTGATGAGAATAACGGATTATGGTAGGGGGTATAGGCATTGAAACAATCGTTGGGTCAAAGAATTTTTGGAATATTTAACAGCTTACTATTAGCCATGCTTGCATTGGTTACCCTCTATCCCATGTTGAACGTGTTGGCTGTATCCTTTAGCCATAATGATTTTGCCATCCGGGGAGAAGTAACCTTTTTCCCGAAAGGGTTCACACTAACAGCATATCATTATCTGTTCAATTTTAATACCATAATTTCAGGATATAGGAATACCCTTTTTATCGTGGTCGTCGGTACAGCCATTAACCTGTTGCTTACTGCTATGACGGCCTATGCTCTTTCTAAAAAAGATCTGGTTGGCCGCAAAGTGTTTTTGATGATGATCGTCTTTACCATGATGTTCAGCGGGGGATTGATTCCTCATTTCCTGCTGGTAAGAAATCTGGGATTGATGAATTCCTTATGGGCCTTGATCCTTCCAGGGGCTATCAGTGCATACAATATGGTCATTATGAGAAACTTTTTCCAGTCGATCCCCGGAGAATTGTTGGAGTCTGCCAGAATCGACGGTTTAACGGAGATCGGTATCCTATTCAGAATCGTTATGCCTCTTTCCATGGCGGCATTGGCCACCATCGGGTTGTTCTATGCCGTAGGACACTGGAACAGCTTCTTCAATGCAGTCATTTATATCAACGAAAAACCAAAATGGCCACTGCAGGTTGTACTAAGGGATATTCTCTTCTTCGCCAACATGACAGAGGCAGCAGGGCAAGAAAATCTAACCAATATACCTATTGAGCCGTTAAAAATGGCAACCATCATAGCAACTACCGCTCCTGTTCTTACATTCTACCCTTTTATCCAGAAATATTTTGTTAAGGGTGTAATGATTGGTTCAGTAAAAGGTTAAAGCTAATATCAAAAATATTATATGTGAAGGGGAAATTTTATGAAAAAAGGGATTCGAGTGGCTTCTATTCTTCTATCTACGGTGATCGCAGCGTCGGCTATGGCAGGCTGCGCCGGAAAAAATGCAACGGGTGATGCCCCATCCAGTACTCCAAAGGAAGCTGAAAATGCTGGGCCTACAGCAATCAGCATATTTTTCGAAGCTCCCAGAGCGGGATTGGATAGAGCCAATTCACCGATACTGAAGGAATTCGAAAGGAGAACCAATACAAAGCTGTCAATTACAGAAGCTCCCAGCGGGCAGGGAAAAGAAAAATTGAATTTGCTGGTTGCCAGTGGTGAGGTTCCTGATATAATCAGGATTGACTCAAACTTAAACTTAGTTAATATGCATGGTACTCAAGGCGCCTTGCAGCCGTTGGATGAGATCATGGACAAATATATGCCCAATATGAAGAAGGCAGTAAATAATGATGCATGGACGAAAATAAAAGCTTCGGATAATAAGATTTATGCGGCGCCCAATATCAGAGACACGGGATATAGTACTTTCTTTATCCGTCAGGATTGGCTGGATAAACTGAATATGAAAGCACCCAAAAACCTGGATGAATATTATGAAGTATTGAAGGCTTTTACTGAGAAAGATCCCGACGGAAATGGAAAGGCAGACACTATAGGAACAAGCATGATTGAAAACATGCTGTGGTTTGAACTTATTTCCGGCCCCTTTGGATTACCTCAGTTTGAGTGGGTTACCAATGAGGATGGATCTTTGATCCACTCTTCCGTTCACCCAAAAATGAAGGAAGCTTTGGCGTTTGGTATCAAGCTCTATAAAGACGGTGTCATGAGCCGTGAATTTGCAACCATGAAGAGAGCACAGTTTGATGAGAATCTGTATAATAATAGATACGGTGCAGTCATCAGTACTACTTCGGGAATAGTGAAGGCTGAAACCAACCTGAAAAAGAAGATTCCTGAGGCAAAATATGTAGCTGTAGATATGCCGGTTGCTCCAGGGATTAAAAAGGGAATCACTGCAGTTTCAAGTGTTATAGAAGGAACTGATGGCAAATCCTTTACCAGTTATACAGCCATCTCCAAAAATACAAAAAATCTGGAAAAGGTTGCGAAGTTCTTAGACGCATTCTATACAGAGGAAATGTCCACACTTCAAACCTTTGGAATCGAAGGTGTGCACTACACGATGGATGGAAAAACACCGAAATTCAAGCCTGAATTATCAGGAACAGGTACAGGCGAGGCTAGAACGAAAGAAGGATTATGGGACGGTTATCTGATCGGCGGTATTCTCGATCAAAAGACATACGGATGGCCGCAGGTAAACGATGCAGATGCCATTAAGTATATGAATGCTTCTGTCGAAAATTCATTACCGAAAAAGGTTTTCTTCTCAACACCGAGTGGTGATGCCAATGGACCTGAAATCGATAAAACACAAAAGGAATACTTCACAAAGATTTTGATGGGCGGTATTTCCCTGGAAGATGGATGGAACCAATGGGTGAAGGAATTTGACAGACTGGGCGGAAACAAATGGACAAAAGAAGTGAATGATATTTATAAAACAAGAAAATAAGTATAACTAAGATATCGGTAAAAATCAGTCCTCTACGCTAAATGCGGTGGATAATCATTGCCAATGCCTTTTGAAAGTAAACGCTAAAAGGCATTGGCAATATTTCTAATTGTTGATAACCGATATGAAATCGGAATTGAAATCTCTAATTCAACAAGCACGCAGCCAATGGTTTCGGGATGCTTGCAAGATTGAATTCTATATAGTGAGGGTATTTGATAGGAGACAAGGCGGATGATAAAACAAACAAATAATATAGATTCGGCGATAGGCGACCTGTGGCAACGATGGCAATCCATCCAGCAAGTGGTGTGCTGCCGATGAAAAATTGGATCATTGGTGGATGGTAGATTTGCTGAGTACTTTCGATATCCATGCGGTGGAAATCCATTGGGAACAACCGGGATGTGCTTATCAATATAAAGTAGAGGTATCAAATGATGGAGCAAGTTGGATGTTGAAAACGGATAAAAGCGGAAATACCGGTGTAGAACAGGTGCAGCTAGATCAAATAACAGCTACAGCGAGATATGTCCGCATTACTGTAACGGGATTGGAAGCCGGTAGGAGAGCGTGCTTCTATGAATGCAAAGTGATGGGAGACAATTAGAAGACAATGGATACTTGATGGAAGCTGTCTTACTCGAATAATGAAATATAGGAGTAATGGAGGGATATTGATGAAGTTTACAATAGATCAACCCGATTATGTGAAAAGCCCCTATACGGGGATGACAAGAAAGCATTGGATCGAGGCAGCAAAATTTTTAATGGAAGGCGCATTTGCACACCTGAAAGACTTTCACGCGCCCATGGTATTTACGCGGTATGAGACGGAAATTACGTATCCGCAGCCGGGGCAGCCGGATTGGCGTTACTGTGCGGAAAGATTTGAAGGGCTGGCTAGAACCATGTCCATAGCGGCTCTATTGATCAAGGAGAATCCTGATACGGTCATCAACGGCTACAAAATCAGGGATTATTATGCATCACAAATACTGGAGGGTACAAAACCGGGTTCACCGGTCAGCTTCGGAATATTGGAAGAGGTAATAAAGGAGGGCGACCACGGAAGAGCCATTCAACAGACCGTGGAATGTGGATTATTGGTTATTATTCTCCAGGAAACAAAGAAACAGATATGGGACCGGTATACTTCCGGGGAAAGGAATCAAATCGCGGAATTTCTTTCCCAATACGGGCATTGCAGAACAAACCAGCATAACTGGAGGTTCTTTAATATTCTTATCCTGACCTTCCTGAAATTGAACGGGTATCCCATTGATGAACAAATGCTCAAGGATCATTTGCAGAATATCATGACGTATTATGCCGAGGACGGTTGGTACAGGGACGGTGATCTCTTTGATTATTATTCTCCCTGGGCTTTTCAATTCTATGCACCCATATGGTGTTCCTGGTATGGATATGAATTTGAGCCGGAAATCGCAGCCGTGTTTGAAAAAAATTTTAGTGAGTTGATGAAAAATTATACAAGCTTTTTTGACAGTAAGGGCAGAAGTATCATGTGGGGAAGAAGCGGTGTATATCGTTCCTGTGCATCGGCTCCATTGGCAGCTGCCTTTTTCCTGAAGAATCCTTCCGTTGACCCGGGGCTTGCCAGAAGGATTCTTTCAGGAAACCTGCTTCAATTCATTACCCGCGAGGAAATGTTTATGAATCAGATACCTTGTCTCGGCTTTTACGGACCCTTCAGCCAAATGGTACAAAGCTATAGCTGTGCGGCCAGCCCTTTTTGGATGGGTAAATCCTTTTTGGCTTTAGCCTTCGATGAAAATGCACCCCTTTGGAGTGCAAATGAAAGTGGTGGGATCTGGGAGGGCATAGAGAATTCCCCTACAGTATTTGTGGATGGACCTGGGATCTCGGTGACGAATCATGGAAAGACAGGGACTTCAGAAATCAGGACGGCGAAAGTTCTAATGAATCCTAAAAGCCCATATATGCCTTCCTATTCGAGATTATCCTTTAATTCAGCTTTGCCGTGGGAAGCTTTCGACGGTAAAGGACCCGAAGCGATGAATTATTCACTGAGAAGGAATCGTGCGGATCAGTTTTCTGCTCCCAATTTAATACTCTATGGTGGAGAAAAGGATGGTGTTTTATACAGAAGAATTAATTTTGATTTTGACTATAATCTAAGAGATCCGCTCATTGATCTGGCAGATATAGAAGTTCCGTATGGGATGATCCGAGTGGACCGGCCCAGAATACCGGATAAGCCTTATGAACTGATGCTGGGTCACTATGGATTGCCCCATGTGGAAGGGAAAGTGGAAGTAACCGAGAAGGTGGTAGAAGGTAAAATGGCGGTTATTGCAAAGACAAAATCCCTTCAAACGGCTTTTATTGCATACAGTGGGTGGGATCGAACCGGAGTGGTGGAAAGGTCCGGTGTCAGTGCCATAACGGAAAAGAGCACCTTGAGCTATGCTTTGAGTAAAAAGGAAGAATTGTATCGGGGTATCGAACTGCTCATAACGATTCTGCTTCATAGGGAAGATGACCGGGAGTGGAAGGAAGAGGAACTGATGCCGATCGAAGATATTCAATATATCGATGTCTCTCCTTCGGGTGGTCCCTGCGGAGTTGAACTTCATTTACGAGATGGAAGGAAAGTAACTGTAGACTTTGGGAATATGGAAGGAAGGCTCCGGGTTTAAAGAGCTTCACTTCATTTTTGATTAACAATGCGAAGAAAGTGGGGGCATAAACAATGAAAAACGTGAGAGACGAAGGAATAAAAAATGCAGGTTTATATGCAAATACGGAGAAACTGACAAAGGAATTCTGCGAAAAGGCAATAGCGCATATTTTAAAAAAAATAGATGAAAACCTGGAGCTGTTTACTTACCAGTTTCCTGGCGATTTATGCAATAACAATATATATCCGGCGGTCGACAACATCGGTTGGACGCCATCTTTCTGGACGGGGATGCTTTGGCTTGCCTATGAAGTAACGGGGAATGATAAGTACAGGAAAGTAGCGGAAATCCACAGCCAAAGCTTCAAGGAAAGGATAGAAAAGAATATAGACACCGACACCCATGACCTGGGATTTTTATATACACTTTCTTGTGTAGCCCAGTACCGGCTGACAGGGGACGAGACAGCAAGGGAGACAGCCATAAAGGCAGCGGATAAGCTGATGACCAGATATTTTGACAAAGCAGGGATCATTCAGGCTTGGGGGGATCTGAACGATCCGCAGCAACAGGGAAGAATGATCATCGACTGCTGCCTGAATCTTCCGCTGTTATACTGGGCAGCCCGGGAAACCGGTAAAGAGGAGTATTTCCGTGCCGCTTATAGCCATGCAAAGCAGGCAGCCCGATACATTGTCAGAGAAGACGCTTCTACCTACCATACTTTTTACATGGACGTAAAAACAGGAGAGTCGAGGTATGGTAAAACTCATCAGGGCTATTCGGATGAATCCTGCTGGGCAAGAGGCCAGGCATGGGGAATCTATGGATTCCCGCTTTCCTATAATTATACAGGGGATGGAGAGTTTATAGAGCTTTCAAAAAAACTAACGAATTATTTCTTGAACCGGCTTCCGGAGGACAGCGTCTGTTATTGGGATCTGACTTTTACAGAAGGGGATGAGGAACGGGACAGCTCTGCGGCGGCCATTGCAGTATGCGGCATGCTGGAAATCGCCAAGCATCTGCCATTGACGGATGAGAGGAGACCGATTTATGAAAGTGCGGCTCTCAAGATCATCAAATCCCTCGAAGAGAATTACAGCACGAAAAACGACCCGAGTTCCAATGGGATTTTGCTCCACGCCGTTTATAATAAAAACCGTGGAAGAGGTGTGGATGAATGTTGTATTTGGGGCGATTACTATTATTTTGAAGCTCTTGTAAGACTGCTGAAGGATTGGAAATTGTACTGGTAATAGATGGGGGGATAGTATGCCTTACTGCATAGAAGGTATTAGTGGTGAAACTCCGTAGGATTCGCAACTGACGAAGTATAAGGCAGCTGTAAATATGACAAGTAAGCATGATAAAGCCGGTACCTGACGGTGTTAACGTCAGGTACCGGCTTTTATAAGAAGTAGGATACGGAATATGGCATAAGTTGGCTAACCAGGGATCTAGGGTGCCAAATAAATTCTTGGAGTTGGCGGCGTAACCATATCATGGCCCAGATAATAATCTGTTAAATGAGATTGAAGGTAACCTTTGACTGACATACAATTTCTATATAACGGGTTTTGAGCCAGTGTATAGAGGCGTGTATCAGTAGGAATATCTGTGGTAAAGATAATGAGTTCTGAGTAATCACTGTTCGTCTCTATGACTTCTTCACGCCAGTCACCGAGAATATCACCATAGAACATTGGAGAATGGCGGTCACTATGAACTGCAGAATGATAATTATCAGTTGTGAGCAGGCGGGTGACTCTTTTTAAACTGTAGTCCCAATTATTAATATCGCCGCCTAAACTGTAGTCATACTCTTCAATTTTGTTGTCATTAAAGCTTTCACTCAAGAGGTCACCGTCCCACCATAGACGGAAAGCCGGATAGGGTCTATTATTTGCATTTGATAACTCGCTATCTGCAGGTGAAATCTGTGTATGGGTAGAAGCATTGTAGATACCATAGAAAGACCAGACCTCGTAGCCTGAATAACGTGGATCCACGTCTCCAATGACCCCCCGCCCAACATCACCGGCTGGCAGCGTTGTTGTGTGCTGCCAAATCATAGATCCGGTGTCGGCATCGTAGTAATACTCAAGTACACCTTTAGTGTTTCTTTGTTGTATACCATATCCCTGAAGACCAGGGCTGTTTTTATCTAGTTTGCCAATATAGAATCTATCACCATGTTCGATATTTTGACTAGCCAGAGAATAACGCAGTGTTCCATCACCGTTTAGAACAAAGCCTATTTCACATATTTCATCCTTACCATCGCCATCTAGATCCGCAATACGCATTTGGTGACCATCGGCGCAATCCTGGGAACCACGCAGCCATTTCCAGTCCATTTTAAATTTTTTGTTTTTGTAACTAAAAGCACAGGCCATGGCATTAAAGGATCCATCTGCGTTCCTGTTTTTCATAAAGGCCACGACGCTGGGTCTTTTCCCGTCGAGGTAACCGATACCTAACTGGCAAGCCAGAGGCCCTACCGATATGTAATCATCAGGAATTGGACAGGAAGCTAGCAACTTTCCGGTCATACCATCCAGTACAGCAAACCACTGTTTGTTATCATTGTCACTGGTCCAAACAGTTCCATCACCCAATGTGACGCCATTGGCTATTTTGAGGACAACCTCTGCTTTACCGTCTCCATCAAGGTCATAGACAGTTGCACCATCCCAATGTCCTACGTCAATGGTGGCGGAACCGGGGGAGATATTGTCCTGGTTGCTGCTGTTAGGTCCAAGGTTTACCGACCACAAAA
>JAEZXR010000061.1 GCA_023419605.1 Bacillota bacterium | reverse complement strand
AAATATACTTTTATTTGACAGCCTGTTAGGCTCAAATTACTATTTACTGACTTGTAGTTACAAGTAACTCAAATTTATTAACGAGTTATTTCTTAACTTTTACACTGTTTACTTTTCAAAGTCCATTCAAAATCGATGTAAGCTTCACATTGCTGCGTTGCAAGATTCACTGCGGTGCTCATTTATATCATATAAACTCCGCTCCTCGTTCTTCTTGCGCCTTGCACTACTCGCTTCTATCGCTTTTGACACTCTCTCGAGCGCTTGACTATCTTACCACGCTGCCGAAGCTTTGTCAACACTTTTTGTTAACTTTTTTTGCTCCCCACAAACCTTTATTTATCAGGTTTCGTGGCTCATCGCCGACAACTTTGTTAGTATAGCATTTATATTCTGCTTTATCAACTTGCTTCACATATTATTTCCCTGAATAAGCCTATTTTATACATAGAACTTCTAAGGTTTACTCACTTTTTATATGTTTTTCTTTAGAATACTCTATGTTGGATACATAAAATGTTTCAGACATATAAACTCACTTTTAGACTTCTGACTTCATATTATATAGAAGAAAACACATAAGGAGATTTAATATGTATAATACTGTTTCTACCGGAACTCAGCCTTATGCCACTATGCAGGATTTAAATATAGCACCCCAAGGGTATAACCTTATGACAGATATGGCTTTTCCGAATTCTTACGGCGGTCAAATGGCGATGGCAACGATTCAGGGTGGGGCGCTTGCCCCGAACATCAGAGGTAGTGTACTGTTTAAACCGGTTCCCAGTGGCACGGAAGTTTCCGTCGAGGTTTTTGGTTTGCCTTCTTATAAACCTGCTGAAGGCAGCAATTCACCTATAGGTCCTCATGGATTTCATATTCATGGAATGGGCTCCTGCACCCCCATGAACTCCGCAGAGCCATTTACAGGAGCAGGAGAGCACTGGAATCCGGATAATCAGCCGCACGGTAATCATGCGGGTGACTTTCCAGTACTGTTTTCAAACCATGGATACTCTCGGATGAGCTTTTTTACGGACCGTTTCAGTGTCGCAGACGTCATTGGAAAAACTGTAATAATCCACGAGAATCCTGATGATTACCGGACCCAGCCGGCAGGGAATTCCGGTAAAAGGCCGGCATGTGGGGTGATAATGCCTGTAGCTTTTTCCCCTGTACCAAACCCATCAGCTTACAACAGATATCTATATTGGTCTTAAAACCTTTTTACAGGTATAACGCAGGCCTGTTTTTCATCGATCCTGAAAGACGGGTCTGCGGCTAATTATACGATCCCCAGATTATTAAAGAAATCTTTATACTCCATATCCGTTTTAAGAATGTGGCTTGAGACCCAGTCCGCAACAAAAGAAATAATCTCAAGAACTGCCTCATTTTGAGCGCCTTCAAGGTCTTTTCTTTCAATCCTTTGAATTTTTTTAACAAAAAAATCGTGCTCCATCTTGTGCAGCTCGTAGCCGGAAAAGTTGTTTTCCGTCATAAGTTTCTCTTCATATTCAAAATGCTGAATAGTATATTGTTTGAGTTCTTCCAATATGGAAATGATTTCATCGTATTTGTCGTAATTCGACTTATTTGACGCTATTGTGTGAAGGCGTGCTCCTACTTCAAACAGGTGATAATGCTGCTTGTCGATCTCAGCAATATTGCAACTAAAAGCCTCTCTCCATTTAAACATTTTACTACCCCCAAAATTCTTCTCTAATTTACATTATTATACCAAAACATCCAGTGTTTAAGCAATATTTAAAATGTTTGATTATAATATGAACACCCGCAGCTATATGATATAGAAGTAATAAATAACATTTGTACAAAATAGAATTCTATATAAATTTTATTCGAGGTTATTATGATGAGGAGAGCTGTTAAGGTACGAATATTGTATGTAAAAAATTTATTTCTTCCTGCTTTATTTATATTTTTTATACTTTGTCTGATCTTATTTCCAAAAACCGTAGTATCTTCTGCTTCCAAAGGCATTTCTCTTTGGATAAACGTAGTTTTTCCTTCACTTTTTCCGTTTTTTGTGGGAGCGGATTTACTGAATCGAAGCGGAATTATTCGAGCGCTGGGCGTGCTATTTGAGCCCATTATGAGGCCATTATTCAATGTACCGGGCTGCGGCTCTTTTCCATTTATCATGGGTATTACCAGTGGCTATCCTGTGGGCGCGAAGTTAACAACGAGTATGCGTGAGGATAAGATGCTAAGCAAGCTGGAAGCAGAAAGACTCCTTGCATTCAGCAATAACTCAGGCCCTCTTTTTATAATAGGAGCTGTGGCAGTGGGAATGTACAACCTTCCGGAACTGGGTATCTTTCTTCTTTCCTGCCACATCCTCGCCTGTATTACTGTTGGGATTTTATTCAGGTTTTACGGTATCCGGCAGGAGAAAAGGAAACATCGAATTGAAAGGAATTTGATTCGAAGGGTTAAAAAGGAAATCGAGAATATGAATGCAAAAACAGATTTGGGAACCATGTTTGGAAATGCGATAAAGGATTCTATTTCTACCATTTTGGCTATTGGTGGATTTATTATTTTCTTTTCCGTTATTATAAATCTGCTTTTAGAACTAGGAATTATCAGTATAATTACGAAATTCCTTGCTTTGTTCCTCATCCCGTTAGGTATTGATAAGGACATAATCGCTTCGCTAATCAGCGGACTATTTGAAATAACAACAGGTACCAGCGCAGCGAGTAAAGCGGTTACTGCTCCCTTTATACAAAAATTAATTATATCCAGTGCGATTATCGGTTGGGCCGGCTTTTCCGTTCACCTGCAGGTATTGAGCATCATAAGCAAGACAGACATAAATATAAAGCCCTATTTAATTGGCAAGCTCTTACAGGGCATCCTCGCTGCCTGCTATACCTACATAGCAATAAAGTTTTTACATTTCGAATTTGAAAACTATACTCCAACCTATACCCCATGGAGCATTTCTCTGTTCAATGCAGGACCTCAAGCTCTCATGGATTCGTTAAAGTACTTTTCCTATTCGCTTCCCTTTCTGATTCTATGTACTATTATTACAGTATTCGTACGAAGCAAACCAAAAAGTCACAGAAAGGGATTCAGATAGCTATTTCAGTTCATCTCTGTTGGAATGTATTACGCCCAGAGCTTCCTGAAGGATTTCCTCTACCTTATTTAATACGCCGTCAGCATACTCCCGGGTGCCCAGCCGAATCTCCCGGGCATTTTTTTGAGCGTTTGCAATAATTTCATTTGCCTGCTCGTATGCTTTCTTTGTAATCTCATGTTCATCTACCAGGGAAGATATTTTGTTTTCCGCATCCTTTATTATATTGTTCGCTTCCTTTTGCGCTTCGAGAAGTATTCTCTGCCTCTCCTCTTTCACCCATTTAGCCTGTTTAATGTCATCCGGCATTTTCAGCCGAATCTCTTTGATTATTTCCAGTATTTCTTCTTTATCAACCATACACCGTCCGGAGAACGGTACATTCGCACTTCTTTCTACAACATCCTCCAACGTCTCCAAAATAGCTAAGATTTCCATCACTTTTCCCCCCGGCCTCTACTTGTTATATTTTTTTAAAATCGCATCCATGATACACTCAGGAACAAGACTCTCAATTTTTCCCCCATGCCGCGCCAGTTCCTTTACAAAACTGGAACTTAAAAAAGAATAGTTTACATTGGTCATCATAAACAAGGTCTCTATTTCAGGATCCTGCAATTTGTTCAAATGGGCCATTTGCAGTTCGTATTCAAAATCGGAAACGGCTCGCAATCCTTTAATAATCGCTGTTGCCTTCTTTTCCTTCATAAAATCAATCAGCAATCCTGAAAAACTGGAAACTTCAACATTGGCACGCTCTCCCATGGCACACTTCAAAAGATCCACTCTCTCTTCCAAGGTAAAAATGGGATTTTTGCTACTGTTTACCAACACAGCTACTATCAGTTTGTCACAAAGTTTGGATGCTCTATCGATAATATCCAAATGTCCATTGGTTACCGGGTCAAAACTTCCTGGATATACGCAAATTTTCACGTTCTTCTACCTTCCATCTATTTAATATATAAAGTCTTTACGTTTAACTACTGCATTTTTTATAGAATGAGAGTATAGTGTCCCCATATTTTTGATTTCGGAACAAGCTTAGACAGCCAATCGTTTCGGGAATAGCATCCTCTATATCCCTTTCTGCAACGATAATACTCTCTTCCTTTATTATATCATTTTTTACAATACAATTTAATGTCACTTCAATTAAATTTTTATTATAGGGCGGGTCCAGGAAAATAACGTCGAATTTCCTGTTTCCTGCTGCCAGCCGGTCGATGGTGGTGAACACATCACCTACATATACTTCGGCATTTTGCCCAAGTTTCGTATGCAGTAAATTCTCTCGTATAACCTGATTGCATTCCTGACTTTTATCAATAAATACTGCAGAATTTGCGCCCCTGCTTAAAGCCTCAATCCCCAGATTTCCTGTACCGGCAAAGAGGTCCAATACCTCTGCCTTCGGTATATACGGAGCAATAATATTGAATAATGATTCTTTCACCCTGTCAGATGTAGGCCTTGTAGTATCACCCTTAACAGTTTTTAGTTTGTGCCCTTTGGCAGTTCCCGAAATTACCCGTAATATAAAAACTCCTCCATTTTTGTCAAATCCAATGGTAAAAAGTACAATTTTCTCCTATATTGTATTTTATATAGGAGCATTGGTAAATGTCAACCCTAAATTCCCTGTTTACGTAAAGCTTAAGTGGTTTAGCGCTTGATCAAAACGCTCTCCGATCTTACGCTTTAGTTGCGCATTCTCTTCCTTTTGCAGTTCCGGGTCCAGTTGCAATATCTCTGCAGCTGCTTCCTGCGCTGTCTTTAATATCTCCATATCCTTATAAATATTTGCAATTTTAAATTCCGGAAGGCCATGCTGCCGAGTTCCGAAAAAATCTCCCGGGCCGCGGAGTTCAAGATCCTTTTCCGAAATTTCGAATCCGTCATTGCTTTTTTCCATTACTTTCATTCTTTCTTTTGAAACAGAAGTTTTACTTGCATTGTACAGTATACAATAGGATTGGTGTTCTCCCCTTCCTACCCTTCCTCTCAACTGGTGCAGTTGGGCCAATCCAAATCGTTCTGCATTCTCAATGACCATAGTTGTGGCATTGGGGACATTTACACCTACTTCAATCACTGTAGTCGATACCAGGATGTCCGTGTCACCTTGGACGAAGCTTTTCATGATCTCATCCTTGTTTTTGGGCTTCATCTTTCCATGAATAAGCCCTACCTTCAAATCCCTGAAATCTTCAGCAGCAATCCTTTCTGCCAGTTCAGTGGCAGACTTGGCTTCAATAGCTTCGGACTCCTCCACTAAGGGACAAACAATGTAGATCTGCCTTCCCTCCCTTACCTGATCCCGGATAAATTTGTTAATCCGCTCCCTCATACCATTATCAACAGCATAGGTTTTTATCGGCTTTCGACCGGGAGGAAGCTCGTCAATGATGGATATGTCAAGATCCCCGTACAATATTAACGCCAATGTCCTGGGAATCGGAGTTGCCGTCATGACCAGAACATCCGGGTTATCCCCTTTCTGCGCCAATACCGCTCTTTGTCTTACGCCAAAACGATGCTGTTCGTCCGTGATCACCAAACCAAGCTTTTTAAAATTCACAGTATCTTCGATCAATGCATGGGTGCCGATTACAATATCTATTCTACCCGCTTCGATATCTTCTATTATTTCTTTCTTTTGCTTTTGTGTTACACTGCCGGTTAGCAGGCTAACGCGGATTCCATAGGGCTGCATCAACTGGGTTAAGGATTTAAAATGCTGTTCTGCCAAAATTTCCGTGGGTACCATAAGTGTTCCCTGATAGCCGCACCGCACTGCCTTGAATAAAGCCATTGCGGCAACCACTGTCTTACCGGAGCCCACATCCCCCTGAACCAATCGATTCATGACCTTGTGACTTTCCATATCCTTCTGTATTTCAGCAAAAACCTTTATTTGCGCCTTTGTCAGTGTGAAAGGCAGGTGGTCGATAAATACCTGCATATCATGAACAGGAGTATAAAGAATACCCTTCTTTCCTTCCTTTAAAGAACTTTTAATGCGTAAAAGCCCTAACTGCATCATTAAAAATTCTTCAAACACCAGCCTGTATCTGGCATTTTTAAAATCCATATCACTCTGTGGAAAATGAATATTCTTAAGGCAATAGTTCAACTCACTGAGATGATACCGGCTGCGCAGCCATTGTGGTATCGTCTCATCAAAGCTCCCTACCGTCATCTCCAGAGCATTCCCAATAACCGACCGGATCATGTTCTGGGTGAGCTTTGCAGTGGCACCATAAACCGGAACAATTCTACAGGTATTTTTTAATTCTTTATCCTGTACTACTTTTTCATATACAGGACTTTGTATCTCAAAAGTTCTGAACTTTCTAGTTACTTTTCCAAAAAAAACATAGCTTTCCCCAGGTTTAAAAACATTCTTTATAAAAGCCTGATTAAACCATGTAGCAACAATAACTCCGGTTTCATCCTTAATGGTTGCCTTGTAAAGGGTTAGGCCTTTCCGAATCCGGTTTTCGGATACTGGAGATGCTATAATACCTTCAAAGGTACAGCTCTCGTTGTCTTCCAGCTGTGCGATTTTCTTAAAGCTTGTCCGGTCTTCGTACTGCCGTGGAAAATAAGTTACAAGGTCTTCTATCGTAAATATATTTAATTTATGAAAGAGCTTGGCTCTGGATTCTCCTACCGATTTGACGTATTGAACCGGCTTTTTTAATAATTCGTTGCAGTTATTTTGCATAAGCACCCTCTACATTCATTCTATAGGAGGCTGTAAAAAGAACAGCTATAGTTTTCACACCCTGCTATAAAGTCCATTTTAATATAAATACAAGATTTTTACCATAAATCATGAAAAAAAACTTGCGAAATTTGCCTTATGTGTGTTAAAATAAGTATTGCTTTGATTGTAAACAACTGTGGATTAAAAAATATAGAATTTTTGCTCCATAATTGAAGGAGGTGTAATTATAAATGGCAAAGTGTGAAGTATGCAGCAAGGACGTAGCTTTCGGATGCAATGTAAGCCACTCAAATAGACACACAAACAGATCTTGGAAACCGAATGTAAGAAAAGTTAAGGTTATTGAGAATGGTACTACTAAATCCGTACACGTTTGTACAAGATGCCTGCGTTCAAACAAAGTTACAAGAGCGGTTTAACTATGGTTCTTACATTCCGGCAGTATCGGAATATAAAAAGTGAATCATCCTTGATATAGGAATTACGATAATAAATAATTCTCTATATAATAAAAAAAGCGTCTGGAACGCTTTTTTTATTTTTATCCTTATGCCATTCGAAATACCTTTTTAAGTATGTTTCCAAAGAATTTTGGCATTTTCACTACCATGATCTTCATAGTACCCACCTCTCCACTAAAACAGAATAGCTCCATCCACTACCAATATATTCACAAACCCAATTTTTCGTGAATAGTTTTCTAAAACAAACAGTATTAATTCAGAAACTTCTGAATATATATTATTGGTATTTAGTTAACGAACTTGAAGAAATCTCTGTTCAAGGGAGGAATCACATTGCATGTAATATTTATTAAAAATTATAAGGGAAAGCTGATTCTATTAAGTGGATTTGTGCTTTTGTGGATATCCATGTTTATGCTCTCAGACTTTCTAATGAACAACACCATGGCCTTTCGGGTAACCATTAATAATTACCTCACATTTTCTTATCCCTTTGAACTTCAGGTTGTGAATGTGTTTTATAATGAGCAGCTTGAAAACAGTGCCATACAGACCAATACCACCTATAAGAAGCCTCTTGCGCAAAACTTTTCAAGCTATAAGTCGTTTGAAGGAAAGTTCAGTTTCCAGTATCCTTCTGCCTTTACCCTAAATGAACAGGATTTTGCAGGAAGTGAAGTATTGTATCACATTGATTTTATGAACCGATCTCAAAACTCTCACGGATTTGTTCAAGTATGGAATATGCCTTATTCACTTAAGGAATTCCTGGAAAGATCGAAAACCACCTCTTTACAAAACTTTATGTCATTTCAGTCCAAGGAGGTAACTGTGAACGGGCAGCCCGGCTTTTACTGGGATTATATTTCCCATTCAAAAACCGGTAAGGATTATCGGGCCTCGGAGGTTTTTTTTAAGAAAGATGATAAGATGTATAGAATCAGCTATTTTGTTCCGGAATCTATGTGGAACAAGTCCCAGTCCGATATATTCTGGAATATTGTTAATTCCTTTAAAACATATTAGTACAACTCCAAAAAGTAATTTTTATTTTCTATGAGGCTCTATTGTGTCGATACGATATGCATGTCCAGGTTTAACACCTCCCCTACCCTACAAGGGAGGGGAATTTTATTTTACAGCTAAAGCTAAGAGCAGTTGGCTATTGCCCCCTGCTCCCCATTTCAACTTGCAATTTTTACGCAGTTTCTTCCGCTGGTCTTTGCCTCGTAAAGTGCCTGATCTGCTTTTCGCAGCAATTCCATTTCCGTTGTACCGCTGGCAGGATAGCAGGATATTCCAAAGCTTGCCGTTACTGAAGTTGCTATAAGTTCGTCCCGTATGACGGTGGTGGATATTTTATGCCGAAGTACTTCGATCTTTGCATAGGCCTCCTTGATTCCTGTTCTTGGAAAGAGAATAATAAACTCTTCTCCACCATATCGAGCAATGATGTCGGCACTTCGCAAGGAGCTTTTCACCAAATCTGCAATACTTTTTATAACCTTATCTCCGAACAAGTGTCCAAAAGTATCATTAAATTTCTTAAAAAAGTCGATGTCAAAAATAGCGACCGAGAGTTCATAGTCGTTATCCATGGCACTTTTCAATTCACCTGCCATCCTCTGATGAAAATAGAGTCTGTTGTATACTTCCGTCAGACCATCAATACTGGCAAGTTCCTGCATTTTTTGATATAGTTCCGCATTCTCCATAGCGATACTGACCTGTTGTGAAATTACACCCAACAGCCTTGCATTTTCATCATCAAAAGCATTGTTATACTTCTGCTCGATTAGAACCAGTCCGAACTTTCTCGTTTTCGTCATCAACGGTACGCAAATCAGCGAATTGATTTCCCTTCCACTGGTAAATTGATATTCCTGTGGATCTACGAAATTCTCTACCAAAGGAGTCCCGCTGTTCAATATTTCCTGTAAAATACTGCAATTTATATTATCGCTCAGTGCCGCCATTTCTTCCGGGTTATTAATATTTGTCGTATGCACTTTCAGCCGGTTTGTTTTTTCCTCATAAACTACAATAGTGGAGTAATTCACGCCCATAACTCCAATAATGATATCATTAACATACTTTAAAAGCTCCTTGATATTAAATATGGAGCTTATGGCCTGACTGATTTGCTGCAGAGTATAAAACTCCCCAATGCTGGTAGAAAGCCTGCTGTTAGTATCCTCCAGTTTCTGGTTAATTTCCTTCTGCTTATTGTAATGGTATTTGATTTCTTCCTGGGCTACAGCAAGTAAATCAAACTTCTCTTCTAACTCTTTCAAAAGCCTCTTGTTCTGTTGCTCCGTGAAGCTGTTGTCCTTGTATATCATTCCACACAGAACCGAAAAAATCCCCGCAACGAGACAGAGAAGCAGATTAAGCTCAAACTGTGAAGTATCTAAAATCGCTTGTAATGTACTCCCTTTTCCGATCAATCGAATAAGTATATATGCCGTTAAATACAATGCACTATAGAAAGTGGTAATGTATAGTCCTGAAGCTGCTCCATTGCTTAGGCTGGTAATCATTATGAGCAAGAGGCTTATAATATATACCCATAAGTCCACATCAAAAACAAGCAAGGCAAAAACAAAGCCCAAAACCTCACAGAATCGTACAATCACATAACAAGGTTTTGATGCAAAGATTCTTCTCTTTACAAGCAAATATTTGATATAATTTATGGCAATCACCGATATGAAAAATACTATACCGATGCTCTCTCGCTCAAGGACGTAACCGGTGATAGAACCCATATTATAGACTTTCAGCAGGTAATATAAAATACCCACGATTGAGAAAAAACAAGTAGCTTTAATATGCATAATTTCATATCTATCAGCACGATCCATTTGAACATCACCCCACACTCCATAGAGGACATGGAAATCCCTTTAGGATACCCACACAAATAAAAAAAATAAAAAATTTTTTCTCTATTTCTCCCAATATATCTCTATCGAATCACCATTCTTCACAATATCTGTAAAAGCAGCCTGTCTGCCGTTAAGTTTTAGGACAATACTCCCTTGCGGTCTCGATATATCAAAATCAATATATTTAAAGATATCAACAAATATATACTGCTCTTTTCCATCCTGTAAAGTTATATTACTGCCATTAACAATCACAGAAGTGCCGCCTGCGGCTAAAGCGCTTGATCTATGTATCGCCATTTGCTGCGAGGAAGTAGTCTTTTCCAATTCAGCCCGGCCTTCCGTATGACCAGGCTCTCCAACTGCAGCAATCTGTTCCAGGGTCATTGTGTCACATGCACGGATAACACATTCAACTTTGTCACCCGCTCTTAATGCATAATCTCTTTGTACTATAAAGCCGTTTACCATAATATCAAAATAATCCATATCAATTTCCTGCCATTGAGCCAGGTCATTAACGGTTAAAATCCTTATGACTTTGATGATATCACCTTCGTTGACCGGCGCAGTGAACTCTGTCTCTCTCTCATTAACAAATATACGGGTCCCAACGGTGAGGGCACAGCCATTAAGTTCGATTCCAATAGGAAGAGGCTGTGCGCCAACCGCCTCCTGAACCGTCAGATATGCATTCGTGCCCTTCTCTGCCGGAACAATGGTAATCTCGTCACCCATTTTTAATACAGTTTCCAGGCTGGCAACGCTCCCATTTACATAAATTTCAGCAGGTTTCCCATAGGTGCCCTTAGCCAGTCTTTTTTGTCCGTCAATTTCATAACTCAGGCTTTTTCCGCTTCGGCCAATCAATTTATCTGCATCAAAGGCTGCAAGGATAAGGGAGTCAGATACCGTCAACTTCCTGGAGTTAAAAATTCGAATCTTCTTCCCATTCACAGTAACTGTAAGGAAATCCTGTCCTCTCTGCATAAGCGCTGTTACAGCAATCCCCACAGGGGTAATTCCCTCCGGGCCTGAAAGCTTTTTCCCGCTAAAGATAACATTTTGAATTACGCTCCGGTCTCGTACAGCCACTCTTTCCAAGGGCAGCTCAAGATATTCTGCTATTCTGGCAGCCAGACCTCTTATCTGGCTACCTCCTCCAATAAGAAATACGGCATTGGGAGACCTTCCATTAAACTCTGTGATTCTTTGTGAAATAGTTTTTGCAAGGTTATCTACAGCAGGCATTATAAGCGCTTCCACTTCCTGCATGCCGACCGTATTCTTTTTTCCCAATATATCCATAAAGCTAATACTTTGCTTCTTAGATGCAAGGGCTATTTTAATCTTTTCTGCCGTATTGAAATCTACAAGATAATGCTGTGCTATTTTTTCGGTAATCTCATCCCCAGCCATAGGCACCATGCCATAAGCAATCACACTTCCCTCCCGGGTTAATGCTATATCCGATGTCCCTGCACCAATATCAACAAGGGCAAGATTCAACAGCCTCAGCTCCTTAGGAATAGTGACATTAATGGCGGCTATAGGCTCCAGAGTCAGGCTGGTAACTTCAAGGCCTATCCGGTTCATAACCGTATAAAGGCTGTCTACTACAATATGTGGAAGAAATGTAGCAAGAACTTTAGCACCCACGCTCTTCCCCTTATGCCCAAGAATGGAAGAAATAACAAAACCGTTGAGAAAGTAGCTAATAACGCTATAACCCACACAGTAGAACTGATTCCGTTCTTCTTTGGGTACATCCTGTTCAAGCTTTAGCTGCGCCTGCTGTATGGCTTCCATTTCAAGGCTGTTTGCCAATTCCCTGCTAATCTCTTCTGAGGCTTCGATCTGTCTTTCGACCACAGCTTCGCAGGTTTTTAAAACTCTTCCCGCGGCCGCAATAGCAACTTTCGTCAGGGAAACGCCAAGGCTTTCCTCAAGTTTGTTTTTTATAAGACCCGAGACTTCGGCCACCCGGCCTACATCATGGATTTGTCCGTCGATCATTGCCCTGCTCTTGTGCTCAACAATTTCTACAGCCAATATCCGGAATTTCTGTCCTTCCTCCACTCCTACAACACCAACGACAGTTCTCGTTCCGATATCCAAGGCAAATATAAGGTCTTCCGCATCATATCCATCCAGCAGTGTTTTATTCATACCCTTATTGGAATCATGTTTTTTCTTGTTTCCGCCTTCTTCTATTGTAGAAACTGCTTTGCGGGGCATATAAACACCTCACTCAAACCCAAATTATTTTACTCTTCATCCTGTGCTTGTCCATAATCACAGAAGGGACGCACCTTGCACTCAGCACAGTTTGCTTTTCTGGCACTGCACACGGCTCTGCCGTGGTATACCAGTTGATGACCGAACTTATTCCAGCTCTCTTTGGGAACTATCTTCATAAGGTCAAATTCTACTTTTGTAGGGTCGTCATTTTCTGTAAAACCCATACGGTTCGAAAGCCGCTTGGCGTGTGTATCCACTACAATACCCGGAATTTCAAATATATCTCCCAGTACAAGATTTGCCGTCTTTCGCCCGACCCCCGGTAATTGGAGTAAATCCTCCATATTGGCCGGAACTTTCCCATCATATTTTTCAATAAGCATTTTGCAGCAATTAATTATATTTTTTGCTTTATTGTGATAAAAGCCAGTCGATTTGATCTCCTGTTCAAGCTCATGTAAATCCGCGTTCGCAAAATCATATACATCCTTATACTTTTTAAACAAGGTCTTTGTCACAATATTTACACGCGCATCCGTACATTGCGCCGCAAGCTGGGTTGCAAGCAGCAGCTGCAGAGGGTCCCTGTATTCCAGCGAACAATCTGCCTCTGTATAAAGCTCGTCAAAAATCTTTATAATCTCTAAAACTCTCTCTTTTTTATCCATATATTTCACCATCCTTATTATATACTCCGCACAGGAATAAATCAACAAGGAAGCAGAGTATGAATTGCGCTATCGGGATAAGGTACTTCATACACAAACCCTTCCTCTCTCTTAGAATTTACGGAAAAATAACTTCCGCTATACCTTAGTATGGCATTGTTTTCAAAAAAAATAAACGAAGACCGGGGGAAACGCAATACGTACGATTCCTCCGGTCCTGAAACAAAACAACTTCGGCTTTTCTCTCTATTCTCTATAGGTTAATTTCCAGTATCCTCAGAGAGGATGACATTCAGAGTCTTTGTCTGTCCATCTCTGTATATTTCAATGGGGATTGTATCCCCAGGTTTATGCTTATTTTTAATTTCATCCAACTCAGTACGATCCTTAATAGCTTTTCCGTCAATTTTTGTTATTATATCTCCGATCTGTACCCCAGCTTTATAGGCTCCACTTAAAGGATGTATTTCAGCAACCAGTACACCGGCAGGTACATTATACTGTTTTGCAAGAGTCTCATTAAAGCGCGCGTCAGGAGTAATTCCCAGCAAAGGCCTCCCTTTTACATATTTGTATTCCATCAAACTGTCGGTAATTTCTTTTGCCTTATTGATGGGGATGGCAAATCCAAGTCCTTCATATCCCTCGCCCCCCATTTTCGCATTGTTAACACCAATGACCTGACCTTGTGAGTTCACCAGAGCACCTCCGCTGTTTCCAGGATTAATGGAAGCGTCTGTTTGGATTAACTTCAAATCCTTGATATCTTCAAGGGGGATGGTTCTGTCAAGTCCGCTGATGATTCCGGTAGTTACTGAACCCATTAGCTCAAGTCCTGCCGGATTACCGATGGCAACAGCTAATTCACCAACCTTTAGGGCATCTGAATTTCCTAATTCAGCAGACGGTAAATCGGTAGCCTCGATCTTTAAAACTGCAAGGTCTGTTCTCCAATCCTGACCTATAATCTGAGCTGTATAGGGTTTATCCTTCTGTTTGGGAAGTATAACCTCGACTTTTCCTCCGTTCTTTTTGTCCAGAGCGCTTTCAATAACGTGGTAATTTGTCATGATATAACCATCGGATTTAATAATGATTCCGGATCCTTCTGAGGCTCCCTGGGTGCTTCCGAAGCTGAAGAAATTACTCTGGGTTTTTACCGTAACACGTATGCCAACAATGGAAGGCCCTACTTTTTCTGCAATAGCAGAAACAGGGGAATCAGTCTTCTCAATCTCCACCTTCTTATAGGCTCCATTATCAGCAACAGCCGTTGAGGTGGTACTCACTCCCGGAAGAATTTTACCGAAATACGTCTTAACCGCCGGTTGAACAACAGGTGCCGCAAAAATGAACATAGCACCCACTACAGCTCCACCAAATATGGAACTCAAAAGCGCTACCAGTACCATTTGGAATAAACCGCCGTTTCTCTTCTTTCTGGTATTTCCGCAATTTTCAGAGTAATAGGAAGAAGACCTCAGGTTGGAGGGATCGCCGCTTCCGTCACCATAGGAGTAATTGCTGTCATAGGTAAAGCTATCCCTGTAGCTATAACCTTCATTATTTGAATTATTACTATTTTGATTTTCATTCGAATCATAATTGTCGTTCTGATTATTATAGTTCTCCACCGCTTGCAGCTCCTTTCGATTCGGTTTCTATTATTCATTATAAGCGCTTATTTTGAAAAAAATATGAATAAACTGTTAACTTTCCAAAGGCACCATAAAATCAAGAAGGTGTTATTCCTTTACTGTCTGCAAGTTCCCTCCCAGAGGAATTTAAAGTGAAGGTAAATATGGTGCCTTTTCCATATTCACTCTCTACTTTGATTTCCTGTTTGTGTTCATTAATAATATTTTTAATGATGGCTAACCCCAGGCCTGTTCCAGTCTTATCCCTACTTCTCGATTTATCTGACTTATAGAAGCGATCCCATATCAGATCGATTTCTTCTTTATCAATTCCAATACCGGTGTCCTCAATGGAAACATAGATCTTTCCCCGCTGCTTCCATGTATTGAGCGTTATTTTCCCTCCTTCACCGGTGAACTTCACTGCATTATGCATCAAATTGATTACGACTCTTTCAATGGCATCCGCATCAGCACTTACATACAGATCCTCCTGCTGGAAGTTCGCTTCAATCTGAAGATTTTTCTCAACAATAAAGCTTTCAAGTTTGATAATACATCTTCGAATCAGTTCGTTGATATCGAAATCCCTATAGGTGAGTTTTATCTCCCCAGCCTCCATCCGCGCTAAATCCAACAAGTCATTTACCAATCGGCTCAATCGGGTGGTCTCATCTCTAACGATGGTAAGATAGCCCTTTTGCCTCTCCGGGGGTATAGTCCCGTCCAGAATTCCTTCGATAAAGCCTCGGATCGAAGTCATGGGAGTTCTCAGTTCATGGGAGACATTTGCAATAAACCCCCTGCGCATCTCTTCCAGATTTTCCAGCGCGATGACCATCTGGTTGAAACTTGTAGCCAGTTCTCCAACTTCATCATTGGATTGGATATTCAGACGTTTTTTGAAATCTCCGCCGGCAATAACCTTTGCAATGCTGTTCATTTCCTTTAAGGGCCTGGATATCCGTAAGGAGAGGATATACACCGGAACCACACAAATAAAAACGGCGATCACAACAGAAAAGATAAAGAACCTGAAAACAGAAGTACGGGCTTCCTTTATTTTGGGCATCTCAGCCATCAGATAGACAGCTCCCAGCACTTCCCTCTGATAAACAAAAGGCTTTGCTATAATAAGCCACGGATCTCGAGTATCCTTGAATAGTCCGTAAAAATCACCGGTTTCTCTGTAAATTTCCTTGCTTTGCATAACCTTTTTATATTGTCTCTCGTCCGGAAGGCGCACCCTTCCAGGGCCTTCGACCTTCATCTTATTCAGTATACTGGGGGCTATATCGTCTATGGCTAATTCCGGCATCTCTTTAGAGGTATAAATAATATACCCTTCTGTGTTAACCACCCAGATATGAGCAGTTGTACTGTGTTCATATCCCTTTATAAAATATCTGAAAACTCTCTCTACTGCGGGAGAATTTATCGATTCCAGATTTTCATTTAAAAGGCTGTTAATTTCCTCTCCAGCTTGAATCAGTACCTTCTCCTTTTCTCCTGAAACAAAATTGTCCAGAAAATAAAACAGCATGAGCCCTGTAACAGAGAAGCTCACCAACAGCACAAAAACGAAGATAAATATCAACTTGCTGAATATGGTCTTATACATTACTTCACCTCGAATTTATACCCAACTCCCCAGACCGTTTTCAACTGCCAAACCTGATTTTCAGACTCGATTTTCTCCCTGAGCCTTTTTACATGGACATCCACCGTTCGGGAATCTCCATAGAAATCGAATCCCCAGACATGTTCCAGGAGCTGTTCCCGGGTAAATACCTTATTGGGATTCGAAGCCAGGAAGAAGAGCAGTTCCAGTTCCTTTGGAGGAAGTTCCATATCATTCCCATTGGCCTTTACCGTATAATTGGAGCGGTTTATAACCAAATTCGGATACACCACCTCCTGCGTTCCGATATCCTTGTGTTCATATCTTCGCAGCACAGCCTTTACCCTGGCTGTCAGTTCCTTGGGTTCAAAAGGCTTTACCATGTAATCATCCGCACCCAATTCAAGTCCCAAAACCTTGTCAAAAGTTTCTCCTTTGGCCGTCAGCATGATAATGGGAATACTGCTGATCTTTCGAATCTCACGACACACCTGCCACCCATCCGCTCCCGGCAGCATGATGTCCAGGATCACAATATTGGGAGTAAATTCCTTAAAAAAGTCCAGGGCCCGGATACCATTGTGTACTACCATAGTCTCATAGCCTTCTTTTTCAAGATACAGGCGGATGAGTTCACATATATTTACATCATCATCAATGATTAATACTTTGGTTTTCCCTACCATATAAAAAACACCCTCTCTGCTGGCAGTTATAATAATACCTGTGGAAAGTAATACGTTCACTCTCCCTATAGTATTTACACCTATTTTAACAAATCAAACAAATAAGGTAAAGAAAAAAAGACTGCATATTCTATACAGTCTCCCGGTTTAATTCAACACTTCACTTCGAATGGATATATGGTTTAATACAAAATTACTTGCTCTGATTTCCTCATGAAGCTTTTTTTGTTCCTCCCGAAGTTCCTTCATTTCCTTAAGGAGTTGAGCTTGTCCATCCATAACGGCCTTAAGCATATCTTTTACTTCCAGCAAAAGTTCCTTGTTTTCTTCCAACAATGCATTCTCATCTTCTATCATCAGATTCCTCCTGTAAACATAAAAAGTCTATATAATTCATTTTACCATATTTTCCATGTTTTAAAAACATTTTTTATTATTTATAAAATAAAAAAACGGAGCTATGGATCTGACATACCCATAGCTCCAGTTTGCTGCCTATTTAGCAATCCAGTGCGGTTCTTAGACTTTTAACAAATTCCCCGACTTTTTTTACCGCATCTTCACAGCTGCTACTTTCTTCAACCTTTTTGACAATAGCACTTCCCACGATCAATCCATCACTGTAGCCTCTGAGTTGTGCAATCTGCTCCGGAGTCGATATGCCAAACCCTAACGCTGTCGGCACCTTTGTGCTTGCATTGATAAAGGAAAAGAACTCGTCAAAATTTGTGTGAAAGCTGCTTCTCATTCCGGTCACCCCCAGTGAGGATACACAGTACAGGAATCCCCGCGCATCCCCTGCGATCCGTACCACTCTTTCTTTCGATGTAGGGGAAACAAGGGAAATAATATCGACGCCTGCCGACTCAGCGATATTTTTTATTTCCTCCTTCTCCTCAAAGGGAAGATCGGGTATAATTACGCCATCAACGCTCGCCAAACGGCATTCCGCGAAGAACCGCTCCGGACCATACTGTAAAATACAATTAAAATACAGGAGAAATACAATAGGAAGCTGGGTATCATTTCTCAAACCGGAAACAAGGTCAAATATATTCCTTAATTTTATGGAATTCTTTAAAGCCCGTTCATTGGCCCTTTGTATGACAGGCCCTTCAGCAATCGGGTCTGAATAGGGTATTCCGAGTTCTACGATATCTGCCCCCTGCTTCTCCATCTCCAATACCAGCTGCCTTGTGGCTTCCAGATCGGGATCTCCCGCTGTTATAAAGGTAACTAACGCTTTTTGGCCGTTTTCTTTTCGCTTTATAAATGCACTTTCTATTCGACTCATCTTCAATCCCCCACTCCATCAAATTATGCTCGAAGAAGCTCTTTTTCATCTATATTGATTCTTCCTTCTATCAAGCATCAAGATTTTCCCCCATATACCTGGCAACAGAATACACATCCTTGTCCCCTCTGCCCGATAAATTAACAACCAGGATACTGTCCCGGCTCATTTCAGGCGCTAATTTCATGGCATAGGCCATTGCATGGGCGCTTTCAATAGCAGGAATAATTCCTTCGGTTCTGGTAAGGTACTGAAACGCTTCCACTGCCTGAGCATCAGTAATGGGAACATAGTTTGCCCTGCCACTTTTAAAGAGATATGCGTGCTCCGGCCCGATTCCCGGATAGTCCAGTCCTGCTGATATGGAATATACCGGATTGATCTGTCCCTCTTCATCCTGGAGAAAATAAGACTTCATGCCGTGTAAAACTCCGACGCTCCCTTTAGTGAGGGTTGCTGCGTGTCGTTCGGTTTCCGCCCCCTCTCCGGCAGCTTCCACTCCAACAAGCTTCACTTCCCTTTCATCTATAAATGGATAGAAAAGTCCCATCGCATTACTCCCACCACCCACACAGGCAATGAGACAGTCCGGGGCCCGCCCTTCCTTCTCCAGAATCTGCTGCTTCACTTCATTACCAATAATACTTTGAAAATCCCTGACCATTTTCGGATAAGGATGAGGTCCCACCACCGACCCAATGATATAAAACGTATCTTCAACCCTGGCGGCCCACTCCCGCATAGCCTCGCTGGTCGCATCCTTCAGCGTTCCGGTACCGGATTCCACTTTCCTGACAGCTGCTCCCAAAAGGCGCATCCGAAAAACATTCAAAGCCTGCCTTTCCATATCTTCACTGCCCATAAAGACCTCACACTCCAGTCCGAACAGGGCCGCAGCCGTGGCTGCTGCAACCCCATGCTGGCCTGCACCGGTTTCAGCAATCACCTTTTTCTTCCCCATTCTTTTTGCCAGCAGCGCCTGTCCCAGAACGTTATTAATTTTGTGAGAACCGGTATGGTTCAAATCCTCTCTTTTCAGGTATATTCTGGCTCCTCCCAGATCTTTTGTCATCTTCTCTGCAAAATAGAGCAAAGAAGGGCGATTGGCATATTCCCGGAAGTAAAATGTCAATTCACGGTTAAACTCCGGGTCATTCTTATATTTCTCATAGGCTTCCTCCAGCTCAATCAAGGCATTCATCAAAGTTTCCGGTGCGTATTGCCCCCCGAATTCACCAAATCTGCCATTTTTATTTTCCATTCGATTAACCTCCTTACTTCGTAGCCTTTAGTACGCTCTTACTGCATAGATAAAGTCCCGTATTTTCTCCTTATCCTTGTACCCATCGGTCTCCACTCCACTGCTCACATCAAGGCAAAAGGGTCTTACTGCATCCATGGCTCTGGCAGCATTCCCACTATTTAACCCACCCGCCAGGATGATCTTGTACTTCTGAGAGAGTCTGGAGGCAACCTCCCAGTTGAAAGTCTTTCCGGTTCCTCCATAGGCATCTTTAGAGTGGGTATCCAGGAGAAAGGCATCTGCTGATTTTTCTTCCAGCTTCTTCAAAGATTCATGCCCTTCCACACGAATTGCCTTCCATATTTCAACGGATGGCAGGAATTTCTTCACATCCTCCATGTAATCCGTTGTCTCCTCGCCATGAAGCTGGATCACATTCAGGCCGCACTGTTCCACAGTATGTCTAACCGTTTCCAGGTCCGCATTCACAAAAACCCCCACCGGCTTTATGCTTTTAGCCAGGCTTCGTATAAGGCATTTCGCCTTCTCGATATCAACCCGCCGCTTGCTTTCAGCAAAGATAAACCCGGCATACTCCGGCAAAAAGCGGTTAAGAATATCGACATCCTCCAGCCTCTGTATTCCACACACCTTGATTCCGCACATACTTCTACCCTACCCTTAATTCATTGATCTTTTCTTCTATGGATTCAGCCCGCATAAAGGTCTCACCGATCAAGACACCATTCACTCCCAATTCCTTTAAGTACCGCAGATCCTGCACACAGGAAATTCCACTTTCGCTTACAACCACCCGGTCACTGGGTATGTGGTTCATCAGCCTCTCGGTAGTCTCCAGATCTACTTCGAAGGTCTTTAGATTGCGATTATTTATTCCTATTATTTTAGCGCCTGTATCCAATGCTCTGTCTAATTCATTCCGGTCATGAACCTCCACCAGGCATTGCATACCGAGGATTCCTGCTACGATCTGAAATTTCTTCAGTTCTTCATCGCTTACTATGGAGGTAATTAAAAGAATGGCATCCGCTCCAAGAACCCGGGATTGATAAATCTGCCACAAATCGATAATAAAATCCTTCCGCAGCAAGGGAAGTGCAACGGACTGGCGTATTTTAAACAAATAATCATCATGTCCCAGAAAAAAATTCTTTTCCGTGAGAACGGAAATCGCCTGGACTTCCGCTTTACTGTATTCACGGGCAATTTTTACCGGATCAAAGTCAGGCTTGATAACCCCTTTAGAAGGGGATGCCTTTTTTACCTCTGCAATAATAGATATCTTACCGCTCTGCTTCAAAGCACTCCCAAAATCCCTGGGAGCATGTAATCCCGGTCTTTTCAATCGGTCCTTCCACGCATCCAGTGACATTGCCTTCATTTCCTGTTGCAACTGAATCCTTTTTTGTTCCACTATTTTATCCAATATCATAGTGTCCTCCTCATTAACAATCAATCCGGGGAACAAAAGACAGTAGGGTCTGCATTCCCTCCCCGGTACGGTTAGTAAACAAACGCAATTCCTGCAGTTTGGCCATTGCTCTGCCGGAGTCGATAATTTCAGCAGCCATCCAAATGCCTTCCCTCATGTCTCCGGCCACCTTTCCTACATACAATGCAGCTGCAGCATTCATCAGAACAATATCCCGCCTCGGCCCACGAACTCCTTCAAATATCTCCTGAATGATCTGTGCATTCGTAGAGGCATCGCCGCCTGACAGCTCTGTTTTATCTGCAATCGAAAGGCCGAAACTCCCCGGATGGAGCTCATAATTGATTACTCTTTCATCCCGCACCTCAGATACATAGGTAATTCCCGTTGTAGTTACCTCGTCCAGCCCGTCGGAACCATGGACCACCATTGCCCGTTCAACACCCAGTTTAAGAAGTACATGGGCCAGAGGTTCCGTAAGTTCTCTCTTAAAAACACCCATGACCTGTCCCTTTGCTCCGGCCGGATTCGTTAAGGGACCTAATATGTTGAAAACCGTTCGTATCCCTAATTCCCGCCGGGGTTCCGCAGCATATTTCATAGACTTATGGAAAGAAGGCGCGAACATGAATCCCATCCCTGTTTGTTCGATGCACAGGCCTACCTTCTCCGGTTCAAGAGAAATGTTTACTCCCAACGCTTCCAAAACATCGGCACTGCCGCTTCTGCTTGATACAGACCGGTTTCCATGCTTTGCTACCGTTACACCCCCAGCAGCCGCTACGAAAGCAGCCGCAGTCGAAATATTGAAAGTATTGGCGCCATCTCCGCCAGTACCACAGGTATCAATAAAATATCCAACCTTGGGCTGCAGCTGAAAAGCCTTTTCCCTCATTACCTTTGCACAGCCTGTAATCTCATCGATGGTTTCCCCTTTTATACTCAATGCAGTGATGAAGCTGCCGATTTGTGCAGGCGTAGCATTACCCTCCATGATCAGATTCATAGCTCCCTTGATTTCATTTTCCTCCAGATTGTATCCTTTTACCAGTTTTTGAATCGCTCCGCTTAACATCATAGTCCCTCTCCTTTCCAAGAAAAAATTTATGGTTTTTTACGTTACATTTCTATTCCTAAAAAATTTGCCAGGATTTTTTTCCCATGGGGCGTTAAGATGGATTCGGGATGAAACTGGATACCATAGACCGGATACCGGGTATGCCGGAGTCCCATGACCTCTCCCGCTTCCGTTATTGCAGTAATTTCAAGCTCCCGGGGCAGAGTTTCCTTTTCTACAATGAGGGAATGGTATCTTCCGACGGGGATTTCACTTTCCAATCCGTTAAATAATTGACATTCCGTTTTAATTTTTACATTTGATACTTTGCCGTGCATTAGTTCCTTTGCATGAACCACCCTTCCCCCGTATGCCTCTCCAATCGCTTGATGCCCCAAGCAAACACCCAGAATAGGGATAGCAGCCCCCAGTTCTCTTATAACATCCGTGATAATTCCTGCCTCCTTCGGAAAGCCAGGTCCGGGAGACAATACGATATGAGTAGGTGATTTCTTCTTTATTTCCGACACAGTTATCCGGTCATTCCTGTACACCTCAATATCCGGACTTAACTCCCCCAGGTATTGATAAAGATTGTAAGTAAAGGAATCGTAATTATCAATAATAAGAATCATCGAATCTCACCCGCTTCCTCAATGGCCGTTAGCAAAGCCCTTGCCTTGTTCAAGGTTTCCTCATATTCCAACTCCGGAATCGAATCTGCCACAATCCCTGCACCCGCCTGTACATAGACTTTGTTATCCTTAAAGATCATGGTACGGATGGTTATACAGCTATCCAGGTTTCCATTAAAGCTCAGATAGCCGATAGCTCCCCCATAAGGTCCTCGCTTCACCGTCTCCAGCTCATCAATGATTTCCATTGCTCTTACTTTCGGAGCTCCAGAGAGTGTACCTGCCGGCAATATGGATACCAGGGCATCAAAGGGTGTCTTATCCTCTTTGAGCTGCCCTTGAACATTAGAAACAATATGCATCACATGGGAGTACCTTTCGATATGCAGGGGATCTTTGACGACTACACTCCCGAATTTTGAAACCCTTCCAATATCATTTCTTCCCAGGTCCACCAGCATGGTGTGCTCCGCCAGTTCTTTTTGGTCTGCCAGCAGTTCCTTTTCCAATTGCTCGTCTTCCTCTTTGCTTTTCCCTCTTTTCCTTGTTCCTGCAATGGGACAGGTTTCAACTACACCATCCTCAACTCTGACAAGCATTTCCGGAGAAGCTCCCACCAGTTTATAGGCATCAAATTTTAGAAAATACATATACGGCGAAGGATTAATGATACGCAAGGCTCGATAGACTGTAAACGGGTCTTCTTCAGTTTCAATACAGAGTCGTTGGGAAAGTACAACCTGGAAAATGTCTCCATTTTTTATATATTCCTTTGCCTTCACCACATTTTCACAGAAGCGTTCTTTGGATATGTTGCTGCTGTAGGAATACTCCTTCCGGGCAGTGCCAAGATCGGATGTGAAGTGTTCTGCCAGCTTCCAGCGGGTAGAAGGGATTTCTTTGTAAATCTCTTTTATCCTTTCAATTACGCTGTTATACTCCCTGGCAATATTGCCCTGTGCCTGCAAGTTGACAATGATATGGATTTTTTGTTTCAGATGGTCAAATACAAGAACTTCATCCATAAACATAAAGTGGCAATCCGGCAGTCCCATGTCATCCTCCGGAATATCCGGCAGATTTTCATAGAAGCGCATCAGATCATAGCCGAAAAAGCCTACGGCCCCTCCGTTATATCTCGGCAGTCCAAGGATAGGAGCACTTTTTTGTGATTTTAACAGGTCCCGTAGAAACATAACCGGATTGCCTTCTGCTTCCGTCTCATACCCGTTTTTGTCTTGAATTGTGATCTTTCTGTCTTGGCTCTTTACGATTAGAAATGGATTTCTCCCGATAAAGGAATATCGAGCCCACTTTTCTCCCCCCTCAACACTTTCCAAAAGAAAGCAGTAACGGCTGCTGTCTTCAAAGCGTTTAAAAAGGCTGATGGGTGTTTCCATATCGGCATAGACCTCCAGGGTCACTGGAATTCTGTCATAGTCCTTTGCCAGTTCCATGACTTCCTCCAAGGACGGATAAAACATAATGACGCCCCCTTCTTTTCAAAAGGAAGACATGAGAAGGATATGAATAATATATACGAAAAAAGCCGGGTCGAAAAAACCCGGCATAAAGACACAGTACTATACTCATCTCGCCTCGTCTCTTCTCATCTCTTCTAAACTCTACTCTTCTACTCAAACTACGCTAAACTAAACTTTATTTACAAGAATTGTAACATACCACATCGTTGCACGCAATAGTTATTTGAGAAATTATTGAAAATAATCAATTCTCTTTTCCTTACCGCCATCTTTACTTGTTTACCTTTTTATATTGTCTTGTTTTGTAAATTCAGGTATTATTAGATTACTACTTACAAAGAGGAGATCAAGATGAGTGCACATAGTAATTATTCAATCATATTTGACATGGACGGCGTTTTGGTGGATTCCGAGCCTGTTATTGAGGCTGCTGCCATAAGAGGCCTGGCAGAGTATGGCATAAAGGCCGTTTCAGAGGATTTTAAGCCCTTTATCGGCGCAGGTGAAGATCGATACATTGGTGGCGTTGCTGAAAAATACGGTGTCCCCTACCAACTTGAAATGAAATCCCGAGTGTATGAAATCTATCTTACCCTCGTAAAGGAAAATCTGCATGTGTATGATGGAACCCTGGAACTCCTATCCAAGCTGGAGGAAGAGGATGTGTCCATTGCTCTTGCCAGCAGTGCGGATGTGATAAAAGTCAAGGCAAACCTGAAAGTGGCGGCAATTCCCTTTGAAACTTTCAAAACGGTTATAACAGGTGAGGATGTGGTACATAAAAAGCCTTCCCCGGAAATATTCCTGAAAGCCGCAGAAGGTCTGAAAGTCCATCCATCCCGGTGCATCGTAGTTGAGGATGCTGTAAATGGCATTCATGCTGCGAAAGCTGCCGGAATGAAATGCGTCGCCATCGCATCCACTTTTTCAAAGGAACTGTTGCAGACAGAGAAACCTGACTGTGTGGTAGATTCCATAAAGGAAGTATATTGGGCGTTGAAATCCATTGGTATATAATATATAATTGAGGATGGTCTAAAAAATAATTCATTAGGACATTTATTGTGAAAGGAAAGATGATATAAATGCGATTGGGAATCGTCGGACTGCCTAACGTAGGCAAAAGTACGCTTTTTAATGCCATTACCAAGGCAGGAGCTGAATGCGCAAACTACCCATTCTGTACCATAGAGCCAAATGTCGGCATTGTCCCCGTACCGGATGAAAGGCTGGACAAGCTGGCCCAGATGTACAACCCGGACAAACTAACACCTACGACTATTGAATTCGTTGACATTGCAGGTCTTGTTAGAGGAGCCAGCAAGGGGGAGGGTTTGGGCAATAAGTTTTTGTCTCACATCCGTGAAGTGGATGCTATCGTTCATGTTGTACGGTGCTTTGAAGACGGCAATATCGTCCATGTGGATGGCTCCATCGGCCCTGTCAGGGATATCGAAACCATCAGCCTGGAGTTGATTTTTTCTGATGTAGAAGTCATGGAAAGAAGAATCGACAGAACCAAAAAAATGCTTAAATCCGGAGATAAGAAA
This sequence comes from Bacillota bacterium, assembly GCA_023419605.1. GTDB lineage: Bacteria > Bacillota > Clostridia > Acetivibrionales > JAEZXR01 > JAEZXR01. The sequence continues at coordinate 138,790 of JAEZXR010000061.1, read as the reverse complement.
TTCCAAATGGAATTGGAACTGTACGAGAGCATCAAGGAAACGTTGGAAAGCGGAAAACCAGTCAGAGCCATGCAATTTGATGCTGAGCAGCAAAATATGGTAGACCAGCTTTTCCTGCTTACCTCAAAGCCGGTGATCTATGCCGCCAACGTATCGGAAGATGATATAGCCTCCACGGAGGATAATGCTTTCGTAGCAGAAGTTAAGGAATTTGCTGCAAAGGAAAATTCGGAAGTCATGGTGATCTGTGCCAAGATCGAAGAAGAAATCGCGCAGCTGGATGATGCAGAAAAAGCAGAGTTTTTAAATGAGCTGGGACTTTCGGAATCAGGTCTCGACCGTTTGATAAAAGCCAGCTATAACCTTCTGGGCCTTATCAGTTATTTGACAGCAGGTCCTCAGGAGGTCAGAGCCTGGACCATCGTAAAAGGCACGAAAGCACCACAAGCAGCCGGAAAGATTCACAGTGACTTCGAAAGAGGTTTTATTCGCGCTGAAATCGTAGCCTATGATGACCTTATGGCTTGCGGTTCCTATACCGTAGCTAAGGAAAAAGGGCTGGTTCGCTCTGAAGGAAAAGAATATGTGATGAAGGATGGAGATGTAACTCTCTTCCGTTTCAATGTATAATACCTCAAATATTTAAAGCCTATTGGCAGCTAATTTGCCAGTAGGCTTTTTAATTTCATTCTATATCTTTTAACCTTCAATGTCTGACCTGCTCCCCCCTGTCACTCTGTGACATCCCTCTCAAAGGGAGGTGGCAGCAGCGCTGACGGTGGGAGTTCTCCATAGTATATTATAGTTACTTCGCATCACTTCGCAATTCATGCAAAAGCTTCTCAAAATACTCCGGCAAATCCGCCTGGAACTCCATGTACTTCCCGGTGATGGGATGTTCAAAACCCAGGGTTTTTGCATGGAGAGCCTGTCCTCCGATATCATACTTTTGTTTTTTCCTTCCATACACTTCATCACCGAGAATCGGATACCCAATATAGGACATATGAACCCTGATTTGATGGGTTCTCCCTGTTTCCAATCGGACCTCGATAGCAGTAGCGCTTTTGAATCTTTCCAGCACTTTAAAATACGTCACAGCTCTCCGGCCTGTTTTCGTATTGACCGCCATCTTTTTTCTCTCCACCGAGTGTCTGCCGATAGGTGCATCAATTTTGCCGCTTTCTTCCCGAAGGATTCCTTCTACAACGGCGACATATATTCTGTTTATATCATGTTCCTTTAATTTTTCCGATAATTTTTCATGGGCTTCATTGCTTTTCGCTACCACAAGGATTCCGGACGTGTCCTTATCAATTCTGTGGACAATTCCCGGGCGGATAACTCCGTTAATATCCGAGAGACGATCCCCACAATACTCCATAAGTGCATTAACCAAAGTTCCGGTATAATTTCCGGCAGCAGGATGAACCACCATCCCCTTTGGTTTGTTTACCACAATGATGTCATTATCTTCGTACAGGATATCCAGGTCGATCTTCTCCGGCCGTACGTCCAGTTTCTGAGCCTCCGGCACCGTAACCTGAACCTCATCCCCTGCCCTTAGCTTATAATTGGTCTTTACCTTGCTGCCATTGACTTGTATGTTGCCCTGCTCAATCAATTTTTGAACATAGCTTCTTGAGAGATTTTCCACCTGGCTGGTGACCCAGGCATCGATTCTTGCGTCCGCACTATCGGATATAAGTTTAATTTCTTCCATATCTACTCTTCTTTTTTCACCTTTTCTTCCTCTTTATAAATAAACAATAAGAAATACGCTAAAACAAAGGTTCCTACCACGACCAAGGAATCTGCAACATTAAAAATCGGAAACTCATAGGATCCGAAATAAAAATGCAGAAAGTCGGTTACACTGCCTTTGTAGATACGGTCGATAAGGTTTCCCACAGCACCGCTTAAGATCAGAGCCAGCGAAAACTTCAACAGCTTGTTATCCGACTTATACAGCATGTACGCTAAAACTATAGATACACACAGCGTGATAGCGATGAAAAAGTACCTTCCATTTTGGAAAATTCCCCATGCAGCTCCTTTGTTCTCCCAATATGTGATATAGAAAAACCTATCAATTACCGGAACTGAATCACCCAATGACATTTTATTCAGAATTACCATTTTAGATATTCGATCCAACGCAATCGATCCTATTAGTATAATAATCCATACCATATGTTAAAATTCTCCTTATGAGTTATCTATATCGCATTATACATGCTGACTGTTACAATGTAAAGTACAAATACAGAACAAAATGCTGAAGTGCTTTGTTCTTCACCAGAGAACCTATGTTCCTTCGACTGCAATACAAAAAACTACCTTAGGGTAAATACCAACGGGTTATGTCACTATATCGGTTCATTATATCCGGATTGATCTCTCCGCGAATCCGTTTGTTGTACAGCATGGATTCATTCTGTAAATACAGGCCTAAGTATGGCAGCTCATCCATAATAACCTTTTTACATTCCGAGAACAGGGCTTTTCTTTTGCTCGTATCATTCTCTGCTAAAATCTGCGCCAATAAATTATCTACGACGGAGTTGTTGTATCCTGATGCATTATATACGTTTCCACCCTGCGGTGCAGAATTCCATGACCCGTATAAAAAGGTCAAATCCGGCGTAATAGATATCTGGCAGCCCAATAACGCAATATCATACTGCTTAGAGTTCAGAAGCTGCAAGGTGTTATCCCAATTTACCTTTTTCACCTGAAGCTTTATCCCAACTTCATTTAATTGCTCTGCAATACTATGAGCCAGTTTAAGTCGGGTCTCATTATCCTCATTCACCAGTATTTCCAAGTTCAACGAGGTATAAACTCCGTTTACATACTTATAGAGCCCATAGCTGCTGTTCTTCCAGCCGTCCTGTGTCAAAAGCTCCCTTGCTTTATCCTTATTCGGAGTGTAGAATTCATAGGAGGAGTCGTTGATCCAAGAGTTCGGGATTATCGGGATATCAGTAACAACCGCCTGCCCCGGCAGAATGTCGTTCACAATGCGGACTCGATCCACTGCATAGGCAATAGCCTGTCTTACAGCCTTGCTCTGAAAAACGGGCTTTGTCAGATTAAAGGCCAGGAATTCATAATTTCGTCCCGGATACTTCTTCATGATCAGGTCCTGACGCCCCTTGTATTTAGCTGAATCCGCCCCATTCATCATAGCCGCATCAATATCCACGGTATGAAATGCATTAACAGCATCTTTACCTTCCTCAAAAATCCGCACCTGTATCTCGGCTATATAGGGAAGGCTTGGAAGTGATGGGTCGGAATTTGCCGAGCCCCACCACTTGTCATTCAAGACCAGCTTTACCTCTTCCTTCTGTGTATAGGAGCTAAATCGAAAGGGGCCGGTTCCAACAGGTTTCATATTCTTTTCAGACCGCACTACGTCCTCGCCGATAAAGCAATGCTTGGGTATAACGGGAAAGGTCATAAGCTCTGCCGTAAAGGAATTCCTGTTTTTTAGCATAATTCGAAACGTATACTTGTCTACTGCAGCGAAACTGGTGATATTCTCAAGATTTTTCCTGTACACGGAGTTCGTATTTTGCTTCAAAATAGTTTCAACTGTAAATTCCACATCTTCAGATGTAAAGGGTATATTATCGTGCCAAAATACATTTTGCTTCATGTGAAAGGTCCAGGTTAAACCATCCTCGGATGCCTCCCAATCCTTCGCCAAAACAGGAACCGGACCTAGTTTTTTATCCAGCTTAACCAGTCCTTCAAATACAAACCCTAAAAAATCCTTAACATAAATGTTATTTGTAAACAATGGATTCAATGTGTCGGGGCTTGTACTAAACAGCTTGAGAGTTCCCCCCTTGACGGGACCCCGGTCCATGACATCATCCTTATTTTTTTTAGCCTGTTCCCCACTCACATTACTCTTATCTACTTTATCAAAAGGTACGCTGCAAGCCGTCAGCATAAAAGCGGCGGCAACAAAACCTGTAACTATCCCCAAAATCCTTTTTCTCACCGTAATAAACTCCTTCTCAAATCAGCTGCATAATGGCAGCGAGACTCCCTGTTTTCCCATGGTCGCCACGGTGTGAATAAAATATTTCATTGTTGCACTTCGTACATATCCCGCTAACATTGATTCTTTCTTCTCTTGCTCCGGCATTCAGAAGACTTTGCCGGATGATTTCCTGCAAATGGATATGCCATTTATCCACTCCTGTCTTACAACAGTATTTCTTTGACCAGGGAAGGGGTTGCACAAACGCTTGAACCACCTCTTCGCCCACTTCAAAACAACAGGAACCGATAGAAGGACCGATGGCAATCTCCATGTCCCCGGGATGGCACCCGAACCTATTTTTCATCCTCTCAAGGGTTTCTGCTCCGATCTCCTTAACGGTACCACGCCAACCCGAATGAGAAACTGCAATGGCCCTCTTCATAGGATCCAGAAAGAAAATGGGCACACAATCCGCATAAAAGGTAACCAGAGCGATATTGGGAATATTAGTCATCAATCCATCATATCCCTCGAGATCATTTTCTCTATAAATGCCTTTTCCCTTATCTGCTTCAGATACTTCTCTTACTTTGTTATCATGTACCTGTCGGGAGAGTACCATATTTTCACATTGTATACCCAGTGCATCTGCAATCCTTTTATAATTCTCCTCAATATTTTGACGTTCATCCTTGCGATTAAACCCAAGATTCAGCGAAGAACATTCTCCGGAGCTAACGCCTCCCAATCGAGTAGTGAAGCCATGAACCACAATATCACTATAATTCCTGATATTATTAAACTCTATGTATTTTAATCCGTCTTTTAGTATCCATGTAACATTTGAACCAAAATCCACCTTCGATCCTCCACACCATTCTATCCTGAATATAATATACTAATAGTATCACAATATATACCAATTCACAAACATAAAAAAAAAGTGATTTATATGAGTTTCTCCTGTAAAGGCAGAACATATAAAAAACTTTTAATGGTAAACCTAATTTAGGAATTAAAACAACACTTTATCTCCTTGGTTCCACAATCAGCCGAATTGCGGTTCTTTCTTCTCCATCGATTTGTATGTCTGTAAACGCAGGTATACAAATCAGCTCCAGACCAGATGGCGCTACGAACCCTCGGGCAATCGCCACTGCCTTCACAGCCTGATTCAATGCGCCGGCTCCTATTGCTTGTATTTCAGCAGTTCCTCTTTCTCTTATAACTCCTGCTAACGCGCCTGCAATAGAATTTGGATTAGATTTTGCTGAGACCTTTAATACATCCATCAGTATACCCCCTAAATATGATTTGGTAAATTTAACCTATTCATACTATATATTCTACACAGATTTTAAAAATCCTCTTTTTTAGTTAAATTTTAGCAGTTTTTTCTCATAAAAAAACACACAGCCTTCGCTGTGTGCTTTTTTATGAAATATCCAGAACACGGGATATTCTAGTGATTTTCGAGCTCCTGCCATTCCTCTCATCGACCTCGACAAGAACTGCATTAAATTGCACTTTTCCCTTTGCAACCTCAAATCGCGTCGGCATGTGCGAAATAAATTTCTGCAGAACGGCCTCTCTGTCCACTCCGATGATCCCTTCACAGGGGCCAGTCATCCCTACATCCGTTAGGAAAGCAGTTCCACAGGGAAGTATTTTTTCATCTGCCGTCTGTACATGCGTGTGGGTTCCAAAAACACAACTGACTCTACCGTCCAGGTGCCAGGCCAGCGCACTTTTCTCCGAAGTAGCTTCTGCATGCATATCAACAATGATAACTTTAACAATGCTCTTTAAATACTCGATCTCTCTCTCAGCAGCTCTGAAAGGGCAGTCAACATTATCCATGTACACCCTTCCAAGAACATTTACAACACCAATACTTCCGTTTTTCCCTTTAAAAACGGTAGAGCCTCTTCCCGGCAATTCCGAAGGGTAATTCGCCGGCCGAACCAATCGAGGGTCGCTCTCGATGAAATTCAAAATCTCTTTTTTGGACCAGGTATGGTTTCCCATCGTAATCACATCAACCCCTAGCTTATAAAGCTCCTGGGCTACGACATAGGTGATACCGCTGCCGCCTGCTGCATTTTCACCGTTTGCAATACAAAAGTCAATACCTTCATCCCGGCGCAGTGCCGCTACGAGTTCCTTGACAGCTTTCCTACCAGCATTTCCCACTATATCTCCAATAAACAAAACCTTCAAAAAAGCTCCTCCATTTCAAGGAATAACAATGTGTACTACCTCTTTACATTACTATACTCCACTGAAAATAAATTATCAAGTAAGCGGAGCATAAAATGCATGTATATAGCTATAGAAAAATTAAAATGGAACTATATAACTGCGCACATTATAAAAAGCGTGTTGCCACGCTTTTTATTTGATTATTCCTTTTTACAAACGCATTATTTTGCGTACTCGATTGCTCTGGTTTCCCTTAATACCGTTACTTTAATCTGTCCGGGATATTCCAGTTCATTTTCTATCTTATTGACGATCTCTCTTGCTTTTAATACGATTGCATCATCTGCAACATCTTCCGGCTTGACCATAATACGGATTTCCCTACCGGCCTGTATTGCAAAGGATTTCTCAACTCCTGCAAAAGAGTTTGCAATCTCTTCCAGCTTTTCAAGACGCTTAATGTAGGATTCCAGCGTCTCTCTCCTCGCACCCGGTCTTGCTGCAGAGATTGAATCTGCTGCCTGAACAAGCACGGATATGATGGATGTAGCTTCTACGTCACCATGATGTGACATAACAGCATTAAGAACTTCATTGCCTTCCTTGTATTTCTTCAGGAAGTCTGCACCGATAGTAACGTGAGAGCCTTCCACCTCGTGGTCGATGGCCTTTCCTATATCATGCAGCAACCCAGCTCTTTTCGCCAGATTTACATCAACGCCCAATTCTGACGCCATAATGCCGGAGAGCCGGGACACCTCGATAGAATGATTCAATACATTCTGTCCGTAGCTTGTCCTGAACTTCAGCTTACCTAAAAGTTTGATAACTTCCGGATGGAGCCCGTGTACGCCTGTTTCGAAGGTAGCATTTTCTCCTTCCTGACGGATGGTGTTTTCAACTTCCTTCTTTGCCTTTTCAACCATTTCCTCAATGCGAGCCGGATGAATTCTGCCATCCAGAATGAGCTTCTCAAGGGTGATTCTTGCTACTTCTCTTCGTATTGGATCAAATCCTGACAATATAACCGCTTCCGGCGTATCATCAATAATCAGATCAATTCCTGTAAGAGTTTCGAGAGTTCGGATGTTTCTTCCCTCGCGACCAATGATTCTTCCCTTCATCTCGTCGTTAGGAAGTGGCACTACAGATACAGTAGCTTCAGATACATGGTCAGCTGCACATTTTTGTATAGCGGTAGCAATAATATCCTTTGCCCTTCTATCTGCCTCTTCTTTGGCCCTAGCCTCGAGTTCCTTCACCAGCATAGCCATTTCGTGCTTAACTTCATCCTCGACATTCTTAAGCAGGTACTCCTTGGCTCCCTCAACGCTAAGTCCGGAAATCCTCTCCAACTCTTCAATCTGTTTGGCTTGCAGTTCCGCTACCTTGTCCTGAAGAGTTTGAATTTCCTTGGTCTTCTTGTTAAGCACTTCTTCTTTCTGTTCCAGTGTTTCCACCTTTTTGTCCAAGGTTTCTTCCTTTTGGACCAGTCTTCTTTCAAAACGTTGGATTTCACTCCTTCTGTCCTTGATCTCTCTGTCGAGCTCAACTCTGCTTCTGTGAATTTCTTCCTTCGCTTCAAGAAGTGCTTCCCTTTTTTTGGCTTCTCCAATCTTCAGCGCCTCGTTGATAATTCTGTCCTTTTCCTGTTCGGCACTGCCGATTTCAGCCTCAGCTATCTTTTTTCTGTGTTCTACTCCCTTATTGAAAGCTTTTTGCGATGATATTTTTGAAGCAATAACTGCTGCAATAATTGCACCAATTGCCAATCCAATAACAAAATAAATAATTGTTATAGCACACACCTCCTCAATATTCAGTTTTCAATGCTCAATTTGCTAATTTCAATTATTTAAAAGGAGATATCGAATTTTACTCTGAATCTACTCTAAAGCAACAGGCTTTTCCGGCCCTGTATCGCTGTAGGAAAGAAACGACGTATAAAATTCGCTATCGCCAGATATCAAACTTTATACATTTATATAAAGATTTGGAAATCGAAAAGACTTCATTTCACTTATCTACAAGACAGTTGTCGTAATATGACCATAGACATGCAAACATCTATCTTGCGGTTGCATTCAATCGTCCGAATATTCGTATAAAAACCATCTATATAAACAAAAGCGTTATTCTGCCATTTATAATTTCCATGCCCTATTTAAACAAAAGTCTGACATCCAGATTAATCAGCTTTAAACCGAAGATGCAGTATGAAGCATAATCCGAGCTTTCTTCCGCAGTACCCCAGCTTTAAAACCTATATCCAATATACTTCTGCCAACCTTATACATTTCTGGCAAAGCAATTATACCAAAGTCTTGCCATTATATACCCAAAATATTAGCAGATATTTATATCTGGTATAGCTTAATTGTAAACTTTTTTAAAATTTATGTCAAGAATCAATTACAGTATTGCTAACTTCTCCCTGCAATTCGATGCGGTATGATTTGTCAGCAATCTCACTTAAATGCCTATTATGCGTGACCATGATGACCTGCCTGCCGTATATTTTGGAGATCTGCCGTAAAAACTCCCCCACATGGGCAATATACTCTTCACTTACATGCTTGGCAGGCTCATCCAGAATAATGGGACCCATACCGGTCTCATTACTGCACTGGAGCATGGCAATACGAAGGGCCAGGGAAATAATATCCACTACGCCCCCGCCTCTGGCTTCCTGGGGGCGCGTCTTCAAGAGGGTTCCATTCATGTTGTTTACTACATAAAATTCCGCCTCCGGCCTTCCTCGCACTTCCTCGATTTCAATCTTAAACTCCATATCCGAATTAAATATGTACTGAAGACAATGAGTCACCAGAGTCTCAATCTGTTGTCTTGCCTGCTCTCGAGCATATTCCGAGACTCTTTGGAGCAGCACCCTTACCTTTTCCAGAACATCCAGGTGATCCAAAATCCTTTGCAGTTCTTCTTCCAGCCTGGACTTCTCATGCTCCAGCTGCTTTTTCCTGCCTCTCTGGCTGTAATAGTAGGCTTTCAGGGCTTCATATTTATCCTTAACATCCTGTATCCGGCTCTCATAGTCCATATCACTTATTTCCCACTTTGCAGCACTGCCGCTCTCACAGTATTTTTCATCAACATCGCAATGGTCATAGGTCCCACACCGCCAGGTACCGGGGTAATTGCCGAAGCAACTTCCGAAGCGGATGAAAACTCAACGTCTCCCACCAGCTTTTTATCCTCCAGCCGGTTCATCCCGACGTCGATGACAACAGCCCCCGGCTTTATCATATTCCCTTTAATCAGCTCTGCTTTTCCAACAGCCGCTACCAGGATATCCGCTCTTCTACAAACTTCTGCAAGATCCCGGGTCCTGGAATGGCATAGGGTCACCGTTCCGTTTTGTGCCAGCAGCAGCATGGCCTGCGGTTTGCCTACGATATTGCTTCTTCCGACAACCACACACTCTTTTCCTGCTATTTCAATTCCACTCTCCTTAATGAGCTCCATGACTCCGGCAGGCGTACAGGGCTGGAAATCGGGATTTCCAATCATGATTTTCCCTACATTAACAGGGTGAAAGGCATCTACATCCTTCTCCGGATGAATGGCCAGAATTACCTTCTGCTCGTCAATATGCTCCGGCAGAGGTAATTGAACCAGAATACCGCTGACAACGCTGTCCGCATTCAGTTTCTCTACCAGCTTCAGCAGCACCTCTTCCGATGTATTCTCTTCCAATGCATATTCAAAGGATTCGATTCCGATCTCTGCACATGCCTTTTTCTTTGAATTAACGTAGACCCTCGAGGCAGGATCATTCCCCACGATAACCACAGCCAATCCAGGGTATATCTCCTTTTTCTTCAAGTCTTCCACAGTATCCTTCAACTCTGCCTTTACTCTTGCGGATACAACCTTACCATCCAACAATTTTGCTCCCATATCCATCTACCATCCTTTACAAATTTTTTACCTTCTTTTCTTACCTGGGCCTTTTGCCTTCTCACCTTTGTGAGCAGGTTTTACTCTATTGTCATTTCGAACCGCAGATTTCTTCTCATTTCGGTCTACGGATTTTGTCTTCTTATCGTTTCTATTTAAAGGCTTTGCCCTGTTTTCGCCTCGATTTGTACTTTTTTCCCGCTTCTCGGTTCTTCCCTGCGTTCTCCCCTTTTTTTCATCCTCTTTTTCCTGAAACTTCTTCATAACCCGCATAGGCCGTATCAGACATTTAGGTCCAAAACCTATCAAGTCGTCTCTACCGGCAATTTTAAGAGCCTGGTAGACAAGATCATAGTTTTCCTTCTTCCGATACTGAAGCATGGCTCTCTGCATGGCCTTTTCCCTCGGACTTTTCGGTACATAGACCTTTGTCAGATTTCTAGGATCCAACCCGGTATAAAACATTGCCGTTGAGAGAGTACCCGGGGTAGGGTAAAAATCCTGTACCTGTTCGGGCATGTGTCCGATATCTCTTAAATATTCTGCCAGCTCAATGGCCGCTTTCAGGTCACTTCCCGGATGGCTTGAGATCATATAGGGTACAAGATACTGCTCTTTCCCTATCTTCTTATTTACCTCATAGAACTTCTTAACAAACCGGTCGTATACCTTTCTGCCGGGTTTCCCCATTTTCTCCAGTACCCTGTCAACTACATGCTCCGGAGCCACTTTTAGCTGTCCGCTGACATGGTGTTCACATAGCTCCGTAAAAAAGTCATCATTTTTATCCAAAATCAGATAGTCGTATCGTATTCCTGAACGAATAAACACCTTCTTAATCTCAGGGAGCTCCCTGAGTTTCCGCAAAAGGCTCAAGTACTCACTATGGTCTACAATGAGATTTTTACAAGGGTCCGGATGCAGGCATTGCTTTCCCTTACAGACTCCGCTTTTTACCTGTTTTTCGCAGGCTTTGCTCCTAAAGTTGGCAGTAGGGCCTCCGATATCATGAATATAGCCTTTAAACCCGGGAAGCCATGTCAGCTTTTTTGCTTCATTCAGTATGGACACCTGACTTCGATTCTGTATCGTCCTCCCTTGATGAAAGTTCAATGCACAAAAGGTGCATCCCCCATAACATCCCCTGTGGCTGGTGATACTGAACTCTACTTCTTTTATGGCAGGAATCCCCCCATCCTTTTCATAAACAGGATGATAGGTTCTCTCATAAGGCAGCGCATAAATCCGGTCCATCTCATTGACACTCAGAGGCAATACCGGTGGATTCTGAACCAGGTACCGTTCTCCATGCCTTTGGACCAGTATTCTTCCGGATATGGCATCCTGTTCGTCATACTGGACCTTGAAAGCCTCCGCATACTTTACTTTATCCTTTTCAACTTCCTCAAAGCTATGCAGTACAGCTATATCCTTATTATCCTTTTTTTCATCGATACATACCCTGATTTCCCAGGGCAATTTATCACTGCCGGCCAGGTACGCAGTACCTCTTACACTTTGAATTTCATCCACCGGAGTTCCCTGGTGCAGCAGATTCGCAATTTCCACGATGGGTACTTCTCCCATGCCGTAAAGCAGCAAGTCCGCTTTGGAATCCTGCAGGATGGAGCGTCTGACCCTGTTGTCCCAGTAATCATAATGAGCAAACCTTCTCAAACTGGCTTCAATTCCGCCAATGAGAATGGGTGTATCCTTAAATGCCTGCCTGGCCTTATTCGCGTATACGATAACAGCACGATCCGGCCTGTGTCCCGCCTTGCCTCCCGGCGAATAGGCATCCTCGCTGCGCACTTTTTTACTGGCAGTATAGTGATTCACCATGGAGTCAATAACACCGGAAGAAATCAATACCGCCAACCGGGGTTTTCCCAATTTCTTAAAATCATCAATGTTGTTCCAATCCGGCTGAGCAATGATTCCCACCTTGTATCCCGCGCTTTCCAACGTCCGGGTAATAATGGCATGCCCGAAGCTCGGGTGGTCGACGTAGGCATCTCCACTTATATAAAGAAAGTCCAGCTCATCCCAGCCTCTTTCCATCATATCCTGTCTGCTAATTGGTAAAAAACTCATTTTATCTCCTTCAAAGGTTACTTTAACGCAAATTGTCAATCGTTTTGTATTTCCCAAGACTTTCTTATTTTAACACAAAATCCGGCGGTTTAACCACAGGTTTTTTCGATAATTAAAATAGGGCATGCTGAAGCATGCCCTATTTTAATTATCGAATGTCGATCCTCTAAAAAATTAATCTTTTAAACTCCGGATTGGTCTTAATAAACTCAAAAGCTTTATTTTTTTTTGCTTCCACCTTCAGGTCACTATTGATCTCTATGGCTTTTTTCAAATTGTCCATGGCGATATCCTGCTTACGCAGCAGCGAATAAACAACCGAAAGGTTGTAAAACAGCTCACTATCCGTAGGTTTTATCCTAAGGGCGCTTTTGTAGGCTTCTATGGCTTCGTCATATCTGCGAAGCTGCGCCAGGGCGGCTCCCAGATGGTAGCTGATTTCATACTCGTCCGGTTTTCTCTCCAGTGCTTTCTTATACGCTTCCACAGCTTCAGGAAATCTTCCTGTTTCCGAGAGGGTTATGCCCATATTATAAAAAAGGCTGTATTCCTGAGGATTCATTTCCAATCCCTTTGCATATACGTAGAGAGCCTCATTATGTTTCCCCTGTGTTGAGAATATGATTCCAAGATTGTTATAGGCGTCAATAAAATCGGATTTAAGACTAATTACCTTTTTTAAAGATCGGATGGCCTCTTCCTGCTCACCGATTTCATCCATAGCTACAGCCATATTAAAATACGCTTCATAGCTATCCGGCTTGATCTCAATTGCTCTTTTGAAGCAGTCCACCGCTTCCTCCTTCAAGCCCATCTGGTAATACGAGAGTCCCAGGCTGTAATATCCTTTATAATCTGTTGGACTTATGCTTTCCAACTGACTGAATATATCTCCGTCAAAGCCAGCCTGTCGGCCAGCCGTAACACTCTGCACGCTGTATATGGATTCATCAATGTTCCCGACTCGATTCTTTTTCCTTCCCAGGAGGCCCTCACTGACCCCCTGATCCCGTATTTTCGCCATCATCTTCCGGTAATCATACAGGAAAAAAGCGGATGGAACAAGGATTCCAAATGCGATATACAGGATCTCGGAAAGATTGCTTGTCTGCACATTTAATACAAAAGCAACTAAAGCGATTGTAAGAGCAATCACTTCCAAACATAGGCAAATGAGAACGGATAATGTTCTTCTTATGAAAAGCCTATATGCCATATAACCTGCAAACCCAAGCATAAGCACGATTGTAAAACCAATGATAACCGACATACTATACCTCCAAATCCATTTTCGCTTCTCCTGTGCTTTGTACATAAGGAGATAGGCGAAGGGCATTTTACTAATCCCAGTAGATATAGTATGCCGGTTTTCCATATTTTATACATATTTCCAGGGCAAGCCTGTCTGGAGAGGCAGAAGAACAGCTTCTTCCATACTTATTCTTCAGCCGCGCCTAATTTTGATTTGCCATCTGCATTTCCATCCATTGATGCTTTGTAATCAGCACCTGCCTTGGTTTGCTCCCCTCAAAAGGCCCAACAATCCCCCTCGCTTCCATCTGATCTACAATTCTGGCAGCACGGGCATATCCCACTTTGAATTTCCTTTGAATAAGGGATACCGATGCCTGTCCGGCATCCACTACAAGTTCGATGGCCTGGGGCAATAATTCATCATTATCCCCCGGTTCGCTTTCTGCGGGTTCACTCTCACTGTTGATCTCCTCTATAATGTCGTCATTGTAGGTGGCAGTTCCCTGGGACTTGATAAATTCCACCACCTTCTCCACTTCCTTGTCGGTGATGAAGGCTCCTTTGATTCGTATGGGCTTCGGTTCTCCTACAGGATAGAACAGCATGTCCCCTTTTCCAAGGAGCTTCTCCGCACCGGCCATATCCAGAATGGTTCTGGAGTCAACCTGTGAGGATACGGCAAAAGCAATTCGTGAAGGTATGTTTGCTTTGATTACACCGGTGATAACATCCACGGAAGGCCTCTGGGTGGCTATAACGAGATGCATTCCTGCGGCTCTGGCCATCTGGGCCAATCTGCAAATGGCATCTTCCACATCATTGGGTGCAACCATCATCAAGTCTGCCAACTCATCAATGATAATCACGATCTGCGGAAGCTGCAACTGCTGGCCTTCTTCCTTCATCAAGGCGTTGTATCCCTTCAAGTCTCTCACACCCTTGTCGGCGAAAAGCTTATACCGATTGACCATTTCCTGCACCGCCCAGTTTAATGCTCCTGCAGCCTTTTTCGGATCAGTAACCACAGGAATCAGCAGATGGGGTATGCCATTGTATATCCCCAGTTCCACCACCTTCGGGTCCACCATCAAAAGCTTAACTTCGTCCGGCGAGGCCTTATATAAAAGACTGATGATCAGACTGTTAATGCATACACTTTTTCCTGAGCCTGTAGCCCCCGCCACCAATACGTGAGGCATTTTTGCAATATCCGTAATAATAGGCTCACCGGAGATGTCTTTTCCCAATGCAAAGGCCAATTTTGACGGGTACTGTACGAAATCCGCAGATTCAAGGACTTCCCGCAGGTATACAGCCGTAACTTCCTTGTTGGGCACTTCGATTCCAATGGCCGCTTTACCCGGTATGGGAGCCTCAATCCGCACCCCGGCAGAAGCCAGGTTCAAGGATATGTCATCCGAAAGGTTTACGATCTTGCTCACTTTAACGCCAGGACTTGGCTGGAGTTCGTATCGGGTTACAGCCGGACCCCGGCTGACGTTGATAACCTTTGCTTCTACTCCGAAGCTCTTCAACGTATCTTCCAGCTTTTTGGCTCCCTCCAACGCTGTGTTTTTGATTTCATTGATATCCTTGCCCTCCTGATTGTTGGAGTTGAGAAGATCAAAGGTCGGATATGTATATTGGGTTCCCACCGCAGGGTCCATGTTAATTTCATGACTGATATCTACGGCTTGAGGCTTCTCGGGAGGCTGTACCTTCTTCATGTCATTAATCACCAATTGAATGGCATTACTCTCCGCAGGAGAATCCACTTTCATCTCGACTTTAGCTTCTTCACTCTTTGCTGCCTTTTTGAGATTCATATCGATGATTTTTGACAGTGGCTCCTCATCCTTGCTTTCAGCCTTCTTCCCTTTAACACTTCCCTTTTCTTCTTCCTCTTCATCCTTTGCTGCCAGACTTGCCAGTTTGTCCCTCAGCCCGGAGAAAAGCTGGGATGCCAACTCCTTCAAGTTTTTTAGTATGTTAACAAAGGAAATATTGGTTAAAAGGATAATATCAATAACAGATACCGTCATAAGAATGATAATGGTACCCAGTGTTTGAAAAACCCGCAGAAATGGAGTACTGATAATTCCTCCCAGAATTCCGCCTCCCTGCAGTGCTTTACCGTGCTCGTAAAACTTTGTGAGGGAATCCACCGGTCCAAGATTTTGGTATTCCTTCGCATCGTAGAACGCGGTTTGCAGGAGTGCCGATAGGATGAGCAGCAATATCCCGGCATAAATGGTTTTGGACCGGAACAGAGAACTATCCTTTCGCAGCAGTACCAAAACTCCGAAGGCGATTACCGCCGGTGGTATGATAAATGCAGGCAATCCCACCATACCGAGGAAAAGATCCTGTGTAAACTTGCCGAACAAACCCACAGCATCTTTAAAATAAAGGCTCAATGAAATCAAAACTCCTACTGCAATGATCATGATTCCCAGTATCTCGTGATTGTATCTGAAGCCCTCGCCGTGTTTCTTTTTATATTTTTTCTTTTTAGGCATTTCTTTGACCTTCAAACTGATGACCCCCAAAAAATAAAGTCGCCGGAAACCCTGGCACCAACCTCTCTAGTAGCTTTTCCGGCTAGACTTACTATATCATATTTGCATTTATTTTTCTATAGATATTTCATATCCTTGTCTCGATAATGCACGCGGTCACTTGATTTCCTATTAATTTCCGTGACCGCAGCGCGTTTCACACTGTACTTCCCTATCAAAGCGTAATTATTTTACGTTCCCTTAGGTGCGGAGTATATAATCGTTCCCGGCTGAAGGTTCGGATTCAAGTAGGCTTGCGGCTTTGTACTAATCAGCCTTTGTATCACAAATCGATTGTTTGTCAAAGCAGATACCTGAACCCGTTCTCCCATATAATCCATCTCCGTCATTGTTCCTGCTGCACTATCGGTGCTGCCGCCAAAAACCACTTCCTGTGGAATAATGGAATAGAGGATCATTGCAACCCACCTGCCGTTTCATTATTCAGCATTTCCCGCTTGGCTTTTTCCGCTCCGATCAAGTCGTACAACTTCCTAAGCGCATGTGAAAGCCCTCCAAGCTCGTCAATGAGGCCATTTCTAACTGCTTCCTCGCCGAACAAAACCGTACCTACATCGTTAGCCAATTCACCCGTCTTCAACATGAGCTCTCTGAATCTATCCTTGGAAATATTCGAATTCTTGGCCACAAATTGCACGACCCTTTCCTGCATTTTATCAAAATACTCATAGGTTTGAGGTACTCCGATAATCATGCCGCTCAGCCGCAGCGGATGAATGGTCATGGTTGCCGAAGGTGCTATAAAGGAGTGATTGGTAGAGACCGCCATGGGTACTCCGATACTGTGCCCTCCGCCAAGAACCAGGGAAACCGTTGGTTTACTCATACTAGCCACCATTTCCGCAATAGCCAGCCCCGCCTCGACATCTCCCCCCACTGTATTCAAAACCAGCAGCAAACCGTCGATTTCGGTGTTTTCTTCTATAGCAACCAATTGAGGTATTACATGTTCGTATTTTGTTGTTTTGTTTTGCGGTGGTAAAATGATATGTCCCTCGATCTGACCGATGATGGTCAAGCAATGGATATTGCCTCTGGGATTTTTAACAGTGGATTGCCCAAGTTCCTTTAATACATCGAGATCTGTTGCACCATCCTTGTTATCCTTCGTCTCCTCCTGCACTGACGTATTACTGAAAGACACTTTGTTATTTGTGCCCAAACTATCACATCCTCATCCTTGTTTTCCGATTATAAATTAACAACAATAGTATGGTAATTAAAGCACAAAAAAATACAAAGAACCGCAGAGGCCGGTTAAAAGCACTGCTGCGATTCCATTAAGCCTTACAGTCCTTTCACAAGTTCCTTGAATTTGTTTCCGCGTTCCTCAAAATTGTTAAACATATCAAAACTTGTGCTGGCAGGGGATAAAAGTACGATATCCCCTTTCTTTGCCTTTTGACGGGCCGTATTTACTACCTCTTCATAGGTGCTGCACCGGAGGACTTCGATATCTCTCCCATTTCCGGTACGTTCAACCTCATCCTGCAATGCCTTCTCAATCTTATCTGCCGTGGCTCCAATAAGGATCAGGCACTTTACTTTTTTCACCAAAGCACTCCCCAGAGCATCATAAGGAATACCTTTATCTTTCCCTCCCGCAATGAGGATCACCCTTTGATTAAAGGTGTTCAATGCAGACGAGGTTCTGTTGGGGCTGCTATCAATAGAGCTATTATAGTACTTTACACTGTCCAGTTCCCTCACCAGCTCGATTCTATGTTCTACACCCGTAAAAGTTGTGGCAACCTTTTTAATGGTTTCCGGCTGTACCAGATCCATTACTGCCGCGCTGGCGGCCAGATAATTCTCGATATTGTGTACCCCGGGTATAACAATATCTTCTGCCCGGACCAATCTCGTTTCCTCTCCGTTTTTCCTATAAACCAGCCACTCATCGGACAACAGGGCACCGGACTCCAGGCCGTTCACCCTGCTGAAGAATACGGTTTCCCCTGCCGCTTCCGGTCCAAATCCGCGGGTGATATCGTTATCATAATTCAATACCAGCTTACAGTCCGGTGTTTGATGTAAGAAAATATTCTTCTTAGCCTCTACGTATTCTTCCATGGATTTATGTACATCGAGATGATTTGGGGTTATGTTTGTGACCACCGCAACCTGAGGACTTCTCTTCATGGTATGGAGCTGGAAGCTGCTAAGCTCCAACACTACTTTATCTGTTTCCTTTATTTCATCAATCCTGCTCAGAAGCGGAGTTCCGATATTTCCTCCCAACCAGCAGTTATATCCCTGTTCCTTTAAGATTGTGTAAACAAGCGTTGTTGTTGTAGTTTTTCCATCGCTTCCCGTGATGGCGATAATCGGTGCCGGGCACAGTTCAAAAAAAATCTCCATTTCGGAGGTGATTTCCGCACCTTCCTCCCTGGCTCTTACCAGCTCCGGAATGTCATAGCGCATACCTGGAGTCCGGAATATGACATCGAACCCTCTCAGGTTATTCAGATACTCTGTACCGAGACTAAGGCTCACTCCGAGCATTTCCAATTCATTTGCAATGTCTCCCAGCTTCTCCCGGTCCGACCTGTCAAAAGCTGCGACTTCAACCCCTATATTCCGCAAGTATTTAATCAAGGGAGTATTGCTGATGCCGATTCCCAGAACTGCTACCCTCTTATTTTTTATTTCAGCCTTAAAGGCCTCTAGTTTTCTGTTCAATTGAAACCCTCCCACTATACTGTCTACACAGGTATTATACACCATTGGGCGGTAAAAAAAAATTATTACCTGATAATTTATATGATAAGTTTCAATAGGTAGCATAAATTCCCACATAATTTTTAAAATTTTTTTCAAAAAAGTATTGCATTTCATTTTTGAATGTAGTATACTTCATTATGCGCTGAGATGCGGATGTGGTGGAACGGCAGACACGCTAGCTTCAGGTGCTAGTGTTCGAGAGGACGTGGGGGTTCAAATCCCTTCATCCGCACCAAAAAAGGAAAGAATTTTAGACAACGTTTAAAATTCTTTCCTTTTTTATTCCTCTATAAATTAACTATGCTTTTAATGATATCACAAAACAGGATAACCAGTTGACCTTAAAAACTGTTCAAATAAAGGAGGCGAAGTTTCCCCCTCCCCTTTATCTTCCCGGATTTATTTGTTTTTGAACTGCTTCAGCAAAGTTTTCTTCTTTTTTTATGCCCTCTCCTCTTTCATATCGAATATATTTTACAATAGATATGGGGGTACCCACTTCCTTTGATTTCTCCTGCAGATACTTTACAATCGTGTAGTCAGGATTTTTCACCCATTGCTGTTTTAACAAGCATACTTCTGTGAAGTATTTCCGCAGCTTTCCTTCAGCCACTTTTTCCGCAATATTTTCCGGTTTGCCTTCATTCAGTGCCTCAAATTTATAGCCTTTTCGCTTTTCGTTTACTACATCTTCATCTACTACAGCAGGATCTAAATATAGAGGATTTGCAGCAGCCACCTGCATTGCTGCGGTCTTCGCAACTTCCAGTAAGACCGGGCTGTCTTCAGCACAAGCGAGCTCAACAACAGCCCCGATTCTTCCTCCTCCATGAATATAGCTTTGAATTATATTGTCCGCCGTAGTGAATTTTTCAAATTTTCTCACGGACATATTTTCGCCAAGTTTTGCGATTAAAGCAGTTACAGCCTCCTTCACGGTGCTATTTGCATCTGCAATATATTTTTCCTCCATAAACTCCTTCGTATTTGCTGCATTTGTCACAGCGGCCTGTCTTGCCAAGTTTTTGGCTAGCGTGATGAATTCACTGTTTGCTGCAACAAAGTCTGTCTCACAATTAAATTCAACGATGCCTGCACTTTTATTATCATTCGAAACATAGACTTCCACAACGCCCTCTGCCGTGATCCTATCCGCCTTTTGCACAGCTACAGCCATGCCTTTTTTTCTGATAATTCCAGCCGCTTTATCCATATCACCCCTTGCTTCACCTAAGGCCTTTTTACAGTCCATCATTCCAGCTCCGGTTTTTTCTCTTAATTCTTTCACCATCTGTGCGGTTATCACTTCTATTCATCCCCATTCTATAATGCTTTTGTTATACTCACAGATAACGCTGTTCTTTTCATTTTTCCACGCTTCTTACCTTCTCCGTTTAAACAGAGAGACCTACTAAGTAAGCAGAGCCCGGTCAAATATTATTCCTCCAGATTATCGCAATAAGCGTGAATCGCATCTCGTAAGAACTTGGCAAGGCCTTCTACGTTTTCAACGATTCGTCTATCGTTTGCATACATATCGCCAATTCCCCTAAAAATCTCCGGAGTACAAGTATAAAACCTGTCCGTAACCTGCTGCCTCAATTCTCCCATTGCCTTCTGGACTTCCGGGTCTGTAGGTCCTTTATCCATTAAAGACACCAACTTGCTAAAGAATCGATCCTGCTCTTCCATAATTGCATCCCAATCCTCTTGGGTATACCTGGAAGTCTTAATTTGACTCTCTCTGTATGCCTCTGTGTTCCCATATTTCTGTTTGATTTCCTCTGCATATTTTTCCTGTTCTTTTTCTATAGCAGACATATCGAATGCCTTAAACATTTCCTTTTTGTCCATTTCTTTCCCTCCATCCATTGATTGTATTGTCTTTCTAACAATCTTAATTATCTCTTCAAGCCGTTCCTTCTTTCGGATCAATAGGCTTTCTTGCGTCTCTAGAGCGTGCCTTCTATCAAAATTCGGACTGTCCATAATATCTTTAATTTCCTGGAGGCTAAACTCGAGTTCTTTAAAGAATAGAACCTGTTGCAATCTTTCCAGGTCTTTATCTGTATAAAGCCTGTATCTGGCCGGACTTACAGACTCCGATTTAAGTAGACCTATTTTGTCATAATGATGCAGCATACGTACGCTTATACCCACCATATCAGCTACTTCCTTAATCTTATAATACATGGTATCGCCTCCAGATCCATAATAAACTATGACACAATGTTAGAGTCAATAGGAAATTTATAAAAATTTTCCCCGATAAATCCTCTATAGGGTAAAGTTGTTTGGTATTATCAAACGCATTTTTCCTATGTATACTAAAAATTATACCCCAATAACGGAAGTAAAAATAACCCTCTGCTCACGCTACCGCGAGCAGAGGGTTATTTTCTAAGTTCTAATACCGAATTGTTATCCTGCTTGTTTTATCTTCCCATTGCACTTCATATCCAAAGCTTTCTGCGACAAACCGAAGTGGAACCAGCGTTCGATCGTTCACCACCCTGGGCACGACATCCAATGTTTTTTCCTGCCCGTTGACCAGCGATTTTACACTATCAACCCATAATTGAATGGTTTTCGTCCCCTGCTGTATCGTAACCCTTTTCTCCTTCTCGTCCCAGGCTATGGTGCCGGCAAATTCCTCTACCAACGCCCGTATGGGAATCAAGGTTCTATCCTCTACGACCAGCGGTGAGGTCCCTTTCCCCGGGTCAATCTCCTTTTGGCCATCCTTTGTTTGCATCATGGGGTTATTGATATACAATACGACCTCTTTCCCCGGCTTCGGGGTCGCTTGCGGTGTCGGGACCGGTTCCTCAGTAACAAAGCTGATTTCCACGGGCAAGCTGCTCATGGCACCTGCAACAAAATAGTAGGTTACAGGTTCTCCATTGTTGGGAACATTGTTATCAAATATCCAATCTTGACCCGAATGAACCAGCTTTTTAAATATTGCAGAGTTCCCGGCCTTGTCTCTATGCCCAACAATATAGATGCCTGCATTTACTTTACCGCCGCCCATATCAACAGAGGCGTCCGGATTTGAAAAAGGATTGCACCGTATTTTTCCCTGTATTTTCTTACTGCTGGTAAAACCGCTAAAGGTTATCCTGTACACAATGCCATAATTACAGGAGTACTGGTCTGCAACGGCGATGGCTTGCCCCTCTTTGTTATAGTATGTTAAGGGTGTATGTTCCCCACTTTGCAGCCTGGGTACCTCCGGCCCACTAATAAGAAACCGGTACGGATTACTTTTCGTAATTTCATGTTTTTCCGGTACCGTTGTACTTATAATAGGCCCGGTTCCTGACCCACGGAGATGAACGCTGGCGCTCGCCTCCTTTGCATTGCCGACATTGGACGCAATTACATTTTCAAATCCCTGCATCAGAACATACGTGTCACAAAACAGTTTATCCCCATCATACAGGGTAGTGTTGTTATCTTTTTTGATTGAAATGCTCATCACGCCGGTAAAGGTGGATTTTAACAGGAAAGGATTGTATTTCTCCTTGTTTAAATGAATCCATTGGGCACTATGGGCTTTTATCGTTATGGGTACCTTCTCAAAGTTATCCATACGTTCGTCTTCCTGTATTCTTCCTTTGAACCAATCCTCCCATACACCGCACATCGCGTTTTCCATGGACTTTGCTTCGTCCCCGCCTTCACTCATAAAGCTTTTAAAACTTCTCCGGTTTAGTGCCACAGTGACATCATAGGACTCCCGGTTCCACAGCAGAACGCCGAATACTGCATCGTAGCCCAGTTGATTCTGATGCTCCCAGAATATATTTGCATTCCCCTGGATCCTGCTTCGCTGCAAATAGTACCCTTCTTCCCATTTATAAGTGTCGGCGTTGAGTATTTCAGGTGCATTGGAAAACACATAGGTAGCAGATTGTGTAGGTTGTTCTAGTGAATCTAATTTGGTAAAAGGCCCGATGGCATCCACCACCATTACATTTATTTTATATTTGCCCAGATAATCCTTCGGAGTTACAACCACTTTATAGGATTGATTGATTGCATCCACCGTTTTGTAATAGGTCATCTTGGAAGATTGATGCCACACCCTGTTTAAGGGCTCCGGAATGACCGCAGGAGCCGTTCCCGTGGCTGTACTTATCAAGTCCAGCCTATAATCATTGTCGCGATTCACGGGGACATCGCTCAGTGAAACTACAACGATTTTTCCAGCAGGTATATTTCCTTTGATGGAATGCGTAATGGGATCATCGGAAACTGTACTTCCAAGGGCAGACCCCATGCCCTCCAACATGTTTATTTCCGCCCCTGCTTTCATGCTTGGCTCTGCCATGCCAAAGGCTGCTCCTGCAGTCTGAAAACTAAAAGCAAATGCCATAAGTACGGCGAGTATAAGTGCCTTTTTTCTTACGGTTCTTTTCACGACCTCACCTGCCAAAAATCTTATTTGCCTTTTGAAGCGACCTCTATACACTTCTATGCCAGGTAAATTATACCACAAATAAGTTTTTATGATATAGTCTGCTGTCCATTTCTAGCACTAAAGTCTACAAATTTGAGAACAATAAAAAACTCCTCTTATTTCGCTTTATTCAAGCAATGATAAGAGGAGTTCACATTTTTGTTCCTTTAGCTCACCTTCATCTCCAAGCGGAGCTTGTCAGCCACCATGGCGATAAATTCGGAGTTGGTCGGTTTCCCTTTGCCCACGCTTACGGTGTAGCCGAAGAGTGAATCAATGGCTTCTACCTGGCCCCTGCTCCACGCTACTTCGATGGCGTGGCGTATAGCTCTTTCAACCCTACTGGGGGTTGTATTGTAATCTCTTGCAATACTTGGATACAAAAGTTTTGTTATAGAATTGATAACATCCAGGTCTTTAACAACCATCATGATGGCATCCCTTAAATACTGGTACCCTTTAATATGGGCAGGCACGCCAATCTCATGCATGATGTTCGTAACTTCCACCTCCAGGTTCTTTGGTGCCGAAGATGGGTAAGATGGCTTATATTCACCGATATACTCAGAGCGTATAACCTGCGACTGATTAACATCCTTCAATTGTCTGATTCTGGAAACCAATACATCCATATCAAACGGTTTCACCACATAATACTCTGCCCCAAGGGCCAGTGCTCTCTGGGTGATTTTATCCTGCCCGACAGCAGAGAGTATGATAAAAAGAGGTTTCTTTGCCATAGGCATGAAATTAATCTTTTCTAACACTCCCAACCCATCAAGGTGCGGCATAATAATATCCAGAATGGCAATATCCGGTGACTTTGCCGCAATTAATTCGACTGCTTCTACTCCATCTCTCGCAACACCTACAACATCTATATCACTTTGATTGCTTAGATATTCGCATAAAATGTCGCCGAATTCTCTATTATCGTCAGCAATAATAACCTGTATCTTTCTCGATACCAACGTAATTCCCCCTTTATCGGAAACTTATGTAATTATTATATTTTTCATTCGACAAAAATTCAAGAAGTTTTTGCTAAATTTTAGTAAAATTCATTTTTGCTTCCAAATTCATACGATAAAACCTTCTTATTGTTCCGGGATGCATCTTGATGCTGCAACAAAATATAGTATTAGTTCGCATTTCGAGTACCATATATTGTGTTACTCAACATGGAAGCTAAAATGCTTTTACGGGTTATCTCCTCTTATCTCGGCAAATAAATCTTCGATTTATTTCCCATAATAGTATAATTTCCCGTATAATTCGGTATCTTACACAGCATTCAACGTTTTAAACAGTATTAAAAAATCGGAGTATTGAATTCATCCATCCAATGCCCCGATTTTATTTTAGAAGCTTCTACGTATTTTATCCTACGTTTTCCAAAGTTTCAGAACTTATCAGATTCATATTCTTAATCATTCCTTCAATAAAAATCCCATACCCTCTCGAAGGATCATTCACCAGAACGTGGGTTACAGCCCCGACAATTTTATTATCCTGTATAATCGGACTTCCGGACATTCCTTGCACGATCCCGCCGGTGGCATCTAAAAGCCGCTTATCCGTAATTTTGATAATCATACCTTTGGTACCGCTTAGGCTTTGTTTGGATACCTTTTGTATTTCGATTTCATACTCCTCCACTTTTCTTCCGTCGATATTGGCCAGTATAACAGCAGGGCCTTCCTTTATTTGTGTTCGTAGGGCAATGGGGTAGAGTTTATTGGAAATACGCTCCGCAGCATCCTCGTTGAGTATGCCATAGATGCCGCCTTCACTGTTTGCTTTTATTTGTCCCAGCATATTTCGATCTTCCAGAAAAACTCCTTTTAACTCACCGGGAATTCCTGCTTTTCCTTTTTTTATGCCCAATATATTGGATTCCAGAATTTCACCATCTGCTATGGGCATAAGAGTACCTGTATCGATGTCCGTGATTCCATGGCCCAGCGCTCCGAAGTATCGACTATCGGGATCATAAAAAGTCAGAGTCCCGATACCTGCCGTACTATCTCGAACCCACAGTCCCAGATGATACTTTTTATCCTCGGAGGATAGTACAGGATTTAGTTCTGCAGTACTATAGCTGCTTCCTCTCTTATATTTAAGCTTGATTGATTCACCTGCACTTTTCTCTACTTCCTTAATAAGATCATCAATTCCTCCCGGTTTTTTCCCGTTGATTTCCACCAGCAAATCCCCTGTCTTAATACCGCTTTCTTTAGTGGGCATGACACTTTTACCCTCCATATCGCGCACATCAGAAATACCGATTATAAGAATCCCGTTTAAATCCAGCTTCACTCCTACAGTATTTCCGCAAGCTACGATCTTCTTATTAGGCACAATGTCGACCTTCATCGTTCGTAAGGGAATTAATCCAAATGCTTTTAGGGTAAGCATGACACTTCCCTTTTTATTGCTTTTTATTGATATTGGATTGGAAAGCTGCATATAGCCACCCGTTGATTTTATTTGCCCATTGTTCAATTCAATGATCCCATCTTTATCTGCTTTCACTTCAACGGGTATGAGGCTTCCGAAATTATAGACATGTTCCTGGCCTTCAATCAGTGTAATTTGCCCAGGGAGGAGGGAAATAGTCCTGATATAGGTTAATGCCATTACTGTAAAACATACTGCGAGAAATATTATGAATTTTTTTCTATATGACCTTATGAAAACCATTTTATCACACTCCTGCTGCCTGTATCATACTGCTGAAATAACCTCTTAGAGTCGGTGAAAATATAACTTCATCTATCCTTTTGCTACGCCCTTCATGAATCCATGGCGGGCCCGCAAAAAAGATGAAGTAATATTTTCACTCTCCCTTATATACTGGTTTGTTGTTCCATCCTATGCCGGAGACAACAAATGTCACGCGTAATAATTCTTTTATGCGTGACATTTAATTTTGTTGCTTGTCATTTTGCTACTCATAACTTAACCTTTTATCCAGTTATTTATTCAAGCAATTTAAAGGAGTATCGGCCACTGATTGGAAGCAGAAAAGCGAAAAAAATGCAAAAAAGCTCCTGTACATGCATACAGAAGCTTTAACTTTCTTCAAAATTTAAATTAAATTATTGCCTGTCAGGGTATACTGTCACAGGACTTACTTCCTTCCAAGCCCGAACCATTCCAGCACCATTCTAAAGAATAAGCGGATAAAGGATGCCTTTTGTACATCATTTTCGGCTATGATTTCCGCTTTGCCGACTTCCTTTTCATCAACCTTTAATACTGCTTCCCCCAGTTTTTGCCCCGCTTGAATCGGTGCTGTAATGCCGTCCTGCCATACAATCTCCCGAACAATTTTTGTCTTGTCTCCCTTTTTTAAAAGGATGGTAACATCATCCGCATAAATTCCCTTTACTGTAGTCGAAAGACCCTTTAAAACCTTAACCTCGCCAGCTTCCTCGCTCTTTTTATTTACAACCGTAGTTTCATAATTTGCAAAACCATGGTCCAAAAGTTTGATGGTCTCAGCCCAACGGGTATCGCTGTTGGATTCTCCCAATACAACGGAAATCAACTGGAGCCCGTTTTTCTTTGCAACGCCTACCAAATTATGCCCGGCCTTGTTAGTAAAGCCGGTCTTTAATCCCAGCATTCCGTCATATTTACCCAGCAACCGGTTTGTAT
Organism: Bacillota bacterium; assembly: GCA_023419605.1. Classification (GTDB taxonomy): domain Bacteria; phylum Bacillota; class Clostridia; order Acetivibrionales; family JAEZXR01; genus JAEZXR01. The sequence continues at coordinate 111,891 of JAEZXR010000061.1, read as the reverse complement.
TATCCAAATCCATAGGTTTCGTCCGTACACCTTCACCGAACTTATCCCTTTTGATGGAAGTATATTCGAGAATCTGCGGATATTTGTTTATTAACTCCCTGGCTATGACCGCCATATCATAGGCTGAGCTATAATGTCCGTCATCGGTTAATCCCGTACAGTCAAGAAAATTCGAGTCCTTCAGCCCCAGTTCTCTTGCCTTGTCATTCATAGCAGCTACAAATGCACCCTCGCTGCCGGCTACCATTTCCGCCATAGCAACGGTAGCATCATTGGAGGAATGAATCGCAATCCCTTTAAGCATATCTTTTACTGTATACTTTTTACTTTCCTTTTGGTCAAGATATAATTGTGATCCACCCATACTAACAGCATGCGCTGATACCGTCACATAGTCCTCATACCTGATTTTTCCCGACTCAATGGATTCCATGATCAACAGCATGGTCATTACCTTGGTAACACTGGCAATGGGAAGCTTCTGGTTACTGTTCTGCTCCATGATGACAGTTCCCGATGCACTGTCCATCAATATGGCGCCCTTTGCCTGAAGTTGCGAAAGATTTGTAGCAGCCAGTACCTTGCTCACTGTAACGGCATTATATAGTTCATCGTCAGCCAATGCAGGTACCACTGTAAAACTTAATACCATCGATAAAATAATCAAAGAAGTAACTAAAAGTTTCTTAAACACGTAAGACCCCCCCCTGGTACATTCCCTACTAGATAGTTATGCCGCAACTGTCCACTATATTCTAAGGTGCAGAGAAAAAATTACTTCCACTTTTTTGCGGGCCCTTCTCGGACAGCGAACTTTATCCATTAATTTATTGTGCAGCGTCCAAAGGACAAACCGTTGGGTCAGTTGGATGCTGAATAATTTCTTATAAAGTTCGATGCTCCTGGCACCCATGCAGGGTGCAGCAAATTATAGTGGTGTTATTTTTCTCAATCTGCTATGTAAATTAAGTTTACGCACACTTCGATGTGCGGCAATGAGTTATATTCTATGCGCACATACGGCACACCGCTTTATATTATACTCCTTTTTAGGCTTTATTGAAATGTAAATGTATACCATGCCTCATCATCCACCCTCCTGATGCAAAGAAGCACAGTATTTATCCGTTGGGTATGGGCAGCAGAGGGAATCTCCCTCCGCCGCCCTTCATAAAATACCATTAATACTTCGTCGCCCCTGTAGAGTCGACTTTAGCGAGAATCAACGGCCTCTTTGACGGTTGTGAACCGGAAAACTCATAACATTTCCCGATAGCTTTTAAGGCCTCTGCCAGCCTGCTTTCATCATTTGTATGCAAAACCGCAAGTATTTCACCTTTCTTCACCGGGTCACCCGGTTTCTTTGATAAAACAATGCCGGCAGTATAATCGATCTCACTCTCCTTGGTTTCTCTTCCCGCCCCAAGGATCATGGAAACAACTCCAAGCGCATCTGTTTCTATGCTTTTTACATATCCATCAAACCCGGAACGAAACTCATGAATGATCCGCGCACTTCCAAAGAGGCTGTAATCCTCCACAACACCGGGATTGCCGCCCTGCTTCTCTATCATATCCCTTAATTTGGCTAATGCTTTTCCACTGGATACGGACTCTTCCACCCTCCTGCGGCAATCCTCAAAATTACCCAGACCTGCCAATTCCAGCATCGTTGCCGCCAGGGCAAAGGAAACCTCGGCTAAATCCTCCGGTCCTTTCCCTTTTAAGGTTTCGACAGATTCTATGACTTCAAGCGAATTTCCAACGGCATTTCCCAATGGGATATCCATATCCGTTACTACAGCAATCGTCTTTCTTCCCACATTTTCACCAATGCCGACCATGGCCTGGGCCAGCTCAATGGACTGGTCAAGGGTTTTCATAAAGGCCCCGCTTCCCGTCTTAACATCCAGCACAATTCGGTCAGCACCTGAAGCAATTTTCTTGCTCATGATACTGCTTGCAATCAAAGGGATACTATTCACTGTAGCCGTTACATCCCTTAAAGCATATAATTTTTTATCCGCAGGAGCCAGGTTGCCCGTTTGACCTGCTATGGCAATGCCTATATTCCTTACGTTTTCCATGAATTCCTCTATCGACAGGCCTGTTTTAAAGTTTGGTATGGATTCCAGTTTATCGATGGTCCCTCCAGTGTGGCCCAGCCCTCTTCCCGACATTTTGGCTACGGGTACGCCACAGGCAGCAACAATGGGCCCAAGGATCATGGACGTTTTGTCGCCTACGCCTCCGGTGCTGTGCTTGTCGACCTTAATCCCGTCAATGGATGACAGATCAATGGTATCGCCTGAATTCGCCATGGCTTCCGTAAGATCCGCCGTTTCTCTGGAACTCATACCCTTTAAAAAGATGGCCATCAGCAGTGCTGAAATCTGATAGTCGGGTATTTTCCCCGCAGTGTATCCTTGTATAAAAAAGTTTATCTCTTCCCGGGTCAATTCATGCCCATCCCGTTTTTTTGAAATGATATCGTATATCCGCATCCCATTACACCTCGTTTAAGCTAACAGTTTAAGGAAACTCTCACCTTTTAGTGTTGCATCAAGCCCCAAATAATCGGCAATCGTGGAGGCCAAATCTGCAAATGTACTTCTTACACCCAGATTTACTCCCTGTCGCAGTTTCTTTCCATAAACCAAAATCGGCACATATTCTCTGGAATGATCCGTACTTGGCGTTGTAGGGTCGCAGCCGTGATCTGCCGTAATAACGAGCAAATCCTCCTCTTTCATTTCCTTCAGGATCTCCGGAATCCGTGCATCAAAATCCATTAGAGCCTTACCGTATCCTTCTACATTATTTCTGTGCCCATACACCATGTCGAAGTCTACCAGATTTGTAAACACGATTCCTCCAAAATCTTCTTTCATATATTCCAGAGTTCTATCGACACCTTCCATATTGTTCTTTGTATGAACTGCGTCGGTAATTCCCTTCTTGCTGAAAATGTCTTCGATCTTTCCTACGGCTTTCACCCGCAGACCCTTTTCAACAGCAAAATCCAAAACCGTTTTGCCGTTAGGGTCCAGAGAAAAGTCTTTTCGGTTTGATGTACGTTTGAAACTTCCCGCTTCTCCTTCAAAAGGCCTTGCGATAACTCTACCTACGGCATGCTCTCCAGTCAGTAGGTCCCGGGCCTTTTGACACATCACATATAGCTCATCAATAGGTATGATGCTTTCATGGGCAGCAATCTGAAAAACGCTGTCGGCAGAAGTATAAACAATGGGATATCCTGTTTTCATATGCTCTTCGCCCAGCCTGTCGATAATCTCAGTACCCGAGGCTACCACATTCCCGAGAGTTTTTCTACCTACAGCCCTTTCAAATGCCTCTATAACCTCCTCAGGAAATCCGTCAGGATATGTCGGAAAAGCTTTATCCAATATCAATCCTGCCATTTCCCAGTGCCCTGTGGTAGTATCCTTGCCTGGAGATTTCTCGCCCATTTTGCCGTAGCAGGCTATAGGATTCTGCTGTGCCGCTACGCCTTTTATGGCTGCAATGTTCCCCAAGCCCATCTTCTCCAGGTTGGGAAGTTGAAAGCCTTCCATTTGCGCTGCGATATTTCCGATGGTATTACTACCTACGTCTCCATATTTTGCTGCGTCCGGCAGTTCTCCGATTCCAGCACTATCCATTACGATAATAACAGCTCTTTTCATAAGTCGTACCTCCATTTATTTTGTTGATAAGTATATTTACCCATTTTTCCTTTTATTCATTTCAATATAGTACTTCCCATTACTGCTATTTTTACACAGCAATAGTTAAGGCAACAAAAGACATTCCTCGTTCCTGAGGAATGCCTTTAATAGTAATGTATCGATTTACAAGCAATTATCCATTTTCAATTCTCAATTCTCAATTTTCTAAGCTCTCGGGTGCGTTTTTTTATAAATCTCTTTAATTTTATTTTTAGCAATCTGCGCATAGATCTGGGTCGAGGATATATCCGAATGCCCCAGCATTTCCTGTATCGACCTCAGATCCGCTCCGTTCTCCAGCAAATGCGCTGCAAAGGAATGGCGAAGGGTGTGAGGCGTTATATCCTTGTTGATTTTCGCCTGATTCTTATATTGTTTGATAATTTTCCAGAACCCTTGTCGAGTGAGGCGCTTCCCGTTAATATTTACAAACAGGGCCTTTTCATCGCTCTTTTGAATAAGAAGGGGCCTGGATTTTGTCAAATATTCCTGTAATGCGTTAACAGCGATGGAGCCGATGGGTATCATTCTTTCTCTGGTACCCTTATTGCACTTGATAAAGCCCATTTCTGCGTTCACATCCGAAAGGTTTAAAGAAATCAGCTCCGATACCCTTATGCCTGTCGCATAAAGCAATTCAAGCATAGCTTTGTCTCTATACCCTTTTAAATCCACACATTTGGGCTGTTCCAGAAGAAGTTCCACCTCCTGGGTGGAGAGAATCTGAGGAAGCTTCTTTTCAACTTTCGGAGACTCCAGCTCCGCTGTCGGATCCAAATCCAGTATCTTATTCTTTGCTGCATACTGGTAGAAAGACCGGATGGATGCCAGGTTTCTTGAGATGGTTGAGGTTGCTCTTCCCTTTTTTTGCAAATGAAGTAGATAGGCTATCACTGTAGTCTTATTGGTATTTGAAATGTTATGTAAATTTATGCCTTCCAAATATGTTATGTATTGTTCGATGTCCCTCCTATAGGACTGAAGAGTGTTCAATGATAGCCGCTTATCCCTCTCCAGGAAATTAATAAACTTTTGAACTAACGCTTCCATTAACCTACTACTCCTTTATTTTAAAATAAAATATATATAAACTTATAGCCAACCACCTTTAACAAATATTACCTAGCAACTTTCCACTATGATTGTAATACATTTTGTACAGGATTTAAAGTAATATTTGCTGCCGGTACACTAATTTTCTACAAAATAGTGTCTCATGCATAAAAGTATATAAAATTTTCTAGTTTTTGTAAACAAATTTAACAGTTTTTGCTAAAAATTTATGTAACTCTTCTTTACAATATTAAGTGTTTACATTTTTTCCAGCTTTATACATCAACTTATGATAAATGGAATTAAAATTCTGGCTAAAAGGGGTGTAACATAAGCCTCCAGTAATATCCCTCCAAATATTATCCCGAAGTAAAACAGCGTAATAAAGCAATAAGAGAAAAAATTGGACTTTAAACTTTCTTTGGATATATGCTTTATTGACCTCTTCTTCACGATGTCCAGCGAAAAATTTATACCGCTGACTGCCAGGGCCAGTATGCATGGAATGATAACCAATTCCTTGGGAAGCATAGTGAAGAATGTAAATATGACCCCTTTTACTCCCAATGCGCTAACAATAAACCCTGAACTGAATCCTGTAATAAATCCTCTGATTCCTACCAAAATGAATATAAACGGTACTCCGATAATGGTGACCCCCAGTATCCATAATGCCAGAACAATTTTCGCATTTTCCATTAAGGAGATTTTAAGCAGTTCACTGCTGTTTATCTTTTGGTTATTCATTAAACTCATGAAACCCTGAACATAATGCTTCAACTCCTCTGATTGCCCCAAACTCAGCCCGTTTACAGTAAAAGCACCGGCAGACACTCCTATTACAAATGCGAGAATTAATAGGAAATACGTCTTTATGTTGTTTTTCACATGCCTCAGTAGTGGCTTGCGTATATTTGACAGCAACTTCATCCCCCTCTTTGATGCATTCCCTACTAAGGATTTTATGCCGTAAAGATAAAAAAAATTACAATACGTTAAAATGTATTGTAAACTAATTGTAGAAGGGATAATGGAAAAAGGGTTCTACGATCCGCATATCCATAGATCATAAAACCCCTTTCCGGTTAGGCTTATAAAATAATAACCCAGTCTATGATTTTGCTACACCCTTCATTGATATAATGACGGGCCCGCAAAAAAGATCCGATAATTATTTTACAGCACCTTATTTGATTTCGCCTTTTATAATTTTATCTGCCAGAAGCACTCCAATTATGGTTTTCGCATCCGTAATCTCATGGTTTAAAACCATATCCACCAGCTTTCCCACCGGAATTCTCTCACTGGAAATGAACTCCCCTTCATCCGCGCAGGCATCTCCCTCCGCAAGATCCGTTGCCAGGTAAAGATGCAGGACTTCGTTAGAGAAACCGGGGGTGCTGTGAACACTCACAAGATGCTGCATTTTCCCAGCTTCAAGACCGGTTTCCTCCTTCAGTTCCCGCCTTGCACACACTGCCGGATCCTCTCCTTTGTCCAGCTTTCCTGCCGGTATTTCCAATGAGACCTTCTCGATGGGCTTTCTGTACTGTGTCACCATGTACAATTCACCCTTTTCGTTGAGAGGGATCACCGCTGATGCCCCGGGGTGGAGAACAATATCCCGGGTGGCCTCCTTTCCATCCGGCAGTGAAACCGTCTGCTTTTCCACCTTTATAATATTTCCATCATAAATTTGCTGTATTGACAAAGTCTTTTCTTCATAATTCATGGTTCTACCTCCTGTTACCCTCTATTCTTTTTAATTTCACCCGTAGCTAATTTATCACACCGGTTATTGTATTCATTATCCGAATGGCCCTTTACCTTGATCCAAGTGATCTTATGCATCCGGTTCAGCCTGTCAAGCTCTTTCCAAAGCTCTACATTTTTCACGTCATCCTTTGATGCCGTCTTCCAGCCATTGGATTTCCAGCCCCAGATCCAGCCCTTGGTGAACCCGTTGATAAGATAGGCGCTGTCACTGTACAGCTCCACTTCGCAGGGCAGCTTCAGTAAATTCAACGCTGCGATAGCCGCTGTCAGCTCCATTTTATTGTTGGTCGTGTTTTTCTCAAAGCCTGATACTTCCTTTTCCACATCTCCATATCTTAAAACGGCGCCCCAGCCGCCATCTCCAGGGTTACCTGAACAAGCACCATCCGTATATATAATTACCTTCTTCATCTTCTCTCCTATTATAACGCAAAAGGGTTTTGCATCTTTCCCTTTACACGCTTATAATTCCTAGTTATTCCATCGCAGAAATTAAGGGCAGAACATCACCACCGCATTCCCGCGATTTATGTACCATCCATTACCCCTAAATTTTGCCAATCTCCCTGGCTTTTTCTGTGCACTCGTTCATTGCATCCATTACCGCAAACCGGAAGCCCTGCTTTTCTAACGTACGCACCGCTTCGATCGTAGTTCCCCCAGGAGAGCAAACCTGATCTTTCAGTTCCCCGGGGTGTCGACCGGTTTCCAATACCATTTTGGCAGACCCCAAAACAGCCTGTGAAGCCAGTTTATATGCCAAGGCCCTGGGAATTCCCGATTGTACCGCCGCATCCGCCATTGCTTCTATAAACATGAAAACATAGGCGGGACTACTGCCTGTGACCGCGGTCACCTCATTCATCAACCGCTCTTCCAGCACTTCTACTTTCCCGGTACACTCCAGAATAGAGGTAACAAGCTTCTCTTCCTGCTCCGTAACATCCTTTTCGAAAGAAATGATGGTCATTCCTTCTCCCACCAATGCCGGTGTATTGGGCATGGCTCTGATAATTTTCACATCGGGTCCCAGAATCCCCCTATACAGTTTTAAGGGCAGCCCCACGGCAATGGAAATAAGAATCTTATTGGCTGTAAATTGATCCTTGCAGCCTTCCAGAACACTCTTTACCATATTGGGCTTCACTGCGAGAAGGACTACATCGGATTTTTCCACCAGCGCTTCGTTTGTCTCCAGCGGTGAAACTCCCAGTTCGTCCTGGAGCGCCTTCAATTTGTCTGTATTCACATCATGCACGAAAATATTCTTCGCCGGCACAAGCCCTGCTGCAACGATCCCTTTAATCATGGCGGCACCCATATTACCCGTACCGATAAATCCTATGGTTTTATTCATAAATATCACTCCCGTAGCCTTTTACAAACAATAATATCACAATATTTTCCTCTGTTAAAGGTAAAATACCAACTTTATATATCCCTCTGATCCGGTATACCAAAAACAACGTAGAAATTAGTACCTGCGCCTGGTACGATACGGCGAAACGGTTCCATCTTCATATTGCCGAGTTGGATAGGTTCTGGTATTATATCAGTGGGGTCCAAGCACTAGTATTTCTTCCTGCTCGACTTATTATTTTCAATTTCTGATTAAAGGGGTCACTATGATAAAAACATTTTTTAACGATAAAGAATTTTTCAAAACTTTTGTCAAGCTGGCTATACCCATTGCTTTACAAAACCTTGTAGCATCTTCCCTGAATATGGTGGATACCGTCATGGTAGGCCAACTGGGAGAAACAGAGATTGCTGCCGTGGGTTTGGCCAACCAGTTTTTCTTTCTCCTGAACTTGCTGATGTTCGGTATCGTCAGCGGGTCCGCTATTTACACCTCACAATACTGGGGAAAGCGGGATCTGCCAAACCTTCGGAGGGTTCTGGGACTTAGTCTGATGCTCAGTATTTCTGCTGCTTTTATATTTACCTGTGTTTCGCTGCTGCTCCCCTCACAAGTGATACGTATCTTTTCCGAAGATGCACGAGTAATCGAGCTGGGAAGCCAATTTCTCCGGATTGTGGGTCTCAGCTATATGATAACAGCGGTTACTTTCTCCTTTTCCTTTGTACTGCGGAGTACTGGACAGGCAAAATTGCCCATGCGGATCAGCGTCATGGCGCTGCTCATCAATACCGCCTTGAACTACCTGCTGATTACCGGCAAGTTCGGCTTTCCTGCTCTGGGAGTAAGAGGCTCGGCTATTGCGACGGTAATTGCCAGAACCATTGAAGTGACAGTGCTGCTCACTATCATTTACAAGAACCAGTACCCTGTTGCTGCCAAACTGCATGAAATGATGGATCTCTCAAAGGAATTTGTGGGACGCTTTCTTAACACCACTATTCCGGTTATTCTGAATGAAAGCTTCTGGTCCCTGGGGGTTACTATGTATTCAGTAGCCTATGGAAGAATGGGTACCGACGTTGTTGCTTCCATCAATATTGCCTCGACAGTTGAACGGCTTGCCATGGTCCTCTTTGTCGGCATGGGGAATGCTTGTGCAGTGATGGTTGGCAATCAGATTGGTGCCGGCCAAGAAGGAAAAGCCTTTGATTATGCGAAGAAATTTCTAATCACGGGTCCCTTTATCGGAATTTTTATGGGTATCGCCCTGATTTTAAGTTCAAAAGGTATTCTTTCGGTATACAACGTTTCCTCCGGAGTATATGAAGCCGCTGCCAGGGTCCTGTTTGTCATCGCACTGGCAATGCCCGTAAAAATATATAATATGATTATGATCGTTGGGGTTTTGCGAAGCGGCGGAGATACAAAGTTCAGCCTGATTATAGACACTATAGGCGTTTGGTTCATTGCCGTACCTCTTGCATTCCTGGGAGGGCTTGTTTGGAAGCTTCCGGTTCACTGGGTTTATACTTTTATCATTGCAGAAGAAGTATTTAAGTTTACACTGGGTGTCAGAAGATTTGTCACGAAGAAGTGGATTAACAACCTGGTGGCACACGCGTAAAGACTCGGCCTGAGCTGCACTTGCACAAATTGTCGTCAAAACAAAAGCAGCGGAATTTCATTTTACTGAAACCCGCCGCTTTTGCTGGTCGGAGTAACGTGACTTGAACACGCGACCTCTTGCACCCCAAGCAAGCACTCTAGCCAAACTGAGCTATACCCCGCCGACAAGTACAAATTATAGCATACTCTCAAGGTATTGTAAAGATTATTTTAAAAAATTCTTATGTATTTTCATTTTCAGTTTTGGTATAATAGGACTATAAAGTGACTACTCATTTATCCAATAAAGGGGTGACTATTATCATAACCTTGATTGATAGCCTTTTTAAGCTGATCTATTCCTTTACCGGGTTTATAAACCAGAATGTTCCCGGGGGTATGTTTGATATCCTCCTGCTTCTTCTCCTTATAGGATATTTTATTTTTAAAAAGCATAGAAGAAAGGACAAATGGCTGTAGAAAGCCACTTGTCCTTATTTCTTGTCTACATCTGTAAACCACTTCAGCTCTGACTCAAAAGGTACGTAGGAATCAATATAATCCAGCGCCTCTTTTACAGAGGAAGTTACATGGTAGAATTCCATGCATTCCGCCTTGGCAAAGTTACCCTCAATAATTTCTTCAAACTGCGCCAGAAGCTTATCATAAAATCCCTGGATGTTCAATATCACAATGGGTTTGTTATGGTACCGGAGTTGCTTTAGGGTTATAATCTCCAAAAGTTCTTCCAACGTTCCATATCCACCCGGCAAAGCGATAAAGGCATCGGCTCTGGCATCCATAATGCCTTTTCTTTCCCGCATTCCCTCCGTTACAATCAGTTCATCACAGGTTTCATAGACGATTCCTTTCACATTCAGTGCCTCCGGAATCACACCAATCACCCTTCCGCCATGTTTATGGACGGCACTGGCCGTTGCTCCCATGAGTCCGGTCATTCCCGCACCATATATCATGGCATCCCTTCGAAGGGCGATTTCTTTTCCCAGTGCTTCCGCTGCCTCAAAATAAACTTTATCGATGGTACAGCTGGAAGAACTGTATACGCAAATTACTTTGTTCATAGCTCCTATCTCCTGCACTTATTTTATCCTGTTATTATAATTCCCCGTATTTTAGCACAGAAAACAGAATCATACAAGAATTTCACACTTTAAAATTTAGATCTTTTTGCAAACTTATAGATGATATAGCCTGCAATAACTACGATGGAAATAGGCAGAAGCAGTCCGATCAACCATTTAAGTATGGACATTGCAATTCCAAATACAAATATCAGCGCTGCCACTGTTAAAATTGTTTTTAAAGTATTTTGATTCATAATTCATTCTCCTTTTTGAATAATTTCAATTTATTATACGTGATGTATTAAACTTTGTTTGATAATTTATTAATTAATTTAATACTACTATAAATATAATTAATTGTAAAGGCTATAAATGTAAAAAAGGAATCCTTTTGGGATTCCTTTTTTACATTTATAAATTTGATGCTATTTCTCGAAGTGCTTCCAATGTTCTATCGATTTCCTCCAGGGTATTAAAGCAGCCCACACTAAAACGTACAATACCGGATTTCACCGTTCCCAATATTCCGTGAGACACAGGAGAACAGTGAAGACCCGCTCTTGTGGCGATACCATATACTTTATCCAGAACATAGCTGACTTCCGTAGAGTCTGCCTCTGTAAAATTCATTGCAACGATTCCCGAGTTGTTTTCCATATCTTTTTTACTGTAGAGTTTAACACCTTTGAGTTCCTCGATCCCCTCATGAAGCCGTTTCACCAACTGGTGCTTGTGAAACTGGATATTCCTTATTCCAAAGCCATTGATAAAGTCAACTCCAGCACCCAGTCCGACAATTCCTGGCGTATTGAGTGTTCCGCTTTCCAAAAGATCCGGCATAAAATCCGGCTGATACACATATTCCGAATTGCTCCCGGTTCCTCCCTGGAGTAAGGGAGCGGTGGAAACTCCCTCTCTGACATACAACCCACCGATTCCCTGAGGCCCCATCAATCCTTTATGCCCCGGAAAAGCAAGCAGATCAATGTTCATATCCTCTACATCAATTTGTATTGATCCTGCACCTTGTGAACCGTCCAACAGGAAGAGTACTCCGCTCTCACGTGCAATTCTCCCGATTTCCTTCACCGGCATGATGATTCCGTTTACATTAGAGGAAAGAGTGCTTACAATCAGTTTGGTGTTTTTTCCTATTGCTTTCCGTACCTCTTCCGGATCGAGCTCTCCGAATTCATCCCCTTTTATTATGGTGATTTCTATACCCAGATCTCTTTCCAGTGTCCGTAAGGGCCTAATCACCGAATTATGCTCCATGCAGGTCGTAATTACATGGTCCCCGGGCCGCAAGCAGCCTTTTATAGCAATGTTTAATGCTTCAGTCGCATTTTTCGTAAAACTGAGCTGCATGGGATTTCTGCAATTAAAAAACTCAGAGAGTAGTTCTCTTGCCTCCAATACCGCCTTCCCAGAGGCAATGGACATGGCATGCCCACCACGTCCGGGATTTGCACAATACTCTCTCAGGCACTTGTTTATTTCTTCATATACCTTTTCAGGTTTCGGATACGATGTCGCTGCGTTATCCAGGTAAATCATAGCGCAAATTCCCCTTAGCTAATAAATTTTATGCACTCGCGGCGATACGGAGGAATGTTCCTGCTTCGGAGGCTTTTAAAAAGGCATTCCAGCAATTAAGTCCTAAGGATTCTCTGCAGATATCCCGGCTGCTGCCGTAACCGGCCCCAAAGCTCTCCCCAGAATACCTTGTATATGAGCAATTAACATCCCATAGTTGGTGATCGCCACACCTTTCTCTTTTGCATAGCCTATTCTGTACTGCATTTCCTGTCTGTTCAGCATACAGCCTCCACAGTGTACAATAACAGCATAGGGTTCCAGCTCCTTGGGAAAGTAACTCCCAGAGGCCCACTCGAATTCAATGGTATCCCCGGCAATCTGTCGGATCCACCGGGGAAGCTTTACCTTTCCAATGTCATCCTCCTGGCGGTGATGGGTACAGCCTTCCACGATTAACACACGGCTCCCGGGTTTAAGCTTTTCAATGGCTTTGAGCCCTCTTACCAGTTCTGCCAATTCACCCTTCTGCCTTGCAATCAGAATAGAGAAAGAGGTTAACGGTATATCCATGGGAGTCTCTGCTGCAACCCGTTGAAAAGCTTGTGAATCCGTTACTACCAAGGTAGGCTTTTTATTAAGGCTTTGCAGGGTAGCCGTAAGCTCATGCTCCCTGGTAACTACTGCAATAGCACCGGAGTCCAGTACATCGCGGATCACCTGCTGCTGCGGGAGGATCATTCTTCCCTTGGGTGCTCCAGAGTCAATGGGTGTTACCAAAACTACCAGATCTCCCGGTTGGATCAAATCACTGACCAGGTTCAACTGAGGATCCTCTACTTTCACATTTTTACCAATGAAATCCTTTAGACCCTCAATTCCATTTTTGTTTTGAGAACTTACACTTACCACAGGAACTCCCAGTTCCTTCTTGAAGCTTTCCAGCTCTTCTCCGGTCACTTCTTGCAAATCACTCTTATTGACAACACCCAGGGTAGGAATGTTCTTTTGCTTGAGCTTCTGAACAAATTCCCTCTCAAATCCCGTAATTCCATCTACCGCATTTATAACAACAATTGCAACATTGGTTTTCCTTAACACATCATATGTTTTTTCTATTCGTAAGTTTCCTAAATCCCCCTCATCATCCAAACCAGCCGTATCGATGATCACCACAGGTCCTATGGGCAAAAGCTCCATCGTTTTATATACCGGGTCCGTCGTCGTCCCCGGCACTCCCGAAACTACAGCGATCTCCTGATTTGTCAGTGCATTAATCAGTGAAGACTTCCCTACATTTCGCCTCCCAAAAATTCCAATATGCATCCTGCTAGATACTGGTGTAGAATTCATAAACATACCCCCAACTTTAAAAATTTATAATTGAGAATGGAAAATTGAAAATTACTCTCTTTGATCTGAACGAGTTCTTCCTTCCCTATTCCCTATTGAGTCTTCATTATTCATAACTTCAAGTACGCCGGCAGCTTTCTTCCGGCCTTCTCTACTGCGTATAGCGCAGCCTCCATGTCTACCATGTTTTTATTGTCATAGATCTTATAGTTTTGTCTGTACTTTGCAGGAGTGTTGATGAGCATGATGGTATTGGCTCCAGCTTTCAAGGCCATTACTTGTGCATCCTTGTCCAGAGACGCCAGTGCTGTTGTGGAAGGAATATATACCTTCTTACAAACAATTCTTGTTACCGCCACCGTTCGGAGCGTCAGTTCGATGTCCCCATGGGGCAAATGCTCATAGGGCGTTCCTTTGGCAGGTATAAAGGGGCCAATACCGATCATATTGATGCCCATCTCCTTAAAGTACAGGATGTCATTCGCAATAACCTCCACCGTCTGTCCCGGAAGTCCGATGATATTGCCGGAACCGTTAATATATCCCAGTTCCTTCAACCATCGGGAACATTGTACCCTGTGGTCGAAGTCATCGTCCGGATGAATCTCCTTGAAAATATCCCTGTCAGTACTTTCTATCTTTAGCAGGAAATTATCTGCTCCTGCATTTTTGAATTCCTCATATTCCTCCCGGGTTCTCTCTCCTACACTCAGTGTAATCCGCATGCCTGTCCGAGCTTTAATGGTTCGCAGAAGCGTTAGAATTTTCTCCTTTGTCCACCATCCATCTTCTCCAGACTGAAGGATCACCGTTCTTAACCCCATTTCATTCATCCGGTCTACTTCTTCCAGTATCTCCTCCTCGGTCATTCGATACCTACGAGCACTGGAATTCATTGCGTTAATACCGCAGTACTTACAGCTTTTCTTACAGTGATTGGAGAATTCAATGGCTCCCCGGATTTCCACCACATCCCCCACCATCTCCTTCCGAAGCCGGTCTGCTGCATGATAGATCAGTTCTATTTCCTTTTCTTTGTCCGTAGACAATAGATAAGTGATTTCCCTGTGGTTCAGATCCTCGCCTTCTTCAATTTTGCGAAGGATTTGTAAAAATGTATCGGTTACCGCAGCACCCAGCTTCTTATCGATAAGTCCCTGGAGCTTTAGCTTCTTCTCCTCGATAATGTCCGTTATATCCGTACCGCTGCTTTCAAGTATCCTTCGGGCTTTGTCCAGATCTCCTTCAAGAATTCTAACCACGATCGCGCATACAGAGCCGGTCTCCGGTGGTGCAGGCACCATATCCGTGTTGATTCCAGCCATTCTCAGAGTTTTATCCACCAACAACATTTGTGCCGTATTCTTTGCTATGATCAAATAAGCCTTCTCAGCCATTTTTCCACTCCTTAAAAATACAAATCTCTTTTACCGGCTTCAATTTCACAGAGCCTTTCCAGCGTACTATGCCGCATCGCTTCATCCTCTATCTCGTCCAATGCTTTTTGTATGATTTCCTCACCTTTTTGCCGCAGCTGTTCCGTACCATAATCCAGAAGATTCTCTTTAAAGGTCAGTATGGCATTGGGCTGGCAAAACTCATGAATTTCCGCCTCTTTGGCAAACTCCATAAAAGCCGGTCCTGTTCTGCACCTTCTGTAACAGGCTGTACAGAAGCTGGGAATATAGCCCTTTTCACAAATCGTCTCCAATACTTTGGGAAGACTTCGATGGTCGCTGACCTCAAACTGATCTGCCTTATCTTCTTCCTCCTGGTAACCTCCAGGGCTTGTTTTTGATCCTGCACTGATTTGCGATATTCCCAGACTCAATAGTTCATCCCTGAATTCCGGTCTTTCCCTGGTAGATAGGATGATACCGGTATAAGGAACAGCAAGCCGGTAGATAGCAACAATCTTTTTAAAATCCTCATCATTCACCGCATAGGGAACCTCCTCCAATGCCCAGCCCAACGCCGGTCTCAGTCGGGGCACTGAAATGGTATGAGGTCCAACTCCATATCGCTCTTCGAAACTTCTTATGTGCATCAGCAAGCCCAAAACCTCAAACCGATAGTCGTACAGGCCCAGCAATGCGCCTACTCCCACATCATCAATCCCTGCTTCAAAAGCTCTGTCAATGGCAGTGATTCTCCAATCATAATCCGCTTTCAAACCCTTAGGGTGCATTTTTTTATAGGTTTCCCTATGGTAGGTCTCCTGAAAGATGACATAGGTTCCGATGCCCGCTTCCTTTAACAGCCTGTATTCTTCTGTCTTCATCGGAGCTGCTTCCACATTGATTCTTCGTATATCCGTACTTTTATAGATTGCTTCCATAGCCTCTACCATATGTTTTACATGGGTCTTTCCCGGGTCCTCACCACAAATCAGCAAAACTCTTTTATGCCCTTGTGCCTCCATGGCTTTTGCTTCCGTAACAATCTCCTCCAGGTGTAAGGTCTTTCTGTGCAATTCCTTGTTGTCCCTTCGGAATCCACAGTACAGGCAATTATTCGTGCACTCGTTGCTGGTGTAAAGAGGTGCAAACAAAACCACGCGTTTGCCATATACCTTGTTCTTGATGAACTTTGCCGCTTCATAAAGTTCATCCAACAACTCCCCATCCTGTACATTCAGCAGTGCCGCCGCATCTTCCAATTCAAGCCCTCTGCATTCTCGCGCTTTTGCCAAGATCTCCCGGATTTTTTCCTTCGGAACATCAGCGAATGTTTCGATGAGTGAATTTATTTCATCCTCTTTTATGAAATCTACCATGTGCCTCTTCCCCTTTTCTAAAATTTCCATATAAAAAACTCTTCCCCTGCTGCAGAACGCAAAGCAAGAGAAGAGTTAACCAATCCATGATCATCCCATTCAGACTCTTCCCTTCGTTCAGGCAGCACCTTCCCGTCAGGTAAATTCAATTGTATTCAATTGTTATCTTCAGCTCCTTGATGAAGGGGATTTCCCCACGCCGTAGAACCCAATTGCCGAGCACCGTTCCAAAATACTAATACGTTACTGTAACCTTCGCCTTGACACCCTGTATGTTACCCAATTTCCCCGTCAAAGCTCCAATTTCATCCATGGTTCCGTCAACAATAATTGACATAATGGAAACCCCTTTTTCCTTATAAGGAATTCCCATTCTTCCTACAATTAAATTTCCGTATAGGCTTAATATATCATTTACCTTTTTGGCGGATTCCTCACGGTTGAATACGACGATCCCTACTACAGCCAGTCTGTTTTCTTTCTCCATAGTCAACCTCGTTAAATTTTTAACTATATATTTCATTATATCATAAACCTGAAAAAAGTAAACCAGAAAAAAAGTTATAACGGCATTACATTTTTCCGGATCGTATAATTGATATGAGCAGCCACATACCAAGGACCGCTGCGCCTACAAACCCGATGAGTCCTATCCTCGAGACTCCGAGGATTTCAGGACCTGCATTCACTTTAATAACAAGAGAGGAACCGATGATCAATGCCGACACTACCACTCCAAAGGTCAGTCTGTTAGCCATTTTATTCAGTTCCCCTATACTTGCGTCCAGATTGGTATGCTCTATTTGAACTTTCAGCTTTCCTGCGATCACACTGTTTATAAGCTCCAGAAACCGGGCGGGAATTTTCAGTGCTGAGTTGGACAGGATGTACAAATTCTCCATTTGCTCCAGCAGGTCTCCCTCTAGGTTCCTTTCCTTTATCATCAGGCTTTTGACAAAGGGTATGGCGATCTCCATGATATTTAAATCAGGAGCCAGCTTGAGCACTACACCTTCCAGGGTAATTACCCCTTTAAGCATAATCGTAATATCGTGTGGCATTGAAATGTTATTTTTTTTACAGGTAGTGAAAATATCATTCATGAACTGTGGAAGCTCAATGTCCTCCAAACTGGCATCAATATAAGTATTGTAAATACTTTCAATGTCGGAATGCAGTCTTTTTGTATCGATTTTTCCCTTTTTGACCCCAATTCTCAAGAGGGAAGATGTCATGACATCAATATTTCTGGTAGCCGCGCCAAATAAAAAATTGATAAATTTCTCCCGGATCGACTTACTGAGGATTCCCACCATTCCAAAATCGATGAAAGCAATTTGTCCGTTTTTAATCATAATGTTCCCGGGATGAGGATCGGCGTGGAAGAATCCATCCTCAAAGATTTGTTTAAAGTAATTATTTGTAAGTTTTTTCGCTATGTCCTCAATGTCATATTCCTCTTGCTCCAGTTGGGCGATATCTCCGATTTTAATTCCCTTTATGTATTCTATCACCAATATGTTAAGGGTGGTATATTCATGATAAACCTTTGGGCAGGTAATGCATTTCACATTCCGCTGGGTTTCTCTGAACTTTTCAATGTTTGCTGCCTCGTTAAGAAAGTCCAGTTCTTGTTTTACCGCATTCCACAGTTCTTCAACCACTTCCTCCATGTTAAAAACATTTCCTTGAGGAGTAAGTTTGGCAAAACCGCTCAATCTTTTCAGTATGGCAATATCCTGACTCATTATTTCCCGGATATTCGGCCGCTGTATTTTCACTACCACCTGTTCTCCTGTTTTCAACACGGCCTTATGCACCACTGCCATGGAAGCGCAAGCAATAGGCTCACTGTCAAAATCCTTGTAAATCTCCTCCAATGGTTTATTAAAACTCGTTTCAATGATATTTCTTATGACCTCATAATCCTCACAAAGCACATTATCTTGCAGCTTTTGGAATTCCTTTACAAAGGACTCCGGTACTATATCCGGTCGTGTTGAGAGAATTTGTCCGATTTTAACAAAGGTAGGTCCCAGCTCTTCCAAAGCAAGCCGTATCTGTAACGGATTGGTTATATTCCGAATTCCATCCCGCATACCATATTTTATAAATACCGAGGTTATTTCCTTCAATCTTTTTTTCGCTGTAGTAATCTCCATATGCACCTCAAATATCGTTCCGTTTATAGGAAAGTAAGTGCACTTCGCTCAGCTGCACTTACTTTCCTTTTTTCTTATTTACTTTCCAGTCTTTTTATTCTCTCGTTCAATGCTTCAAATTCATCCTTCGTAACCAACTGCAACGTTGAAAGTACTTCCTTTAGCTTATCCACTGTTAATGGCTGCTCTTCCGGTTTTTGAGTCATCTGCGCAGTGGCTTTTCTTTTCAGCTCGTCCGTCAGCTCTTTTCCCTGGCTCATGGTCAGCTCGCCCTTCTTTACCAAGTCATCGATCATCTCCATCCCTTTTTCAAAGGTGACGCTCACGGCTCCAATCCCTGCCAGCAGCAGATTTTTTATACTGATATCCATATATATACTTCCTTTCATCTTTTATTTTACTTCTCTGTTTAGAGTCGGTGAAGATATAACTTCATCTATAATTTTGCTACACCCTTCACTGAGACAATGGCGGGCCCGCAAAAAAGATGAAGTTATATTTTCACTCTCCATTAGTATTTGGCAAGTTCACTTGATTCATTCCTTTTGAAGAAACATAACCCTTTCGGATGCACTATTTATGATGATTCATCCGCGCCACCGCCTCTCCCGCAAGATAAAACAAAAACGGATAGACACAGGCAAGTACAGCGATGGGCAAATAAAACACGTAAAAGCTTAAAGCAACGAGATCGGTGAAATACGATATAAACCGATCTCCAAAAGCTCCCGGCGGCATAAACCGCACAACATCCCGTATTACCAGCATCAAGGCAAGCAGAAGACCGGAAGCTGGAACTACCCATAAATATTTTTTGAATGTAAAATATATAATAATCGTTATAACCAGTGGTATAAACGAAACAATAAGAAACCAGATGCCATATATAATCCATACCATAGTTTATACCTCATAAAGAGTTCTATAAAAAGGATATTACTGGTAGGCTGCAAGTATTCGGAATTTGCAGTATTAATATTTTCATGTTTTAAATCGAATAATTATATATAGATATTTCAATAAAGGAGCGAGTATCTTGAGTAAATTTGTACCTGAAATTCAGGGTAATTTAAGGAAACATATGATTGTTTTACCGGAAGTCATCAATGAAGTCAGCGGAATCCGAATCTTCGGCAAACTGATCAAATCCCTGGTGTTCACCACCGATGTAGCAATCATTAAGAATTGTAATGCTAATGCAGTCATTGCCGTATATCCTTTTACGCCCCAACCTATCATCACCCATTCCATTATCAGCGCTTCAGATATTCCGGTTTTTTGTGGTGTTGGAGGTGGAACGACTACCGGAAAGCGTGTGATAAACCTGGCTATGGATGCCGAATTTCAGGGAGCCATCGGCGTAGTTGTGAATGCACCGACTCCCAATGAGACGCTTGTCCGGTTACGGGAAAGAATTGATATCCCTATTGTTGTCACTGTTATCTCCGATAAAACGGATTTCGCAAAGCGACTGGATGCCGGTGCCACCATACTCAATGTCTCCGGTGCCGCAAAAACGGCAGATATCGTTAAGAGAATACGGGACCAGCACCCGGAAATTCCCATCATAGCAACCGGTGGTCCCACGGAGGAAAGCATACGCGAGACCATAGAGGCCGGTGCAAATGCAATTACCTATACACCGCCGAGCTGCGGAGAGATTTTCAAACGCATTATGAACAAATATCGGACAAACGACGATATAATATAGGAATCCTATATATGAGGGAGGCTGTTACATGGAAATCAACAATCTCATGCAGGCAAACCTTTATAGTCTCCAGCAGGCTATCGGAATGGCAACTTTACAGAAAGCCATGAACCAGGATGCCATGTCTGTGAGCGTAATGCTGCAGGACATGCAGGCTGCCACAACCAAAACCATGGAATTGTCCGTTGCTCCCCATATCGGTGGAACCATCGATGTGAGTTTGTAACCGGCAGAAAGGCACTTGCTGAGGTCAGCAGGTGCTTTTTGTCTTCCTTTACCCATCTTTGCACCATCCATATTCACCTCACATTTTAATCTTATATACCGTACAAAGAGTTCTACTGCTTTTCCTTTAATGCGCTATGGGCACTGAATTTTCCTTGATTATTAATGTGCCTGTTTAGTAAGGTTTCTGTTGCATCCCCTCGTAAACTTATTGCTGTCCGGAGTATACATTACCGATCCTTTGAATAAATATAAACCGGGTGATGGATGTGAAAAATATATTTATTGTTATAACTCCTAAAAAAATCCGCTTTTTTCTCCTAACTTGCATGGCTGCCCTATTTATGACTGCACTGATTACCGTTGTTATTCGGCAGGGTTCTGTGTATTTGCAGACAATGCTTACAACAGATTCGGAAGCCCTATCGAAACTTGAAAAAGAAAACGGCCAGTTACAAGGTGTCCTCTCCTCTATTCTACCCGATACAAACATCGTTCTTTTTGAAAATGAATTTAGGACAGTACTTGGCTGGAAGCCCGGTGAAAAAAATTATAACTTTAAAGTTTACCCGCTTCAGGATGCCCTCAAAAAGGGAAAAGAGATTCCCTTCCAAATTTTATCCGAGGATGAAAATTATAAAAGGCCCCTTTTTGACCCGCAATGGAAAGACTTTTATTTCCGCGGCTGGCTAGACCTCAGCTTTAAAAACATTGATGCCAGGCACCGGCTTTTTATCTTCCCCCTGGGGCTAAGTGCCCGGTTTGATTTTGAAGGTAATCTTGGTCTTAACAAAAGTGTACCTGTCGATGCTCACCGGAATATTAACTTTCTGGTCTATAACTACAAGGTCAAGAGTATTAAAAGGTATAATAACCAGCTGGTACTTTCCGGTGAACCTACAAAGGCTGGTGTTCAGATTATCTCATTGGTCCAGGACCAGGTTTTACCGGACAAAATAGATACCCAGGATTTTATTTTTCAACTGGCCACGCCTAAAGGCTATGAAGTAGATTACCTGTATGGAAATGTCATCCGATATGCTTATCTTATGGAAAAAATCAAGGAAAACACCGTTATGACCTCTGCCCAGCCTGAAGAAAAGGATGAAAATCTGGAAGAACTCCTCAGAAAAAATCAGCAGCTAAAAAAAGAGCTTCAATACTTTATCCCCTTGGAAGATAAAACTGTAACAGCAGATACCTGCCGTCCGATTCCTTCTGAATCGGATATGAAAATTGCAGATATAAAAACTGCATTGGAAAAAGGCAAAAAATTGAGCATAACAACCCTCTATCAAAACAAGCAGTACCAGCGCCCCATTTATGACCCGGATTGGAAGGAAAATTATCAAAAAAAGTGGGCTTATGTCCCGGAACAGATATGTTTGAGCTTTCACAAGCTTTTTGCCCTCCCTGCGGACGAAGAAATGCGAACAGAGCTTTTAGGGATGTTGGGATTTAAGGAAGATACTAAACAGCTAAAAGAGGGTGAGAAGAGTTTTCTGGTCTACAGCCATTCTATCAGCAAAGCAATTGTACATGGCAATCAGGTTTTACTGCTCGGAGAACCCTCCAGAACCGGAGCTCAGATTATATCCCTTTCGAACGCCGCTCTGGATAATGGGAAAGCTTATATTGTAAAGCTTGTTACACCGGATTATGCGGAAGTAGACTACGATATTATAAATTCCGACTAATGTGCAGCGGAAAATTATTATAGTAGTATTTTTCGCGACGCCTGTTTTATTTAGCCATTAAAAAGGCGGCCAGGGATAAAATCCCGGCCGCCCTTTACTATCTTCGTGCTTTTCCCGTAATATGCTCAATACTTATTTTGAATACCGCAGTCTTTGGGGCATCGTGATTAATGTAGTCTTTTCCCTTTTCCATATAGGCCCCGGAATACTTCTCTACCAGTGCCAGCAATGCTTTATATTTCTCTTCTCCCTCTACTTTCCGGGCTTCCCCGAAGGCAACTACGCTTTCAAAGGAATAACTGAATTTCTCAGGAAGCGGAGCCGTCTTCCCGACTACGCAAAAGGATACCTTATTATTGTAAGCAATGTTATCCAGCTTAGCCCCCTCCAAAGCACAATGAAAGTATATTGCATTCTCTACGCAGGCATAATTGAGGGGGATTCCGTAGGCATAGCCATTTTCGCCGGTAGTTGATAATATACCGTAGTCTCCGCCTTTTAGCAGCTCACGAGCTTCCTCTTCTGATAGTTCCCTATTTTTTCTGCGCATTTCCTTAAACATAATCGTCCCTCCAAATTGTATATTTATATACTCTCCAAACGAAATCTACCGCTTACCCCCTGTACATGCTGGCGGCAAACCGGGTTCCGGCTGAAGTTTTGAAATACTTCTGCACAATACTGTTCACTTGCTCCTTATCCATCGCATCTTCAAAAATATTCACGAGAAAATCAGCCTCTACCAGAATCTGAAAATCCAGGCCATCAATCTTACCGTAGGTATGATGGTTTCCAATGAGGTAGCATATTCTCTCCATGATGCTGTCACCAAGTCCTAAATCTGCTATCAGTTCTCGAGCAACCCCTGGACCTTCCATTTCCTGATAACGAGCCGCAGAGGAACCGTGCTTGGTTTCACTTTGCTTAATTCCGATATCATGGAGAACCGCTGCTGCCTCCAGTATCTGCAGCTCCTCTTCCTTCATCCCCTCAAGCTGCCCGATGGCTCCTGCAAAGCCGAATACTTTAAGAGCATGGTTGATCCTCCTCGTATCTCCATCAAAATACAGGATCAGCTTTTCAATGATCTTGCTTGTAGTCTCTGTCATTTTTTCGCCCTCCCTTTAACGCTCCATTCATCCTCGTTAATTCTCTGACAAATGGGAAATATCCCCTTCCAGAACAATCTCCGGCACACCGTCGACACCCTCAATAACACATAGGCTGGTTCCATGTACAAAAGGCGGTTCCCATAAAGTTTCAAGAGAAAGACCTTTAAAATAAGACATAATAATTTTCACCACAACGGCGTGAGTCACGATCAGAACGTTTCCATCCGTATTTTCTGCGATAATTTTGTCTAATGCAGCTTTTACCCGGTTATGTACCTCATAGAAACTCTCCCCTGACTTGGGTTTATATTGATGCGGAGTCTTCCAGAAGGCTCTATATTCTTCGGCGTCCTCGATTTCAATCTCTGATGCGACCTTTCCTTCCCACTCTCCTAAATGGATCTCCCTGAGATCATTGTCAGAAATGATGAGAATCTCACGATCTCCCCGGATCAATTCCGCAGTGCGAAGCGTTCTTTTGCTTGAACTTGAATAAATCGCCTTCAATTCCACATCTTTTAGGCGTTCACCCAGTGATGCTGCATCTCTGATCCCCTTTGGTGTGAGTGCGGAATCCATCCATCCCTGCATGCGTCTTTGTAGGTTCCATTCCGTCTCCCCATGTCGCGTAACGTATAACGTAAGCACCTGTGTACCCCCTAAAATGATAAAGTTAAGTATGGCACTGATATAACCCATATTATACCACAGGTATAGCCGATTTCAATCAAATCTTATACCGTGCCATCAGGTATTCATCCGCATATTTTCCGTTGCGGATGGCAGCGTACTTCTTGGTTCCTTCGATCTGAAACCCTAGCGATTGATATAGTTTTACCGCGCCTTCATTTTCCACAAAAGCAGTGAGTTCAACTCTTACAAGCATCAGCCAGTTATCCGCCAAATCAATCACTTTTTTGAGCAATGCGGTTCCGATTCCCTTTCCCTGGTAGTCAGTATGCACCATGATTCCCACGGATGCGGAATGCCGTAGTCTTGGATTCCTACCGACATGGAGCCCAACCATCCCGACAACCTTTCTCACTTCTGCCTCCTTCACTTCCGCAACAAGCAGGTGTTCATTTTCAGTGAGCCCCCGAATAAAATCCTCCGATCTTGTAACCCTTTCGCTAAAGATTCCAAGAGTATTCTCCCTAACGCCATCCATCCGCCTCATTTCATTAATAGCTGACGCATCTTCAATCCTTACTGGTCGGATAATAAATTCCATGCTATCACTCCCCCAAATAATAAAGAAACCCGCAGAATCACTCGCAAGAGTGACTCCGAAGGGTTTATAGACCAATCGTGTAGGGCTGTCCTGGCCCCTATGTTGCTTGCAGCACTGCTTAAACATACTCACTTTTTAGGTATTATTACATATATTTTCTGCCCAGTCAATACTTAGTCTCCATGTTTTTTCACCGGAAACTGCAGTTCGGTAATAAACTCATCCGAATCAGGAGTAATCCACTTTCCTTTTAGATAAAGTTCCTTTTTTATATTATAAAGCAGAAACACCCGCCTTAAAAGCGGGTGTTTCTGATATTTTATTGAGTAAGTCTATAAGCCGGGTTCTGTATTTGATAGTCATCTATCTAGGCCATGCATTTCTACACAGCTCAAGCCACCTCTGGGACTGGCGGGCCACCAATATGTCCCTTATGCGGTGTTGCTCCAAGTGGGGTTTACATAGACGGCAAGTCACCATGCCGCTGGTGAGCTCTTACCTCACCTTTCCACCCTTACCCTGCTTTCATCAAGCAAGGCGGTATATCTCTGTTGCACTTTCCTTGAAGTCGCCTTCACCGGGAGTTACCCGGCACCCTGCCCTATGGAGCCCGGACTTTCCTCGTATACGGCCTTTCAGCACTGTACACGCGACCATCTGGCTTACTCAAATATAGTAGAAGCTATGCTTTCGCAAATCTTCAACCACTGGATTTATAATTATACGCATTTTACGGCAGAGTGTCAACAGGTTTTTATTGGATCTTCTTCCACTTCCGACGCTATTACTTCCAATTCAGGAAATTTCTTCGAAAGAACTTCAGCCAGGTGCGGGACTATAATCCGTTCTGTCGCAAAATGCCCGGCGTCAATCACACAAATTCCCGCCGCTGCCATATCGAAAGCAGTATGATGCTTTATATCACCTGCAACCAATACATCAATCCTATTTCGTACTACAGCACTAAAATTATCGTCAAAAGCACCACAGAAAACCGCAGCTGTCTGTACTGCTTGTGGCGGCTGACCGATGAGCCGGACTGTACTTATATTAAGTTTATTTTTTACATGCCGAACAAACTCGTCAAAACGCATAGGCGTTTCCAGAGAGCCATATTTCCCCAAGCCATATTCCTTTCCTTTCAGCTTTAGGAGATATGTGTCATAGGCAACCTCTTCATAAGGGTGTGCTTTTAACATGGCGGATATCACACAGCCTATCCTGCTTTTGGGTACAACTGTCTCCAGCCTGTACTCATCTACCTTTTCCAGGGCTCCTTGAGTTCCTATGTAGGGATGAGTCCCTTCCAGCGGCTTAAAAGTCCCTGTTCCCTTGGTCATGAAGGTACAGTCGCTGTAATTGCCCAACCATCCTGCTCCGGCACTGCACATTGCTTCCCTTACACGGTCCACATCCCGTTCCGGAACAAATACTACCACTTTATATAAATCCTCGGATTGATAGGGATTTAAGTTTTTGACATTTTTTAAACCCATGATATCTGCCAGGTGTTCGTTAATCCCATGATCTGTAACATCCAGGTTCGTATGTGCACTATAGACGCCGATATTATTCCGTATCAGTTTATATAGTAATCCACCCGAAAAGTCGTCTGCTACTATCCTTTTCAAGCCTTTAAATATCATGGGATGATGTGAGAGGATCAAATCAATCTTCTTGGATACTGCCTCTTCTACAACTTTGGCTGAAACTTCAAGGCATACCAGTACACGTCGAACCTCCTGGCTGCGGCTTCCCACCAACAAACCTACATTATCCCAATCTTCCGCCAGGAAAGTTGGCGCGAATTCTTCCATAAAACCTGCTATGTCATTGCAAATAATGCTCATAAATACTCTTTCCTCCTTTTACAGTCTGATTTCCTCCAATATTTTTGCATAATTCTCCGCTAAATACGCATATTCCATTCTTGCTTCCATCGTATGGTGATCCTTCGTATTCTCCATCTCCATCAGTACTCCTTTTACCTGGCGCAGTTTTTTTTCCAGATATACTTGTAAGAGAGGGTCGCGCTTCTCAATCAGCTTTTTTCCTATGTAATAATTGATTTTTTCAACTTTATTTCTTTTTCCTGTCCATTTGCATACAATCACATTATATATTTTTTCCCCTTCGTCTGTAAGCTCCTCATCCAATATTTCAAAACCCTGTATATAAAGCCATTCTCTTGTGATCTCAAGAGCATTCATCGGCTGCAGTACTAGAACTTTCGCCTTTTTTGCCTTCGCAATGTCCCTTTCCAGGATATCTTTAATAAGTATTCCGCCCATACCTGCAATAACAATAATATCCACCTCATCCTCAGCGATAGGTTCCAATCCATCTCCAAGCCGGGTCTCGATACGGTCCTCCAATTTGTGTGAGCGAATATTTTCTTCTGCCGCCGAGAGAGGCCCCTGGCCCACATCAGCAGCAATAGCTTTTTTACAAATATGATTTTGTATAAGATAAATAGGTATATAAGCATGGTCTGTCCCGATATCACATACACGATTACATTCAGGTACTTTTTGGGCAATCAATTTTAAACGTCCTTTTAAATCCATTATTTTATTTTCTCCTATGAAATGTATCGGATTGGCGAAAAGATAACATCCACTATCATTTTGCTACACCCTGCATGGGTACCATGAAGGGCCCGCAAAAAAGTGGAAGTAATCTTTTCGCTGCACCTTAATATATTTTCCAGTTCTATTGTACATAATAATCGTAAGAAATAAAAGGGTATTGGAGATGAATAATTATGATTCCCGGCTCTAGAGGAAAAAACACAAAAGATACCGAAATGGCGGCAGAAACCGTAATACCATACATTAACTCAAGCTCTAACGGGAGGAATGTAGCAAAATCCTCCTCTTTGGGAGTCATGGCTCAAATGCTTGAAAGTGAAAGCTTTGACAGCTTTATAGACAAAAAAAGCAAGGAACTCTAAGAAAAGCTCCTTGCTTCATGGTGGGCCTTCACGGACTCGAACCGCGGACCAACCGGTTATGAGCCGGTTGCTCTAACCAACTGAGCTAAAGGCCCTAATGGCTCCTCAAGTAGGACTCGAACCTACGACCCTGCGGTTAACAGCCGCATGCTCTACCAACTGAGCTATTGAGGAATATCGTATTGTCCGCAGAATTATTTCAAATCTACGGCGCAAATATTATTATACTTATACCGGTATCATTGGTCAACAGTAGTAAAGTGAATGGCTTGAAGATACGCTAATTTACCTTACAATATCTTTACTATGCTAAGTGTTATTGACTGGGGCTTCAACTTCCTTACACCCAAACGGAATTTAGGGTTAAGTGCTGAGTCATATCTCCTCCTCAACTCTCAACCCGCAAGCCGACTCTTTATTGCTTCCTATTTCTGTACTCCAATAAAAGCTCCCTAAGCCTTGTTGCGTGCATTCCTTCATCTTCAGCAAACTGCTTGAATACATCCTTTACCTGGGGATCTTCGATCCTTTTGGAATACATTTCAAAGTCCCGTACCATTTCCATTGAGTTTTCCCATGCCCTTAAGAGTCTGTCATACGTTGTAATCTCGACTTCATTGTTGTTCACAGAATCACCTTTATACTCCATTTTCCCGTCACTCCTTTAACTGATCATGGTTTTTGCCATCTTTTACTTCGCTGAAGGTATCGTATTTTAGACCTGAATCCTCCGACACAAAATCATCTAAAAACTCAAGTATTGCCTTCATTGGTACTATAAGGTTTAAAATACATGCCTGTAAATCCTTTAATATTTTCTGCCAATTTGCTGATTTTATCCCTGTCATTATTTCCTAAAAACAAAATGAGACACGATTTACAAATATCCAACTTTAAATCTATAATTCCCAGTGCTAAAACATCCGGGTTTTGAGGCAGTTTTGCCACTGGATCGATTCAAGTCTAAAATCGGATATCTATATTTACGTGTCTCGTTTTGTTTCCGTACTAAGCTATAGGATCAGCGATCCCGTGAAAAAGCTCCATTGCTTTTAATGGAGCCTTTAATCAAGATAATCCTTTAGCTTTTTGCTTCTGCTTGGATGTCTCAGTTTCCTAAGAGCCTTCGCTTCAATCTGACGGATTCTTTCTCTTGTAACATTAAACTCTTTTCCAACTTCCTCCAAAGTCCGGGCTCTACCATCATCCAGACCGAATCTTAGCCGTAGAACCTTTTCCTCCCTAGCTGTCAAAGTATCCAGAACACCGATCAGTTGTTCTTTTAGCAGTGTAAAGGCCGCTGCTTCCGCAGGAGCTGGAGCATCATCATCGGGTATAAAATCTCCCAGATGACTGTCTTCTTCCTCACCTATAGGAGTCTCCAAGGATACAGGCTCCTGAGAAATCTTCATGATCTCTCGTACCTTATCTACAGACATGTTCATTTCCTTTGCAATTTCCTCCGGCAACGGTTCTCTGCCTAATTCTTGGAGCAGCTGTCTGGAA
This sequence comes from Bacillota bacterium, assembly GCA_023419605.1. GTDB lineage: Bacteria > Bacillota > Clostridia > Acetivibrionales > JAEZXR01 > JAEZXR01. Next base: position 83,016 of record JAEZXR010000061.1, on the reverse strand, counting down.
ACTCTTATCAGCTTATTAATGGTTTCTACCATGTGAACAGGAATTCTTATGGTCCTCGCCTGATCTGCAATAGCTCTCGTAATTGCCTGCCTTATCCACCAGGTAGCGTACGTACTGAATTTGTAACCTTTCGTATAGTCGAATTTTTCGACGGCCTTAATAAGACCCAAATTCCCTTCCTGTATAAGATCAAGGAAAAGCATGCCTCTTCCCACATATCTTTTGGCAATACTGACAACAAGCCTGAGGTTCGCTTCCGCTAATCTCCGCTTTGCTTCTACTTCACCTTTTTCCATTCTCTGTGCCAGATCAATTTCCTCATCAGCAGACAAAAGGGGCACTTTACCGATTTCCTTTAAATACATTCGAACAGGATCATCGATACTGATCCCTTCGGGAAGGGAAATATCCAGATCTTCATCTGTCAGCTGTATGTCCTCCATCTCAGCCTCAATATCGCCGACAACATCGATTCCCAGGCTTTCCATGGATTCATATATTTTCTCGATCTGTTCCGGTTCCAGCTCCATTTCTTCAAAGGCATCCATGATTTCCTTATAGGTCAGCATGCCTTTCGCCTTTCCTCTTTCGATGAGATCTTTCAAAATTGCTTTTTTTCCTTCATTATTTGGTTTCAAACTACTACCCCTCCTTTCTTTGTTTGCAAATTTAAAGGCTTCTTTTCTTCATAATAATTGATTGCAGTTCCAGTTTTAATTTTTCAACATCTCCTTCTACTGATGCACTTCTATTAGTTAACAAATTTAAAATTTGCTGCTGTCTTTTTTCCAATTTTACTAATTCCATTCTTTTAATTATATCCAAAACAGCCTTAATATTATCCTCACAATTGCATTCTTCCTGAATTATTCGTGCAAATTCGTTCGCTGCTGCGCCCTCTACTACACTCATCAGTTCTGCCGGCACTACTCCTTTATTATCCTCCAACCGACGGATAATAAAATCTGCTGCCTTTTGATTGTCCGGATCCAAAAAATCCTCTATCCTGACTTTATCTCTAACTACCCGGTAAACACTGTTGTCTACACACAGGAAGGCAAGAATCATTCTTTCATAATAGGTTGTTTTTTCATCCTTTGTTTCTGCCGTATTTCTAACAGGCTTTTTTTCTATTTCCCTTGCCCCTGAAACGGGAGCCCGGAAGTTATTCCGAGGCTTTATTCTTTTATAGATCTCAGAGTAAATGGATTCTTCTGAAATCTGGTATTCCTTTGACAATTTACCTACGTAAACTTCCCTTTCAACGCCATTATCTATTTTCGAGAGCAAATCGGCAATCTTATTCAGGAAGCTGATTTTTCCCTCGGTAGTCTCTGTGTTGATCTGCTTTTTCAATACTTTTATCTTATATTCAACAAGAGATATTGAATTATCGATCAGCCTGTTAAACTCATCTTTTCCATGCTTTTTGATAAATTCATCCGGATCTTTTCCGTCAGGTACGGTAAGTACTCTAACATTACATCCGATATCATTCAGTATATCCAGCCCTCTCATAGTAGCTGCTTGTCCAGCTGTATCCGCATCATAGGATATAATAATCTCTTCCGCGTATTTCTTGAGAATACGTCCTTGGCTTTCTGTCAAGGCGGTGCCCAAGGAAGCTACTGTATTTATTATTCCACTCTGATGAAGGGATATTACATCCATATAGCCTTCCACAATTAAAATTCTCTTTTGACCGCTGTTTTTTGCAAAATTCAGGGCATATAAGCTCTTACTTTTACTGTATACAAAAGTTTCAGGTGAATTCATGTATTTAGGCTGTGAATCGTCCATGACCCTACCGCCAAATCCGATTACATTTCCCCGTATATCAAAAATGGGAAACATGACTCGTCCCCTAAAACGATCATAGCAGCCACCATTCTTATTTTGCAAGACAAGACCGCTTTTCAAGAGCAGTTTATCCTCAAATCCTTTGGCAGCCAAGTGCTTGTAGAGGGAGTCCCAATTTTCAGGTGAATAGCCCATTCCAAATTTCTTAATGGTTTGCGGTAGAATTCGTCTTTTTTGCAGATAAACTCTGGCTTTTTCACTTTCTGCAGCATTTAGTTCATTATAAAAGAAGCGCGCTGCTTCTGTATTTATCTTTATTAAGCTTTCTCTAAACCTTGCTTTTTCCCGCTCTTCCTCGCTTTCTCCCTCGGGAAGTTCAATTCTGGCTCTATCGGCTAAAAGCCTGATAGATTCAAGATAGTCAAGGTTTTCTGCATTCATAACAAATTGAAACACATTTCCACCTTTACCACAGCCAAAACAATAAAATATCTGTTTTGCAGGAACCACACTGAAGGAAGGTGTCTTTTCCTTATGAAAAGGGCACAGACCAAAGTAGTCTTTTCCTTTCCGCTCCAGCTTAACATATTCTGATATGACATCGACTATATCGTTATTTACCCTGATTTCTTCAATTAAATCTTCAGAATAATGTTTATGCATTAAATCTTTTAATTACACCTGTTCCTTTCTAATCAAATCATGATTTATATTTGTTCGACATTTTTACTGATTTTCCTTCTTTTTTAACAAAATAAATATCAAACAAATTATTTATAAAAATTTTTCCATAAATCCACTGCAAATAAAAACTCATCCCTTTTCTGAGATGAGATAATAAATTGTGGAGTATCCTCAGTGGTTTACTTTATGATATATTCTACATTTAACCCGACTTTTCCTTCATAAAATGAAAAAATTTTAGAAGTAAAATCACGTTTACATTGCATATACTTGCCATTTCCTGATGATTTATACCTTTATACCTAACATTACCTTACGGCTGGTACTCTTTATATATACCCCCGTTTCGCGATATATACTCATATAATTAATCGGCTATGGGAGCATATTTATATAGATAGAAGGATTCACAGTGCTCTGCATACTTTTACTTTTGCAATTCTCTTTTCATCAATTTCTTCCACCTTAAATACAATACCTTCATATTCGACAACAGGCTTTTCGTCTTCTTCCGGAATTCTTCCCAATTCTCCGATCAGAAAGCCGCTGAGAGTCTCATAACTATCCACTGGTAATCGAATATCAAGAAATTCATCAACTTCATCCAATTCCATGGTTCCATTTATTACAAAGGTATTCTCATCAATTTTCTCTATTTCTCTTTCCTCTTCATCATACTCATCCCAAATATTCCCCACAATTTCCTCCAGAAGATCCTCTATCGTCACGATACCTGCAGTACCACCATACTCGTCAATGACTACAGCCATATGAACTTTATTTTTCTGAAATTCCGTAAAAAGCTGGTCGGTTTTCTTTGATGCAGGTATATAGTACGGCTGTCGAATAATTTTCCGCAGGCTGAAGGATTCTCTTTGATTGTCTTTTAAAAAGGGTATGAGATCTTTCAAATGTAGAATCCCGATGATATTATCAATGACATCTTCATATACAGGTACCCTCGTATATTTCTCATTGATCGCCATATCCAGTATCTCATCCAGTTCAGCATCAATGGGGACAGCTATGATATCGGTCCGATGGGTCATGATTTCGGAAACCAATGTATTGTCGAATTCAAATATATTATTGATCATTTCCTTTTCACTTCCCTGAATAACCCCTTTTTCCTGCCCAACATCCACCATCATACGAATTTCTTCCTCGGTTATTTCTTCCTCATCCGCATCCGGATTACCCCCGAAAATACGAATAATAAAATTAGTAGAAAGAGTCAGGAACCTTACAAAAGGACTGGTAATTCTAGATAATACACTTAATGGTTTTATGGCAATCATGGAAATCTTCTCCGGTTTTTGCATGGCAACTCTTTTGGGTACCAGCTCGCCAAAAACTAATGTGAAATAGGATAATAATATAGTAATGATGACCAGGGATAATAGCTTTACGATGGATGGGTCTATAGGTATTCCTGTAGCTTCCACAGTTCCCGAAAGCCTGTCCGCAAAACTCTCGGCCGCAAAAGCACTGGCTAAAAGCCCTGAAAGGGTTATACCCACCTGTATGGTCGCAAGGAATCGGCTGGGCTCACTAATCAGTGCCTGAAGCAAACCCGCTTTCTTATGTCCTTCATCGGCCATCTTTTTTATTTTATTGTCATTTAAAGATATAATTGCTATTTCTGATGAAGCAAAAAAAGCGTTCACTCCCACTAAGACAACCAAAAAAAATATTTGCAGTAATAAGCCCGTATCAAAATGCATAGTACTTGTAAACCCCTTCCAACACATATATGGCTTTATTAATTTTAGTATTTATCTATAGTTTACTTAAATAATGAATATACATTACAAAATCCTCATTGTCAATAAATAGCATTCTTTCACATAAAAAATGCCGGCTTTTCGCCGGCATTTCTTCCTTAAACTCCAATCAAATTGTCCAATACAAGATGTAAACCCGAAGGAGTTACACTATTATCTGCAAGCAAGCAAATGGTGTTCCTCGCAGTATTCTCATTGCAGCAGTAATTCCTAACCAGCTCCCTTTCAACTTCCAAGCCGCCTGTTAGCTTTACAATCTCGATGCCGTAAGCTTTGATACCCTGCAATTCATCCTGCTCTTCTATTTCACTTTCTGTTATATAATACTCCAGCTTCATCGGATACTTGATCTCATCTATAAGTTCTTCCTTGTCCAATTTTATCATTCTCTCCAAATGCTTATTTATCATATTTTCATAACCCCCTTCATGGATATTTATCAATTTTTCTTTATAGGCAAATTATATAGTATTGCCAAAGATTTTTATACAGTAAAGTTTCGCCCAAAAGTTCGTATTTTATCATCTTTTTGACATTTATGTTCCTGTTTATGGAAACTCCGAGGGATTATATGTCGAAACAAACGTAATTATCACAGAAAATAGAGAAAAGTTTTTGTCCTATCGTGGTTGGACTCGATAACTAGAAAATATTACTGGTTGTTTGTATGCGCATATTATGTTAACATAGTGCCTAGTTGGTATTGAAAATATAGTGGGGAAAGGATGGTTGTGAGCTATGCAATCAATTATCGTAAGGGGCATTGAAAAAATATTCACACAGTTTAAAAAACTGGAGCACATTCCTAAACTTTTACTTAAATACGGAACTCAGGCCTTCCTGGCCCTGTTCGCAGTTGGAACCCTCCTGGTGGTTATGAACCACTTCATGATCGGATACGATTCATACTTTGAGTTTATCGCTCTTAACATAGTGAAGTCCAGTTTTACTGTATTTGCAGAGGTAGTCCTTGGAGCATTAATCATGGACTTTATTTTTAAGAAGAATTAGTAAATAGCCTATAGAATAGACTTTCTACAACACCTGAATAGCAGGTGTTTTTTATTTGTCCCGAGGTATCGGAACAAACAATAAAAAAGTGCGGGTACTTTGTACCCGCACTTTTTTATTCAGGTTAATGACTAACCATCAAGTTACCAACTTGGTGGTTTTTACTTTTATTTACATAATTATTGGAAAGTATATGTATCTCTACGATTAATATATCCAGGATTTGGAATATATTTTTAGGAGATCGATAAGAAGAACGCCTGGCGAGTACCATGGCTATCTTCTTTATGTTCTGGGCTGCTGCTGTGAGCAGGCACTGTTCACTTACATTCAGTAACCCCCGTAACCTGCAATAGCGAAGCCCATGCAGTTCTTTTGAATCTGCAAAGCTTCGCTCTACGGTCTCTTTTCTTTTCTTGTAAAGTTTCTTGCCCTTATCCGTCTTGGTAAATCGCCAAACCTGGTCTTTGTGTTCCTCCCAGACGTGACGTCGTATGGTTCTGCGATCACTCTTATCTGTAAGACATTGTTCCCTTTGAGAACAGAATCTACAATCTTCAGGATCACTTACATATTCCTTATACCCGTCCCTAGCTGTCGTCTTATATTTTAGTGCCCTAAGATCTGGACAGACACAAATATCAAGTTCTTTAACGTATTGAAATTTATATTTATTGTGTTTTCCTTTTACATGAGGACCTAGTCTGAACCCGATAACACCTTGAATGTTTCTTTCCGACAGCCTTTTACATATGGGGTTGGCAAAGTATCCGGCATCAAGCCCTACATACCTGACATCAAACTTGAACCTGGAAATTTGTCGATCTAATCTTGCGATGTATGGATCAACATCATTGATATTACCAGGAGTAACATGGACATCCGTAATGATATTATATTTAATATCAACAGTTCTGTGATCAAGATAGAAGAAGCCTTTGGGCTTTCCATCCCTCACCATATACCCACTTTCAGGGTCTGTCGTACTTACTTTGATTTTGCTTAATTCAGGTTCAAAGTCTTTTTTTTTAGAGGTTTCTTACCGTGGCTTTCCCTGTCTGCTTCCACGGCTCTATCCAGGTCTTCCACATATTCCTTCACAGACTTCTTCACTTCTTGTTCTATATATTTCTTTTTATTCGCATTTGCTTTTAGGTGGGTAGAGTCTGTATACAGCACCTTTCCACTTACGAGTTTATACTCGATGGCTTGGATTACAATATGATCAAATATTTGTTGGAATATATCGGTCCCTTTAAAGCGGCGTATTCTGTTTTGACTGATAGTAGAAGCATCTATGATTTTATCTGTAAGGGTATATCCCAGAAACCACCGGTATGCTACATTTACTTCTACATCTCGTACAACCTGCTTTTCTGAGCGAATCCCAAAGAGATATCCTAAAAAAAGCATCTTAAAAAGAATCTTGGGATCTACTGCGGGTCTGCCGTTATCGGGACAGTAGAGATCTTTTACGAGACCGTCAATGAATGTGAAATCAATATGTTGATCGATCTTTCTTAAAATATGATCCTGTGGAACCATGTTATCTATGCAAACAAACTCATAGTTTGTTAAATCTACTTTTTTATCTGTTATTTTAAGCATTGTATAACCCCCTCTAAACCCTTATTTTACTATACATTGCTCTCTTTTTCCTTGGTAATTACATGAAAAAGGCTGTTGGCAAATTATGTTTGTCAACAGCCTGAATAAAAACGTGCGGGTACTTTGTACCCGCACTTTTTTATTGCTATTATTATGCCGCATGCTTCGCTGCGATCTTTTTCTTTGCCTGGTGCTCCTTCCACATAACCCACAATGGACCTGCAATGAATATAGTGGAATAACAACCACTGATAGTACCAATCATCATCGGCAGAGCGAAGTCCCTCATAGTTCCGATGTTATTGATAGCTGCAAATACATACACCGTTGCAATACTGATAAATATTGCAACACTGGTGTTGATGGAACGAGTTAAGGACTGATTAATACTTTTGTTTACCAATTCGCCAATAGGCATCTTCTTAAACAGCTTGGTATTCTCTCTGATTCTATCATAAATAACGATGGTATCATTGATAGAATAGCCTAATATCGTCAATATCGTCGCTATATAGAGTTCGTTCAACGGTATCTGGAATATAATATAGGCTGCCGTTGCCATCGCTGCATCATGTAACAGAGCAACCAAAGCCATAACGCCGGCAGAAAGCCCGGAGATCGTGCTAAATCTCCACCAGATGTACAGTATAATAAGAATCGAAGCCCAGATAACAGCCTTCAAACCATTTTCCATGATTTCCTTACCGATGAAAGGAGCTACGCTGTTTACACTAACTTCCGAATCCGCTTTGACATTAAATTCACTTCGGATCGCTTCTACCACTTTATTCACTTCATCTCCGGTTAATGTATCTTCACTTCCAATATTTAAAACCAAAAGGTCGATTTTCTTACCTGCATTCTCCGCATCAATGGTCTGTGAATGCTGTGCGTTGGTTTCCTTACCGATTGCCTTCTTTACAACATCCTGTGCCTTTTGCGTATCGACATTGGAGTCATTTACCTGCATCTGGATGATAGTACCACCCTGGAACTGTATATCAAGCTTCACTCCATTCACAAATGCAGCAACAACCCCTGCAAGTATGAGGATGATTGACAATGCAAAAAAGTAATTCCTTTTTCCTATGATATCCAACATGTCTTATCCCCTCCTTATGCCCCATACAGCCAGTTTTTCTTAGCTGCTTTCAGATTTGATACGGATTTTATGAGAATTCTTGAAATCGTAACACCGTTTACAAAGTTCAGCAATACTCCGATACCCAATGAATATGCAAAGGAAAGCATTGCTCCGGTTCCAAAGATGTAAAGAATTACAGCAACAATCAACACCGTAATGTTACCATCAAAGATTGCTGTAAATGCTCGATCAAATCCGGCATCCACTGCAGCACGGAGTGATTTTCCACTCTTAAGCTCTTCCTTGATTCTTTCCGCTGTGATAACATTCGCGTCAACTCCCATACCGATGGACAGGATAATACCTGCGATACCTGGCAGGGTTAATGTCAGTCCAGGCCATGAAATCGCCAGCAACTGCATGATGGTCTGACCCAGCAATGCAACACATGCAATAAGACCCGGTAATCTATAATAGGAAATCATAAAGAGGCATACCAAACCAAATGCTACCATACCTGCAAGAATACTTGTATCAAGTGCTCCCTTACCCAGCATCGGGCTGATGGAGTTAACTTGCTTTGTTTCAAGTTTAAACGGAAGTGCACCTGCTCTTATAGTAGCCGCGAGATTCGATGCTTCTACCGCATCCCTCTGCCCGGTTATAACCGCTTTTCCGCCGGAAATTCTGTCATTTACAGTGGGAGCAGAAATCAACTGGTCATCCATAAAAATGGCAATGGGCTTACCAATCAGTCTTCCTGTAGCTTCCTCAAAGTTTCTTGCACCCTCGTCATTCAGTTCCAGTGCAACATCCATTGCCCCTGTCTCAGGATTTGTCTCAGGTCTCGCATTTTTTACCTGGATACCCTGAAGAACAATTTTTCCTGTAGGCAGATATGCGCCATTGCCATCCTTCTTTGTTTCATCGACTTCCTGGAAAGTCAAAAGTGCAGTCTTCCCAAGTTCATCAATCGCTTTTTGCGGGTTAAAATCCTTTTCCCCAGCTTTCCAAGGAATTCTGATTACGATGCTGCCATTCGTAGCATCGGTGGTTATATCCCTATCAACGATGTTCTTAGCATCCAATCTTTTTCCCATAATGACCTTTGCCGATTCAAGTTCTGCTTCTGTCGGTTTGCTTCCGTCTTCTTTGATAGCAAATAAAGTGGCATCAATACCTCCATTGATATCGATACCTGTTCTGATGTCTTTCGCGCCCGGAATATATAATCCGAACAAATTCAAACCAAAATTTGTGATATAGGTTAAAAGTCCGATTATGATGATAACCGAAAATAGTTTAACCCAATTGCTTGTCCTCATATGCAATAATCCCCCTTTTGATCTAGTCCGCATGAAGATATTATATAACTATAGAAAATTTCCGTCAATACTTTACAGCTTTTACACTTTTGTGATGTAAAAGTTTTACAGAAGCTGATTTCCATTTATGATGAGCTGGAATTTCAATCCCAGGTATTCTGCGGCCCTCCGGCACATGCTCATTCTCGCCAGAAAGATCTCAAAATAGTCCATCACAGGACATATCTTGGTGTCAATGGTCAGCTTCAAGACAGCCTGCTTATCCGTTTTGTTTATATGGATGGAGGAGTCCTCTACCGCATAATTAACCCGGTCGTGAATATCAAAGGTGGCAAAATCCTTGTTTTTTACTCTGCCTCTATGTACATCCGACTTATCCGCAAGAATTAAGGCCGCCGATATGTGGCTTACTGCATTTCCCGTATTTTCATCATGATTTCCGATGGCAAGCATGACCTCTGCCGCTTCTTCCGGGCCCATCCCCATTTTGGTCAAAAGACTGTAGGCAAGAATTGCGCCGGAATGAGCATGATCCACACGGTTAATGGCGTTCCCGATATCATGAAGATACCCTGCAATTCTTGCAAGCTCTACTTCCCTTTCCTCAAACCCTAATGCCGCAAGAATATCCCCAGCTGTTTTGGAAACCAAGCCTACGTGACGAAAGGAATGCTCGGTATACCCATTGGCATCCAGCTGTTTCTCCGTTACTCGCAAAAATGTCTTGATTTCTTCACTATTTTTGATGTCTTTTACAGTCAGCATTTGCATCCTATGTACCTCCGATTGCTTTGTAGATCTCCAACTCCAGGCCAAAATTTATCCAGCATTAAAACCATCCCGGAAACCGGCTGTTTTACTGCTGGAAATCATAGTGCTTAGCGTTGGCTATCCGTATAATCCTGCACCAGCTTTATATAGGCCCCGGCATTCCGCTGGATATTCTCCATCTCTTCCTGTGTCAAGGTACGCTTTACTTTGGCAGGACTTCCTAAAACAAGTGACCCCTCCGGCACTATCGTATTGGGTGTTATCAGGCTTCCCGCTCCTATAATGCAGTTTTTCCCTATTTCCACCCCATCCAGGATAATGGCACCCATTCCGACCAGACAGTTATCCCCAATGGTACAGCTATGCAAAATTGCGCCGTGGCCTACAGTTACAGTATCTCCAATTTCTACTTTTCTATTATGCACGCAATGCAGTACACAACCATCCTGTATGTTGGTATTCTCGCCAATAATGATAGGTGCCATATCGCCTCGGAGTACAGTGTTAAACCACACACTGGAATTTTTACCCATTGCCACTTCTCCAATAACTGCAGCTCCGGGAGCAATAAAGCAGGTCTCATGGATGGCAGGACTGCTATTCTTATATGGGTGAAGCATCAGAAATACCTCCCTGTTTTATTCTTCACTACCTTCTACGGCCTTCAGCCAAAGAGCACATTCCACTCTTTTTCTCTCCAGTTCACAACCGATGGAATACGGAGTATGAAGATCATTGTTAAACTGTTGGGCATTGGCTGCACAGCCTCCGCTGCAATAAAACTTGGCCCAGCATTCCATACAGTCCTTTTTAGTGTATACATTGCAGCCTTTGAACCGGTCTTGCGTACTTCTCTTTATATACATTTCTTCTACATTGCCCATTTTAAATTCTTCCATACCCACAAATTGATGGCATGGGTATATGTCTCCCTCAGGCGTGATGGCGAGGTACTCATGCCCTGCACCGCAGCCTCCCAACCGCTTCGCCACGCAAGGTCCCTGACTGAGGTCCACCATGAAATGGAAAAAATTGAACCAGTTATCGGATTTCCACCTTTTATGGTACTCCAATGCCAGTTTCTCATATTCTTCATAGAGAACGGGCAAATCTTCTTCTCTTATATCATAACCGGAATCCTTTCCGGCTACTACCGGCTCAACGGACACCTGTTTGAATCCCTGATCTGCAAGATGAAGGACATCAGCTGCAAAATCCAGGTTTTCCCTGGTGAAAGTTCCCCTTACATAATAATTATCCTGGTTTCTCGACTCTGCCAGATCCTTGATTTTCGGCAGGATATCCTTATAACATCCCGTTCCGTCCACCCTGTAACGCATTCTGTCGTTTGTCGCTTCACGTCCATCGATACTGAGAACGATGTTCTGTATATTTTCGTTAATATATTTCTTATTTTCCTCGTTTAACAGAAGGGCGTTGGTAGTCAGGGTAAATTTAAACTTTTTGTTATGCTCCTGTTCCTTGCTTCGCGCATAATCAATAATTTTTTTAACCGTATTAAAGTTCATCAAAGGCTCTCCACCAAAAAAGTCAATTTCAAGGTTCCTACGACCTGCAGACTCTTTTATAAGAAAGTCAATGGCCTGTTTGCCCACTTCCGGACTCATCATGGTACGCCCCACGCCAAAGTCCCCGGTAGAAGCAAAACAATATTTGCACCGGAGGTTGCAATCATGTGCGATATGCAGGCATAAAGCCTTAACAACCGGTTTCCTATCCCAGAGAGGCCTGTAATCCTTATAAACATCTTCCGAATAAAGCAGGCCTTCCTTTTTCAATCCTTCAATCTCTTCAATCGCTTCGGTTACTCGTGCCCTTCCATATTTTGCTTCGAGTTTTCCGACAATTTCATCCGCGTTCAGGTCTTCATAAAAATCTAAAACCTCGTATGAAACATCGTCAAAGACATGAACAGCACCGCTATTTACATCCACCACCAGGTTGGTTCCATACATAGAGAATTTGTGTATCATAGTACAATTTGACTCCTTCCAAGAATATACAACTGCCACTTGTAAAATAATAATGCGGTCTATAATTCTGTTACATCCTTTATGGATGCCATGGACAGAAAAAAAGACCCGCTTAATTATTTTAAGCGCCTTTAATGAAGAACACAAAAAAGTGGAGAGCGAAAGGTTTCTTTCACTTTCCACTTTTTATTTGCGATATAAGCAACACATCAGTAACATCAGCACAATTTCAAATGCTCATGTTTGATAACTACAGAGCCGATATGTACAAAACTGCATAAATTACAAATTAGTGTTTGTTCTGGCAGCTCTGGTTTGCCACTGTGCATGAAGTCTTACATGCAGATTGGCATGATGTCTGGCATTCGCCGCATCCTCCATGTTTAAGGCTATCCTTTAAAGTTGAACCGTTTATAGTCTTAATATGTTTCATCGTTTTTCCTCCCATGTCAATTTTACGCATCAAATTATAGCACATTCTGCTTACTTTGAAAAGATTTTTTTTGAGACATGCTCTTAACACGCCGCAAAACAATTATGTAGTCCTTTTGCAAACCTCAAATCCTCTTGTACTTGTGCTTTACAGTCTTTTTAAAGTTAACTCCGATAATCCCGCCGACAATCCCTGTCAGAATCCCAATCACAGTCACAGTCACCGTATGTCTTTCAATGGCAAAGCTTCCATAGGCAAGACTGCTTGCAATATATAGGATTAACATATATAGGAATCCTACAATAGCTCCGTTCAGCCATCCTTTGCTCCTTATGGACTTAGTCACCGAAGACCCTGCTACCAGTATGCTGATGGCTGTAATGATGATAACCACCGGAGATATGAGTTTTTGAGGATAATTGGTATAAGAAAGAATGTAGGCAAACACCAGGAACATGGGGATTGTGACAACATATGCCAGAAAAATCCCTTTAACTATGGTAAAAAGGTTAAACCTGTCATTAAAAACCGTTTTCAGGTTTTGTCCAGCTTCTCCGTTCATACAGCACCTCCAAAGATATATATTGCTTCAATACTAATCTATTTGGGTACTGAGGATTATAGAACCAAAAATAGAACAAAATGCCAACCATCTTGTTCTTCGCTAGGGAACCCTATGGTTCCCTTCGACGGAGCTACGCTCCTGAGCACCTTCCTTACAGCGACAAAGGGGAATCCCCTTTGCAAACCCCATTTATAAGAAATTTAAAAAACAAATTTCCTATAAATATAAAAAGCTGAACAATAAACCTGTTCAGCTTTTTGATTCTTTGATATTATGCTTCAACTAATTGTTTAACTTCCTTTATTGCCCATTTTTTTACAAGAATCTTTGTCTTCATGACACCGGATTCAATGGTTATTTCATCATCCTTTATATTCACAACCTTGCCCATGATTCCACCCACGGTAACGATTTCGTCTCCTACCTTGAGGGCATTGAGCATTTCTCTGGTCTTCTTCTCCCTCTTCCTCTGGGGAAGGATAAGAATCACATACATAATTACGAACAATAAAATCATTGGCGCAAAGGTACCTATCGCAGCCGCTAATTGTTCTGCACTCATTCAAAAACCTCCTTTGTAATTTGTATTCACTAAGAATTATACACAAGCTTTATCAATCTGTACACTACTTTAGGAATAATTTTCATACTTTGTAACCGTATCTATCAAAAAACTCATTGCGGAAATCTCCCAGCCGGTCTTCCCGGATAGCTTGCCGCACCTGCTTCATCAGGTTTAGCAGGAACCGCAGATTATGCCATGTAGTGAGTCTGATTCCCAACACCTCATCCGTTTTAAGTAAATGCCTTATATAAGCTTTCGAGAAATTCCTGCACGCATAGCAATCGCATTCCGGGTCCATCGGCTCGAAATCTCTGGCGTACTTTGCATCCCTCACGATCATTCGCCCTCTGCTGGTCATAACAGTACCATTCCGTCCAATCCTCGTCGGAAGCACACAGTCGAACATGTCAATTCCTCGAATGGAACCTTCGATAAGGTAATCAGGACTTCCGACCCCCATCAGGTATCGTGGCTTATCCGCCGGAAGCAAGGGAACCGTGACCTCCAGCATGTCATACATCTCATGTGCAGGTTCCCCTACACTCAATCCGCCCACAGCATATCCCGGAAAATCCAGCTCCAGGAGTTCATTGGCACTTTGGATTCTGAGATCCTTATAAACCCCGCCCTGCACAATACCGAACAGCGCCTGTTTTTCCGTATTTTTATGGGCTTCCTTACACCTTTTAGCCCAGCGGGTAGTACGTTCCAATGAATTCTTCGCATACCCATGGTCACAAGGATATGGGATGCATTCATCAAAACACATGATGATGTCTGCCCCCAGGGCATTTTCGATTTCAATGGCTTTTTCCGGTGAAATAAAATGTCTGGTTCCATCAATATGAGACTTGAAGGTAACGCCTTCTTCCTTTATACTGCGCAGCCCCCCCAGGCTAAATACCTGAAAACCGCCGCTATCTGTGAGTATGGGCCTGTCCCAGTTCATAAAACCATGAAGGCCGCCGGCCTCCCGGACAATATCATGTCCAGGTCTCAAATATAAATGGTATGTATTGCTTAATATGATTTGCGCTTCAACCTCTTTCAATTCCGCCGGTGACATTCCCTTGACCGTGGCCTGGGTTCCAACCGGCATAAATGCAGGCGTATCAAAAGAACCATGGGGGGTGTGAACCCTACCTAATCTTGCCCCTGTTTGCTTACATTCCTTTATAAATTCATAACGTACTGCTGCCATATTTTTCTCCTTTCACATAATGCGCCGTAAATAATTAGCTGGTCTTTTTTGCGGGCCCGCCATTGTCTCATGAAGGGTGTAGCAAAACTATAGACCAGATTATTATTTTACAAGCACTAACCAACCGTATTATTTCAAAAACATCGCATCGCCGAAACTGAAAAACCTATATTTCTCCTCTATAGCGGTGTTATAGGCCTGTAGTACATGTTCCCTGCCGGCAAGTGCACTTACTAACATGATAAGGGTTGACTCCGGCAGGTGGAAGTTGGTGATGAGCCTGTCCACTACCTTAAATCGATATCCCGGATAGATGAAAATATCCGTCCAACCACTCCGTGGCTCCAAAGAGCCATCTTCCTTCGCAATGGTTTCAAGAACTCTGCAGCTTGTGGTACCCACAGCAATTACTTTTCCACCGTTTTTCCTTGCATTATTTATGGTATCACAGGTTTCCTGACTGATATTATAAAACTCCGAATGCATTTTATGTTCCAATACATTCTCTACCTTTACCGGCCGAAAGGTTCCGAGCCCTACATGCAATGTAACATACGCCAGCGCTACACCCTTTGCCGCAATTTGCTCCAGAAGACTGCTGGTAAAATGCAGCCCGGCCGTCGGTGCAGCAGCGGACCCCCTGTGTTTTGAATACACGGTCTGGTACCGCTCTGCATCTTCCAATTTTTTGGTGATATAAGGAGGAAGAGGCATAATGCCTACTTTGTCAAGGATTTGCTCGAAAACCCCATCATATTCAAAGCGCACCAATCGGTTACCCTCTTCAATCACCTCAATCACTTCCGCCTTTAGTTCACCATTACCAAAGACAAATCGTGCTCCCGGCTTTGCTTTTTTTCCCGGCTTGAGAATCACTTCCCATATATCCCCATTAATTCTTTTTAACAAAACAAATTCGATCTTGCCGCCGGAACCTTCCTTCTCCCCTAACAATCTCGCCGGAATCACTCTAGTATTATTCAATACCAGGCAATCCCCTTTTTCCAGATAATTTACAATATCCTTAAATATCTTATGTTCGATCCTTCCCGTCTCTTTATCCAGTACCATCAACCGTGACATCGGCCTGTCCTGGATGGGTTCCTGGGCGATTAATTCCTCAGGCAAATCATAGCTAAAATCCTTTATGTTCATAATCCCTGCACCTATCAATTTTCTATGCTGTATTCAAAACAACATAATACATCATCTTGATTTTTTTGACAAGGTAAAATGTGCAAAACTATTACTTAGCTGCACCAATAAATAGTATTTGATTTTTACATTAAAATCATGTGCCGGCCGACTTTATATACTTCCATGGCTTTTACACAGAAAACAAGCAGCCATCAAAGCTTCCTCCGATCGCTGCTCTCCATTTACCATTCTCAATTTTTAATTCTCAATTAACTCCTACTCCACCGTCGTTCCCGGAAAGTAGTGCTTCAAAATCTTATCGTAGGTAAATCCGGCATTGGCCATACCTTTGGCACCTTCCTGGCTCATACCTACACCGTGTCCCCAACCTTTTCCCTTGAAAGTATAGGCATCCGAGGTTACAGGCAATGTCTTCTTTCCTTCTGCGCCAACTACAGAAATGTTTCCGGTAGAAGGAAATGTTTTCAAACCGGTCGCCGTCATTATGCTTTTCGATGCAATCGGCGTATTCACCACAGTTCCCGTATTTCCCCGGACCGGTATTCCTGCATTTGAAGTGAGGGAATACATCTGACTGTTAAGCCCGAAAGTTGTTCTGGTCGCTTCCTTTGTTATTACCTGCTTCTTCTTGGTTCCGGTAATCGTCAGTTCCAAAGCACGCCCGGATTCTGTATATTTTGTAACTTCCATTCCCTGTACATCCCCTACATCAATCCCTTTGCTGAGTAAAGTGGATTTTAACTGGGCGGCTGTAAAGGTTTTCTCCCAATAATAGTGAGAAGAGGTGGTAAGTTCATATTTGTCCTCTACACTCACCAAATAAGGCAAATTGGCTGTCCATACATTATAACTATATTCCGTTTTCCCGCCACTGGATGCAAAATAGAAAACCGAGGCCACTTTTCCGTTATACATAACAAGCTGGCCTTTTGTATCATCTACGGCTTTGGTTGAAGTCTGTGCTTCCCCGGAAAGTCCGCTATAAACATGGCAATGCGTCGTTGCACACAGATCAAATCCTGTATCATTGTGCTTCCCCATACTATTTATGGCATAGGTCCTGGAAGCCACAGCCTGCGCTTTTAAGGCTTCCGCATGGGAGTAGGATTCCATTTCCGAAGGTACGACTCCATACAGATACTGATCGAAGGGCAGTACATTAATCAATGTCATATCGCTCCCTGTATATCTTCGTACTTCAAGGTCGCCCCTGTATTTTTTATCACGATTGATGCGAAAGGCATAGGGATTATTCTCCTGCTTCGGACGTATTTGTACGGCTCCGCTGACGTCATCCAGCAGAAGAGCGATTTCTCCCGTACTTTTATAAGCAGCGATTCTCGTTGCAGAGGACTGAACGACCTCATACCCGCCTGCCCCCAGCTTTTTTTCTATGTTATTTGTGATATCACTCTGTGCTTGAGCGGAATCCGTATAAAACCCGGTCCAAACTTCCCATGCCCCTGCATACGCAGGATATGCAGTCACTCCCTTTAGCTTCATGGCTGCCACCTGGGCTAAAACAGCATTTAAATCACTGAAGCCTTTCCCTAGCCTTATATGTACAGGCCCTACCTTTTCCCCGGTTGAAGCCGGCTGGGACTGGGGATTGTATTCGGTATAGACGCCATTGTTTTTTACAAAATATGCATCCTTCCGAATGGTCACCACCTCACTTCCGGTCACTTCATACAGGGGGTTGAAGGTATTATTTGCATTGATACCAATTTGCATTCCTTTATCTGTATTCACTTCAAAACCAGCAACTGCTGTCGTTTTATAAAAAAGACCGATTCTGACGCTTTGAGGGCTTTGCATTGCAGCTTTTGCCGGTGGCATCCCGCTGACAGCCAAAAGCAAGGCCACTGCCGTCACTACAATTCCACGCTTTATACCTTTCATTCTGACCTCCATTTTTTCTTTTGTATTTTCCATTTTCTATTTCGTCAAAAAACCGCAGTTTCCCTGCTATTCAGTCGAAATTTAATACAATTGAAATAAACTGGTATTATAAAAACTTTGAAATTTTATAAAATATTTGACACACAAAGAAGGGTAATGATATTATAATATAGTATAAAATTTAATAACGACAGTAGAGGTGCACCAATCAATAGTAGTCTTGCTGAGAGGAATAGGCTTCAGTGAAGCAAGAAGAAAGGGAACGGTGCCGAAGGGAGGGTATTGCCTACAGTATGTTCCCTGGTTGTACGGTAAATAACTGTACAATTGTCATCAATTGATTTGATGGAGCGCTATCTGTTTGGTAAACAAAGTCAATGAAGTCTTTGATTGCATTTGTTTTTACAAAACTGCTGGTACTCTATACCAGCTTTTTTTATAGGATTGATTGATTAATTTATTTATGGAGGGTATTGAATATGAGTGAAAAAATTAGAGTGGGTGTTTTAGGCGGAACTGGAATGGTTGGGCAAAGATTTATCACTCAACTCGAGAACCACCCCTGGTTTGAGGTTGTATCCATTGCTGCTTCTGAAAGATCCGCAGGAAAAGCCTTTGCAGAGGCTGTTGAAGGGCGCTGGAAGCTGGATCTGCCAATTCCTGAAAAAGTAAAGAATATCACGGTACACAATGTTACCGATATTTCCAAAATAGCGGATGAAGTCCAAATGGTGTTCTGTGCCGTTGATATGAAAAAAGACGAAATTAAAGCACTGGAAGAAATGTACGCTAAAGCTGAAGTACCTGTTGTGTCCAACAACTCAGCCCACAGATGGACCGATGATGTACCCATGATTATTCCGGAGGTAAATCCTGAACATACGGCAATTATTGAAAAACAGAGAAAGCGACTAGGTACGCGGAAAGGCTTTATATCCGTAAAATCCAACTGTTCACTGCAAAGCTATGTTCCACCGCTTCATGCGCTTATGAAATACCAGCCCTCAAAAGTGCTCGCTTCCACTTACCAGGCAATTTCCGGTGCCGGCAAAGTTTTTAGTGATTGGCCCGAAATTATTGACAACGTAATCCCCTACATCGGCGGTGAGGAAGAAAAAAGTGAAAATGAACCTTTGAAGATTTGGGGTAAAGTAGAGGGTGATAAGATTGTTAGAAGTGCCGGTCCCTTAATTTCAGCCCAGTGCTATAGGGTCCCTGTCTTAGACGGGCACATGGCGGCCGTATTTGTGTCCTTTGAAAATAAGCCTTCAAGGGATGAAATTCTGGAGTGCTGGAAAAGCTTCAAAGGTAAACCACAGGAGCTAAAACTTCCAAGTGCACCTGCACAGTTCCTTACCTACTTTGAGGAAGAAAACAGACCGCAATCAAAGCTGGACAGAAATGTTGAAAATGGAATGGGCATAGCGTTGGGAAGACTTCGTGAAGACTCATTATTTGACTACAAATTCACATGTCTCTCACACAATACCATAAGAGGTGCAGCCGGAGGAGCAATCTTAATGGCTGAGCTGCTCAAAGCAGAAGGATATCTTGGTTAGGATATAATTTCGCCATATTTTTAATTCTTTCCCAGCATCGCAGCATATAATTTTATATACTCCGCTTCCCGGATTATCTGTGGCTATGCGGAGTATATAAAAAGCAGTTCCAAATCATACAGTTAATTATTTGTTCAAGAAAGGACGTGTAAGTATGAGGAAACCAATATTTACGGGATCCGCTGTTGCCATTGTTACCCCATTTACTGAAGACGGTGTTGATTTTAACAAACTAGGTGAACTCATAGAGTTTCAGATTCAGGAGGGAACCGATGCAATTGTTATCTGCGGAACTACAGGTGAAGCATCCACCATGCCGGATAAGGAGCATCTTGCAACTATAAAGTACGCGGTGGATAAAGTACATGGTCGCATTCCTGTAATCGCAGGTGCAGGCAGTAACGATACAAAACATGCCATCGATCTAAGCCGTGAAGCGGAAGAACTGGGTGCGGATGCCATTCTCACCGTTACCCCCTACTATAATAAGACAACGCAGAGTGGCCTGTATCAACATTTTAAAGTGATCGCCAACAGCATAAAAATCCCTATTGTACTATATAATGTGCCTTCCAGGACCAATTTGAACATAAACCCTGAAACAGTAAAAGCATTATCCGAAATCGAGAATATCGTGGCTATTAAGGAATGCAACTTTGCTCAGGTCAGTGAAATCTTAAATACCTGTGCACCAGGATTTACCGTTTACTCCGGCGAGGACGGATTGGTAGTGCCTCTTCTCTCCCTTGGCGGCAAAGGTGTAATTTCTGTAATGGCCAATATCATACCGAAGGATACTCATAACATGGTAGTAAAATACCTTGAAGGAGATGTTGAAACCAGCAGAAAACTTCAATTGGGCGTCGTGGATTTATTGAAAGCTTTATTCAGTGAGGTAAGCCCCATTCCTGTAAAAGCTGCAATGAATCTTATGGGTATGAATGTCGGCAGATGCAGAATGCCTTTGGTTGATATAAGCGAAAGAAATCTTGAAATTTTGAAAAGTGCATTGAAAGAATACGGTTTACTTGGCTAAAATATAAGATATAAAAGATAATCATTTATAAGGAAGTGGCCTATGGTTAATATACTAATGAGCGGGTGCAATGGAAAGATGGGCCAGGTTATTACCCGGCTGGCATCAGAAAGAGAAGATGTCCGTATTGTCTGCGGTTATGATCTGCGCGACTCTATACAAAATCCTTACCCGGTATTTACGAATATAAATAACTGCAATATAGATATAGATGTGATCATTGATTTTTCGAACCCGGCGGCCTTTGATACCCTGGTAGATTTCGCTGTATCAAGGAAGATCCCTCTTGTGATGGCGACAACAGGTCTGACACAGGTTCAGGTCAAGAAGCTGGAGATGGTGTCCAGAGAGATTCCTGTTTTCTTCTCTGCAAACATGTCTCTCGGTGTAAACCTCGTAATCGACCTGGTGAAAAAAGCTGCTAAAATTCTGGAAAGCAATTTTGACATTGAGATCGTTGAAAAACATCATAATCAAAAAGTAGATGCTCCCAGCGGAACTGCCCTGGCTATTGCCGATGCTATTAATACGGTTTTGGAGCAACAGCAGGAATACATATATGACAGACATTCCAGAAGAAAGAAAAGAAGTAAAAAGGAAATCGGTATTCATGCTGTTCGTGGTGGAACCATTGTTGGCGATCATTCGGTCATTTTTGCGGG
Organism: Bacillota bacterium; assembly: GCA_023419605.1. Lineage (GTDB taxonomy): Bacteria > Bacillota > Clostridia > Acetivibrionales > JAEZXR01 > JAEZXR01. The sequence goes on along the minus strand of JAEZXR010000061.1, from coordinate 61,874 downwards.
AAATGATGAAATCATCGAGATTAACCATATGGCAATGTCCAAGGAAATTTTCGGTGTAGGGGCTCTGCGAGCCGCGGGCTTTATTCACAGGAAAAAGCCCGGTATGTATAATATGAATAGTCTGATTTCAGAGGAATAAATTATTTCAAGGGTGTCCGTAGTTTCCAGTCACGCCTGTTGAATTCAAGGAGGTATATGTGTGGCACAAAAGCCTGTTACCAATTTATCGGTAACATATAATGTTGCTCTGCTAACAATAGATAACCTTCCCAATAATCTACAAATTGTGTCGGACATTTTTAATGCTGTGGCGGAACAGAAAATAAACGTAGATATGATAAGCCAAGCGCCTCCCTTCCGGGGAAAAATCAATCTTTCCTTCAGTATGCCCGCGGAGGATGTAGTAAAAGCGCTTTCGACGCTGAATCAGTTTAAAAAAAACCTTCCCACTCTTCATGTTGAAGTAGATGCGGCAAATACGAAGATTTCCATCTACGGTGAAGGCATGAAGAACCTCCCGGGGGTTGCCGCCAATTTATTTACACTGATGGCAGCCAATGGGGTCGAGATTAAGCTGGTTACTACCTCAGAAGTTGATATATCCTATCTGGTATATGACAAGGACGTAGATAAGGCGCTGGAAGCCATAAAGCGCGAGTACGATCTACCGTAACAGATAAATAAAGACAACAAAAAAAGCCGATCATCGGCTTTTTTTGTTGTCTTTATTTATCTGTTTTTTTATGATTCTCTTCGAATACTTTTTCTACATTTGTAGAAGGTTGAATTTCCACTTTATCCATCATATGCTTTTTTAATTGAGGATACACATAAAAGTTGGTAATAAATCCAATCAAGCTGAGGGTTATAAACGGAAACAGGACAAAGCCGATAATGGGATTCCAGAAGGTTGCTACCAGTACTGCCGCGCAAATAAGGAGAATCCCCAGGTTAGGCAGAAACTTCATCATGGCAAACAGCAGAGCATTTCTGTAAATCTGCTTAACACTTAATTTAAAAGTAACCAACATCGGGTAGATATACATATGCATCATCATATAGATCACAAAAGCCAGTATTAGAAACCCGCTTGCCAACGACATAAGGAAGCTGCCCTTACTGAAGAGAAAATAAGCCCTTATATCAAAGAGTACCACAACAAAAATCACCAGGTCGATAATGCTTATAATAAGACTTTCCTTAAAGTTCCTTTTAGCATTATCCTTAAAATCCCACCATAAAAATGCATGTTCTTCTCTTGAATAGTTTCGGAGAATATAAGTAAACCCTGCTTGTGCCGGCCCTACTGTCAAAATCGGTATGCAGATAAAAATACTCCCCAATATGAACTTCAGTATTAAATCACTGGTAACATCATCCGTAAAAAGGTTTCCCACGAAAGTCAACATCAAAAATAACATGGTCAAAACTGCTGGAATGTTAAACAAAAAGAACATCATATTTAACTTTAACAAATTCCAGAACTTCCGGAACAAAATATCAAAAAATAAAACGATCCTCGGTTTCGGAGACTCATCCTTCTGAACCCCGGGACCCGGCTTTGTATAATCGAAAAAACCAAAAAAACCAGCCATCCATCATTCCCCTTTATTTAAGTATTGTATAATTCTGTTACAATTAATTGTAACAGCACTTTCACTATTATTCAACAATTATTATAACTCCAAGTCTGCTAAAAAAACCTTCTAAATTTTATTCAAAAAAGTATTGACATAGCTATAGGCTGCTAGTATAATTGTTTTTGCTGATTCGGAATTAAATGCGAGGATGGCGGAACTGGCAGACGCGCACGTTTGAGGGGCGTGTGGGAGACCGTGTGGGTTCAAGTCCCACTCTTCGCACCAAAAGCTGCTGTTAAAACAGTAGCTTTTACTTTTTTACAAGAGCCGCTTTCAGCTTTTAAAAACTCTTTCAAAAAAAGTATTGACATAATGTCTTCTTGCGAGTATAATTGTTTTTGCGGTTGCGAAACTGCGAATAAAAGTTCATAGTAATGCGGTCGTGGCGGAATGGCAGACGCGCACGTTTGAGGGGCGTGTGGGAGACCGTATGGGTTCAAGTCCCATCGACCGCACCAAAAAAAGAGAGATTTTATATCTCTCTTTTTTATTACCTGTTTGTAAAAACTACCGGATTTAGCCGGCGGTTTTATACTTTTTTTCTATTTACTAAAACTTGCCGTATAGATGGGTCGATACGTCAATCTTCCCTCTACCCGGGCACTTTCCATAAGGGAGATTCCTTTAACAAAAAGCACCTGTGGTTCAATTACAACATCTTTATCCAGGACTTCAAGGTTCTCAACCTGAACTTCCCTCCCAAGCGTTATGTGTGCATTGTATCCTCTCTCCTCTTTTTCATACCCCTGTCGCTCCAATGTGTTTTCAAGCGTCTGGTATAACTGTTGCAGCTTCCCGCTGTGTTTTAGCCCTATCCATAGGATTCTCCGGCTGCCCCTTGGAAATTGTCCCAGTTTTTCAAGCACCAGCTCAAAAGGGCTCTCCGATGATGCGGCTTCGTCAATGGCTGCTCTAAGCTTCAAAAGCTCCTTTTGCTCCACCTCTCCAATAAATCGTAACGTCAGGTGGAAGTTTTCCTTATAGGTAAAATTCCCCTTTGTACAATACTTCTTGACCTCCTGCTGCTTTTCCCATAGAAACTGCTTTATATCGTCTGTAAACTCAATTGCAATAAAAACTCGCATGTTTTCTCACCCCTACCTCATATTCTCACAGAGATTATTTTATCATAATCGCACTTCACATGTAACTTTTTCCAGATAAATTCCGCTTTACCAGTATTCATGGTTCTAGGTCTTGTTTTTACTTTAGCTCTAGGATAATTTTTATAATAAATAATATGGAACTTACGATGTAAAGAATATATAATAGGACTAATACCACCAAACTCAAAATGCAGGAGTTGTGAACTATGTTTTTTATAGGAATTTTCGGCATCAATGAAGGCCATAAACCCCTGGGGACATACAATAATGCCATATGCCCCTCTTGCGGCGCCTACACTCGATATGAAGTATTCAAAACCTATTCCTATTTCCATATATTTTTTATTCCGATTTTCCGATGGAATAAAAAATATTATGTAAAAGCCGCCTGCTGCGGAACTCTTTATGAATTGGACCCTACCATCGGCTCCGAATTTGAAAGCGGCCGTAATCCTGATATACGGAGTGAACATCTGCACAGCGTACATGCTTATGCTGCTTACAATGCCTGTAGCAGCTGCGGCCAGCCGGTTGACTCTAGTTTCAGCTTTTGCCCCCGCTGCGGAAAAAGGATATAGTATAGTAAAAATAGGAAGAAGGCCGCTTGTCAGTCTTCTTCCTATTTTGTTACTTTGAAAATACTAAGGAATGGCCGAATAATAAATTCCGATTCTTGACCGGTTATTTTTCGTCATTACTGCGTTGTCGTCAGTTGCAATAAACCCAATTATTGCGCCTTTCTCCGCCTTGTACTGACGAAAAATCCCTCGTTCAAGAATCCGGTTTTATTATTCAGCCATTCCTAAACTCCTAATTCCTTTAGAAAATCCAGCTTTGTGTAGTCCTTTTCCAATCGGTCCCTTAGATACCTTTTAGATATCCTGGATAGCTCATTCAGCACCTCTTGTGAAACGGAAAAATGAAAAAGCTCCTTCATCTTTGCGTGTACAATATGCTGAAGTGTTCTTGCAGCTCCCGGCGATATTTTTATAGCCCCATTATCCGTCAATACACATTTCTGACAGATAAATCCGCATTTCTTGAAGCTAAAGTACAGGTTTGCCGCATCCTCCTCAGCACATTCCATGCACTCTTTTACATAAGGTGCATAGCCGAGTATGCTTAAGAACCGAAGTTCAAAAATCCTTGTGATCAGTTCCGGTGGCTTATCTGTTTTGGCCAGCATATGCAATGTATTGAGAAAGAGTTGTAATACCCTTCCCGCTGGCTGCTCTTCCTGCATTACATCATTTATGATATCCGTAATATGTGCAGTGTGGGTGAGTTTTACAATATCATTTCTGATTTCATAGAAGGATTCCACCACGTCACAACTGCTGATATTATACATGTCCTTGCCTCTAAACAGCATAAAATCGCTGAAACAAAGAAACTGCGTTCCGGCTACCAGAGGGCTTTTCGGCCTTCTGGCCCCTTTTGCATAACCTGATATCTTTCCTTGTGATTTTGTAAGAATGGTTACAACCTTATCAGCTTCTCCTGTATTAACCTCCCGGATAACTACTCCCCCGGTTTTAACATACCCCATAGGCTTTCTACCCTCCCGGTGCGTCCAAACAAAATCTTCTTCAGGCATAGCCCAAATAGTTTTGTTTAGAACGCAAATCCTTTATGCTGTATCCCAAATATTACAGATCAAAAAATCACAATACGAGGCACAACATGGCAGGGCAAGCAGATATTTCCTGCGGTTGTTTAACTGCTTATTGCAACTTCTTGTTCTGCAGCCTTTGTTTCACTAATCTGACTGTTTTTTTCCTGAATCTCTCTATAGAATACGTAGGCATCAATGTTTCCAGTCTTTTCAAATGCACTCCAGGCAAATTCCTTTAACATGACTGTAATCCCCCTTGTAACCTTTTGCTTTGCGATTTTTATAGGAGGCTGTGAAAAAAGCGGTTCTATAAGTTTTGCTACATCCCGTGTAGCGCTCTAGGTATCGTACTTCGGATTTGAATTCATCCAGTGGGCAAACCGCCCCAAAACCCGAGGGTTTTACCCGCTGGCTATTATAAGGATCAAAGTACGCTACCTTAACAAGCGGCCTGCAAAAAAGAACCGCTATATTTTTCACATTCTCCTATAGCATTAGCAGAATATTGTTTGTTAATATTAGGTTACACCAAAAACTCTTTTGTATACTTGAAAAATTTTTCTTGTATCATCGATGGATTACAACCATACTGATCACTAATCACTCTTTGAATAGCCAATCTGCACTATTTTTTATATCCCAGTGTTTTGAGCATCATTTCACTATTTCTCCAGTCTGGTTTTACCTTAACCCACAGCTGCATGAATACCTTTGTCCCGAGAAATTTTTCAACGTCTTCTCTGGCAAAGGTGCCGATCTTCTTCAGCATCTTCCCTTCCTTACCGATGAGAATACCCTTGTGCGAATCTCTTTCACAGTAAATGTTTACCTGGATGTCAATCATTCCGCCCGTCGGTCTTTCCTTGAAGGAAAGGACCTCAACCCCGATTCCGTGGGGTACTTCATCACTAACCAACCGGAGGATCTTTTCTCGTATAATTTCAGCAACGATATTTTTTTCCGGCTGGTCTGTCAGCATGTCATCAGGAAAATACTTTGGACCCTCCGGTAAAACTTTCCTGATTTCCTCCAGAACGATATCAATTCCCTGATTGTTTGCCGCAGATATCGGAATAACTCCTTTGAAGTTCATTGTTTTGGTATATGCAGCAATGGTAGGAAGTAATTGATCCTTCTTTACAATATCAATCTTGTTTATAATAAGAAAAACAGGAGTCTTTAGCTCCTTCAATTGCTCAATAATAAACAGGTCTCCCGCCCCAGGCTTGGATTCGGCAGCCTCAACAAGAAATAATATCGCATCCACCTCACTCAAGGTGTCACGGGCAACGGTAACCATATACTCTCCAAGCTTGGTTTTCGGCTTGTGCATGCCTGGAGTATCCATGAAGATCATTTGACTATCGTCGGTTGTTATAACGGTTTTTATTGTATTTCTGGTGGTTTGAGGCTTATCGGAGGTAATTGCAATCTTCTCTCCTGCCAGCCTGTTCAATAACGTGGATTTTCCTACATTCGGTCTTCCTACAATTGTTACAAACCCTGATTTGAAACTCATTCTTTTCTTCACTCCGTGTTTTCTATAAAGTAAGCCTTAAAACTCTCTAAAAGCGCCCGGAAGCAGTTCTCCCAGTGTATACTCCCTATATTCGCCTTTTATGTTGCTGCATAGTATTTTTAAATCATCACTTCCAAACTCCGCTAGAACCTGCCTGCAAATCCCGCAGGGATAGATAAAATCTTCACTGTCACTGGCAATCGCCACCGTGTCAAATTTTATCTCGCCTTCAAAAACAGCCTTGAAAGCGGCTGTTCTTTCGGCGCAGTTTGTTGCTCCGTAAGAAACATTTTCGATATTGGCACCGGTATACACACTTCCTTTGTCAGTTTTTATAGCAGCGCCCACTCTGAACCGGGAATAAGGAACATAAGCCTTTTCCTTGCTCTCCTGCGCCAGTTTGATCAATTCCTTGTCTTCCATATTATTCTTATTCCTCCCAAATTTATTAAACAAACAACTGGAATAACAGTAGTGTAATCAAGCTGCCGATTACAGCTCCTGCAAACAATTCCAGTTTATTATGTATTTTACCCTCCAAACGACTTTGTATAACAAGAAACGCCAATAGGACACACAGAATCGCCACTCCCGAGTCCTCTGTCCATAAAGCCACAGCCGTAGCAATGGCAAATGCCAGCGCTGCATGTCCACTAGGCATTCCCCCGTGGAATGGAGTCCCTTTGCCCAGCTTTGCCTTTAACGCCAGCACAGCGATCATTGTTATCAGAAGGGCAGTAACCGTTATATTTATCGGCGTTTGTTTGGCAATTTTTATACCCTGGTCCACTGTCATCCGCATTCGATCAAAAAAAATAAAGTACCCTACAACCACCGAAACAAAAGCGGACAGAAGTACCGCGCCCGCAGCGATATCCTTAATCATCTTGGCCTTGGGATGATATACATCTACAATAATATCCACGATGATTTCAATGGCTGTGTTAAACAGTTCACATACTATTACAAAACCTATGGTGAGACATACAATCAAAAATTCCGCCCGACTTAATTGAAAAACAAGACTCAACAGCAGCACAACCGCTGCTGCTGCAACATGAATCTTTATGTTTCGTTCATTCTTCAGCGTATAAATGATACCGTTTGCGGCGTTGTTAAAGCTTTCAACCAGATTTTTATTTTTCATAACCTTTTCGCTTATCGAGTAAGCCCCATAGCTTCCAAGACAGCTTCCTGCTTTCCTATCATCACCTGTTCCTCTTGCTCTTCCAAATGGTCATACCCTAGAAGATGAAACACCCCATGAGTCACCAGAAAAGCAAGCTCCCGCTCCAGAGAGTGACCGTATTCCCCCGCCTGACGCTCCGTTGTCTCCATGGAAATTACAATATCCCCCAGCAATAGCAAGTTTTCGTCCAAGTCATAATCACCTTCGTTAGACAGCATTTCCCCCTGTTCCATCTCCACCAGGGGGAATGAAAGGACATCCGTCGGCTTGTCCAGATTTCTCTGTTCCCGATTAATTTCCCGGATTTCTTCATCATTCACCAACAGCACACTAATTTCCGAAGGAGTGTCAAAGCCTTCCTGCTGTAGACTGAGTTCGATGGCCTTCTTCAACAGATCCGTTATCTTTTCCGTTATCTCAGTTTTGTCCTGCATATTTTCAATCAAGATTGCCATTTGCTATTTTCCTTTCTCCCTGTTCACCGCTTTCTTCGCTGCTCGCCTCAACGAAATCCACTACCGTTAGTATATCAGATTCCCGCTCTTTTACCCGTATTTCCGGGTATTGCTGCCTTTCATGGAAGAATCCGCTGAATACTCTCATAAATGATTTTGCGATAATATCCATATCCTTTAGCGTAAGCTCGCACAAATCCAGCTGCCCGTCATCCAGTTTGTCTTTTATAATTTTTCTGACGAGTCCTTCAATTTTCCCCTCTGTCCGGTCTGCCATGGAACGGACCGCAGCCTCCACCGCATCCGCCAGCATAACCACCGCAGCTTCCTTGGAAGAAGGTCTGGGACCCTCGTAACGGAAGTTCTCCGGCCTCACCAGCTCGCCCTTGTCACCTTTTTTGGCTTTGTGGTAGAAATAAGCCACCAGGGTCGTGCCATGATGCTGGCTGATGATATCCCGTATCGCCAATGGAATCTTATGTTTTTTGGCAAGTTCTACCCCATCGGAAGTATGGGAGGTGATAATAAGGGTACTAAGATTCGGCGTAATCCGATCATGGGGATTTTCCGACATCTGGTTTTCCTTAAAAAAGTTCGGCCTCGCCAGCTTGCCTACATCGTGAAAATAGGCGCCCACTCTTGCCAGCAGGGCATTCCCTCCGATTGCTTCAGTGGCTACCTCTGCCAGGTTTCCTACCATCAGACTATGGTGATAGGTCCCGGGAGCTTCCATTAACAGCCGCTTAAGCAGCGGTTGGTTCGGGTTTGCGATTTCCAGCAGCTTTAGCGGTGTAATGACATTAAAGGTACTTTCCCAGAAAGGCAACATTCCGATGGTAAGTATAATACATACAACTCCATTGAGAAAGACGATTAAAGCATCTCTTCCGATTTCTGCAATACCGCTTTTATTAATCATGCCAAAGCATACGATTACAACAGCATTTACCAGTCCGATTACGATACCCGCCATGGACAGCCGGCTTCTCTGGTTGGCTTTGGAAACAAGAAAAGCAGACAGCGTTCCGCTGATCATGGACATGTAGATAAAGTTTAAACTTCCTTTTGTCATGAGTGCTATAGCGACGGTCAATACCAGATTTACCATGATGGAAAGCTTTAAGTCCAGCAGTACGGCTAACGACATGGAAGCAATGAATATCGGAATGGCCAATGGTGAATACAAGCCTACCCACCGCGCTATCGTCAGCGTAAGGAGGACCATAAGGCATAGTATAAGGACATCATCCCTGTTGTTCAGAATTTGTTTGCAAAAATTTTGCATATAGAGAATCAGTACCAGGCCAAGTAAAAGCAGTATCAACAGGATACCCGACGCAAAGGGAAAATCGAACCGGCGGGTCGTCTCAAGAAGGTTAAGCTCTTCCAGAATTCCAAGTTTGTCTTCTGTTACAATCTCTCCATTACTGACGATTCTTTCCCCTTTTAATATTTTAACAACATTATCCTGTCTTTTAAAGGCCTCTTCTTGTCTCTTTCTCGTTGCATCCTCATCAACAGTCCGGTTGGGCTTCAGTATTGCCTTTACCAGTATGCCTCCGATGTTTTTCAGTTCCTGGTTAAGTTCTCTTGACTGAAACTCGTTTTGTACCAGATTCACCTTGTTAACCAGGCTTTCTTCCGTTATATCATCCTTCATTGCATTCGTAATAATGTCTCTTGAAGCCTTACTGAAGGCGGAGACCTCTTCATCACCGGCCTTAGCGATCATATAACGAACCTGTTCGGGAGACAGGGGAATATTCAGGCTTTTAACCCCCTCCGTCACTTTTCCCATCACCTGCTCCTGCTCCGTCTCCAGACGTTGTTTGTATGCCTCCTCCTTTTTTCCAATTCCCGACTCTTCCATCTTTTTCATTACGGACTTCCTAGCTTCTTCAATCAAAGCTATGAAATCGTCCATACTTTTATATACCTCCGCAGAAGCAGAGCTATTTTCTTTCATTACAGGCTTCACGGCTGCGGCAGCCGCCCGGGCATTCTGTTCGGTCTTCAACTTGTTTTCAATATCTCTGGGCGCATTGATATCATAAACGGACGCAGTACCTGCGGAAATTTTGTACTTTATGGGCGCCGCACCCGTTTCAACCAGTACAAAAGCCACTAAAAGGGTAATTACACCAATAAGTATCCTCTGGAACGTGTCGTTGTGAAAATACTTTTTAAACTTTTTACGGGATATTGCACTGCTATTCCTCAAAGAAAACATTAGACTTCCCCCTATAAACCCTCTCTAGGATTGGCGAAAGAATAACTTCCACTGTCATTTCGCTGCACCTTAGGACTTGCAAAATAATAACCCGGTCTATACTTTTGCTACACCCTTCACCCAGACAATGGCCATCGAACTTTATATGAACCTACTCCGCATTCAACTGACCCAACTACCCGTCATTTGGATGCTACGCATAAAGTAATGTATAAAGTTCGCTGTCCGTCGGGCCCGCAAAAAAGGCCAGCTAATTATTTTACGGCATCTTATCTCCTGCTCTTTTCCCCTTGCGAGTCATATCGGTCGTAGGCTTTTATGATCTTCTGCACCAATTCATGCCGGACAACATCTTTATCCGAAAGATAAATGAACTCAATTCCCTCTATTTCACCAAGAATCTTCGGTACTTCCTTCAGTCCAGATTTTTTATCTCCCGGCAAGTCAATCTGCGTTATGTCTCCCGTAATAACAGCCTTGGAGCCAAAACCGATACGGGTTAAAAACATTTTCATCTGCTCTGGGGTTGTATTCTGGGCTTCATCCAGTATGATAAAGGCATCGTCCAAAGTTCTTCCCCGCATATAGGCTAAAGGTGCAATCTCAATCATTCCCCGCTCCAAATACTTTTGATAGGTTTCGGCTCCCATCATCTGATACAGGGCATCGTACAGCGGCCGTAAATACGGATCGACCTTATTCTGCAAATCCCCCGGGAGGAATCCCAGCTTTTCGCCGGCTTCCACCGCCGGACGAGTTAAGATAATCCTGTTTACCTCTTTATTTCTAAAAGCAGTTACAGCCATTGCTACGGCTAGGAAAGTTTTACCTGTACCGGCAGGTCCTATACCGAAAACAATGGCATTTTTTCTTATGGCATCCACATAAATTTTCTGTCCCTGGGTTTTCGCCTTAATTGGTCGTCCTTTGTCCGTTAAACATATATATTCGCCGGAATAATCCTGCAATTTTTCCAGTTCGTTTTCCTTAGCCATCTGCACCAGATAATTCACGCTCTGCCGGGTGATTACCTCTCCGCGGGATGCCTGCGCCATGAGACGGTTCAGTATATCTCCGGCCAAATCAACCTGCTGCTGGCTCCCTGATATCTTCACTTCCTGCCCTCTGAACACCAGTCTTACATTCAGGGCCTCTTCCATCACCTTGATATTCTCATCGTAGTGACCGAAGACGTTCATCGCATCTTCCATTCTGTCAAACTCAACTGTTCTTTCAATAATGTCGTTCAATTATTTTCCTCCAATCTCTTTTGTAACTCCAATATCTTCAATACATTCGATTGTAACTACTGCCTGCAAGCTTCCGTCCTCCTGCTGAACATATTCCGTAGAGGCGTTTATAACCTCAGTCCCTTCCGGAATTTCCGCGGAAGCTTGTTTATAGGCTTCCTCTGCTGCAATTTTTTTAGCATCATCTATATTTATTTCCCTTTCCACTACATTATTTTCATAAAATCGATCAATAACCAGCGCTAAAGGTAAAATCGTGTCTTCTCCAAAGGATACATTCTTTTTTATTTCTATTTTATCATAATCTGCAAAAGAAATCCCACCGGAATAAAGATTTATCCGTTTTGAAAAAAGTACCAGGGAATAATGATCCTTCTTCTTTCCGGTTCTTTCCTTGTCTAACACCTGTACTTGAACAGGTACGCTCTTCTCATACCAGGTCCGGGCTTTTACTACTGCTATGGAGTGTACCACCATGGGGCTTTCCTTTTCATTTTTGTTAGGTACTGTACCCGAAACCAGCAGCTGGCCTTTTTGTACGGTAGCACCTGCCTTTACCATCTCCTGGCCCGCCTTGACAGTAATGGTTTTTATAATTCCATCCTTTGCAGCATAAATGTCACAGGGGATTTCCTTCGCTATCCGCTCAGGAGCCTTTACTCTTTCAGCAACTTCAACCTTCACCTTTGTTCCCTTAACTACCAGGCTAACCCAGGACAATTCCTTCATATCCAGCATGAGATCATTTACAATTTCATCCGGATGTATTTTGTATTTTACAACCCCCGGCTTCACTCCATAAGAAGCAAGTTTTTCTTCAATCAACTGTTTTTCGAGAGTTTTATTGCCTGTAATTTCGACGCTCCATATAAAAGAAGTTAATATGTAAAGACCTACGATAAACAAAACAGCACCGATAGCAAAAGTTTTTCTTCCACGGTAGCGGTTCATTATGAAAGGAATCCCTCGCCTGCCTGCTATGCGTATCCTGCACCGTGTTTTTTTTGCAATGGGCCGTAACATTTTAAAGCCCTTAATACTGATCTTGAGGGTCATTACATTATTCTTAACACGTTTAACATCCCATAGAAAGATTTGTCGACGGATGCAAACATTCATGAATTTTTCCAGGAAATAGCCTTCAACTTCTATAATAACATACCCGCGAATATAATTCCATAGCTTTAGAAGTAACATTTGTATCCCTCCGGCAACCCCAACTTATTTTATAAATTCCAGTGATTTGATTTCGCCGTCCACCATGATATCCTCTGAAGTGATCTCTTTTATAAACAGTCGCTCCCCCGTGATTCTTATCGTGCCTGTCCCTGTGTTTACTCGAATCTTTGAGTCATCATATTCAATGATTCCTTTATAGTTCTCTATTACGAGATTGCCTGCACCCAGCATGGTTAGCTTGGGTATATTCAACACAACTTCCTTGGGAAGCTCCAGCACCTCTGCAACCTTCTCTTTCATTTTCGGCTTCGGCGGCTTTTGCTCTTTCACTCTTCGCTTGCTTTTACCGGCCATAAAAACCCCCACTTTTTAAAATGGAAAATTGAGAATTGAGAATGGACCCTCCGGGTCATTCTCAATTCCAATTCTTACTTTCAATTGTTTAACAAATCATTCACATCCCCAATTTCATATCCCTTTGCTCTGGCATTTTTTATGATTCTGTCCAGAGCATCGGCATTGTCCTTGGATACTGCATGCAAAAGCAAAACTGCGCCGTTATGCAGATTTCTGTCCACGATGTTGAAGGCATAATCAGCACCTCGAACCTTATCCCTGTACCAGTCGTCATAGGCAAAACTCCAGAACAGATTACAGTATCCGAGGCGCTGGGTGATTTCAAGGGTTCTCTCACTGTATTCTCCTTTAGGCGGCCGGAGAAATTTCATATTTCTACCGAACTTTTCGTTAAAGGCCCTATCCAGCCCCAGCAATTCCTCTTCCAATTGTTTGTCATCCAGAGAGGGGAGGCTGGGATGATGGATGGTATGGTTTCCTACCGTATGCCCTTCTTCCACCATTCTCCTGACTAAGTCCTGGTGTTCTTTTAGGTAAGGTCCTGTGATAAAGAATACACCGGTTGCATTGTTATCTCGCAACGTATCCAGAATCTTTGGCGTATACCCATTTTCATACCCCTCGTCAAAGGTAAGATAAATGACCTTTTTATTAGTATCTCCCAGATAAAATCCTCCGTACTTCTTTAAGAGCTCCGGTGCCCCCGGATCCGCAGCAGGAAGCTGATTATCCGCTCTCCTGCTGATACCCCAGCTAAGCAGCTTATTGCTAAGCTGCCCGTTTCCTGATACTTGTACGGAACCGTCATGGTTCTTTTGTTCCACTACTTTCGTCGGTGGGTCCTCGGATAGTCTTCCACTGACTTCAACCCGTAGATCCAGATCTTTAAAGCTTGACTCATAAACTCCACCAAGGTCACTCAGCCGGGTAATGTCTATTTTTTTGCCACACCCTGCTACCGAAAACGCGAGGCATGATGCCAACAAATATGAGATAAATTTTCTTCCTGCCATCGATATAACCCCCGGATTAATAATAATGTTTGTAGGAATGCATCACCATTGATGGGGAGCACTCTATATAATTATATTGACATTCGATGGCAAAAAGAACAAAGGCTGGAGTTGATTCCAGCCTTTGTTCTTTTTATGAAACTATTCTATTGATTTACAGGATTTAAAAGGTCGTACTTTATAACGGTACCATCGTCTCTGACCTTTGGTATTACTACATTGTCCACTTTCTCTACCGTGATATTGATGGTGTCCTGGAATTTCTCCACGATCCCTCCGGTCATCTTAAGGGAGTGGAACAGCTTATCCTGATCTCCGATGGCCTTAACAACAAAAGGGTCCGATAGTCTTTTTCCATTTACCATGACATAGTTCCCTGCTTCCCTGATTTCACTCATAGCTACGATTCGCTCATCATTGACAGAAATAGCTCTCGCATCCGAAGCTCTAAGTTCATTGACCAGGTCCAGCACATTAGTATCATCCACATACATGAACCCCCTCTTACTCAGAGTTACAACAACACCCTTTCCTTTAACATCAACCAATCCGGCGACCATCTTTGCTTTTTTCAATTCATCCGATAAAGTTTCTGTAAACTTATCCACATCGTACTTGGCACTTTCAAACTTGGAATTGGTTTCTACAAGTTCCCTGTTTCTCTTCTCCAATTCCTCTCTTTTCTTTTGCTCATTCAAAAGGTCCGTTTTCAGGTCCTCTACTCTTTTATTCTCTAGTGCAGCAACCTTTTCATTATCATTGATACTGCGGAACTGCCAGGACAAAATAATCCCCAACAGTATGCATACCAGCGTAAGCGCCAGGTTTCTTCCTATTTTCATTATTCTACCGCCTCCAGACCTTCTACCAATTTATCCAGTTCCTGACCGTATTTCGGTATCTGAATCTCTTTGGATTTTTCAATACTAATTCGGATTCCATCTCTTCGCATAAGCATGATCCTCTCACTTTCATCCACCTTTTTATACAGTGAATCCGCATTTCCCACCGCTTTAATGGTGTAGGGAACCGGATACCTGTTTTTATTGATAAGGATGGTAGGTCCCGCACATACTTGTTCACTGGTTGCCAGTAGCCTCTCCGTATTGATGGAAATCGCTTGAGCTCCTGCCTTTTTTAGTTCGTTGACTATCTTCTTTATATCGGCATCATGGATGATCAAAAAGGAAGTCGGGTAATTTTTCCTTGCCGGTGCATCATCCAGCTTAATGGTGATGCCAGGTCCTTTGATATCGGAAAGCCCTGCCTTTAACTTCACCTCATCCAGATATTTATGCTGCCACTTCAGGAAATCATTATTTGCATTATTGACCGCAGTTTTCAAGTAATCATCCCGTACCTTCTCGTTTTCCGCTATTGTGGTCTTCAGCTTATTAACGGCTTCCTTTTCTTCGTTTAACATGGTCTTTAACTGCTCTACATTATAGCTTGTCGATGTATCCTGCCTGTTCCTGTACAAAGTGCTCCTGAACTGAACAGCAACAATCGTCCCCAATAAAAGAAAAGCAAGAAACAGTACAAATTTACTGCTATTTTTCATAAGCACCTCCTAAATCAGCCCTATCTATATATTTTAATTCCAAAGGGCATATTTTGCAACTTAAACAGTATACTTATCATAGGTAAAATTCGTTTAAAGGCTGTCATTCTATGAAAAGAATCAGATTTGTGACTCTGCACCGGAGAAATATTGCCCATATTGTCGTTTCCCTATTATTGACTTTATCTATAGTATACATCAATATATTCTTTTTTTCCATCTTGAATCCCTCCATTACCACCTTTTTCTCCTCGCAGGGGCTAGACACTTCTGTTCAGGGAGATACAGAGCACCCCGGCGGAAAACTGGCCATCATCATTGACGACTTCGGGCAGGATCGAAGCGGGGTAAAGGAGATGATGTCCATTGACAGACACCTCACTTTGGCGATCATGCCCTTCCTTACCTTTTCCGAGTCCGACGCAAAGTCTGCCCATGATAAAGGATATGAAGTCATCATTCATCTGCCCATGGAGCCGGAGGTAGGTAAGGCCAGCTGGCTGGGACCTCGTCCCATCGTTACTTCTCTAAATGATCTGGAGATTCAGCAATTGGTATTGGATTCTTTTGAAAGTGTGCCCTACGCCGTAGGCGCCAATATTCATATGGGCAGCAAGGCCAGCAGTGATGAACGCATCATGTCGGACATTCTTGAGATCATCAAAGCCAAAAGGCTGTATTTTGTGGATAGCAGAACCAGCAGGCATCCGGTTTCCAAAAAGCTTGCAGATGAAATGGGCGTTCTCTGTTATGAAAACAATATTTTTCTGGACAGTACCCAATCTCTGGCAACCATAAAAAAGCAATTGTCGAAAGCCGGTGAGCTTGCACTGAAGAGAGGTAAGGCCGTTGCTATTGGCCACGTGGGCAAGGAGGGCGGTAAAGTAACAGCCCAGGCTATCAGTGAAATGCTTCCCGAATTTGATAAACAAAAAATAGAATTGGTCTTTGTTTCAGAACTAGGGAAATAAAAAGTTAAACGCTCTTGAGCACTTCCCTTACACCGACAAAGTATATTTATGTTCTTAAAAAGCGTATGGGAGGAATACTTTTGCAGTATTCCTCCCATACGCTTTCCACTGCCGCTATGATGAAGTTTTGAATCGGTTTTTCAAATGATCCAACCGGGTAGCCGATTCTAAAAGCTGAAAAGCTGTTGTATTCACCTGACTGGATAGGTGTTTATGATTTTCCACCTCGGCAGCCACTTCCTGCGAACCGGCAGCCGTTTCCAGCAAAATTTGCGTAACCTCCTGCAGCGTTCCAATAAACACTTCCGTATTATTTTTTATGGTACTGGAATTCTCAGATATTAATGCGATGTGTTCATGTGTTTCGGTGACCTTGTTTAAAATAGAATGGAAAGTATCCGTCGTTTTATTTACCAATTGCGCCCCCTCATGAGAAATACCCTTGGCTCTGACTGCGATTTCCGAGACCAGACGGGTATCATTATTGATTTCCTGCGTTATCTTCTCCACCTCGAAAGCGGACTGGGCAGAACTTTGTGCCAGCTTCTGTATTTCCTCCGCCACCACGGCAAAGCCTCTTCCAAACTCACCTGCTCTGGCCGCTTCTATGGATGCATTCAAGGATAAAAGCCGGGTCTGCTGAGAAATACTCTTGATAGAATTTGCTATGGCGCTAATGACCTGGGAACGGTCTTCCAGCATTTTTATCTGTATGACGGTGTTGGAAGACACCTCTTCTATATCCGCCATTTTACTCTCCAGCTCGCGGATGCTCTTCATTCCCTCCTCGGCAACCCCGATCATTTCTCCGCTTTTCTGCGTGGTCCCGTTAACGAGGTCGGTAATATGAAGAATGGTTTCCATAATACGATCCACCGATTCTTTGATATCCCTAATATGCTGTTTTTGGTTCTCCGTCCCCTCTGCCAGGGTAAAGGTAATGGTATGTATATGCTCAAAGCCCTCATCGGTTTGTTCTGCAACGTGAGTAAGCTGTTTACCGGATATATTAAGATCTTCGATGGTATCACTGATTTCCTTGAGGACTTCCTGAAAGCTGGAAATCATTATGTTAAAATCGTTAGCCAGTCCTTCCAGTTCGGGTCCGCCGCCTCCCACTTTCGCCCGGACGGTCAAATCTCCCTCATCCGCTTTGGCTACTGCCCGGTTTACATTGATAATGGTTTTGATCATTCCTCTGGTTCCCAGAAAACTTAATAGGAGCGCCATCAAAAGGGAAACGATTCCGGAGGCTACCACAGCCTTTTGCAGCTTATATACGGGCTGCAAATACGAATCCTTGGAAACAGCCACTGCATAGATCCAATCCTTTTCCAGCAGATATCCGAAAGAAATGCAGTATTGACGCTTTCTAAAATCCAAATATTGGTTACCCTTTTGTTTTTTGAGGGCTTGTGATATAAACTCCTGCGGCAAATCAGATTTCTCACTGCTTTCGGCATTTACATTGGAACGGTTTACTTCAAAGCCGGATGAATCCACCAAATAAATTTTTGCATCCAGTCCCGCTTCCACAAAACTGGCCTGTTCTGCTGTCAAAACATAGCCGAGTTTATCAGAAAACTGTTTTGAGTTGTAAGCTCCCGATAGCAGGGAGACCTGATCAATTACAGCACGGACCGAATTATTCAGCTGATTTTTTGTCATGGTTTCCAGATTGCTTTTTCCCATGGAATATGTAACACCAGCTGCTAGGGTAATAGCAGCTGTTACGATCAGTAGAAACAGACCGATAATCCTGACCCTGATTTTTACTTTCTTGCCGAATGCTAAAAACACTTCCCTTTTCTTTGCGCTGGGTTTATTGGTTCTACGCCCCACTAAAAATCTCCCCATGGTAACCCTCCTGATGATTATTATCTTGCAGCGCTTTCACCGGAAAAACGGGCACTAAGCATCCTACCCAGAAATCTGGAGACGATGTTAAACAGGAATACGGATAGTATCAAAACAGCGGAAGCCCCGTCTGCGATTTGTCTTGCATCCGGCGCCAAACCTTCCGAGTTCACCTTCCAGATGTAGACTGCCAGAGTCTCAGCCGGCCGAAATGGATTTAAAGGAGAGGATGGATCCATAGGATTCAGCACTGTAAAATCCAGCTTCGGGCTGCTCATTCCAGCAGTATAAAGCAAGGCAGCGGCCTCTCCGAAGACTCTTCCCGAGGTAATAATAATGCCGGTAATCAGTCCTGGGATAGCCGAAGGCAGTATCACCTTCCGGATGGTTTGCCAGTGTGTAGCCCCGATGGCCAGACTGGCCTCCTTCATGGAAAGCGGTACACTTTTTATGGCATCTTCACTGATTCTTGTAATAACCGGCAAATTCAGCACCGATACGGCCAAGGCTCCTGACATAAGTGTGTATCCCCAACCGGTCATATTTACAAAAACCAGCAAGCCAAAGAGTCCAATTACAATCGAAGGCAAGGAGGACAATGTTTCAATGCAAAAACGGATTGCCTTTGTCACACGGTTGGGCTTTGCGTATTCTGCCATATAGATTCCGGCGGATAATCCGATGGGAATGGTAATGAGCATGGAGAGCACAAGAAGATAGATGGAATTAAACAACTGAGGGCCGATTCCACCGCCCGCTTTCATAAAGGCTGGTGCCGAGGTTATAAAATGAAAATTCAGTTTTGTTCTTCCCTTGTAAAAAATATACCCTACAAAAGAAACCAGCAGTAATACTACACATAATGCCACAAGGTAAAAAACAGCTGTCGCAATCCGGTCTGTAACTTTTGGCTTGATCCTCATTTGCCTATAGCCCCCTTTGCTCCGATTTTATGGATGATAATAATGAATATAAAGGACATGATCAACAGCAGCAGTGCCATGGACCACAGGGCATTATTCCAAAGAGAGCCGGCAATGGTATTTCCCATGTCCATGGTAATGATGCTGGTGAGGTTCACAGTGGAATCCAGTAATGACTCCGGGAACCCGATCCTGTTACCGATAACCATTTGTACCGCCAGGGCCTCTCCGAAAGCTCTTGCAAGGCCTAGTACGACTCCTGTCAAGATTCCCGGAAGGGCTGCCGGCGCCAAAACCCTTCGTATGGTTTGCCAACGTGTAGCTCCCAATCCGTAGGAAGCTTCCTTATAGTCTCCGGGAAGAGCCCGGATAGCGTCTGAAGCCACGCTAGCAACTGTAGGAAATATCATAACGGCTAGTACCAGACCTCCTGCTGCCAAACTATAGCCGAGCCCACCAAAATTCTTTCGTATAAAAGGCACTAGCAGGGTTAAACCCATCCATCCGTAAACAACGGAAGGTATGCCCACAAAAATTTCAATAGCAGGCTGTAACAACTTTTTTCCAAGGTTCGGAGAAATCTCCGTCATGAAAATGGCTGTAGCCACACTAAAAGGAGTGCTTAACAAAAGTGCCATAAAGGAAATGACGGTAGAACCGAGAATAAAAATCAAAGCGCCTACCGCAGGCCCTCCTTCTGCTACTTCACGGTCCGGCTTCCATTCGGAAGAGGTCAGGAATTTCACCAGGGAAAACCCATTTTTCGTGAAGGTTGCTACCCCCTTGGAAGCGATAAAGAACACCAGACAGATTGTCAGAATAATCAAGAACATACCAAAGAAGGTCACTACAGATTTTCCTAAAAGTTCATGCTTTATATGATGGGTATTCAGTTTACCCGATTTCGTTTTCAACATTCAATTGCTCCTCCTTTTAAACACAAACCCTCATCTATATACAATCGGTTTGATAACTGCTGGTTTGGGCCTCGTACGGCCAACGCTTCCGGGACCTTACGAGGCACGAATCAGCTAAGCTCCATCCGAATTTGTATAAATTCGACATTGAAACAAAATTAGCCCGGCTGAAATTAGTATCAGCCGAGTCCAATTTTGTCAAGGAATCATTCACAAGCTCATCTTTATTTTCCTGGCAAGACCGGGTGTCCCCGGTTGAAAGCCCACAAAGGTTGAAATTTATTTCCAAGCCAGCCTTGTGCTGTATCTCTGTCATCGCAGATTATTACTTATCTGGTTACCTTCATATCCGTTGTAGGTATATATCCCATTTCCGGAATAAGTTTCTTCTGTACCTCTTCTGAGTTCATGTAATCAAGGAAGCTCTTTGCGAGACCTTTTGCTTCTCCTTTGGTATACATGTGTTCATAAGACCAGATCGGATATTTTCCTGAAGTAATATTCTCTACTTTTGCGTCAACACCATCCAGTTTTAATGCTTTTACGGAACTGTCCACATAGGAGAGTGCAAGGTAGGATATAGCTCCGTCCGTATCCGCGATAGTCTGGCGAACTGTACCGGAAGAATCTTCTGTCAGTGCCTTACCTTCTGCTTCTTCCTTTCCATCCAATGCATACTTCTTAAAAGTGGCTCTTGTTCCGGAGGATTTCGGCCTGTTTACAATTACAATCTTCATGTCGTCCCCGCCAACGTCCTTCCAGTTTGTCACCTTACCGGTAAATATATCAATCAGCTGCTGTTTTGTCAGGTTGTCCACTTTTACTTTCTTGTTCACAACAGTTGCAAATCCTACTACACATACTTTATGGTCCACCAGCTCCTTTGCCTGCTCCGGTGTCAGCTTTTCATCCGCAAAGATATCCGAGTTACCGATGTCTGCTCCTCCCTGTTGGACTTGTGTTAATCCGGTACCGCTGCCGCCGCCTTGAACCTGCACCTTTGCATTTTTATTCTTTTCCATGAAGTTCTGTGCTGCTTTTTCAACCAGTGGCTGCAGTGCAGAAGATCCCACTGCTGTAATTGAACCGGATACTCCTTCAGTTGCCTTCGGGGTTTCCTTTGGAGACTCTGTCGGAGCTGCACCTTTATCATTAGTTTGTCCGCACCCTGCGAACATGGAAGTTATCGTAACTATCATACATCCTGCCAAAATCATTGACTTGAGTTTTTTCATTTCTCCATTACCTCCAAGCTTTATTTTATGTATTTATCATACAGAACCATAGTTAACATCAAATTAAACAATTGTTAAGATCGAGTTAATTCCGTAACTTCTCTATTTTCTATCTGCTTTCTTCCCACAGAAAAGCTGCTGCTATTGAATTGGCTTATCCTTTGCAATGGTAGTTTCCTTCATCTTTCCTGATTTTTTTTGTAATAAGCCGATAGATTTTTTTTGCTCCCTGTGGTTATACTAAAGAAGAGTGAAAATATTACTTCATCTTTTTTGCGGACCCGCCATTGGTCCAATGAAGGGTGTAGCAAAATCATAGATGAAATTATATTTTCACCGACCCTAAGAAAGAGGTGATTTCGATGCAAAATAGCAGTTTGCTTGAAAAATTAAGGAAGAATGAAGTTAGCATAACTCTTGAACATATTTTTGAAAACTCTAAAGCCGCCAGCGGTGGGGAAAATGACGTGCACTTTTTACGGCAGTTAATAGAGGATGGGCTTGTACTCCATTATGAGGTAGCGTTAAAACGAACGGGGATGGACTTAAGCGAAGAGTATCTCCTGAATCGGTATAACAAGATGAAGCTTGAAAGCGACCGGCACTTTTTCTGCCGGGCCATGCTTCAGGAGGAGTTCAAGCGGTTGGGATTCGACTCCTTCAGCGGTCTCGATGTGGGAAATATGCAAATTCTTCGCTCCAATAGCCATTATGATATCATCACTGAAGATTTCCAGTGTATCGTAGACATAGGCCTCGCCCCCGCCAGAAATTTCTTTCGAGGGCTGACGGATTTGAGAACCCGCTGCTACATGATTACTTCATTTTTCGATGATTATATGGATGATGTACTCTTTAGTGTGTTTATACGAGGAAGAGATCAAGATTTTCTCGACGCAGTTAAAAAGCACGAAACTCAAAGTTCGGCTGGTATGACCCCGGAAGGATTTCCAAGTTCCGACTCCTCCATACAGGTGCAATGACGACAAGTACAGGTGCACTTTGGGCTATTATACGGCTGCACCTGTATTTTATTGATTAAAATAAGGAGTTTAAAAAGCTTTCCCTGTGGTATAAAATATAAAAGAGAAAACCTATAACGAATAAACGGAGGTCATATAATGTTTGTACACATTCGCTACCAAACAGGTGAAGTCGACCAGGTCATTGAGGAAATGAAAAAAGGCAATATCCCTTGCATGGATGTTGAAGATTCTGACGAATACAACTGGGTGGTTGGCCAGTTGAGAAATAAAGGTGTTTATAAAATTGAAGAATTTTCTCATGATATAAATGCACGTGACCGGGTCCAGGAACCTGAGTTTGAATTCCGGGATGCATTTTCCCTTACCCATGCTGGCCAAAATGAAACCCATGAACCCCTGCTAATGTACATCGATTTCTATTTTGAGCCCATCGAGGATGAAACTTACGATTCCATCGGAGAGATATAAAACGGAGCCACTTCAGGGTGGCTCCGTTTTTATTGTTAGCTTCTGCTGATTTCTCTGATTTTATTGACATACATCGTGCTGAGTTCTTCCGCAAACTCTGCACTGTAGCCCTCGCTAATGACCTTACAAACAGGCTGCTCTCCGTCAGGAAGAACTAAAACCCATCCGTTTTCATTTACAATTTTAACACCTTCTACGGTCTCAATATTATCACTGTCATTTTCCTGGATAAGCTGCCGGATCACCTTTCCCTTTGCATCCCAGGGGCATTCCACTTCTCGTCTGCTCATATAGAAGTCCGGAATGAGATTGATAAGATCGGAAAGACTATACCGATTTTCCGCCATAAAATCAAGCATCCGGATGAGTCCAGCCATAGCATCAAAATGCAGCGTAAATTGATCCAACATGACTTCCTTTACATCCGTCCCCAATATACTGTTCATAATTTCCTGGTGTGAGGTCTTTGAGCGCACCACTTTCCCCTGGTTCAACGCTGCAATTTTTTCCACTACATTGCTTGCAGATAACGGCACTACCACAGTTCCACCTTCAACAGCCTTAAAAAGAATGATGGAGACAAGTACAATGAACATATCTTCCGTAACAATGCGGCCCTTTTCATCCACCAGCATCATTTTTTCGGCATTGTCCTCGATGGCAACTCCAAGGTTATAATTTCCTGTCTTAACCTGATGTGCGAAGTTTTTTACACTCCGCTCCGAGGATATCAGCCCCTGTTCTGTGGAATCCTCGGCAAATTCAACCTTGCAGCCCAGCTCCTGCATTAGTTCCTTCGCCGTATTGGCTATAAGTGCAGACGGAGCATTGATCAGCACTTTGAAATCCAGGTTTTTAGATCTGACGTTATTGATAATATTACGTGTATAGAATTTTTCGTAATCCGGAATGACCTTAACCGGCTTTATGCAATCCCCCTCACATCGGCTGAAATCCTCCCGTATAAATGCAGTCTCTATCTTTCTCTCGGTCCCCCGGTCAATATTGCTTCCTTTTTTATCCAGAAAGTCCACATAGAGTTTACCGATATTACTGCAGCAGGTACTAATGTGAATTCCGCCATCCGTATTATAGAATCGCACTGCCGAACGGGTAGCAGGCAGAAGCATTTTACCGAAATCATATACTTCCACTCCGGAAGATAACAGTCCTGCCATAAAGGATATTTTTAGCATTTGTGCTGCGGTAGAATCATCACAACTGACAGCTACTCTGGCCTTTCCCTTTAATACGGCTCCATAGGCAGCTCCCAGCTTCGAAGCATATTCCGGCGTGATATCCACATTAATTTCTCCTGCGATTCCTCGATTTCCAAAGATGCTGCGAGTGAATTTTGATCCCCAGATCAAATTTGAATTCACTTCTGTGGCCTTTTCAATCACTTTGGCCGGCCAAATTTTAATGTCAGGCTTTATGGTGGCATTATCCTTGATTACCGTATCGTCTCCGATGACGGAATTCTCAAAGGAAGAAGCACTATCTTTCATATGAATTTTATCGCAAAGCACTGTTCCGCGAAGCTGAACATTTTGATCGATGGTACAGTTCTTCCATAAGATGCTTCGCTTGATTCCCGCTCTCCCTGCAATAACATTCGAATCACCGACGACAGAATAGTCTTCAATTACAGCACCTTTTCGAATCCTGCAATTCTTTCCGATAATACAGGGCGCTTTTATGTTTGCGCCGTCCTCTATTGTTGTTCCTTCGTCTACCCAGACTTTATCCTTAATTTGCCGGCCGGGTATGTTAATATGAACTTTGCCCTCCAATATGTCGATATGCGCCTGGTTGTAAGCTTTTAAATCCCCAATATCACACCAGTAATCTTCCGTGATAAAACCGTACATTGGCTTTCTTTCCTTTAGCAATATGGGAAAGAGATCCTTACTGAAGTCAAATACTTCATCCTTTTTATAATATTTGAAGATTTCCGGTGATAAGATATAAATGCCGGTATTTACCGTATCACTAAAAACTTCGCCCCAGCTCGGTTTTTCAAGGAACCGGGTGATGCGGTCTTCCTTATCCGTTACAACAACCCCGTATTCCAGGGGAACGTCAACCTTTTTAAGAACCAGCGTAGCCATAGAGTTTTTTTGTCTGTGAAAATCAATTGCCCTGGTTAAGTCGATATCGGTCAGGGCATCACCGCTTATTACCACAAAGGTATCATTTAGAAACCCCTCGGCATTTTTAACACTGCCGGCCGTTCCCAGCGGAGTCTGCTCAATATAATACCTCATATTAACACCAAAGTTTTTCCCATCATCAAAATAATCTTTTATCGAGTACGGCATATACTGCAGTGTCACAGCAACATCCTTCAGGTTATGTTTCACCAGCAGATCAAGGATATGTTCCATAACCGGTTTGTTCGCTACTGTAACCATAGGTTTGGGTCTGTTACAGGTAAGTGGTCTTAACCTGGTACCTTCTCCGCCCGCCATGATAACTGCCTTCATCAGCGTCATCCTTTCGTCTCATGTAATCTCTGACAACCATATGGAAAAAATCAACTTGGTTATAGAGTCAATATTTACACATTTTCCTTTATAATCGATAGACCCCTTTGGTTCTGAACTACTCAATGTTAAACTGTCCCCAAAACTGTTCATTCCATCCATTGGTAGTTATTACGTCAAAGTGTCGTATCTGTAGGTTTGGTGAAAGAATAACTTCCACAATAGTTTTGCTGCCCCCTGCATGAATCTCACGGAGAGCCCGCAAAAAAAGTGGAAGTAATTCTTTAACGGCACCTTAGCTTTTTTATTATGTTACAAAGCAGGAAAATTTATTCGAAGGAGGGATTTTATCTGATTTTTAACAATCATATTTTTTAGATTCGGGATGATAATAAAGGAGAGTGAAAATATTACTTCATCTTTTTTGCGAGCCCGCCATTGTCTCAATGAAGGGTGTAGCAAAAGTATAAATGAAGTTATATTTTCACCAGCCTAATAATGGACAGATTGAAGCAAGTGTAGTGAAAGGAGCGTATACATGCCAAGAATACGAAAAAACAATGAGTATATATCTCACGGAGTAATTATAAATCCTCCCATTGCAGCAGCAGGAGAAGAAGTAAAAATATCCTATGACGGATCACTTTCTAAAAATGGTGCGCATGAAATTGTGGCACAGGTTAGCTTCGGGCCAAAATTTGAAAATCCGACGGAATACGGAATGTCCAAAAACACCACAGGGTTTGAAGTTACCATCCCTGTGGCAGATGCAGACACAATGAATGTATGCTTTAAGGATGTTTCAAATAATCAGGATAATAATTCCGGTAAAAATTATACCTTCGATGTGGCGCAATAATTTTGCAATAAGGCTCGCCTCCACCCCTACTTAAATTTAATATATACAACAAAAGGGGCTTATTTGCCCCTTTTGCCTGCTGTTATTTCCTCTATGATTGAATAAATTTTTTCAGACGCATTGGTAATGCCTGCTTTTTTGGAGCTTCTGGACATTTTGGACATTTGCTCCCTGTCTTTTAAGAGAATCCCAATCTGCTGATACAAAAGCTCTGCATTCAAATCCTTTTCCAGAATCACCACCGCAGCGCCCTGCTTTTCCAGTGCTCTTGCATTATGTTCCTGATGGTTTGCCGTTACATTGGGTGAGGGAATCATAATACAAGGAATTCCCATGGCCGTGAGCTCGCTGCTGGTAATGGCTCCTGCCCTGCAGATAATCAGATCCGCCGCCGCGTAGGTATTGGCTGCATCATATATGTATGGAACGACACTTAATCCTGTCTTGTCGCGATTTTCAAGCTGTTTTGAAACCACTTCATGCTGCGCGTTGCCGGTGGCAAAAATAATGTCAAATTCATTGCCCCGGTAATACTTCCCTACCATTTCTACTACGGTGGAATTAATCTTACCGGCACCCAAGCTGCCTCCCATAACGACTACAAGCCGTTTTTCCTGAGCAATGCCCAGTTTGCGCCTGGCAGATGCCCTGTCGACCTCCAGCATTTCCCTTCGCACAGGGTTTCCGGTTAAGATCAGTTTCCCTTCTGCCTTAAAGAACTTTTCCGACTCTTTGAAACTGATGGCTACTTTATCAACAAACCGGGAAAGAATGCGGTTTGTTACCCCGGGAAAAGCGTTTTGCTCATGGATCAGCGTTGGAATTTTCATTTGTGCTGCGTTGAAAACAACGGGTCCGCAGACATACCCGCCGGTTCCCACCACCAGATCCGGTTTAAAGGCCTTTATAATCTGCCGGGCTTCCCGAATCCCCTGAAACAATTCCTTCACAGCCACCAAGGTGTCCTTGGAAAGTTTTCTTCGAAACCCTCTTACCCGGATCAGCTTCAATTCAAAGCCTTCCCGCGGCACAAGCTTCGTCTCCATTCCTCTTTGAGTACCGACAAAAAGGATTTCTGCCTGGGGATTCTTTTGTTTGATTTGTTTTGCAATTGCAATGCCGGGATTGATATGTCCGGCCGTACCGCCTCCTGCAATGATTACCTTCAAAGTATTTCACCTCAGATTCGTTCGTAATTTGCGTACCTTGATATATTTAATAATACACCTACATTAGCCATAAGGAATACCAGCGATGTGCCTCCATAGCTAAAGAAAGGAAGGGGCATGCCTGTGACCGGCATGGATGCAGTGACAACTGCTACATTAATAATAACCTGAACAGCAATCAGGGTAGTTATACCGATAGCTACCAGACTGCCAAAAACATCCGGAGCATTCATAGAAATCTTGACCCCTCTCCATATAAAGATGAGAAACAGCAGCAGGACTGCTAAAACTCCGATAAAGCCCAATTCTTCCGCTAATACAGCTAAAATAAAATCATTGTAGGGTTCAGGAATATAAAGAAGCTTTTGCATACTTCTTCCCAGCCCTCTTCCAAAAAGTCCTCCCGAACCAATGGCATATAAGGATTGGATTGGCTGATATCCAGTGCCCGATGGATCACTAAAAGGATCCATGAAGGCTAAAACCCTATCTCTAGCGTAGGATGAAAGAGCAATTATAATTCCCATCAAAGCCACTGCTGGAGTTCCCATAACTAAAAAGTGACTGATCTTCGCACCGGCACAGAACAAAATGGTTGCCGCAACCAATCCAATGATAATGGTACCACTCTTATGCGGTTCCAGCAGCAGCAATCCGGCAATAACCCCCAGCAACAGCAGGTACGGTACAAGTCCTTTGAAAAAGTACTGCAGTTGATCCTTTCTTTTCGATAAGCTGTAGGAGAAGAAAAGGATCACAGCCAGCTTGGTAATTTCCGAAGGTTGAAAATTTAGATCCCCAACCCCGATCCATCTTCTTGCGCCATTGAGTTTAATACCAATTCCCGGTATAAGGACCAGTATCAATAACACCATAGAACCGACAAGAATCATGGGAGACAATTTACCCAGTTTTCTATAGTCAAAATTCATCATAACAAACATAGCGATAAACCCTAACACCAGCATAATCATCTGCTTTCTGAAGAAGTGGTAGGGATCTGATTTTATATTGTACTGTGCATAGTAATAACTGGAGCTGAATACCATAATGGTACCGATGGCAAGCAATATCAGTACTGCATAGAATATCCAGAAATCAATCGACTTTCTCCCTTTCATTTTTACCTCCGAAACAACTGAGGATTGATCCTTGTGCGTGAAGAGCTCGCAAAAACCTTCCTCTCAACAACCTACCCGGTCTCAGTTTACTCCTTGCTAAGTATTCGTAATTCCTTTACTGCATTAATAAAATCGAAATCTAAGAGCCAACAACCCAATGATGCAAAAAATAACTGTAGCTGTATAAAAAACGGTTACAACCTTTGTTTCCTTCCAACCGATCATTTCAAAATGATGGTGTATGGGAGCCATCTTAAATACTCTTTTTCCCCTGAGTTTAAATGAACCTACCTGTATCATAACGGATAAGGTTTCAATCACATAGACCGCCCCGACAATTACAATAATCAGCGGCATCCGCATCATGATGGCAATAGCTCCGACGGCCCCTCCCAGAGCCAAAGAACCGGTATCTCCCATAAACACCTTTGCGGGGTAAGAGTTAAACGCCAGGAATCCCAAACAGCCTCCGGCGACAGCGGAAGAAAAAAGCTTTATATAATCCCACTCCCCCCGGGTCATAGCCACCAGTGTAAAGAATACCATGACAATGAGCGTGACTCCGGCAGCAAGCCCATCCAACCCATCCGTCAGGTTTACTGCATTGGTGGTTGCGATTAACACAAACACGGTAAAGGGTACAAACAACCATGCAAGATTAAAAGTTACATCCGACCCCAGAAAAGGGATCATTATTTCAGTACCGATGTCTGTAAACTGCACAATATAGAAGGAAAAAGCAGCAGCGATCAACAACAGTCCCACCATTTTCTGGTTCGCATAAAGGCCATCTTTCCTCTTTTTAACCACTTTAATGAAGTCATCGATAAATCCGATAGCTCCAAAACCGATGGTGACAAAGGCAAGTGCCAGAATTTGCGGATAATTTCGAAAAAAGTATATCGAAACGAGAAAAACAGGCAGGATAAAGATCAATCCCCCCATGGTGGGTGTCCCTGTTTTCTTCAAATGACTGCTGGGACCGTCATCTCGTACCGTCTGCCCGAATTTCAACCTGCGCAATACAGGAATAAGA
The DNA here is from genome assembly GCA_023419605.1 of Bacillota bacterium. Lineage (GTDB taxonomy): Bacteria > Bacillota > Clostridia > Acetivibrionales > JAEZXR01 > JAEZXR01. The sequence goes on along the minus strand of JAEZXR010000061.1, from coordinate 32,732 downwards.
AAAGGCCCGGCAATCAGCGTCATTATAAAAGTTGCTACAAAAACCACTACTTGTATGGAATTGAAGTATAGTATATCCATCTTTTATCGCCCCCGTTATAGTAATTGAAAATTGAGAATGGAGAATTGAGAATTAACGCTGCTCAATTCATTAATTTTCTCTATCTGCCTGATTTACATTTTTAAGTATTCAAATTATCGCTCGTATCTGGATAAATACTAAAATAATTTTCCATCCTCAATTTTCAATTTTCAATTCTTCTACGATTTGTTCCATTTTCATTCCTCTGGAACCTTTAACCAGTACCACATCTCCTGACTGCAGCCAGGTCCGAAGATAACGTATGGCCTCTTCATTACTGTCAAAGGAGTGGATCTGCGCTTCCGGCATACCGGATTCTCTGGCACCCTGGGCAATATACCTGGCATTTTGCCCCACGGCAACCAGACAGGAAACAGCCTTTGCAGCCGCAAAGATCCCTACTCCCCTGTGTGCTTCCGGGGCCCAGTCGCCCAATTCCAGCATATCGCCAAGAACAGCGGCGCTCCTCCCGCCGGCAGCAACATCCTTGAGTACGTTTATCGCTGCTTCCATGGAGTTCGGGCTGGCATTATAAGCATCATTAATAATCTTTATGCCGTTATGCGTAATAATATTCAAACGCATATTCCCCGAACTAAACTTTGCAATCCCCTGAATGATGCTTTCCACGGGAATGCCCAGTTCGACTCCCGCGGCCATGGCGGCCAGCGCATTATATACATTATGGATTCCCGGCACGGGAATATGTACATTATACTCTATTTCCCCGATTTTCACCGTAAAATCCGTGCCGTTTTCCCCCTGATTCTTTACATTATAAGCTCTATAGTCGGCTTCATTCTCAATTCCGTACATTTTCGTCCGGAAGGCAAGGTTCTTTGCAACTCCCGCTAAAAAACCGTCATCCGAGTTTAATACCACCAGCCCGTTTGAATCTAATCCTTCCAGGATTTCCAATTTGGCTTTGAGGATATTCTCCCGGGAGCCCAGGTTTTCTATATGGGACATGCCGATATTGGTAATGACGGCAATGTGAGGTTTTGCAATGGCCGTCAACCGGCTGATTTCCCCCAAATTGCTCATTCCCATCTCAATCACTGCGGCCTCATGGGATTTATCCAGATTGAAAAGCGTCAGAGGAAGTCCAATTTCATTATTAAAATTCCCCTGGGTCTTTAACACACTATATTTCTCAGCCAGAACCGACGCAATCATGTCCTTTGTGCTGGTTTTCCCTACGCTTCCCGTAATGCCTACCAGAGGAATGTCAAAAAGTCCTCGATACCAGGCAGCAATATCCTTTAATGCTTTTTGGGTATCGTCAACCCGTATGATGGCCTTTCCTTCGATGGCAGGTACGTCCTGCTGCGTCAGTGCAGCCACGGCACCGGCTTGCAGTGAAGGCACTAAAAAATCATGTCCGTCGAACCGCTCCCCTTTTATAGGGATAAAAAGATCTCCACAGGCTACTTTTCTCGAATCGATACAGATATTCAGAATTCTCTCGGTACTGGTGCCTGAAATCAGCTTTCCGCCACAGGCCTTCGCTATATCACTACAATTGATCTCGATCATAGTTCCATTTCCTCCAGAATTTCCTGCACTACTTCCCTTTCATCGAAGTGAATGGTTTTATCCTTGAAGATCTGGTATGTTTCATGTCCTTTGCCTGCCAAAACGATAACATCCCCCGGCCTGGCATTTTGCATAGCATATTTGATGGCTTCGCGCCGGTCAATAACAGTAACATATGTACCCTCGGTTCTTTTCATTCCTTCCTCGATATCACGAAGTATTCCCGCAGGCTCTTCCGTTCTTGGGTTATCCGAGGTAATAATTGTAAAATCAGCAATCTTCCCTGATATTTCCCCCATCAAAGGCCTCTTGGTTTTATCCCTGTCACCTCCGCAGCCGAACACTGAAACAACACGCCCCTGTGCAAAGCCCTTCACGGTAGAAAGAATATTTTCCAGGCTATCCGGGGTATGTGCGTAGTCGGTCATTACCGTAAAGCTCTTTCCGGTTTCAATCACCTCTGCCCGTCCGGGGACACTAACATTTCTCAGCCCTTCACGGATAGCGTCAAAGCCAATCCCCATGAGACAGCAGGTCCCTATAGCGGCTAAAGCGTTATAAACACTGAATTTCCCTGGAATATTCACCTTTATCTCTTCATCCCCCCAGGGAGTATTTACGGTAAACTCCACACTATCGGGATGGAGAACAATGGCCGTCGCCTTTATATTCGCCTCTTTTTCAATTCCGTAGGTATAGGTTTTGCAGGAAGCTCTTCGAAGAACTTCTTCTCCATAACTGCTGTCAATATTCACCAAGCCAATGTCCGTCATGTTGAAAAGCTTCATTTTTGCATTGAAATATTCTTCCATGGTGCTATGTTCATTAGGACCGATATGATCCTGAGAAAAGTTCGTAAAAACTCCGATCTTGTACTCCGAACAGCTAACCCTGTGGAGCTCCAGCCCTTGGGAGGATACCTCCATCACCACACTGGCAACGTTTTTCTCTACCATTTCGGAAAACAACGCTTGCAGATCATAGGATTCCGGCGTGGTTCTTTCCGTTGGTATAACTTCATTACCGATGCGGTTGGCAATGGTTCCAATCAATCCTACCTTCTGTCCCGCAGACTCCAGTACCGACTTGATCATATAGGTTGTGGTAGTTTTCCCCTTAGTCCCCGTAACTCCCACCAGATCAAATTTCCCGGAAGGATGCTCAAAGAAGGCATCCGCCACATGGGCCAAACCATACCTTGTATCTTCTACTCTCACAACGGTTATATTCTCCGGCACCTCTACTTCCTTCTGAACTAATAAGGCAGAAGCTCCATTTTCAATCGCTAAGGGAATATAATTATGCCCATCCACCTTGAAGCCCTCTATACACACAAAAAGAGACCCGTTTCTGGCCTTTCTCGAATCATGTGCAATATTGCTTATTTCAACATCTAAATTTCCCTTTACACTTACAACCTTCAGACCTTCAATCAACTTTTTCAATAGCATTCAGAAACCCTCCATATTTATGTATGAGCTGCTGGCGATGTGCGCAAATGCAGCTTATCGCCAGCAGCCTATGTTTGTCGGTGAAAATATAGCTTCAACTTAAACGTCTCCAGTCACCTCTTTTGCCTTGATTATGAATGTGGCTGGAATCACGTATTTTATACTCCGCTTCCCCTTTTACTTTTTCTATACGGAATATATACTTTTGCTGCGCCTTTCATAGATCCCGTAAACAGTTGAAGTACCATTTCCACTCTCCCTTGCCTAAAATTAATCATCAGTAAACTGCTTAAATACCACCTCAACAACTTCCCCCTTGGGCACCAGTTCTCCCGGTTTCCGTCGTTGCTCTACAGCAGCTCCGACGCCTTCCACCTTTATGTTCAATCCTGCAGCATTCAGTATTTTCGCAGCATCCTTGACGGATTTGTCGGATACGTCAGGAACCTTTACCATCGCCTGTTTATCCGGCTTATATGTATATAATATCACAACAGACTTTTCAGGTACAGAAACATTTGCCTTTGGGGTTTGTTCCATAATCACATCACTACTAGTATTGCCTTTATTTTCTAGTTTATATTCAAGACCCAGCTCCTTTAGAATTTTCTGTGCCTCTCCTACAGTTTTGCCCTTAAGGTTCGGAACCATAACCTCTTGCAGCATCATTTCCTTATCTTTTTCCGAATACTTTCTTTCTACCTCCAGATAGTCCAGTATGTCTTCCATCAATTTGCCTGCAACAGGAGCCGCAACCATACCACCTGTGTGGGGATATACCTGTGGGTTATCCAGGGCAACCAGTGTGCACACCACCGGATCGTCCGCCGGAGCGAAAGAGATGAAGGAAGCTACATAACGATTTGCATCGGTAGTTTGGGATGTTCCGGTCTTTCCTGCCAGCCTGTAACCTTTCACGTATGCATTACCGCCGGTTCCCTCTGAAACAACGCCTTCCAATATTTTCTTAAGAGTTTCGTCCGTCTCCTTTGAAATTACATTTCGGATCACTTCAGGTTCAAAGGCTTTAACGACATTTCCTTCCTGATCTTTTATTTCTTTTACGATTCTCGGCTTTATAAGATTTCCGCCATTGGCAATGGCCCCATAAGCCTGGACCAGCTGTATGGGAGTGATCTGGAACCGCTGTCCGAAGGATGCGGATGCCATATCTACCTCTGTCGGCTTTGAGTGGAAAATACTTTTCTCCTCCCCCGGAAGCTCAATCCCTGTTTTTTCATAGAATCCAAAGGCTCTAACATATTTGTAAAACTTACTGATGCCAAGACTTTGTGCAACTCTTACGAATACAGGGTTACAGGAATTATAAACTCCTTCTGTAAAGCTTTCCGACCCATGAGCATTGGGTTTCCAACAATTAATATTCCATCCCCCTACCTTTACGGTAGCGTCAGTCACCCGGGTGTCAGGCGTTACCACCTTTTCCTCCAGGCCTGCGGCAGAAGTGACAGCCTTGAAAGTAGAACCCGGTTCATAGGTATCATTTACTGCTTTGTTTCTCCAAACAGTCTTGGAAAGCTTCTTGATGTCCTCGGCGGTATCACCGCTCCATGTGCTGGGATCCACTCCTTGAGGAGGACCTTTGGGATTATTGGGATCATAGTCGGGCTTTGAAACCATCGCAAGAATATCACCGTTTCTCGGGTCCATTACAATAGCCGTGGCTCCATTTGCAATTTTATAATCCCCAATCGCTTTGTCAATGGCTTTTTCAGCCAGGTGCTGAATCGTCTCGTCGATAGTTAGAACTAAATTCAAACCATCCTTCGGCTCAATCCTCTTTTCCTGGTTCGTAGCAAGGTCACGCCCGCCGGCATCCACCTCCCCAAGGATTTTTCCCGAAACGCCCCGCAGATATTTGTCCATGGTAAGCTCTATACCCGAAAGTCCCTGGTTATCAACGCCTGTAAAGCCAAGCACATGGGCCGCCAGATTGTTATTGGGGTAATACCTTTTTGTGTCTTCATCTATGTAAATCCCCTTAACATCGTTTTCCATCATCCATTTCCTTATTGTGTCGCCCGTTTCCTTATCGATTTTTCTTGCAACGATTTCGTAACGGCTTTTAGCCGTCAACTTCTTCATTATCTTATCCTTATCAAGCTTAAGTACATCCTGCAGCATGTTTGCGATCAACTCACATCGCTGCGCTAATTTCTTCGAGTCCCTCCCTACAGAATTCGAGATATCCATAGGACTCACGGAGACCATCTCTACCGAAGCGCTAACAGCCAGCTCCTTACCGTTTCTGTCATAAATCGTTCCTCTGTTCGCCGGTATCACCCGATTCTTTGTCTGCTGCTTGTATGCCTGCTCCTGCAGCCAGTCACTGGATACAAACTGCAGCCAGGCCGTACGAACCAAAAGAGAAAACAATAGGAAAGTAAATGCTCCAAATATAAAAAGAAGTCTCCTTTTTGTCATTAATCCTGGTCCAGCCAATATTCTCCCCCCTTAGTAAAAGAAAAAAACTCCTCAAGTCGTAAAAAAGACCGTAGATATATAACAAATATATTAATCTACAGTCTAAAACTTTCAATGTATTTTTTATTCTACAAGGGTGTTATGAATTTTAATACAAGAGCCTTGTGAACTTCTGCAGTTTATTTAGAATCGTACCGAGTTTGCTTTCCGATTCATTTTCCTTTATATATTCCTGTGCTACCTTTGTGTAATCACTTTTCGGCACAGCGATCTGAACGTTCTGATACCTGTCCGGCTTCTGCATTCCCAGCTTGTTTTCCGCTACTTCCTTTATCTTTTGCAGGTTTATACTCTTATCTACCTCTACTTTAAGCCTTGAATTTTCCTTCTTTAAGTCATTATAAACCCCATTGGATTTACTGATTTGATAATTCAAGTCTGTAATCATTGCATACCTGTACATGGCAGTGGCGCCCAAAGCAAATACAACCATAATCGCAAAAACCGCCTTTGCTTTTACTGCATGGTATGATTTCTGCGTCTTTTTTTCCTTTAATACCTTATTCTCCTGGTAAACATCGTATTGGATTTTCTCTGCTGCAGTTCCATGTACGTAGTTGGCCGTCTTTTTCAATTGTATTCACCTCTTTTGCTGTTTATACCAGAGGTATAAAAATTTTGTGTTTTTCGAGAGGCAATAAACCCGAGGACCAGTTTTAAACCGATCCTCGGAAAACAGTTTGATTTGCCTTTCTCTTGCTTTTCTTTTGTTTTTTGTTTCTCTTTTTTCTTTTGTTTGTTTTTGTCTAACCTTTGTCTTTTGTTTGTTGTTTTTTTTCTTTAGTTTTTCTTTTCACTTGCTTTTCATCTTTTGTTAAGTAGTAAATTTTATCTTTTGTGTATATAAAATTTAAACTTTTGTATTTTGTATATAAATTTTTCATTTGTCATATTTTAAAGTTTTCTGATTACCCTCAGTTTAGCACTTCTAGCTCTTGGGTTTTCTTCCAACTCCTTTGCGGAAGCCTCGATGGGCTTTCTGGATATATGCTCGGCTAATGGTTTTTTACCGCATACACATACCGGAAAGCTGCTGGGACAAGTGCAGGGCTGTACTTTCTTCTGAAATTCATTTTTCACGATCCTATCTTCCAGTGAATGGAAGGTAATGATGGCTAGCCTTCCTCCCGGGTTTAATATGGAAACCGCATCTTCAATGGTTTCATCCAATATCCCCAGTTCATCATTCACCGCTATCCGGAACGCCTGAAAGGTTCTTTTCGCCGGATGCGGTCCATCGCGCCTCGCAGCACTGGGGATGGCAGCTTTGATGATATCCACCAGTTCACCTGTTGTCTCCACAGGCTTTTCACTTCTTGCCTTTACAATAAAGCTTGCAATTCGGGATGCCCATTTTTCTTCTCCAAAATCACGGATGATATCGCGTATTTTTTCCTCCGAATACCCGTTAATGATGGTTCCGGCCGTTATAGCCTGCCGCCTGTCCATTCGCATGTCCAAAGGCGCATCATGCTGATAGCTGAACCCCCTTTCACCTTCATCCAACTGGTGGGAGGAAACCCCGAGGTCAAGCAGTATTCCGTCCACGCCTTTTATTCCATTTTCAATGCACACATTTTTCATATATTTGAAATTGGTATTTACCAATATCAATTTCGCTTCTGAATTCAGTTTCATGAGCCGTCCTCTGGAAGTCCCTAGTGCGAAAGCATCCTGGTCCAATCCAACCAGGGTACCCTCTTTATTTAGCCTCTTATAGATCTCACTGGAATGCCCGGCTCCCCCCAGAGTTCCGTCCAGATAGACTCCATTCGGCTTGATATCCAGATTCTCTATGCATTCGTCCAGTAAAACCGGCTTGTGACTAAATTCTCCATATTTCTGCGAACCTGTTGTTTCCAACTAGCAACTCTCCATTTCAAACAGTTAACTGTTAACTTTTATATCCCTAGCATAGCCATCTTTTCGGCGATTTGGTCAGCACTTACATTATCATCACTGCTGTAATTATCCCACCGGGACTTGTCCCAGATTTCCACTCGCGTAGAAACACCGATCACATAGATGTCCTTTTCCAGGCCTGCATATTCTCTCAGGTTCTGAGGTATTAGTATTCTTCCCTGCTTGTCCACTTCGCATTCACAAGCTCCTGCAAAGAAAAATCTGACGAAAGCTCTTACGTCCTTATCCGTAAACGGAAGGGCTCGAAGCTTAGTTTCAAGATTGCTCCACTCTTCGGCTGAATACGCAAACAGGCAGTTGTCAAGACCCTTGGTAAGTATGAACTTCTCACCAAGGCCGTCTCTGAACTTTGATGGCACTATTACGCGGCCCTTTGGGTCCACCGAATGCTGGTATTCACCATAAAACAACCTTGTCACCTCGAATGCTACAGCGAAGATTTAGAAGTTTTTATTCTTTTCGCTCCACTTTTGTGGTTTTTTCCACCACTTCACTCCACTTCTCACCACTTCTAATGGAATTTTATACTATATTCCTGAAAGAATCAAGATAGTTTTAAATATTTCCCAGACCTAAAACAAAAGATAGGAAAATAGTCCTATAAAATAAAAAAAGCCTGAGCCGGTTGACCCTATATCAACCGTTCTCAGGCTTTTTAAGCTTCCTTTACTCTTCTGTATTAAATATGGTTTTCTTTCTTCGCATAGATACGCTCAGTACCACTCCAATGGCCAGATAATTCGCCAGCATGGAAGTAGCTCCGTGGCTTACAAAGGGTAAGGGGACTCCCGTTACAGGCAGTATCCCTATGGTCATGCCTATATTTTCAAAGACATGAAAGGCCTGCATGGCAACCACGCCGATGACCAGAAAGGAACCGTAATAATCTCTGGCATTCCGGGCAATATAGATGCACCGCATCATAATGAAAAAAATCAGCAAAATCACAACAGCAGCACCCACAAAACCAAGTTCTTCACCGATTACAGTAAAAATAAAGTCGGATTCCTTTACCGGTACACCATTGTTTTGCGTCTGTATTCCTTGAAACAGCCCCTGTCCATATAATTGACCCGACCCGATGGCGATTTTCGCCTTTATCGTATTAAATCCTGCCCCCAGAGGATCTAACTCCGGATCAAGAAACACACGAATTCGGTTTCTCCTGTTATCATTAAAAACAAAAAACCACAAAAACGGTAAAGCAGCTAAAAATGTCCCCCCCAGCGCCGCTATATATTTATAGGGGAGTCCCGCAATAAAAAGCATGATAAAGAAGATAAATAAAAAAACCGTTGTAGTACCGAAATCATGCTGAGCAACAACCAAACCAATGGGGACTGCCGCATAAAGACCCAGCTTCAGCACATCCTTCCCTGTGTAGGCCCCCTCTTTTATTCTTTCAAGAAAGATGGAAGTTACAAGAATAAAGCCCACTTTTGCCAATTCGGAAGGTTGAAGAGAAACAGGCCCAACCCGGATCCAGCTTCTGCTTCCCAGGCTATCCCCTGTTCCTATAAACAGCACCGCAATTAATAGTACTACGCTTCCTGTATAAAATAGAATTCCAAGGGTCTTAAAATCCTTATAATCAATGCGGCTCATGACCAGTGCGGCGATAACACCCAAAAACACCCCCGCCATCTGCGTCATCATCATTCGGTTTGCCCCCGGCATTGTCATCGTAGCACTTCTCACAACAACAATTCCGATTCCAGTCAATATAATCACTGCGATAAAGAGTATATAGTCAAATCTTTTTATAAGATTGATACCTTTTGTTTTTTCTACATGATACATGTGCACCCACCTAACTTCAATAAAACTGCCTTTATAAGAACCTCTCTATGAATTATAACTCAGGGACACACAAAATTCCACCTTAATTTTTCCCAATATAGGATTGTTGAGATTGACGAAAGTAATATTTTCGCTGCACTTTAGTATGCCTCGCTGCATAAAAAATAGGTTAGATATTTAATCCAACCTATTTTCATATGAATATTACTCTTTATTTTCTTTTTCCTGCGGCTCTGCATCGGATTGCTCTGTGACGGCTTCCTCTTCTTGCGGGATGTCATCCTGCTCTTCCTGACCCGCTTCTTCTTTGGTCTCAGCTTCTGCCTCAGCCGCCTGCTGATGTGCTTCTTCCTCTTTCATACTCATTAAAACGGCCCCATATTCACTGGTTCCAACTTCAGCAGTAATCTCTGCCTCCCCAGCCTTGCGTATAGTTCTAAACAACAGAATACTGAATACCAATACGAACAGAGCCGCCAGAACCTGTGAAATTCTCAGATTTCCCAGCAACAGGCTATCGGTTCTAAGTCCCTCAATAAAGAATCTCCCCAGCCCGTAGAGAACCATGTACAGGCAAACAACCTCACCATTGGCTCTTCTTCTTTTTCTGTACCATATAAGAACCGCGAAAATCATCAGATTCCACAAAGACTCGTATAGGAAGGTTGGATGGACCGGAAGATCCGGATTCACGTTCTGCCCTTCCATCTGCAGCCTGAAAAGCTCATTTTGCACCCTTTGGCTGGTCATTCCCCAGGGCAAGGTTGTGTTGGTGCCAAAGGCTTCCTGGTTTACGAAATTTCCCCATCTTCCAATGGCCTGGGCAATGGCTATGTAAGGTACACCAAAATCCAGAAGCTGCAGCGGGTTTATCTTTTTTGCCTTTGCAAAGAAGTATGCCGTGACAAGCCCGGCAATAATTCCTCCATAAATCGCTAATCCACCATGCCAGATTCGGAATATTTCCAAGGGATCATCCCGATAACTTTCCCAGCTGAATATTACATAATACAGCCGGGCGCCAATAATTCCTACAGGTGCAGCAAAAAGTATCAGGTCTATGAAATCCTCCTGCTTGATTCCGAATTTCTCACTCTGCCGCAGGGCAAGGATAACAGCGGTTAAAAAAGCTGCTGCAATAATAATTCCATACCAGTAAATACTGATGGGGCCTATTTCATTTCCGAAGATAGAAAAAGGTCCTATTTTCAGTGCAATATCACTGACAGCTAACTCCAGCCCCCCTAAGCCCGGGAACTTAACATTATTCATCTTTCTCCCCCTTACGTCGGCTTAATCACAGATAAAGCCATTTTGTCCATAGTAAAGTGGCTGCCAAATATTTCATTGACATACTCAAATGTTATTTTATCATAAACATCCAGATAGTCAAATAGATTTGCCCCTTTAAAATATACGGACATGAAAAGATGAGAGATCCTTTCTATTGAATTCATTTGTCGTACAAACCTGCCTTGCATGGCTTTTCTGACTCTTTCGAAGCTATTTTGATCCAGCCCCTTTTCAGCAAAGGACTTGATTTCCGCTAAAATTCTCTCCTTCACTTTTAACGGATCCCGGGACTCCCCTCCAAACATAGAGAATCCATAAGTCTCTTCCAGGGTATAATCAAAATCGAAGGTACTGTTAATCAAACCTTCTGCATACATATCGTTATATAATTTAGAACTCCTGCCTACTATCATTTCCAGTAATAACTTTACCGCAATTTCCTGGCGCAGCGCCTCAATTCCCTTCCCGGGCAGCCGGTCATCTCTGAAACCCATTTGAAAGAGAGGAGTGGCAACTGCAAGGGTCTGTTCTACATATTCCTTATGGATGCGATTCGCTTCCTCCGGGAAAATCCTTTTTATTTCTCCGGCTCCCTCTGCGGTCTTTATGCTTTTTTCTACCTGGGCGAAGACCTCATTCGGGTTTACATCTCCTACCACCAGTATGACCATGTTCGATGGATTATAGAAGGTATTATAGCATTTGTACAGGATCTCACGATTGATCTTGCTTATACTTTCTACCGTTCCGGCAATATCGATTTTTACCGGGTTTTCCGTATAAAAAGCACCTAAAAGGTTAAAAAACGCCCGCCAACTCGCGTCATCCTCATACATCTTTATTTCCTGACCAATGATCCCTTTCTCCTTTTCAACACTTTCCTCCGTAATATACGGATTCTGTACAAAATCCAAAAGAAGTTGGAAATTCTCATCGAATTTATCGGTACAGGAGAAGAGATACACCGTCTGGTTAAAGGTTGTATAGGCATTCGGACTGGAACCCAGTGCCGAAAATTTATCCATCACGCTCCCATCCTTCTGCTCAAAGAGCTTGTGTTCAAGGAAATGGGCAATACCGTCCGGTACCTTTATGGGCTTTTCTTCCCCAGGCAGCACAAATTCACTATTGATAGAGCCGTAGTGGGTGGCAAAGGTAGCATATTTTTTTGAATACCCCTTCTTAGGTATTACAAAAGCCTTGAGCCCTGATGTGTGCTCATACAGATACACTACTTCATCGATATTTTTGTATTCAATCGTCTTCATATCCATTGAATCATCTCCCTATTTTTAAGTATCGTACTTTATCTATGGATTTATCCGGAGAATAAGCCGTCCTGAAAGCCAGCCCCTTTATCATCCGGATGCTATAAGGGTTAAAGCACGTTACATCTATTGATTCGAGGTTAGGAAATACACAGTGTCCAGTTGAATTTTCCGGGAAATATCCGTTACATCCTGTTTGGTGACTTTTAAAACTTTCTCAATGATGGAGTTAAAATCGTCCTTGGTATTTGTTATGGATTGGCTAAGATAAAAGTCTACCATCTGCAGCTGGCTATCCTGCAGTGATTTGATTCCTGTCTCAATGCTCTTTATCGTGGAATCGAATTCGTAATCGGAAATATTTCCCGATTTTATATCTTCCAACTGCTGAAGGATAATTTCATAGGCCTGGTCTTTATTTTGTATCTCAATACCGCTGCTGATCAGCATCAGTCCTTTAAACTTTTCCAACCGCGAAAAAGCATAATAAGCCAGACTGGCCTTTTCTCTTACATTTTGAAATAGTTTGGAGGTAGTTCCTCCTCCAAGAACACCGTTATATACCATCAACTGGTAATATTCCTTATCCTCTGGCGATACATGAGTCCTGAAGCCAAGAGAAAGTTTGCCCTGGTTTACACTCATCCGGTCTACAACATTCCGGACTTCTGAAACTTCCTTATGTATCATTTCCTTTTCCATCTTTTTAACAGCCGTTCTTTTCATTCCAGCCAGCTTATCCAGCATCCGTTTAACACTGCTTTCCTCTACAGGACCCGTTATATAAACATCCATCGGAAAGCTTTCAAGGAAATGCTGATAATGCCGGTATAATGCCTTTTCATCAATGGCATTTAGGTCCTCCACAGAACCATACTCAAAAATGCCAAAAGGCTCTTCACTACACATCACTTCAAGGCATTTTTCAGCCGCATATTGGACCTTGTCATTGACACGGCCCTCGATCATATTTTTTAAGTTTTCCTTTTCCTGTGCCAGATATTCCTTTTTAAAGCCCCCATCCTCCAGAACAGGTTCAGTCATAATTTCATACAGCAGATCAAAAGCTTTATCAAAAATATTTATATTTTCACCGGTATACTTGTCAGATACAAATTCCGCATAGAATTGTATGACCTGCCTTTCCCCTTTCTTGTTAACACCACAATCAAATGTGGATCCATACAATTCCTCCAGATAAAGGGCTATATCCTGAAAGGTAGGAAAGCGGGCGCACCCTCTTCTCAATACAGCCGGTACAAGGGCGTTTTTGGTCACGTTTTCTTTTGTAAGAATGTCGTGAAAGAAAAAGTTAATGGTATTTGTTTTGAATTTGCCGGTTTTTAAATGATAAACTTCAATACCGTTTAAAGATGCAATTTTTTCAATCAATCCCTCAGATGTTATATTTTGCATGATGATCGTCCTCCTATATACAACGCACAAAAGTTTTTGCATTTCCTCTTTTGTGCGCTTGTATTTCCTTGCTTGCTCATCGAAAATTAAATTTATTCCTTTTAAATCATATTGGCGATTCACATATCCCTTTATAGTATAATAAATTCACAGCATATTATTCAATAATCTGGAAATATTAAATTTTGTACTTTGGAAAATAATAATCATGGGAGCCTATTACGATTTTTGGGAGGGATTATGGTGGCTACTTCAAGATATAGAAAGCACCCGAGAGTTTACAGCAAAAAGCAGCTTGAAAATCACCAGCAGGAAGAAAGCTCCATTAGTCTTAGCGCAATGATGGCCCTTGGAATACTGGTTGTAGTCTTTTTAAAAGGTTTGTTTTGGGGTTATATATTGAAGAAAGACTAAAATTTGAAGTAAAAAACAGAAAGGGGAGATCGGCCACTCCCCTTTTTGTTTTTTTAAGACCCTGTTTTATTTTATAAGTCCTAATTCAAATATTCCACTCTGGGTCGGAAATTCAACCTGTCAATCAGCGCATAATACTCCTGTTCCGTCAGTTCCTCAGGCTTTTTGCCGGAAGTGCTTACCAGCAGTGCTTCCATGACATTGGTTCCAAAGGATCTGCCATCCCATTCCGGCGTGGTGGTAACGAGAAGCTTTACCCCTCTTTTTTTCAGCAGTTCCACATCCTCGACAGTAACGGTGTTGGTTACGATAACCTTATCCTCCATATCCATAGGCATGTATTTCTTGATATAATGAAAATCTCCTGCGATAATATCTGCATCGTCATAAAACTTGGAAAACTTGTGGTGGCTCGCTTCCTTTTGCTTGTCTCCCGTGGGATAAAGCACCTCAAAAGGCAGCCTTGAAATCATCGGAATCAGTATGTCGGCAACACGCCGGAATACATTCAGGCTCCGAATGGGTAAAGGAATTCCCAACGCAAAGATAAAATCACCAATGATAACATTGCAACCACAGTTCACAAAGGTCTCTGCCATTTTAAACCGGTCTGCGGCACTGGTAATAAGTACATTTTTGTTTTTCAGTTCCAGGATGTCATTATCCCTTAAGTATTCTACCGCTTTCTTTTCCAGGGTATTCTTTATCCCTGTTCCGTCCACGATGGGCGTACGCTCCGCCGCCTCCATAATGGGTACTGCATCCCGAATCCTGTATCTTCGATTATCCCCTGTTGTCAGATACAGGTCAATCCCTCCCATGCCAAAAGCACTTACACTCCCGTCCAGTTTCTGGATCATTGCAATGGCTTTTTTTATGTCTCCATCGGTTCCGATTCTCTCTATACTGTACTTTTCTCCTAACAATTCCGCTTCAATGTATTTATCCCTGCATGAAGAACCTATGCTGACACTGACAATCCTCTTCATCGTTGTACCAACTCCTGTATATAAAACTTAGGATCGGCGAAAATATAACTTCCGCTGCACCTCCACAATACATAGTGTACTCACAAAATGGTATCTTATAACAAACAATTCCAGGGACACAGACTCCAAGGAAGGCCCTGGGGATAACCTGTAAATCCACTACGGGCGTAATCTTGATCTGATCAGAAATGGCACCTCCCACAACCACCAATAAAACTGATGGAATGACTCCTGGCAACATAATGCTACCTGCATACTCACAAAATGTTTTAGCTTTCCTTCTCACCTGAACAGCTTAACCAAACAACGCCGTGGTATCGAAAACAACTTTTAGAATTCTTTACAAGAAATTCATTTTTTGACTTCATTATCAGGCTGAGCGTCATTTTGGCCGTTGAGTATCAATTTATTTTCCACACCAAAGCCTTCTTTACACAAATAAACCCTATCCGAGGCAATTCTTATTCTCCCTCGGCTTTTCTCAATTTGATCATCTCTCTTGCATCTATGGGATTCTCAACCAATTTGTCCGTAACCAGGTTTCCATCCCGGAAGCTTACTACACGCTTGGTATGCTCTGCGATATCCGGTTCGTGGGTTACCAGTACGATGGTTACACCTTCTCTGTTCAATTCCTGGAACACAGCCATGATATCCTCACCCGATGCACTATCCAGATTTCCGGTAGGCTCATCAGCCAATATGATGGCAGGTGCATTCACCAGTGCCCTGGCAATAGCAACCCTTTGCCGCTGCCCACCCGAAAGCTCGTTGGGCTTGTGCTGTGCTCTTCCCGCCAGTCCTACTCTTTCAAGGGCGCTCATGGCTCGCTTCCGTCTCTCCTTCGCCGGCATGCCTGCATAGATCATAGGCAATTCTACATTTTGAAGCGCAGAAATCCTGGGCAGCAGATTAAAAGACTGAAAAACAAACCCGATTTTCAGGTTCCTTATTTTTGCCAGCTCCCGATCATCCAGCTTCGAGATATTTACACCGTCCAGTTCATATTCTCCGGAGGTGGAACGGTCCAGACAACCTACAATGTTCATCAGGGTGGATTTACCGGAACCGGAAGGTCCCATGATGGAAACAAACTCCCCTTTGTCAATGGAGAGATTAATTTTCCTTAGAGCTTCCACCTCAATGTTACCGTTTTTATAAATCTTTCCCAAATTTTTAATTCTGATTATCATGTTCCATTAGCCTTTCATCCAATTTAATTTGAGTTCATTGGTAATTATTTAACAACCTCATCCAGGTTATACAGTTGACCTATAAATTTGTCTTAAAAGTTTTTACGTCTCTAAAAAATCAACCCATATCCTCCCTTTAAAAGGAGGATATGGGTTATATCTCCATCAACAAATCCTGGGCAGCTGATCTCCCACCAGCATATCCACAATCCGATTCCCACCGGTAATGGTTTTTGTAGTGACCCGGCCGGCAGGGCCTTCAGTTACATGTCCTATAACGCAGGCGTCCTTCCCATAAGGGTTTGCCTTTATAACGTCCAGTACCTTCTGTGCTGCCTCCCCGGGAACAATCACGATCATCTTCCCTTCATTGGCCAGATACACCGGGTCCATCCCTAAAAGCTCACACACGCCCCTCACTTCTTCTTTTACAGGCAGGGCAGCTTCCTGAAGCTGAATAGATACCCGGCTCTGTGCTGCGATCTCATTCAGTGTAGTGGCGAGCCCTCCCCGTGTTGGATCCCTGAAAACATGAACATCCTTGGTTACTTCAAGAATCTTCTCTACGAGATGATTCAATGGAGCACAATCACTGGGGATGCTTGCACCCAGCTCCATTTTCTCTCTTTCCAGCAATATGGAGCACCCGTGATCTCCTAAGGTACCGGTTATGATGACCGTATCCCCTGGAACCGCTGCAGCACCCGAAACATTTACCTTCTCTGGAATGATCCCGATACCGGAAGTGTTTATAAATATTTGGTCTGCGGCTCCTCGCTGTACCACTTTGGTATCTCCCGCCACGATCTTGACGCCACACTCCCGGGCAGTCTGTCCCATGGAAACCACTATCTCCTCCAACTGCCGAATCGAAAAGCCCTCTTCAATAATAAACCCGCAGGTTAGGTATAGAGGCTTGGCTCCCATGGCGGCGATATCATTCACAGTTCCGCAGACAGCCAATTTTCCTATATTTCCCCCTTTAAAAAAGATAGGGGAAATGACAAAGGAATCGGTAGTAAAGGCCATTCTCCCCTCCGGTATCTGGAATCTGGCAGCATCATCGCCTTGCAAAAGGATGTCATTGGTCAAATGCTTTGCAAAAACATCCCGAATTAAATTGTGCGTTAATTTTCCCCCACTTCCGTGAGCCAGTGTAATTATATCCGACATCCTTACCTCCTATATAAAACAGGCGGACACAAGGTCCGTCCCTATAAGTTTTTACTATTCTCACCAAAACCCTCTTTATCCTTCACCGTATTTATAATACGCTGCACAGGTTCCTTCGGAGGAAACCATGCAGGAGCCTACGGGATTTTCCGGCGTACAGGCCTTGCTAAATAATTTACAATCCTTCGGGGTCTTCTTCCCTTTTAACACTTCACCGCACAGGCAGCCTTTCGGCTCTTCCGTAGTATCCAATTTTATATCGAAAACTTTCCATGCATCATAATCTTCGTATTCTTTTCTAACGCTCAGACCGGAATTCGGTATTTCGCCGATACCTCTCCACACCGCATCGGCCGCCTCAAATACCTCATAGGTTTTTTCCAGTGCCAGAGGATTTCCCTCCTTTGAAACAACCCGGGAATATTGATTTTCAAGGACAGTTTTACCATCCTGGATATTTCTTGCCAAAGTAATAATGGCAGACAGCATATCCAGAGGTTCAAACCCTGTCACTACACCGGAAACTCCATAATCTTTCGCCAGTTCTTCATACAGGCTGGTCCCCAGTATGGCACTAACATGACCTGGATACAGGTATCCGTTAACTCCGATATCCTTATCCACTGCCAGCAGCTTTAGCGCTTCCGGCATAGTCTTATTGGCAGAAAGAATAGAGAAGTTCTTTAGTCCCTGCTTTTTGGCATTTGTAACTGCCAGTGCACAAACAGGTGTGGTAGTTTCAAATCCAATGGAAAGGAATACCACTTTTTTATCCGGGTTTTCTTCGGCTATCTTCAATGCATCCAGCGGTGAGTAGACCATTCTCACATCGGCTCCCTTGGCTTTTTCCTGCATCAACGAGGAGCGGCTTCCCGGAACCCGCATCATATCACCGAAGGTAGTGAGAATTACATCCTTCCCTTTTGCTAATTCCAATGCCGCATTTAAATAAAAAGCAGGAGTAACGCACACAGGACATCCGGGTCCTGAAATGAGCCGGATGTTTTCAGGCAAAAGAGACCGGATTCCATAGCGGAAAATCGCCATGGTGTGAGTCCCGCAAACCTCCATGATGGTAACCGGCCTGCCCTGATAGTTCTTTAATGTTTCTCCCAACTGCCGGGCCATTTCGGAATTTCTGAACATATCAATATAATTATTCATGGACAAGCTCCCTTAGCTCTTTAAAAAGTTCTATGGTTCGTAAAGCCTCTTCCTCATCAATTTTTGTGATGGCACAGCCGGCATGTACCAGCACATAATCTCCTATAGTAACGTTTTTCAGTAGTTCTATGGAAACTTCTCTCGATACTCCCATCACCTCAACCAGGCTGGTCTTATCTTCTATTTTTATAACCCTTCCGGGTAATCCGAGACACATACTTCCTTCCTCCCCCACGCTATTGTTCCTTCATAAATTTTGCTGCCGCCATTACGGCTTGCCCTAAAGAGATTCCCCCATCATTGGAGGGAACCCTGCTGTGGGTGTAAACCTCAAAGCCGCAGTTTCTCAAAGCTCCCACACATTGTTCCAGCAGCGTAATGTTTTGAAATACGCCGCCGCTCAGCACAACTCTCCCAAGTCCCGTATCCTGCCGAATCAGGCTGCAAATTTTTTCAACCATGACGGCTACGGTTGTATGAAACTTTGACGATATAACGGATATAGGAACACCGCTTCTCCTATCTTCTATTATACTTTTAATTACATTACCTGTACAAATACGAAAAATTCCTCCATTACCATTGATTTCACAATGATAGGGCTCAAAGCTCCCCTTTTCTGCAGCATACTCCAATTCAATAGCCGCTTGGCCCTCATAACGGATCCGGCTTCGTATGCCAAGGAGTGCGGAAACTGCATCAAAGAGCCGTCCCACGCTGGAGGTAAGGGGTGCATTTATTTTCTTATCCATCATCATATGAACTGCTTTGATGCCGGCTTCATCCGCTTCCGGAAGGAGGTCGAGCAGTTCCTTCATTTCAAGCTTCGGACCTGGTAGGCTATACAAGTAGCTTGCCGCCATCCTCCACGGTTCCTTTATCGCCTTTTCTCCGCCGGGCATAGGAATGTATTCCAAATGAGCAGCTCTTTTGAAGCCCTTATAGCTTCCGGTGAAAAACTCTCCACCCCAAAGGTTTCCGTCTTCGCCGTAGCCCGTTCCATCAAAAGCCACCCCGATAACATCTCCCTCCAGGTCGTTATCTGCCATACAGGAGGCAATATGCGCCTGATGGTGTTGAACTGCTATTTTGTTCTTCACATCCAGATCAGCCGCATATTTGGTGGAAAGGTATTCCGGGTGGAGGTCATAGGCCACAGCTTCATACTCGATGCCAAACATCTTTTGAAAATGCTCAATTCCTTCCTCAAAGGAAGTCAGCGTTTCCGCATTTTCCAGATCCCCGATATGATGGCTGATATAAAATTCATTCCCCTTGTTCAGGCAGAAAGTATTCTTCAGCTCACCTCCGCAAGCCAGTACCGCGGGGATTTCACCCTTGTTAAAAATCTCACAGGTAACGGGGAAAGGCACATACCCACGGGCTCTACGGATGATATACTCCTTCCCCATAGCTACACGGGTTACGGAGTCATCGGTTCGTATATAAATCTCCCTGTCATTGGTAAGGAAGTAATCTGCAATATCTTTGAGACTCTCAATGGCCTCTTCATCCTTGTAGTAAATGGGCTCACTGCTTCTGTTGCCACTGGTGGCAACCAGGGCCGAAAATGGTACATCTGCCGAATCCGGCGTTCCACTATGAAAGAGCAGCAGGTGTACCGGAGTATAGGGAAGCATGATGCCTAAATAAGGATTTCCAGGCGCAATCTCTTCCGGAAGGTTTACCCCTTCCCGTTTCTGCAAAAGCACAATCGGCTTTCGCTCCGACTCCAGCAATCTTTTTTCTTCCTCATTCACTTGACAATATTGCAGTGCTGTTTTATAACTTTTTACCATTAGGGCAAAAGGCTTGTCATCCCGGATCTTTCTTTCCCTTAAGCGCTTCACCGCTTCGGCATTATGGGCATCACAAACCAGATGATAGCCTCCAAGACCTTTAACCGCTATTATATCCCCCGCAGCAATCAACCGCTTTGCAGCCTCAATGATATCTTCCGCCCCTACCGTCTCCCCCCTGTGATCCAAAAGCTGCAACCTTGGACCGCACCGGTAGCAGGAAACCGGCTGGGCGTGGTATCTTCGGTCTGCGGGATTTTTGTACTCAGCAGCACAGGAATCGCACATTTCAAACCTGGCCATAGTGGTTAGGGGCCTGTCGTAAGGCACGCCTTTGATGATAGTGAACCGGGGACCGCAATTGGTGCAGTTGATAAAGGGATAAAGATACCTTCGGTCCCCAGCATCAAACATTTCCCTTTCACAATCCTTGCATACCCCAACATCGGGAGAGATATACACTTTACTGTTCCCTCCCCGGCTGCTTGTTTCAATTTCAAAGTCGCTATAGCCCGCGAACTCGATTGGTTTTACATTAACGGATTTAATCTTTGATAGCGGCGGAGGATTGGATTTTATTCTTTGGACAAAGGTGTCCAGGGAATCCTGAGGACCCTCTACTTCAATAATCACATCAGCTCCGGCATTTCTTACCCTTCCTTTTAGTAAAAGGGATTGGGCAAGATTATATACAAAAGGCCTGAAACCAACTCCCTGGACAATTCCCGTAATGTATATGTGAAAGGCTTTATGACTCATATACCATAAAACTCCCTTGTTGCCGTAACATCTTTTTTCATTTGCTCTATCAGTTCATCCTTGCTCTTGAACTTCTTTTCCCCACGGATTCTTTCCATGAAGAAAACCTCGATATTTTTTCCATAGATATCTTCGTCAAAATCCAGTATATATGTCTCAACGGTAGCTCTTTTCAGTGCCTCAAAGGTTGGGTTCACACCCACATTGGTCACACTGTGGTAGAATCTTCCATCCAGTAAGGTTTTCGTTATATATACGCCGCTGGCAGGAAGTATCAGATACTCTTCCGGAAGTATGTTGGCCGTGGGAAACCCGATAGTATTGCCAATGCGTCTCCCTCCCACTACCTCACCTGTGATGGAGTAATGTCGCCCAAGCATTTTAAACACCTGATTCATACTCCCTTTGGCCAGATAGTTTCTGATGGAGGTACTGCTGACAACATCATTGTCAGTTTTGATGGGTGGAATCATTACCGCACGGAAGCCATAGGTTTCTCCGAACTTTTTCAGAAGATTTACATCCCCTTGCCCTTTGTAGCCAAATCGATAATTAAATCCCGTCACAACCAGTTTTGCTCTCAATTTGTCCACTAGCACCCTTTTTACAAATTCCTCGGGTTCCAGTCTTGAAAATTCCTCCGTAAACTCATCAAAATACACATAATGTAAGGTTGTCTGCCCCAATAGCTCGATTTTCTTATTTACTGTTGTAATCAAAGGGGTGAACAACTTCTTCCGCATAATATTTTCCGGATGTTTTCTAAAGGTATAGACCATGGACCCAAGCCCACTAAGCTTTGATTCATTGATCAATGTATTTACCAGTGCCATATGGCCTACATGAAGGCCATCAAAGTTTCCCAACCCAACTCCCATGGGTTTGTTTATTTGCATCGCAGTATGTGCTCCATATATTACTTCCATAGCTATCCCCTCGTCAAAAAACTTTTTTTGACTTCAACAGTAGAAGACCCTGTTTTGAAACGATCTCGCCTACCGCCAAAAATTTGCCCATTCTGTCATAGACTCTAACAAAATCTCCCTCTTTATGGTTCCCTTGGCTCAGGTTTATATAAACGCCATTCAAAAAACGGCTTTCCTCCGCCTCCTCCAATTGAACGGCAGCCAGGTTATCAAATACTTGATCCGGACTTAACAGGTTTTCATAAAGGCATCCTTCCTGGTGTAATAAGGCAATCTCTTGCAGCGTAAGGGCTGAAGCAATCGTAAAGCTGCCAGCCTTCAGTCTGACCAGGAAAGACATATGTCCCCCGCATCCCAGCTGCTCTCCGATGTCATGACACAGCGTACGGATATAGGTTCCCTTGGAGCAGTGGACGTCAAGAATAACCGTCTTTGGTCCTTCACTCTTCTCGTCGATATTTTTAATTATATCGATGGAATAGACTTCAATCTCCCTGGGCTTACGTTCAACAGTAATCCCACTCCGGGCCAGTTCATAGAGTTTCTTCCCCTCTACTTTAATGGCCGAGTACATGGGAGGAATCTGCTGAAGCTTCCCAATAAATTGCGTTACAACCCGGGATACCTCTTCTGACGTTACATTGACCTCCTTCTGCTCCAATACCTGTCCAGAAGAATCCTGGGTATCCGTCGATACCCCCAGGGTCATTTCCGCTCTGTAGACTTTATCTTTGTCCGTCATATATTCAATCGCTTTTGTAGCACTTCCAATGCAAATGGGAAGCACTCCCACAGCCCCCGGGTCCAGAGTACCCGTGTGCCCGATTTTCTTTATTTTAATGACTCCCCGTAAGTAACCCACTACATCAAAGGAGGTCATACCCGGAGGTTTTAATATGTTTAATATTCCGTTCATTGCTCATCTCACCAAGACCCTCTTTAATTCAATCTAAAGAGCCGTCCTTATTTCCTTTATTATATCGTCTTTTACCTGATCCAACGTTCCTTTTACCGTACAGCCAGCCGCTCTTTTATGGCCGCCTCCCGTGAATTTTGCAGCAATAGCAGATACATCCACATATTCTTTGGAGCGCAAATTAACTTTTACAAGCCCTTCATCCTTGTACCGCAGCATCACTGAAACTTCTACGCCCCTGACACTACGGCCTATATTGACAATCCCTTCACAGTCTTCCTCTTTAGCACCGCATTCCCGAAGCATTTCATCCGTTACGGCAACAACAGAAAGCTTTCCATCTTCCAGTATCTCCAGAGATTCAATGGCTTTTCCGGTGAGTCTTATCTTCCCTAAGGACGAATTTTCAAAAACCTGCTGTGAAACAAATGCAACATCGGCACCATTGTTGATCAAATCTCCTGCAATCCGGTGTGTAATACACGTTGTATTACTGTACCGAAACCCTCCGGTATCTGTTACAAGCGCCACATAGAGAGAAGTAGCTATATCCTTATCCAAGTCCAGGCCGGCCATCTTAATCATCTGGTATATAATTTCCGATACGGCAGCAGCACCGGTGTGTACGTAGTTTTCACCGGCAAACATCGTATTGGTTGGGTGGTGGTCAATATTTACAGTCTGTACACATTTTTTGAAAATTTCCGCTCTTTTACCCAGGCGGTCCATATCTCCTGTATCTAAAGCGACTGCCAGATCGTGATCATTGCTTGTCCCATCATAGACCTTGATAAAGTGCTTTCCCGGCACAAAGGAAAGTGTATAGGGTACTTCCTCCTCCAAATAGACAACTGCTTTTCCGCCCATTTTCTCAATAGCCAAAGCCAGCGCTGTGCTGGACCCGATGGAATCTCCATCTGCAGAGACATGAGGCAGAATGGCTATATTACTGCTTTGTTTGATTTGCGAGATAATTTTGTCCAATATCATCATTTCTATCACCTTTTCATTTTTCAGGATTTACTATACTATAGGCAAATCTGCAAGCTTTCCTCTGTAATAAAATAGGCTATAGTTACGGGCTTGCTTTAATAACCCATAACTATAGCCTTCTGCCCATAATTTATTTATCCTGATTTACGGTTTTATTGATCAGAGTTGTTATATAGGCACCGTGTTCTATGGAATCATCCAATTCAAAATGAATTTCAGGAATATACCGCATCTGTATCCTGTGCCCAAGTTCGCGCCGGATAAAGCCGGCAGCACTTCGTAAGCCGTTCAGGGCATTTTTCTTTTCCTCATCATTGCCCATAATGCTTACATGTACCTTTGCGTGTTTGAGGTCCTTTGTCACCGTAACCCTTGTTACGCTGATGAGGGCAGGAAGTCTGGGGTCCTTCAAATCATTTTGTATTACATTGCTAATTTCTCTTCGAACTTCTTCCGAAATTCTGTCCAGTCGATTTACCATGAGTTCAAAGCACATCCTTTCCAATGAGAGCAGCAGAACTTATCTTGCTACTTCCTCCATTACATAGGATTCTACAATGTCGCCCTCTTTTATGTCGTTAAATTTTTCAATCGACAACCCACATTCGAATCCGTGTGCAACTTCCTTCGCATCATCCTTAAATCGCTTCAACGAAGCAAGTTTCCCTTCATGGACAACAATGCCGCTTCTTACCACTCTGATCTCAGAGTTTCTAACAATCTTACCGTCGGTTACATAGCTTCCGGCAATAGTACCAATTCCAGATACCTTAAACAGCTGCCTGATTTCAGCGTGTCCCAGTATCACTTCTTTGAAGGTAGGTTCCAGCATACCCTTCATGGCAGCCTGTACATCCTCAATGGCATTGTAGATAACCCTGTATAGTCTCAAGTCTACGCCAACCTCTTTCGCCACTTCTGCAACATTTGTTCCCGGACGTACGTTGAAACCGATAATAATGGCATTGGAAACCTGTGCCAGCGAAACATCCGATTCGGTAATAGCTCCAACGCCGCCATGGATGGTTTTTACTCTTACTTCCTCATTGCTCAGTTTTTCAAGGGATTGCTTTACAGCCTCCACAGAACCCTGAACGTCAGCTTTTACAATAATGTTAAGATCTTTGACCTTACCTTCCTTAATCTGAGTAAAGAGGTCCTCCAGGGATACTTTGGCAGAAGCTTTCAGGTGCTGCTCCCTCTGTTTGAACTTTCTCTTTTCCGCCAGTTGTTTTGCTACTTTCTCATCGGTAATGGCGTAGAAGATTTCACCCGCTTCCGGTACTTCCGGAAGACCCAGTATTTCAACCGGTGTAGATGGACCTGCTTTTTTAACAGCCTGACCCTTGTCATCTGTCATAGCCCTGATTCTGCCCACTGTTGTTCCCGTTACAATGGAATCCCCTATATTCAGGGTTCCTCTCTGTACCAGTACAGTTGCAACCGGTCCTCTGCCCTTATCCAATTTCGCTTCGATGATAGTACCCTTTGCCTGCCTGTTGGGATCGGCTTTCAATTCGAGCATATCTGCCGCTAAAAGTACCATTTCCAGCAGTTGATCGATATTCTCTCTCTTCTTTGCGGAAACAGGTACCATGATGGCATCTCCGCCCCACTCTTCCGCTACGATCCCATACTCTGTAAGTTCCTGTTTAACTCTATCGGGATTTGCTCCCGGCTTATCAATTTTATTAATTGCAACAATAATCGAAACATTCGCCGCTTTTGCATGGTTAATGGCTTCAATGGTCTGCGGCATAACACCATCATCCGCAGCTACCACGAGGATGGCGATATCCGTTACCTGTGCACCTCTTGCCCTCATGGCAGTGAAAGCTTCATGACCCGGTGTATCAAGGAAAGTAATGTTTCTATCATTGATCTTCACCATGTATGCACCGATATGCTGGGTGATACCGCCTGCTTCCATATCCATAACATGAGTTTCCCTGATGGCATCCAAAAGGGATGTTTTACCATGGTCAACGTGACCCATAACAACTACAACCGGAGGTCTTGGTTCAACATGATCCGATACATCATCACTATCATCAAACAAGATATCTTCCTCATTTACCACAACCGCTTTTTCGGTTTTAACGCCAAATTCATCGGCAATTAAAGCCGCAGTATCGAAATCCAGTTCCTGGTTGAGGGTAGCCATGACCCCAAGGCCCATGAGCTTCTTTATAACGTCCGTCGCTGTTTTCTTTAATGACTCAGCCAACTCCTTGACAGTTATGGTTTCTCCAATGGTAATGGAAGTAAGCACGGCGATCTTCGGAGCATTATATTGTACGGGCTCGTATCCTCTTTTGGGTTTTGATCCCTTTCGAATCTTTTTTGCTCCATCGTCGGTATAGAATTCGTTCAGGATAAAGTCTTCGGAAAGAACTTCATTTACTCCCTTTTTCTGTCCCAACATCACCTTATGCGGTTTGAATCTTTCATTTTTAGCACCTGGCGCAGCCTTTGGAACATCCTTCTTCTGGTCTCTCTTTACATCCTTGTCTACATCTTTATTTTGGAATTCTCTACGCATTTCATTGCGAATTGAATTCATTTCTTCCTTTTGCGCCTCCGTCATTTCCAATTTTGGAATTTCGAGATTCCTTTGAGGAGGTCTGTAACCACCTTGACGGTTGCCATAATTGCCACCACCCTGTGGGCGGTCTCCTCCCTGACGGTTGCCATAGTTACCACCCTGCGGACGGTCTCCTCCCTGGCGGTTGCCATAATTACCACCCTGTGGACGATCTCCCCATTGACGGTTGCCATAGTTGCCACCCTGCGGGCGGTCTCCTCCCTGGCGGTTTTCATAGTTGCCTCCCTGTGGACGGTCTCCCCATTGACGGTTTCCATAGTTGCCACCCTGCGGACGGTCTCCTCCCTGACGGTTATCATATCTCCCACCCTGTGGACGATCTCCGCCGTGTTGCCCGGAAGGGCCGTTACCGTCTGTTTTTTCGGCGTAATTGCCATCTTGATTGCGAGGTCTGTCGAATCGATCCTTTTTCCATTCCGGTCTTGTATCGTTTCTAAATTCTCTCTGCCCCTGCTGTACATTTCGAGAGCTGCTATCCCCGTGCTGCTCTTGCCCCTTGTTTTCTCTGTCACCGGCAAGTGGAGCATTTTTAACTTCTTCCGTCTTTGTCTCTACTGCCAAACTACCCTTATCAACTTTTTGTTCGATGGACGCTGTACTATTCACCACAGTATTTATATCTTCTCCAATTTCTTTTTTAATTTCTTGCTTCGGTTCCTGCTTTGTTTCTGGTCTGACCTCAGGTTTTGCTTCCTTCGGTTGGTCAGTCTTTACCGGTGCCTTTGGCTGCTCCTTTTTATCTTCCGACCAAACCTGCGTCCTCGGATCTTTTCTTGCTTCGACCCCGGTATCTCTGACATATCCTGCTCGCAAACCTGAATTTGCATCAGCGACTCTTACATAATCATTTCGTTTATTGTTATTGCTTCTCTGATTATTTCTATTGTCAATTTTTGTATCGCTTCTGGGCGTCTCATGTTTTTGCACCGGACCGGTATTGGCCTCATTTTTCGAGTCAATTACAATCTCCGTAGTTCGAATGATTCGCGGCGCACTTTTAGCATCCTTTTTCCCATCCTTAGCCACTTCATGCTTTGGTTGTGGAGCCGGTGCCGCTGTCCTTTTATTATCCTCGTGCCTGTTGTCTTCGTGCTTCACAACTCCGATATGCTTATATAAAGACTGCAGTTCATTATCTTCAAGCAAGCTCATATGATTCTTTACTACTACATTTATTTCTGCAAGCTTTTCCATCAACCTTTTGCTTGTCGTATTGAGTTCTTTTGCAAGTTCATATACTCTAATCTTTTCCAATCTATTCACCCCCGAATTCCTTGTTACTATTGTCAATAAGTTCCTTTAACTTCTCTGCAAACCCATGATCAAGAAGTGCAACTACCGCTCTTTTTTCTTTTCCGATATACCTCCCCAACAATTCCTTCTCTCCGAAATACCTTATAGGAATCTCCCTGTATTTACACATATCATCAAAGGATTTTCTAGTGTTTTGGGAAGCGTCCGCAGCTACTATAACAAGCTTTGCCTTTCCGGACTTCAACATCCGTTCGCAGGTATCATCACCGGACACCAGCTTACCTGCCTTGGTGGCAAGCCCTAGGAATGAGTATATCCTATCCGTCATTATTCTCCTCCATCTGTTGTTTTAGTGCTGTGTACACTTCTTCCGAAATCGGACTTTCAAAAGCTCTTTCAAGTCTTTTCCCTTTACGGGCTTTTTCAAGACAGGAAGTGCTCCTGCATATATATGCACCTCTTCCCGGTTTCTTTCCGGTAAAGTCCACCGATATATCATTTTCCTTGCTTTTTACAATTCTTATGAGTTCCTTTTTCGTTTTCATTTCCTGACATCCCAGGCACATCCGCAAAGGCACCTTCTTTTGCTTCAACCAAAACCACCCCGTTTTAAAAATTGAGAATTGAAAATTGAGAATTGAGAATGATAAATAAAATCACACATTCTCCACTTTCAACTTTCAATTGCTATTCGTCTTCTTCCTGGTAGTTCTCATTGTAGTTCAATAATTGCTGTTCGATGGTGGCCCGAAGCTGCGATTCGCTCTTAATGTCGATCTTCCAGCCCGTGAGCTTGGCTGCCAATCTCGCATTCTGTCCTTCCTTACCAATGGCAAGCGAAAGCTGGAAATCAGGCACGATCACCCGGGCGCTCTTTTCCGATTCTGCTACGTCCACCCGGATTACCTTTGCCGGGCTTAAGCTGCTGGAGATATACTCAACCGGATCACTGCTCCATTTGATGATATCAATTTTTTCCCCTCGCAGCTCATCAACGATGGCCTGAACCCTCGTTCCTTTCTGGCCTACACAAGCTCCGACAGGATCGACATTTTCATCCTTGGAGAAAACAGCAATTTTTGTTCTCGATCCCGGCTCTCTTGATATGCTTTTTATTTCAACCGTGCCATCATGGATTTCAGGCACTTCCAATTCAAACAGCCTTTTCACCAGACCCGGATGCGTTCTGGACAATACGATTTGAGGACCTTTTGTGGTCTTTTTCACTTCAATAATGTAGGCTTTGATTCTGTCGTTGAATCTGTATTCTTCATTGGCCGTTTGTTCTGTAGGAGGCAAAGCAGCCTCTGTCTTACCCAGGTCAACGATTACGTTTTTCCGCTCGATTCTTTGCACGATTCCGGTAACGATATCGCTTTCCTTATTGTAAAACTCATCAAAGATGATCCCTCTTTCAGCCTCCTTGATCCTTTGCATTACGACCTGCTTTGCTGTTTGTGCCGCAATTCTGCCAAACTTCTTGGGTGTAACCTCGATTTCGGCTATATCTTCCAGTTCAAGTTTCTTATTTATCTTTTTAGCATCATCCAGACTGACTTCGAGAAGATCATTCTGCGGAAACTCTACAACCTTTTTTAGCGCATATACTTTTATGTCTCCAGTGACTCTATCTAATATAACCTGCACGTTTTGCGAGGAACCGAAATTTCTTTTATAGGCAGATATTAAAGCAGCTTCAATGGCTTCGAGCAATACTTCCTTATTAATACCTCTTTCCTTTTCCAGCTGACCTAATGCGTGAATTAATTCTGCACTCATTTTACAACCTCCTTTTAAACTTAAAATTTGATGACACGTTTTACCGTTGCCACCTTATCTCTTTCAAATTCCATTATTTCATCCGTTTTTTCCGGTTTAATGCATATTTTATCGTCCTTAAGACCCATTAACTCGCCTTGAAAAACCTTTTTTCCATTAACAGCCTGAAAAATCTTCACATCTACCAGCTCGCCCTTATATTTTTCGAAATCTCGATCCTTTTTTAACGGCCTATCCAACCCTGGGGATGAAACTTCAAGGAAATAACTCTGCTCAATAGGGTCCTTTTTGTCAAGAATCCCCCCTACCTGCTCACTGACAATCTGGCAGTCATCCAAGGTAATGCCCTCGGGTTTATCTATATAGATCCTCAAATACCAATTTCCCGCCTCTTTGATAAATTCAACGTCTACCAGCTCAAATTTCTCTTTCTCCACGATGGGTGCGGCTAACTCCGTTACAATATCTTCGATTTTTCTTTTGCTCATATGTATTCCTCCGGTAAAGCTGTTTTTCTCATTGCTGTTGTTTGGTAACCTAATTTAACCTTCGTACACTGTTCACCTAACAATTATATCCATTTCTAATCCTTTTTCTACTATGGAAAACAAGGTTTAAACTTGGCTACCTTATAGAGTCACACTAAATCCATACCATTTCGAGGCGCAAGCACCCGAAATGGTTGGGTGCTTGCCTCACAGAATATAAGTTTTATAGTGAGTTCCATATATACTGCAACAAATAATACGAAAGAGTGGGTCTACCCCACTCTTCACATCCGTAAACCAACTATTCCTTTTAGTCCAGTAGTATTATACCACTATTGTTTGCATTTATCAACATTTTATTAGTTTTTAGGGAAAAATATTTTTCCACTTTTTAGAATTTATATATACCTTAGAAAATTTAAACAACACCGGGCTCAGTAATGGTAAAGGTCGTGTGGTCACAATCGATTTCAGCCATTGCGCCATAGGGCAGTACAGTCATCGGTGCCGTATGTCCAAAGTTCATATTATAGAGAACCGGCAGGTCAAACAGCTTTAATTCATCGCTAACTACCTTATGAATTACCTTTTTATATTCTTCGTAGTAAAGATTATCATAGGGCTTTCCAAAGATTATCCCATTAATCTTGTGTAAAATTCCCTGGGAACCATAATTTCTGAGCCAGTACTCTAAATATTGGGGAATGGGTTTATCTTCCGAGGTTTCAAAGAACAATATCGCATTTTGCCACGCATCGTCCGACGGCCATATTTTTGTGCCTTTTATCATTTCAAGGACTTCGATACAGCCCCCAAGCAGGCGTCCCCTGACTACACCCTGCCCCTGCAAAACTTCGTATCCCGTGTTGCTTTGTACCTTTCTCTTTATGTCTTTATTTTTTTCCTCCCATGGCAGGTACTCGCTTGTCCAAACAGGTGGAGCATCTATCGGGCCAATACATTCGTTAGTAAATAGTACTTTTTCAATCCAATGCTTTGTATAATCAAACATTTCTATATTTTCTGCAAATTCAGCAAGAATTGACGGACCATAAAAGCTTGAAAGCCCTGCCTCATAACAAATCATATGGGTGATGGTCGTATCTGAATAACCCATAAAGATCTTGGGATTTTTCCGTAGGACATCCAGATCAATATAGGGCAGCATTCTAACGCTCTCATATCCACCAATGCAAGAAAATACAGCCTTTATAGTTTTATCTTCAAAAGCTCTCATCAAATCTTCGGCTCTTTTTTCAGGATGATTATATATATACTCCGAGCCTTTTAATGTATGTTCCATTTCGACGACATTGAGCCCGAACTCCTCTCGCAGCCGTTTCTTGCCTACGTTGTAACGCCATATAACATCGCTGTCTCCAGCGCCGCCCCATGACAAACTGACAGTTGCGACTTTATCTCCGCGGTTTAATTTGGGTGGTTTTACTAAATTCATGCACTTCCCTCCTTCACTTCCCAAATATAAGAGGAAAAATATTATACCGATCCATATCCTTTACAATGGCAGGAAATAATACTTCCCTTAACTTTTCTTTTGAAGCCCAAGCATATGCACTATGTTCTTCCGACAGCTTTACTTTGTCATCCATCGCTTGACATTTATACGTCAGAATTACTACCTGTCTTGTTGGATCACTTTTAAAAGTGGCCGCATATAGCAACTTCTCTACAACTATATCTATACCGGCTTCTTCTTTGACCTCCCTTATTAACGCATGTTCAAGGTCTTCTCCGAATTCGATTTTTCCTCCGGCAAATTCCCAAGTGCCTGCGCCTACTTCGTCGCTGCTATCACGTTTTATGATTAAAGCCTTATTATTATAAAGAACTATTCCTTTAACGGCGATCACGATCTTGTTCTCCAATTTATTTCCCTCATAACTCATAATTATTAGCAGCCTGATCTCTATAAATAATGCTTCCCGACAACGGAATGCATTATAGGGCCTCTTACTATGAATCAACCCAGTTCCATTATATGGTTTCTGTCTGTAAAAAGCAAGCCTGTACCAAAGCGGAAAGCCTTTTAAATACAACCAGAGGCAAAAATCCCATCCCAACGACTGAATCTTCACCTCTAGTTTTCGAAGATACCTCTTCCCTTTGAGACATCTCATTTTAAATTTTTCTGCCTGGTACTACCTGATTTTAATGACTGCGGGCTAGTTACGGCAATTTAATATCACTTGACGCAGCATCAATTGCAATAATAATTTTTCATTTATTACATAATTATTATCTTCAATGGCCTCTGTTATTTCCACTCCCAAGCTTGCTCCGCTTCCATCCAAATGTCATTGGGAACCAGCATTCCCTTTCTTCCTCTCTCTTCTGCCAATCTGTATGCAAATTGCACAAAATTCACGAATTCGTCTTTACCTGCCATAATACTATAGAGTATGGCTTTGGCATATGCGCCGCCTTCTTCCAAATATCCGCTTCTATGAAATTCCAACGCCAACGCACTCTTGTCATATTCCGCCAAATGCTGGGAAACCTCCCAATGGTCGATGCTCCACTCCATGATTGAATACTCGGCAAATCCTTGTTTATTATAACTCACTCCTACTGAGCCGGGATTGATAATAAGCTTATCTCCGATTCTCCTATACCACTGGATATGTGTATGGCCGCAGACCAGTACTTTTTCCTCTATGCTGTGTAAAGACTTTATGATTTCCTTCTCATTTTTATCCGGATATAATAACTCGTCGATTCTAAAAGGTGAACCATGTACTACCCTTATGGAATCCATAAGGGGTATATCAATTACTACCTGCTCAGGCAAACCGGCTATGTACGTGAGGGCTTGCGTGCTAAACTGTTTGTATGTCCACATAAAGGACAATGTCATTTAGTTACGTAAGTTTCGTACAAACGTGAACCTTGAAAATGTAATATATTGGACACCATAATATAACAAAAGGTGAAAGCCATTCCCTGTCGAAGTTGTTAAGTGCTAACAAAAACAATAACGAAGGGGGTT
>JAEZXR010000025.1 GCA_023419605.1 Bacillota bacterium | reverse complement strand
AAGGGGAGGTATATGTCGAAGCTTATAGTTCAGACTTTGGAGAACGACATATAGACGCTTTAATCGAGGCTACAAATCTTATTGTATTCAAGGGATTTGGCAGAAACTATAGACTGGAGGACTTGCCATCAAAAGTCCTCGCAAGTGCTTTAAAGTTTGAGTGTGAATATCACTATAAAGAAATTGGAGAATACATCCAGGAACTAAGTGAAGCCAATAGGAGGGAAACAGATCTCTCCTATGAAAATAGAATTTTAAAGGAGAAACTTGGAGGTAGTCATGCAGGTGGTCAGAATGAAAAAGCCGAAAAGGCTCGGCGTTTATGGGAAATTTAATAACAACGCCGTGCCCTTGGGGCTAAAAATAAAGTAGAATAATAAAAATGAAACGTAGCCCTTTATGGGCTACGTTTCGGTAAAGATAAATATTAGTGTTTCAAATCCTCACTAGGTATGCTATATTTAAAAAATATCACATCTGCTAACATTTGTCAAGTATAGTCTTTCCCGCCTTTTGAAAAAATAAGCCCCCACCTCACGGCAGGGGTCATTTTCACACGCAGTCTATTTTCAGGTATCCCAAGCACATTGCGACCTTGCGAACCGCCCTATCCTTCATTTCATAGAAAGTCGCCTTCGCTCTCTGTATCTCGCTACTCACCACATGATCCGGCAACCCATAGAAAAACTTCTGCGTAAGCAAAGTTTTCTCCACATCCGAAAGTGTTTCAAAGGCCAACTCAATTCCCTTGCAAATCAGTTCTATCCTGGCCAACTCCACATCATCCGAAATATCGCTGTCGAATCCCCGGATATGTTCCCCATACGTCGCCACCAGCTTCGACGCAGGGCAAGCTGCCTTCCCCATTTTAAACATGAGAAATTCTAACCTTTTCTTATATATGCGGTACATGCGTAATTCGCGGCATGTTCGTTTATACCACTCCTGGTTATGCATCTTATCGCTCATTGTCACTACCGATCTTAAAGAAAAGATATGTCACAGTCACGCCAATAATTGACACGCACACAGCCCATACACATTCCACAATACACTCATATAATCCCATTCCTATTCCTCCCTCAATAAAGCTCCCTTTAGTCGCCAGTCCGGTGGTGAGCTTTTGGCCCACCACCTCCACAAATTTTCCCTCGGCCCATGAGCTAATACCATGGCGCACGTGCTAAAACATTCGTCGGTTGTCTTTCTACATATTAAGCAAGATCTATACTTTATCAATTCTGTTTACACTTCCTTCACTGCTGAATCCATTTGGGTACCTATCTGCCAATTTCTTTATGTTCATCAGAGCGACGTCACTCATTTTAAGCCCAGCAGTCGTTGCTATCATAGAAATATACCAAAGTATATCACCCAATTCCTTGGCTATTATCTCTTCATTGAGTTCATGTCCATGGAATAGGTACTTCTTTAGATAGTCAATTGTTTCTCCGGTTTCACCTGCCAAGCCAAAGGAGAAGTTAATAAATCTATCCCTAGTTGACTGGCCGGTGTTGGCTGTTCTTTCTGCTAGTTTCTGGTATTGATTTATATCCATTGATCATCATCCTTGCATTCATTTTTGTAAAAAGTACTTTCTTTTCGATGCATAAAATAGTTATCTCTGCATTCTTTCCTATACAAAGAATCAATTTTACAACGTTTACTATAGCAGAGTTTGCTTGGAGTATAATAACATGAAGGCTCCAGATATTTTCCCACTCCCTCAGCATACGCCTCTCCAATCTTCTCTTTCCTCTCCGGCGAATCCATTTTCCCAATCAACCGATCCAAATACCACGCAGCCTTTTTAAGATCCTGAATCCCATGCTTCAGTTTATACCGGCTTATATACTTCAGGATGTTTCCGACATAATACGGCTCGAAATTCTCGCCCAAATTATCATCTATATATTCAATTACCTCAATAGAACCGTTTGTATAATGCGAAGGGTGATTAATATCATCATTATTTTTCACGCTATGGCCCTCCTATTCCCGTCAATCAATATCGTGTACACATTTCCCTTTGCGTCAAACTCCACACTGCACCGCGGACAATGGAATTCTACATTCTTGCACCGGTCTACCATCAACAACCTAACCTCATTCATGCTGCCGCACACTGGACAACATGGAACTTCCACCGTTGCCCATCGGCTTATTACTTTCGTTATGAATTTTTTCATGATTCACCATCTTTCCATATTACCGGAAACGTGGTAATATATATTGGGGTTTTATTTGCCATTATTTACTTTTGACGTAGAATCACACCAAGAAATATTTTTCTCTTGTTCTAGGCCTATTTATGGCTGTCTGAGTGGTATTTGTTTTCTAGCCAACTACCTCTATTCCGTATTCCCTTTAAAATCAAACACTTCGTGCAACCTCTCTTTTGCCCTGCCAGCAAAATTGAAGAAACTACCCTTTTCGTCAGCGATTTGTATAAGATCCTCGTGTTCAATTGCTTGATATTCTTCACCCTTTATCCAGTTTACATATGGGTATTCTTCATAACCAATATGATCTTTAGGTATAGCTATCATCTTTTTCACTTTATCCAACCCCTTTCTCCTTCTCCTCCAAACAATACAACTCAACCTCTACCCGAGGATTTCCCTTATCCACGGAAAAATCTATATCCCGCACAAGCAGCCAACGGTCATCATCAAAAAGGATTCCCTCTAACGTATCGGCTAACAATTTCACTTGGTTATGTGTATCCCTGCGCCTCTTATCCGGCCAGTAGGTGGTTATCTCCATGACAAGCTTTGTTTTCTGCGCAAAGATCCATCCTTGTCTAGCAGACTCCCTCTTGGCTATCCATTGGGCTTCCCTTTGCCACTCTTTCCCCTTCGTCGTCAGGATTCTACGATGAATAGACACATTTCTATAGCAATGGTTTACGCTAGGCACAACCGGCAGCACTAGTTTTAGCCTCATCTTTTAGCCTCGTACATGCTATTCAGCTTCATTTGTGCCTCTTCCATCGTCATCCTAGAAAGCAGCCACCTTGCAAACTCCCGAAGATTATTCGTCCTGCTAATCTCAAGCAGATGAAGCAACCTTTCCCGATCCTCGATATTCATCCCAACCCCTCCTACCAAATAGATTGTGTCCATCCATCCACGATGCCGCCTAAGACAACCGTGTAACGTGAATCCTTTTGCGCCGTCATCCTAATGTGTTCACCAAGCAGGTTCCTGCGGTAAGCCTTCCTAAACTCGCGTTCCTGATTCCTAACCGGCTTCCATGTAGCAACCGGATTATTTCTTCTCGGCATCATCCATCCCTCCCTCGGAACAGTTTCCTCTTGGCACCGGATCTTTCTTTTCTCGGACCCAGTGGCCCCACTCGCCAATGACAGTCCCACGTAAGCCGCATTTGTATATTCCGCCTCCTGCAACAGGTATTGCCACTCATTTTAGCCATTTAACACCTCAACAATCTTCTCAGCCTTCCTCCTGCTATACTCCAACACATCACTCCTACGCCTCGAACTACTGCTTCCTTTTATGCCGTTTCGGCGTATGGCGTTGTATACGTCGTGATAGCTTCTCCCAGTAGCCTGGGCAATGTCGGCTATGGTGTATCGTATTTTGTCGGGTAGATTCATTGCACACCTCCTCATCAAATATCAATTGCCGTGTAATTCTTCCTTCCCTCGTTCCCACACTCTTCCACCTTGGCCATGTTCGGATATAACCGGAAATAGTCTCTTCCCTTGAATCCGCTTAGTTTGTTTTTAGCTACCGAAACTTCTAGTATCGGCATGTCCTGAAAGGTAACGGGATCTTGAAAAGTTAATTTTGTGCTTCCCTGCTTACTGTGAAAATCATTGTGCAAGAGAAAGATGCAATCACTATCGTAAATAATGTCAACACTCTCTTTAATGTCATCTAACTCAGGCCGTCCGTTATGGTTTAGTTTCCTAAGTTCCACTGTGCAAACCACTGGGACATCATACTTGTTAACAAGCCTCTTCACCGTTTCAGAAAGATAGGTGTACTTGGTCCTTTGGTCGTTGGCATATTGTTTAGTAGTAATTTTATGGAAGTTGTCTATAAAAACAGCTACCTTTTTGCCTGTGATCTCTTGGTATACTGATATTGTGTGGTCAATATATTCAATGCTGTGGCCGCTGCTTGCATCTTTCACGCTCATTGAGTTTTTCGCCAGCTGGTATATCTTCGATATTCCTTCTTGCCGCTTGGCTGTCCTCGTCTTCTTCTCCGCGTCTGTCATTTGTGAATGTGTGATGTACTGCTTCGGGTTTGCTATCCAGTTGATTGGCATATTCACTAAGGAAGCAACCAACCTAGGGATAACCTTCTTATTCGAATCGTCAATGGAGAAGTAGAGGACAAAAACATCATCGTTCGTCATTGCCAAGCCAAGCGCCATTTGAAGCATGAATGTTGTTTTCCCGATGTTTGACAGTCCACCAACCAAGTACAAGCCGTTTTGTATACCGTCAAGCCTCTCTGTTAGGTATGCCCACGGAAGTTTAAACCCCAGCAGTCCATCTCTTTCCCAGCATTCTTCCTCAAAGCGGAGGATCTCCTCGGCAAAGGCAGTTTTCTCTTTCTGTGTAGCCGTCTCCACTTGATACCGTGGCAAGTCATTGAATTTGTCTATTCCATGCTTGGTGATGTACCCATCGGGGTCTTTATCTTCCTGCCCGGGAGGCAATTGTACATAATGTACCGATAGGAACTGCTGGTTTTCAAGTAAAGCTATGGCTTTTTTCTGCCCATCTTGGCCAGCCCTGTCACCGTCGAAGCAGAGAACAATCCTTTTGAATCCCTGACGCTGAAGAAGTTCAACTTGATCTATACTAAGGCTTGCGCTACATATTGCCGCCGCATTGTATACCCCATTGACCGCTAGTTGCCATACATCGGCGTATCCTTCCACTAGGATGATTTCTTCTCCCTCTACCCGGTGGATGTTGTATAGTGTCTTACCCTTTTCGTAGGCCTTATTGCTGCTGTTTAGGTATTTCGCTTTCCCATCATCAAGTAGTTGCCTGGAAGCAAATGCAACCGTTTGACCATATTCGTTATGGATCGGGAATACTAGCCTACGGTCAAATAAATCTCCCCTAGTTAGGTCTATTGCCCTTAAAAAATCATCTTTGTATTTGGTGCTTAGCTCAGTGATAAATTCCTTGAATACGGTTCCACCGATTCCGAAATACTCGGCTATCCCTGTGAATCCGCGGTTCTCCAAATACTCTCTAACCGTCTTGAAGCGTATCCCCTCGGCAATTATTCTCTCTGCGTACCTATAAGCGTCAATAACCTCTCGCTGGTTGGCATCTTCCTCGTAAGGTATCCTAAACTTATCTGCCAAATACAGCAGCGTTTCTTGGACAAATCCCGGGCCTCTAAGTGGCTTTCCCTCGAGATAGTGTGCTGCATGGAATATATCTCCACTTCCACAGGTGAAACATTTAAAAATCGTGTTGTTGCTACCTGGTACTAGATTGGCAGAAGGTTTAGCGTCTCCGTTCTTGTGGTACGATTCATTAGGACACCGGAAGTTTTTCTTCCCTCCAGCCTCTCGCCCATGCATTTGGAGGTATTCCGGCAGGCAGGCGCGGACTTCTTCAATTAGTTGTTCAATTTTCCTGATCTGCACCTGCCGCCAGCCTCCTCGCTAAAGCGTCCTCGTATGTTTCGTCGTTGTAATAATTAGCCGATGGTTGCTTCTTTGGTTTGCTCATAAGACACTTGCCCCACTCAACATACTTCTTAAAAGCTGTATTAATTTGGCTTCGCGGGTTATCCTTGGCTTTCAAAGGTTTATCCAGTTTATACGTCTGCCAATCCTTGATCGCTTCGATGTGATTCAGCGTTGGGTATCTTTGGCGCATAGTGTGATACATTTCCAAGTCTTTTTGTCTGCTGAATGGATAGTTAGGAACCAATTCAAGAACAGACAAAAATTCTTGTTCTTCAGGTTGAAGGATGATAAGATTTTCATTATTATTATTTATATTTCTATTTCTTAATTCTTTAAGTGTGTTACTTCTTGTGTTACTATTTGTTTCTAATTCATTTACGTTGTTGTTACTTTCATATTCTTCAAAACCCGCCAATCCTTGAATTTGTTGGCCTGGAGGTTGACACTTGGTTGTTACTTTTCGTTCCTGTATCTGTTCCGTTGCTGTTACTTCTGATTCCCAGTCTACAACGGTATATACCGACATTTCTTTGTAAGGTTTAATCGTGACAAATCCTAATTTTTCTAGTTTCTGTAGTCTCTTATAGAGTGTCGAGGGGTTGACATTAAGCACCTTTGATAACTGATTTCTACCATAGGTTCCTTGCCCTGGCATTAGTGTTACGGGCTTACCATCTATTAATTTAACTTCTTCCTGGTATGTTGCATCGGCTTTGAGATAAATATAAAGTCTTAAAAGTTCTGCGTCGCTGAATATTGATCTTTTTATAATGTCGCGGTCTATTTTAAACCACCCCCTTAACATTAGATTCCCCCTTTGGGTATTGCCTTGTTATATCTTAGTTAATTGCAGACAAAGCCGCATTATGGGCAACGATGTCTATCTCATCAAGATTGTTTTGGTATCTTATGGGGAGAATCAAACCTACTTCTCCTAGAATGATTGGTTTTAGTGGCCCGTGCCCTTTAGCGTGAGAGTATGATTCTTCAGGGAACAAGCTCAGTTTGGCACCATCAACAAAAACTAACGAATCATTCCCGGACACTTTAAACAATCTATTATCACCGTACTTCCAACTAAGAAGCTTTGCCGGCTTTGATTTTTTCCTGCTTTCATTCCAAACCTCTAAAATATTTGGTCCTTCTTTGTATTTAACTCCGCCTTTTAGCCAATCGCTCTTTGGCAAGTAAGCAATACTGCAATTTTCTTCAGGTAGTACAGGGAAGTGGCTCCTTGATCCAAGAACAATTTCAAGGTTTTCTATGCGAACGATCATAATTGCATCACTGATTAAATAAAAATCCTTGTGTTTTGAAGCGAATATAAAATATCCTTGTTTTATTCTCTTCTCGAAATATTTTGCAAACTTCTTTTGGTGCCGTTCGCTGATTTTTACCACTGAAGTCATTTAAATCACTCCTATTCATAATCCTTGCAATAATCCGTTTCCTTCGTAAACTTCCCGTTAACACACCAGCCAATCGCGGAAAACACCGCTCCTCCTGGACTACAACGTTTCCATCCGCTACATGTATCGCACTGCCTTGGCTTTAACATATCCCCGATCCCCCCTCTTCCCGATGAAGATGGCCGTCGTGGCTAATCTTCCGGCGAAGGATAACTTCCTTGTCCCTGACAAGTATTTCAACCTCGCCTTTGTTTGCTAACCCAGCTAATTCGAGCATCATTGCCGGGATGAGTATTCTGCCGTGGCCATCGAATCTTCTTGTAACACCTTTTTTCATTTTGTTACCTCCTTCTTCATTTTCAAGCTTAGTAAGCATTTGTTTTAACTGATGCAGAACAAAAACTCTACAAACTTCATGGCATCGGTTTAATGTTATGTCGTTTTCACAGAATGAGCATTTCAAGTCTTGCATAACATCTTCCAAGGCCTCTATATATTCTTCAACATTAACTTCATCCACTTTGTAACCACCTTTCAAATACAAAAGGCCTCCATCCTGACTACAAACCACTACACCATTGGATAAATGATATAGTGGTTGTGGTAGGATGGAGGCTCTATTGGATATAAAGTGTGTTGGCCTCTCTATTAGATATAACCATCTAAGTATTATGTTAGTTAAATAATATTTATCACTGTGACCTACACCGTTTCAAATTACCACCTCCGCGTCAAAGATATATATTTTCCTTACACTTTTTGCAATACAGAATGACTCCGTATAGTCCCTTAAACAACTCTTTGCCTCTCTCTAGCCTAACTTTTGCAAGCATCGTGTTGTTGTGGCAGTGAGGGCAGTACACATTTTTAGTTTTTACGTTTTCCATCGTGGTCGCCATCCTTTCGGCTACCACTCATACGAATTATCTATAACTTATTCGCATGAGTAAATTATACCCATTAAATTGGTAACTGTCAATGCTTTCCTTGAAATTTTTTTCATTTGCATGTAATATTATCTATGGAGGTGAGTATTATAATACGTTGCAGGCTCGCCCAACTGATGGCTGACAGAAAACTAACGCTTGGTAAAACAGCCAAAGGTGCTGGGCTTCATTATATGACCGTCAAGGCTATGTTCGAAGATGAGAATATACAGCGGTACGATGCCGAGGTGCTAAATAAGCTGTGTAAGTTTTTCGGATGTCAGCCGGGAGATATTTTGGTTTATGAGGATGATCCTCCTTATTAGAGGGGGATCATCCTTTTATCTGGAACTGTCAAAAATCCTTTGACGGTTGCGCTCCGTGGCAACTACTCGAAATTATTGGGTAGTTGCGTTAAATGGCTGAAATACGAACTATTCTTCCTCAGCCTGTATTACATAACAGCGGCATCCACATTCCTGACATACTAGCAAACCGTCTTGATGCCACATATCGTTTGACTTAATTTTGGGTGAGCCACATTCTGGGCAATAATTGGTTTCTTGAGGATAACCCATGACAGATGTTGCCATTTACTCACCTCCATAGCTGTCTTGTAGTATTCTTCAGCCTTTTTTGGGTATTTCACTTTCATGGTGGTTTGTCCATTAATTTCAATCATCTCCTTTTTTGCTATGTAATGTGGTTGAAATGCACTTCTGAATCGTGCAGATGATAGAAAATGATTTTTTAGGATTTCAAGTAAATTTTTTATAACGCAATTATTATTTTGATAGTAACCGAATATCGCAATGCATACTTTGTATACTCCTGTTATTGCACACCAGTTTCTTGTACTTGTAATTTTCCAAATTCAATAACCCACACAGGGAAACTACCTTTCTGCCCTGCTTTGCAGTATGAATAACAACCCTTCCCATCATCATACCCTCTAAAGGCAACCACATGCTTGATTATATTCAGAGCATTGGACGTGTCGGTCGTGCTTCTAAGGATAGTCCTTAAATGGACTGTCCTTTTATTCAATTGTCAATGTTCAACACTGCTAATTATTTGGTTTCATGTGGCTTATAAGGTTCTGGCAATGGCATCCATGCTATTACTTCTCCGCTATCTGCCCATAGTTCAAAGCCTTCATCCTTAAGATAGGTTGTTGTTGCTATAAATTCATCGTTCATACAAACCAACACATATGCTTCACCGTATTTGTCTACTTCTGGCAATCTCTCGCTGATTGGAATCCATTTATTATCCATAATTTCACTCCTTCAATAGTTCAGGGTTTTCATAGATGTTCCCAATAACCTCAATCGTGACTATTGGGAAGTTGTATGAACCAAGCGGATTATACATATATCCCGAAGGTGAGTATTCTTGGGTATTTCACTTTCATGTTGAGGTCTTGTTTTTTAATGGTGCTGTTCCAGAGATACGCAAATGCACCCCTTGCAGTCAAATCAAACTCCACC
The DNA here is from genome assembly GCA_023419605.1 of Bacillota bacterium. Classification (GTDB taxonomy): domain Bacteria; phylum Bacillota; class Clostridia; order Acetivibrionales; family JAEZXR01; genus JAEZXR01. Next base: position 357 of record JAEZXR010000025.1, on the reverse strand, counting down.
ACATCATCAAACTTTCCATCACCCGTCTTGTCGTGATAAGCAATACATCCCTCTGCCTTGGCTTCCTCTTCCGTGATATCCTGCAGACGCTCCACCCGGACGGCTGTGACTTTGAGAAATATCCTTGCCGCTTCCCGGGGCATATGGATTGAGGGATTCCATTTGGGGAATTTGCTATGCTTTCCTGAGCCGTCAACATAATTATCGAATTTTGGCCATGGGCCGGCAGCGTAATAATATCTTCCCGAACCTCCGATAACATCTTCGTTTTCGTCTAGTTCCCAAAGCCTACACCAAGTTTCCCGCACCCAGAGAATATCGTCGCCATGGCAAGGTGGTGTGTATCGTTTACCGTCG
>JAEZXR010000009.1 GCA_023419605.1 Bacillota bacterium | reverse complement strand
AAATATACTTTTATTTGACAGCCTGTTAGGCTCAAATTACTATTTACTGACTTGTAGTTACAAGTAACTCAAATTTATTAACGAGTTATTTCTTAACTTTTACACTGTTTACTTTTCAAAGTCCATTTGTCTTGCACTCTCTCGAGTGCTTGACTATCTTACCACGCTGCCGAAGCTTTGTCAACACTTTTTGTTAACTTTTTTTGCTCCCCCATAAGAACTTTCCTTATCCATTCTTGCAGCTCATCGCCGACAGCTTTGTTAGTATAGCATTGCTTTCTATTAAGTTCAAGGTCCTTGAACCATAAAAATTGACAATTAAAATATATTACCTTACTATTTCTCGTGAAAATCGCCTCATATTTACAAATACTGTGCCAAGCTCCGTGTCGAATTCACTTTTTGAAGCAACGAAGAAACTCCTTTTTATATGATTTTCTAAAAACCAAAACGACCGCACTAATCCTTGTTATCAGGTTAGTTAAATTCCCTATTACGGTGAATATAGTGTATAATAGCTGTAATGCTTTATATATTAATCTTTAAAATCAAATTGTAGGAGATGATATCATTGAAAACGATACGTTGGGGAATCATTGGCTGTGGGAATGTCACAGAAGTCAAAAGCGGTCCGGGCTTTCAAAAGGTGGAAAATTCTGCTTTGGTTGCAGTTATGCGGCGTAACGGCGTTCTGGCTGAAGATTATGCCAGGCGTCACGGTGTACCCAAGTGGTATACCCGCGCAGAGGATCTCATTAATGATCCTGATGTAGATGCAGTGTACATAGCGACACCTCCCGCCAACCATAAGGAGTATACTTTGCAATGCGCAAAGGCGGGCAAGCCGGTTTATGTGGAAAAGCCTATGGCAATGAATTATAATGAATGTTTGACAATGATCGACGAATGTGAGAAGGCTGGAGTTTCTCTTTTTGTTGCTTATTACAGAAGAGCTCTTCCCCGATTTATTAAGATCAAAGAGCTTATTGCTGCAGGTGCCATTGGTGATGTCCGTTTTGTCACAGTAAAAAACTATCAGACACCTACCCAAGATGAATTTGAAGGTGTAAACCTTCCATGGAGAGTCCTCCCTGAAGTTTCTGGTGGTGGTAAGTTTATAGATATCGGCTCACATACCCTGGATATTCTTGACTATATTTTGGGGCCTATTAAAGAAGCAAAAGGGACTGTCTCTAACCAGGCAGGGCTATACCCGGCTGACGACATAGTATCTGCAAATTTCCTTTTCTCTTCCGGTGTTCATGGCTCCGGTGTCTGGTGCTTCACCGCCTTTGAGCATTTTGACAGGAACGAAATCGTTGGGAGCAAAGGGAAGATATGTTTTTCAACTTTTGGCGCAGAACCTGTAAAAGTGTTTACAGAAACCGGTATTACAGAATATCCGATTGAAAACCCTGTTACCATTCAGCAGCCTTTGATTCAGACAATTGTAGATCAACTCAACGGCAAACAAGCATGTCCCAGCAATGATAAAAGCGCGGCCCGAACAAGTTGGGTTATGGATCAGATTACGAAAGAATTCAACAGTCAAAAATGAAAATAGTACGCTATCTCATATAAATTTCTTCTCATGTCCTTTCATAGTATATAAAAAGCCGCTGAAAGCAATGTTTCCTTTCAGCAGCTTTTTACGTTTAATTCTATTTCTATGATACCGTAAACCTTCTAGTGATATAGGAAAAAACATATGCCCACATAGTGTGTAGCAGCACCAAGGAATACAAAGATATGCCATAACATGTGATGGTACTTCATACTTTTTTTAGCATAGAATACAGCACCCACAGAATATATGATTCCACCCGCGAAAGTCAGCCAAAACAATGCAGGATTTGCATTTCGGATAAATACAGGCATAAATAGTACCAATGTCCAACCCATAACTAGGTATATCAATAGTGATACCTTAGGCATGGATTTTTTGGAAATGGACTTATACAGGATACCAAAAAGCACCATAGCCCATTGAATAATAAGTATAACAATGGCCTGCCATCCACCGATAACGGAAAGAGCGATGGGTGTATATGTTCCAGCTATGGCAAAATAAATAAATATGTGATCTAGAATTCGGAACACAACCTTGTGCTTGGAATTATAGTCCATTACATGGTAAAGCGTTGATACAAGGAACATGAGATAAATAGAGATACTAAAGATAGACACCCCTACTACATCGGCAGTCGTCCCCTTACTGTAGGCAATAATAGAAACAACAGGTATGCATGCCAGAACAGCTAGAGATGCGACACCATGGGTTATAGCATTGGCTACTTCCTCTCCAAATGTTAGTTTTACGGATAACCTTGACAAGATAGCTCCCCCTTTTCATTGTTTGTGTTGGAACAAACTTCTATATATTTACTATTTTACTCTTAACTTACGCAATATGCATAGTACATTTTATACAAAATTCAATAAATTGAAAGTATATTTACCGCCAATTTAGTTTTGTCTGTGAACAGTTCCTATTGCGAATTTTATGTGAATAGCTTGAATAAACAGCAACTTTACAGCCTACTTCGTTTCCTTTGTTCTTCTCTTTGGCAGAGCCCGCAGAATACCGGAGCCATATTTAACTACATTAATGGGACTATGATATACCAAATGCTTGATTCCAGGAATACCGACCGATGATACCAAAACATCATAACCTATATTATCAACCATATTGAGCGCTTTCCTGTATTCATACAAACGTAAATTCCTATTTACAATTTTACGGATCATTTTTTCATAATCTTCACCTTTTACAATGGAACGTGCTGCAAAAACCCCTGTGGCAATGGAATTCATAATTCCAAATCCAAACAGGGGATCCAATGCTCCTGCTGCATTACCTGCCAAATACAGATTACCTATCCGGTGAGGATAGACATGTCCACTGGTATGATTACGTTTAAATTCTTCCTCAATGGTATATTTAATATTTTCTGTATCAAGGAATTTCTCCCAATAGGCTTCCAGCTCAGCTTCATCAATATCAGTTACTACAACTGCGACAGCTGCTCTTGTGCTGCTAAAAGGAGCCAAATAAGCATACCCATTCTTACAATAGTCTTTGTCGAGCCAGACCATAAATGCGCCAGGATCAAAATCTCCATGTACAATGGCCCCTCGAATATATGTATTCATCCACTGCTTCCAGCATCCCAATTCATTGGTAAAATCAACCCCTCCATTGGCAATAACTACATAATCATACTCCTTCGATAAGGTTACATAATCCGCATATTCATTAAACAAAACCCAGGTATTTTTAAGTTTGGCGAAGAGTTGCCGTGTAATGTCCATTTCTTCTTTGCTCCGCTCAAAAAAATAGCCTAGATCTCCTTTGATTTCGGAGGTTTTACTGGGTGAAAAATGTATCAAGCGATTGAGTGTATTCAGTGGCTTAATATCAATGCTTAAATTGTTTCTAAAATATGCAACAGCATCCTTAATGGGCCGGTGATATATTTCCAAAATAGCACCGACATTAGGATGCTGCTCTCCAATAAAGTTTTTTTTCTCATAAATGGTCGGGTATATCCCATACTTCTCAAACTCATGTGCACAAGAAAGTCCTGCAACTCCTGCTCCAATGATGGCTATGTTCATCATATCAATACCTCTGGCTTCATGATTTTAAATATAACCATCCCTTATTTTTACCCATACTACGGAAATTATCAAATAATTTTACAATAAAACATCTTAGGGAGCGATTTTACCTTCTTTCCAGTGTCTTCTGCAAAGAGATATGTAGCTTTCATTTCCACCGATTTGTATTTGCTCCCCCTCATAGGTCGGTTTTCCATTGAGCAATCGAGTATTCATGATGGCTTTCTTGCCGCACCAACAGATAGTTTTTAATTCTTCAATACTGTCGGAAAACGTCAGTAGTGCTTCACTCCCAGGAAAGAGGTTCCCTTTGAAATCAGATCGCAAACCATAGGCTATGACGGGTATGTTCAGATCATCTACAACACAACAGAGTTGCAATACTTGTGCTCTGGATAGAAATTGTGCCTCATCAATAATTAGACAATGTATGGTTTGGTTTTCCATATTCTGCCTAACCAGTATGGAAATATCCGTCTCCGGGTCGATAACAACTCCGTCACATTCCAATCCAATCCTTGATTTGATCTTTTCAGTTCCTTCCCGGTTATCTGCTGAGGGCTTTAATAATAGCACGTTCTGTCCGCGTTCCTCGTAATTATACTTTACTTGCAGCAATTGTGTGGTTTTACCTGCATTCATAGCAGAGTATCGAAAATACAGCTTTGCCATATGTGCTCCCCTTTTTCGTTAATAGCGTCCCTTTTATGATAATACAAACCACATCAAAATCCAAGTTTTATTTGTTTCATCGGGCAGAATTATTTACTGAAGAATTTCCTTTAAAGTATCGCTGGATTTATTAGAAAACAAGCCGGAGCGGAAGCTCTCCTGGCCTGTTTTAGTACATATTATTATATTTATTGAAAGATCCAATAGATTTCCATAACAGCCAAAAGGCTATTTATAATATTGAATGTAAGGAATTCTATAAGAACATGTTATTATTTTTAATAGTTATCCAGATATACCATCGGTCCGGGATTTTGATTCAACCCCTTGTCGTGGGTTCTCCCTGCGAAAAAGAATACCAGCGCCGCGATAAGAAGCAGAGCCGCGATAATCAGTAGAACTTGTTTTCTCCGGTTTTTAGGAATAAAAGCCACTGCTGATAAAACAGCGTGTTTAAGGGTATGAAGGATTGAATCCGGATTGTAAACGAATTCTTTTCTGCAAATAGGGCATGCAACAGCAATTTTCCCCTTATCCACAGGAACTCGCAGTTTATTCATACAACGTGTGCAATAGACAACTGTTTTATTATTTATCGAATGATAATTGTTCAAGTGTATTCGCTTCCTCTCGTAGTTCATTGTTGCATTATACGATATCTTTACTATAAAATCAAGGGTGATGTGCCTAAGATTTCTGCATCTTCTTTTAACTGTCGCCTGTGACCACAGACACCTATTACATTCTGCAGATAATAGAGAATACTATGGAAAAACCCTCAAAGAGTCCTATGGGGTTTACAGGTCAACGATTCTCTTCAACACTGCAATAACTTCTCTGCTAGCACCTTGCGATTGGTTGGTATCAAAGCAGCTAACCAACTCCCAGCCACTTCTTCCAAGATCATTAAGTTCATCATTAAATGCCTGCAAATCTAAAATTCCTCCCAAAAATCCCTTCGTTCCAAATTTGATTGTTTTGTATTCCCATCGTTCCATACTGCTGTCCTCCCCGTATTCAAGGTATATAATAATATACGAAGCCATGATCAAAATGTTTGAAGTGTATTCTTATGGTTCCGAGCTACACAGTCTTTTCAAATGAAACTATGTCGATACCTTCCTCCATTTTAACTGTGCGAATTCTTTTAAATCCAAACTTAAGATATAGATTGATTGCGGGTTCGTTTTTTAGCCCTGTAGATACAATTATTTTAGTAAATCCATACTTCAAGCTTTCTACATGGGTTAATAATTTTTGAGCAATTCCCTTTCTAAAAAAATCCGGCTGAACTGCCAAACGGTGTATATCCAGTACTTGACCCTCGAGTTTATATGAAATTATTCCCGCAAGTAAATCATTCTCTGAATAGTAGCCTAGAAACGTTTCATCACATTTGCTTATGCTGTTTATGGTGTCCATCAGTGGTGGAATACGGTCAAAGCCGATGATTTGTGCCTCCACCTGATAGGAGACCCTCTGTAATTGCAGTATGTCATTTATAATGTCAGTATTTTTGACATCTAAGGTTTTAATCATTATTTTTCTCCTAATTTGTCACCTTGCATTTATAGCTATTTTATGAATGATGGATAATTTCATTTGCTTTATATATTTCATTCTCTTTTACTAATATTTCGTAGCTATCCTTAGCAGATCCATAACGGTCGGCGCGAGAAAAGCCTGTGCTATTGTTCGTTACCTTCGTTTTGACCATAATATTATTGTCTGCCAGCTTGCCCTTCACTCTGGCATACTCCTCCAGGTTTTGGGTAAAATATATTGTTTCCCATCTCCCCAAACTAAACAATTTGCCCATAAAGTCTTTTAGCATAGGCTCTCCCCACTTTCGTATTTAGATTTCTCTTACGGGTTATCTTGGTAAATTACGTTAAATTATACTGCTATTTCATCCTATTAACAAGAAGTATCCATAATCACTATTTTACAAGACGAGGTGAATCTCTTTTTAGTCTCAGCTCCTTACTGGCAGCTATAGTATGATCCTTCACTTTTGATTGGCAAGCTTTTTCTTTAACCGCTCATTTCTTTTTTTCAAATCTAAAAAACAACTGCTCTTTCTCAGCCCCATTGCAATACAGGCATTAACTGCTCCTTCCACCATTTCTAATGCTTTGGATAGGTTTTTCTCTCTATGCTCATAATATTTGGCCAGTTCAATCATTGCAGGAATATTGACTGCCTTTGAATCTTCCAGAATTTTTTCAAAAAGGTCCGCAGCTTTACCGTAATCTCCGTTTTTCTTGTATAAATCTGCAAGCCGTTTGGAAGCGGTTCCTTTGACGGCACTGTTTTCCGACCCAGCACAGGCATCATAGCACCTCATCCCATTCTCCCGATCTCCCTTATTCTCGAAGAGTCTCCCTACACCCAGTAACTCTTTTTCGTCCTCCGTCACCGCCAGAGGATCTTCCAGTAGGAAATTAATCTTCAGCATCAGGGAAATCATGGACAATATGTCCAGTTCATTATGCCGGATAACTTTTCGGACCTCTGTAGTATCTCGATCCTCCAGGTATTTGAAATAGACATCTGGAATCATATACCCCGGAATATCATTACTTCGCACTTCTCCCAGTATGTTTTCCTCCAGGGAAGATAATCTGCAGCTTTGGAGCTTTAATTTCCAGATACTTCTGGCTGGATACAAAAGATCTAAATGTACCGGTTCATCAAAAGCCGGACGGATGCGGTTGCATGTGAACCGGGTCTTCAAGAGGTTCCAGTCAAAGGCTCTGCCGTTGAAGGTAACCATTACACCACGCTCTGACAAAAGGTTGCACAGGGAACCCAAGACAGCGGGTTCCTCATCATAATCCCGCATAAAATATTGTCGCAGCGTAAAGAAATTTTCCTCGAAAAAACCCACACCAATCAGAAAAGCAACCGTTCCTGTACCTCCTGATAACCCTGTGGTCTCAGTGTCCAAAAACACAAAATCCTGAACTCGGAGTTCCTTTTGCTGATCACTGCAAAGCTTTGCCAGGTGCTGCATATCTAATTCCAATACTTCACCCAATCGAAAGCCCCCGTGAAAATAACTCAAAGGATATTTATTCTCTATTACAAAATAAGGCATATCTTTATAAAAGCATTCCACGCCTTCCAGCTCCATAGTTGAGACTGTTTTTTGCTTTGGACATTCTACTTCTTTTTTTACCTGATTGCTCATGTAGAGGGCAAGTTTGCTTTTTAAATCCTGGTACATAGTGCGTTCACCTGTTTTTGAAGTATTATAGGTATTTTAATAACCATCCTTTAAAATCAAATCAATGAGTTTCAGTGTAATTTCCTTGGGATCGTCGCCTCCGGAAAATTCATTCAGAGGACCCACACAGGCCGGACAACCGGAGTCACAGGTACATTGCCGGATCATCTTCCTTGAAGTTTTAAAAAGTTCTTCATGAAGCTCATAAAGTTTTTCGCTAAATCCAACGCCTCCCGGGTAGCTGTCATAGATATAGAGAGTGGGCCTTCGGGTAAAGGGAGCCTTTACCTGAAACACAACACGTATATCTCCCGGATCGCACATGAGATATAGAGGAGCAGCGTTGGCCATAATATTGGAAAGACCCAGCAGACCATTCTGCATCTGAGAATGGGATATTCCGGTAACTTTTTCCGGCAGGCTTACCCAATAGGAGGTAGTGTGCATTTCCAATTCCGGCAGGTTGACCGGACCTGACCCAATATTTTCATGGGTATACAGTTTCACTTTCTTGAACATGGTTACTAGTGACGTTACCATGACCTCTCCGCAGTTTTTTTCAATACACTGCCCTTGCTGTTCCCTGAATACATCAATAACTTTTAGTTCCACTGCCAGGCTGGCATCGGTATAATAGTCCACATCCACCTTTCGTATATAGGCCTTTTTATCATCAAAATCCAGCTTCTCCACCTGATATTGCTGCCCTTCATGAATATAAATCGCCTCTTCATGCAGCAGCATGGGAGCACTGAATCGGTCTGTCTCTCCAATAACACGGTGGTGGGGCGCCGATATATCTATAATAATAAAATTCTCGTTGGATGCACTTCGCAGGCTGATATCATCCGCCGGAAATACATCCGACATCCAGTGCCATCGGCCACCTACATGCCGTACCAGTTTCGCTTCCTGCATAAAGGCCAGAACTTCCTGGGTAGTTTCCACTCCGAATTTCTCGTACTCTTCAAAGGGTAGTTCAAAGGCCGCACACTTCATATGACTATAGAGGATCGCCAGGTTATCCGGGTTGATAAGACCATTCTCGGGACTGCCACTAAAAAAGTATTCTGGATTGTTTACTACATACTGGTCAAGAGGACTGCTATTTGCAATCATTATGGTTGCCGATACACCATGCCGCCTCCCCGCTCTTCCCGCCTGCTGCCACGTACTGGCTATGTTGCCCGGATATCCGCAAATCAAACAGGCCTCAAGATTTCCGATATCAATCCCTAATTCCAGAGCATTGGTGCTTACAACTCCAGTTATACTACCATTTCGGAGTCCCCGCTCAATATCCCGGCGCAAGTTGGGTAGATATCCACCTCGATAGCCTCGTACTTTTTCTTCACTCCCCATCTTACCATGAAATATGTCTTTTAGATAGGTTACCAAAACCTCCACATTCAACCGGCTCTTTGTAAAAACAATAGTCTGAATATTATTGCGAATAAGAGTCTCTGCAAGGCTTTTTGCCTCCAGGGTACTGCTTCTTCGTATACCCAGTTCTTTGTTTATCACTGGAGGATTATAAAAAATAAAATGCTTTTTCCCCGAGGGAGAGCCATTGTTGTTAATAAGGGTTATGTTCTTTCCTGTAATACGCGAGGCTAGATTATCCGGATTTGCGATAGTGGCTGAGCAGCAGATAAATTGCGGCTTCGCACCGTAGAAGTCACAAATGCGCTTTAGGCGCCGTAAAACATTGGCCAGATGGCTTCCGAAAACACCTCTGTAATGGTGAACTTCATCAATTACTATGTATTTCAGGTTTTCAAAAAGCTTTGTCCACTTTGTGTGATGCGGCAATATCCCGCTATGAAGCATGTCCGGATTGGTCACAACGATATGACCTGCCTGCCGAATAGCCCTTCGCGCCGTCTGCGGTGTGTCTCCGTCATAGGTATAGGTCTTTATATCAACGCCTGCTTCAGTGATTAACTCATGCAGCTCGGAGGATTGATCCTGGGAAAGGGCCTTTGTAGGAAACAGGAAAATAGCCCTGGATTCCGGGTCTTTCAAGATCGCATTTAACACCGGCACATTATAGCACAAAGTTTTTCCTGAAGCTGTGGGTGTTACAACCACGACATCCTTTCCTTTTTCCACTTCACTTATAGCGGATGCCTGGTGAGAATAGAGCTTATGTACTCCTCTCCTTTTTAGCGCTTCCCGGATTCGGTCATCTACGCACTCCGGAAAGTCTTCATAAACAGCCTCACGGGCCGGGATTTCCACCCACTGGGTTATACATTCCATCATTCTTTCCGAGCTTTTAAAGTACTGCAGTATTTGTTCAAGATTCATCAGATTCTCTCCATCTATAGAAAACTAAGTAAATTATTCCGTTACTCTCAATCGAACATACATTCTTCATTTATTTTATTATAAAGGCTCGAAATTGTAAATACACATGTGGAAATGCTAAAAGCCGAAGCTATTTTGGGATAACTCCGGCTTTCGGCATATAAACTATGCTAATATTTTTTTTATATTAAAATCCTTTTTTATATTTCCCACGGCGGCAAAACTCATCTTCTTTGAATTGAAGACCTGTTCTATGACTTCATTTACCCGTGCCATATGGATTTCGTCAATTTCTTGAAGAATCTCCTCCGGCGTATGAATATGCCCCAGCATCAGCTCTGATTTGCCGATACTGTTCATCCGGCTGCTGGTGCTTTCTAGGCCTAGAATATAGTTCCCTTTTAGCTGTTCTTTGGACTTGTACAGTTCCTCTTCGCTGATTCCTGTTTTAATCAGATTTCTAATCTCCTGCGATGTGATTTCAATAACCTGATTTAGGTGCTCGGGATTCATTCCTGCATAGATGGCAAAGAGACCGGCATTCTTATAAGATGCAGGATAGGAGTAAATGGAATATACCAGGCCCTTTTCTTCTCGTATTTTTTGGAATAATCTTGAACTCATTCCTCCACCGAAGATATTGTTGATCGCCAGCAACGTATATAGTTTATCATTCCCATGTTCAATTGCATTAAAGCCCATGCATATATGAACTTGCTCAGTTTCCTTCTCCTTGATAGTCGTTTCACTAACAAATTCTACAGGATGGATGTCGGCTTTATAAGATTCATCAACCTTCCAGTGGCTAAAATGCTTCTCAATCAATTCCTCCAACTTCTTCTCATCAAAGTTGCCTGCAACGGAAATGACCGAGTTGTAAGGAGTATAATTTTTTTGCATATATTCTTTAAACATGGTATGGTCTATTCTGCTTAGTGAATCCTGTGTACCCAGAATAGAGTATCCCAGAGGATTGCCTTTCCATGAAGTTTCTGAGAACACATCGTGAACAAGTTCTTCCGGTGAATCTTCGTACATACCGATTTCCTCCAGAATCACTTTACGCTCCAAATCGATATCCTTTTTATCAAATTTGGAATTAAAAAACATATCCGCCAGTACTTCCATCGCAATTTCAATGTGAGAATCCAAGGTTTTTGTATAATAACAGGTACATTCCTTACCTGTAAATGCATTAATCTGGCCTCCGATGCTGTCGATACTATCAGCAATTTCCTTAGCACTTCTCTTTTCCGTTCCTTTAAACAGCATATGCTCAATGAAATGGGAAATACCATTATTTATATGATCTTCGTTCCTGGATCCGGTTCCAACCCATATTCCGATGGAAACGGAACGAACATAGGGAATTTTCTCACATACGACTCTAAGTCCATTTTCAAGTGTTATTTTTCTGAACATATCTTCCTCCAGATTGAACAATATTGTAGTTAATGTATATGTAAAATGATCGCGATATAGGTATCGTACTTTATACCAAAAATCCTTCAGTAAATATACTGTCCCAAAACCCGGACCTTCTTCTTACTTGCAGCGTAACTTCTAAAGCACTTCACCCACTAAATCCCAGTTCTTTCAAGTGCATCCGCATTAAAAAATTGTTATTTCCCTAATAGCAGAAAACTAGAAAACAAACTCGGAAGTTTCTGTTTTCTAGTTTTCTGCTTATAAATCAGGATTTACTGATCCTACTATTTGTTTTCAGGATTTACTTCCTTTTCTTCCGGCATTGCATCTCTTCTTGATAAGTTTATTCTTCCCTGTTTGTCAACTTCTATTACTTTAACCATGATTTCGTCGCCAATATTAACAACGTCTTCAACCTTTTCCACTCGCTTCTTATCCAGCTTGGATATGTGAACCAATCCTTCTTTACCCGGGAGGAATTCAACAAAAGCTCCAAACGGCATGATTCTCATTACTTTACCAAGGAAAATCTGACCTGGTTCAATTTCCTTTGCAATACCCTCGATGATCTTAATTGCCTTTCTGCCCGCTGTAATGTCAGTGCAGGCAACAAAAACTCTACCATCATCTTCTATGTCAATTTTTACGCCTGTTTCTGCGATAATCTTATTGATCATCTTTCCGCCAGGTCCAATAACATCCCTTATCTTCTCAGGATCAATAGTGGTCCTAAGAACCTTCGGAGCATAGGGCGACATTTCAGCTCTTGGCTCTGCAATGGCTTTTAGGATAACCTCATCAAGAATTTGATACCTTCCTGCCCTCGTCAAATCAAAAGCCTGCCTGATAATTTCATAATTCAGACCATCTACCTTTATATCCATCTGGATGGCAGTAATACCTTTTTTAGTACCTGCAACCTTAAAATCCATATCACCAAAGAAGTCTTCGATTCCCTGTATATCCATAAATGTTATGAATTTGTCAGGATTCTCTTCATCAATAACCAAACCCGCAGATATACCTGCAACCGGAGCCTTAATAGGTACACCGGCATCCATAAGTGCCAAAGTACTTCCGCAAACGCTCCCCTGTGAAGTTGATCCGTTAGACATTAAAACTTCCGACACTAAGCGAATGGCATAGGGGAAATCTTCTTCGCTCGGGATAACCGGTTCCAGGGCTCTTTCTGCTAAAGCACCATGTCCGATTTCTCTTCTTCCAGGGCCTCTGGAGGTTTTCGCTTCTCCTACACTATAGCCTGGGAAGTTGTAGTGGTGCATGTATCTTTTGGTTTCCTCTTCATCCAAACCATCCAGCATCTGAACATCACCCATAGCACCTAAAGTAACAGTGGTAAGTACCTGGGTCTGCCCTCTCTGGAAGAGACCGGAACCATGGGTTCTGGGGAGTATTGCCACTTCCGCAGATAAAGGTCTTATTTCATCCAGCCTTCTGCCATCTACTCGCTTGCCTTCTTTCAATATATATTCCCTAACAACCTTCTTTTCCAATTTGTACAAACATTCTCCAAGTTTTGAACCCATGTCAGGATAAGCCTCAGCAAATTGCGCTTTCGTATCCTCTGTCAGCTTGGTGATATTTTCATCCCGTACCTGCTTGTCTGTTGCCAGAACCGCTTCTCTCATTCTATCGTAAGCAAATTCCTTCACAGCACTGAACATCTCAGGATCTACATCAGCAGATTTGTAATCAAACTTGACTTTACCAACTTCTTTTACCATTCCTTCGATGAACTCGCAGATTTTCTTAATTTCTTCATGCCCTATTTTAATAGCATCAAACATAACTTCATCCGATACTTCCTTTGCTCCGGCTTCGATCATGGTGATCTTTTCCTTCGTACCTGCGAGAGTCACATACATCTCACTCTTTTCACGCTGTTTTGAATCCGGGTTTATTACAACCTGTCCGTCCACCAAACCTAATACAACACCACCGATGGGTCCGTTAAACGGAATATCGGATATAGATAATGCAGCAGAAGCCCCAATCATGGCAGCAATTTCAGGGGAATTATCCTGTTCAACTGACATGACTGTATTTACAACAGCTACATCATTTCTTAAATCTTTTGGGAAAAGAGGTCTGATGGGTCTATCTATAACCCTGGATGTTAGAACTGCCTTCTCTGAAGGTTTTCCTTCCCTTTTTATAAAACCGCCGGGAATTTTGCCTACTGAATAGAGTCTTTCTTCATAATCAACACTTAGTGGAAAGAAATCAATTCCCTCTCTTGGGGAAGCTGAAGCCGTTGCTGTTGATAGTATCACCGTTTCGCCATACCTTACCAATACAGCTCCGTTTGCTAGCTGAGCAAGCTTTCCAGTCTCCAAAGTGAGTGTTCTTCCCGCTAATTCCATAGTAAAAGTTTTAGTCATTACAATGCCTCCTTCTGTATTTTCAAAAACTACAGACTGTAGCATGTAGATTCTAAATCCAGATGATCCAGTAACAGTACATCTGGGTTCACAATCTACCTTCTACCGTCGTAGTTCTTGTATTAGTATTTCACAATTTTCGCATAAGTATAATATATAGCATGAATTACAAAATATTCCTATGTATTAAATAATGAGCGGAGTTTCCTCCGCTCATTTGCTCATGATTACTTTCTCAGGTTGAGCTTTTCAATAATTGCACGATATCTTTCGATGTCCTTCTTCTGAAGGTAGTTCAAAAGACCTCTTCTCTGTCCAACCATTTTGAGAAGTCCTCTTCTGGAGTGGTGATCCTTTTTGTGCGCCTTCAAGTGGTCGTTCAAGTGATTGATTCTTTCTGTAAGAATAGCAATCTGAACTTCCGGTGAACCTGTGTCACCTTCATGAGTCTTATGCAGATCAATGATCTGTGTTTTTAATTCCTTTTGCATGTTTAAATCCTCCTAAAATATAAATCGCCATAAGCTTGGTAATTGGTCGGAGTCTTCCAGCAACCGAGCAAATGGTTATTGATTTCTCTGACATTTTAACATACTAGCAATAAAATGTAAATATTTTTTTCTTTTCCCATCCAAGCATGCTTCCTTGTATTCACGCCATTACTACTTAAAGGAAGAGGTAACGGAATGGATATTGTAAACATCTGTTCTTCTATGCTTATATAATGGGAGTTTTTTACGAACTCTGTCTACTATTGTCAGATCAATTTTTGAAATAATGATCTCCTCTTCCGCGCCAGCTTTGCTTAGAACATTTCCCCAAGGGTCAACAATCATGGAGTGGCCATATGCTTTATAGGATGCATTTTCGTTTCTGGCCGGCGAAGCTGCCGCTACATATATCTGATTATCGACTGCCCGGGTACGCATCAGTAGTTCCCAATGGTCGGGCCCGGTAACGGTATTAAAAGCGGCGGGAAGAACCAACAGGCCTGCCCCCTGCAATGCCATAAGCCGCATCATTTCCGGGAATCGTATATCATAGCATATAGCTAAGCCGATCTTACAGTATCCTGCTTCCGCCACAGTTATAGTATTGCCGGCGGAAAGCGTATCTGATTCCCTGAAGGTTATTTCCCCCTGAATTTCGATATCAAAAAGATGCATTTTTCTGTGTTTTGCAATAAAATTGCCGTTACTATCGAAAACAAACGATGTATTATAAATTTGGCCATCGTCTCTTTCCGGAATAGAACCCGCCACAATATATATGTGGTTCTGTTTGGCCAAATCAGATATAAATTTGAAGGTTTCTCCATGCTCTCCTTCCTCAGCATACTGGGGAAAACAACTGTTCTCGTACGGACAGTTAAACATTTCAGGTAAAACCGCCATATCAGAACCCCTTTGTGAAGCCTCACTAATCATAGTTTCTGCTCTATTTAAGTTTTCCTTTTTATCCTTAGTTACTTTCATTTGGCATACTGCCAGATTGAAACTTTCCTTGTTCATATCAAGCTCCTTTTAATTCTTTATTACATCATATAATACCAGTATAATCCAATTTAGTCCCTCCGTCTATCTTGAAAGTCGGATGTTACACTTATTATATGTGTTTTAAAGATTTTGTAACACTCCTATGTTTCATTGAATATTATGTTAACAAATGATGTTTTTTGGAGGGAGTTAAATGAATATGCATCCAAGCTATGGAATGCCCATGCCAAATACCGTTCCGCAAGGGAATATTCCATGTTTACCCATGCCGAAACTTGCTACCGCCTATGTTCCGTTTCAATATCTGAACTGTGTATATCCCCCCATGCAAGGACTGGAAAGAGGAACGATTTTCCCCGAGCTTGACAGACCTTATGGCATAGACCCGGAATATACTTATGATGCATAATGGAGGTGTGTAATATGGATTTGGAACGCAATGATCTTTTAAAACAGGTAATGGCCGCTGACTTCACCATTATTGATCTTAACCTTTACCTGGATACACATCCGCGTGACCAGAGGGCCCTTATACTCTATAATAACGCAATAAGGAATGCAAAAATCCTTAGAGAAACTTACGAGAGAACGTTCGGCCCCTTGACCGCATATGACTCCTACAGTGCATACCCCTGGAGATGGATTCAAGACCCGTGGCCCTGGGATCGAAAGTTCACTGAGATGAGAGAGGAAGATGACTTTTAACAAAATTTTAAAGGAGGCTTTGAAATGTGGTTCTATCAAAAAAAGACTGAATTCCCGATAAACATAACAAATTGTAATCCTAAAATGGCAAAGTATATTATCAGTCAATATGGCGGGCCGGATTTCATGTTTTTATAGTGATCGATCTCGTTCTTAAGAGGCTATTTTACCCTCGTCTTCCTACCTCCTTTTATCACTCTAATCTCAACACCTGCTTCTCCACCTTACTTTCCAGGTTATCTACTTTATTTTCCAATACCATGAGCTTTTCGTAAGTCTGGTTATATCCATCATATAATGCTTTAAATTCATTATCCATTCTGCTTTCTATTCATACAATATCCCGCTTATCCGCTTTGCTATCCAGCTTTTTATCTATAGATTCCAATTTTCTGTAAATGTTTTCCATATTAGCAGTAACTTCATTGTACATTTTTATCATTAACATAAACATTTTATCTTCCATTTGATCCACCTACCCTCCCATGCTATACTCACCCGGAAGAGATACCCCCTTTCAGAAACGGATGGAGGAACGTCCCTAGCCACTGCAAACGTAACAGAATTGCTCTATATAGGACCTAATAACGCCAATTCGTATCCTTTGGCAACAGCACCGATTCTCGTTTTAACTCCCAACTTCTGTAGGACGGAGGTCAGATGGTATTCCACTGTTCGCTGGCTCACGGCAAGCTCCAGCGCGATTTCTTTGTTGGTCATTTCCCGGGCCACCAGCCTCAATATCTCCCGTTCCATTGAGGTAAGCTTGTCCTGCTGAGGCTTGCCAAACATCTTCTCCGGAACAAGTATGTGGCCGGCTACACCTTGTTTGATCGTATTAATAATCTGCTGATAGGTGGCCTGCTTTGATAAATATGCATTTACACCTATTTCATAAGCTTTCCTGTAAAATTCGTCATATACATATCCCGATAGCATTATCAGCTTTAAAGCGGATCCATATTGCCGCTTCAACAATGCCGCCAATTCAAAACCGTCCATCTGAGGCATGGACACATCCATAACCAGCACATCGAGTTGGTACAGGTGAATCTGCTCTAGAAGTGCCCGGGGATCGGTGAAAGTTGCCACCACACGAATATCAGGTTCCTGTTCCAGACGGTTTTTCAAACCTTCCATCACCAAGGGATGATCATCCAGTAGAATCACTTTGATATATTTCTCACTATCCATCGTTCTCCTCCTTTTGCCGTAGCTTTAATGTAATAACTGTTCCTTTTCCAGGTACCGAGCGGATATCCATGGATCCACCCAGGTAAGCGATCTGGCTGCTGACGGATACCAGCCCAAGATGTTTATGTTCTATGGTATTCCGATGCTCATAGAGGGAGGCAGCCTCAAATCCCCTGCCGTTATCGCTTACCGTGCAGCATATCTCCCCCTCCGGCTCCTGCCACAGGCGGATTTCCAAACGGGACGCCTTTGCATGTTTCACCACATTATTGGTAAGCTCACGGATCATCCTGAACAGATTGGACTTCAGCACCGGATCTAAGGGTTCCTGCGGTTTCCAATCATAACGAAGGACGGTTTCCAGCCCTTCCTTTTGCTGAAGGTTGCGCAGCAGCCAGTGTAGTGCCTCCTTCAGCCCCACCATGTCTACGATATGGGGATACAGCTCATCGCACAGCAGACGGATATCTCGCTGGGAACCATAAAGGCACTTTAGCCAGGAAGCAGCCTGCCCCTTGTCCAGGTGCTCCTGTCCGGCTGCTTCCTCCAGATCCCTCGACAGGAAAATAAGATTTTGCAGCAGATGGTCATGAAGATAATAAGAGGTGCGGATCCGCTCTGAGTGCTGCGCCTCCAAAAGCTGCCGGTTAAACCAACGGATATCGCTGATGCTTTGCTCATAGGCTGCATTCTGGTTCTTTGACTGCTGATACTGCTTTTGCAGCCTGGAGAGATGTCCTGCGTTCATTAAAAGGCGGAGGGTCTCTGCCCGGATACTGTCAAGCAGTCTTCGCTCCTCCACGGAAAACAGTGACGAGTTACTTTTTGGCCCCACACAAAGAAAACCCATACCTGTCTCATCGCTCTCCTTGACAATAGGGGCCAGATATTCGAATGAAAAATTGCCCTTCAGAAACTCCTGGTCAAGCCATTTGTCATCCCCACCCCCTTCCATATGGACATTGTCATACCGCCCGGTTCCATGGACGGAAATCCTGGCGCCATCATACCATATGATACAGACTCCATCCACTTCCATAATACTGTGTATCATTTCCCCAAGCATGCTCAGAATGTCATGGATATTCTGGGTTTCCGCCATTTGAATGGACAATCTGAGCTTTTGTTGCTCCAGCCATTCCTTGCGCTTTTCGGCACCTTGCCGTGACCATTGAAGGCATTTCCGGTAGCCATAGGTCAGTCCTGCAAATAACCCGAAGGTAAAGATGGACCAGGCCGGCTCCTCCAGCCGGACAGCAGCAAGAAACAACATGAGCACGCAACCATAGTATAAGCTGTGAATCAGCAGACGCGGTACATAAATTCTCATATCCAGCAGGCTCCTCTTTCCAAGCACAACCATCATTGTACCGGAAAGAGGAATGAGTCCCATCAGTGCATATTCAGGAGCTACTATATAATTCCCCCCCAGCAGATCCGGAATAGCATATAGAAAGATATACGGAAGCAGGCTGAGATACAACCCGGATACAAGGGCCAGGGCATGGTTTTTTTCAATACTGTCCAGAGTTTTCCAATATAACCGCACAACGCCCGCAATCACCAGCAGACTGAGGATAAAGACAAGTTGTACGGTTTCCCGAATCCACGATGGAATTTCTTCCCCTGCTACAGCATAGATGGTATAAGCTGAAAAAAGCAGGCAAAACAAACGGAAGACAGACAGCAGCTTCTTCCACACAGGAGGCTTCACACGAAGCACGAAAGAGATGCAGAAGGAAAGCAGCAAATACGGCAGCCAGATGGAGCAAAGGGACAGGATGAGATCAGCCAACAGTATTTCCGTGGAGTACAGGGTCAGGACGATCAATGCTATCACCAGGTTCATGGCAGCAAATCTGCGGACGATGGAAGAACCGGGGTTTTTACGATAGGCTATCAATCCGATTCCCAGCAGTAAGCCCTCTGCCAGTATGGAAAAGATGATTTTCCCCACATCTTCAAGTTCCGTCTCCACATGTATTTCATAGGCCGAACCGTCATTTCGCAGCAAAACCACTCTGGAGACTCTAACCAGCGAAACCCTCGGACTTTCTGAAAAATATTCCTTTGCCGGTCTGCCGTCAACGGCCAGAACCCGGTCTCCCGGCCGTACTCCCTCTTTCGCCGCCTTACCGGATCCATCCACCTTGTGGACAATCCACGTATCTCCGTTATGTTTTAACACCGCTCCGATGTAAGGAAAGCGGACTGATTCAAAGTGGATGTAGACTGCAATGACCAGAAAGCCTAGAAGGGTTACGGCCACAACGGTATGAAACTTATTTTTGAAAGAAAACATATAAACCTTCCTTTACTCCTTCTGCCAGCTTTTGCAGGTTAAACCCCTACAAGATAAAGCGTAATACTTCCCCAGAGAGTGTTGATAAAAATATGAAAGAGAATTGAAACATAAATATTCTTTCTAAGCTTAACCAATATTTCGCAGGGAATCACCACGGCAAGGGGGATGAATGCCCAATTCAAGGGAGCCTGCCACATATGATAAAACTGGAACAGCACACTGATGATTAACCAGTCAAACCTGAGAGAACCGGCCTTTCTCAGCAGGTATCCGCGGAAATAGATTTCCTCCCCTACGAAATTCCCAATGAGTCCAATTACAAGAAGCGACCAGGGAAAGTCATAATAGCCCTGGTTGTAAATATGCCATTCACCCATATGCAGCGCAGGAATACTATTAAAAAACCCGGACAAAGGAGGAAAAACATACTTCATATACGGTAAAGACAGCACTGTAAAGAGGATGGTGATGGCAGGCAGTACAAGCAGCAGCCCTTTGACATCCGGCTTCCCAAAGCCCAGATAGCGCAGAGACTGCCTAAACGTGAGCTTATCCACAAATCTTAACATGAAAAAGGGAAAAAGAATATGCCAGCCGCTGGCCATTACAGCCAGCACCAGAAACTGCACATAGTGGCTGGACAATCCGGTCAGGGACATTAGGGTACTCCGCAAAGGATAAACCAGCAGGTAGGCCAAAAAACCCGGCAGTACGGCCAGGGATAGGTACAGTACAAGCTGCCTGAAATTCTTCGCCTCATGCTCACGCAGGAACTTGTCATAATCCGGGTCAGATCTTACCAGCAAAGCAGCCAGCTTGCGGATGAATACATTTTGCATAAGAAAACTCTCCATGAAACTAAATTTGTAACCATAAAGATACTCTTACAGCATATCACAGTTCCATAAAACGCGTATCCGTATATCCCGCGAAGTTTTCCGCATTTTCCCGCATTTATTTTGCGTGACCACGCAAAGCACCTTACATATATCTTTCAGGTCGCTCTACAAATATTGGGAGTTGGTATTAAATATGTGGTCCAAATATAACAACCAGTTTCATTCTTTTGCCTACCCGATTTTCCCAAGTTCATCTATAGAAGCTTCTATGGCAGAGACTCTATATAACTTATACCCACCCATTCCTTGGCTTGCCGGAATGGTTATGAAACGCTCAAAATTCAGGCATGTTATTATTATGTATGAGCAAGAAATTACTACTACGAGATTTAGGTTTTGCACAATAGCTATTATTGTCGGTTTGTTGCAGTTGCGTATTTGAAGAATATTATGTTTTAGTTATTAATACCTATTTATCCAATAATCTTCCCATTATAACTGTATTATAGTAGTTTCCATCTTTATGGATACGGTCCTTTATTAATAATCCTTCTTCTACAAATCCATATTTTTTATATAACTGTATTGCTTTTATATTTGTTTGTACCACAGTTAATGAAATTTTTTCAATTTCCACAGTATCTGCCCACATCAAAATATTTTCTAATAGTACTTTACCAATTCCATGCCCCCAGTATTCCTTTGAAATACATATTCCAAACTCTGCCTTATGTCTAAATCTACTTAGCTTACTTCCTTCGCAACGAGTAAATCCAACAATTTTCCCTTCTACTTCTGCAACTAAAAATATAGTTTTTTCCGCTATTGAGTCTTCATAAATAAGTTTTTCAAAATCTTCTGGCGTTAATAAACCTTCACCAGACTCCCTATCAAGATTTTCTGTTTCTCCATCAATTTTAACTCTTAATTTAGATAGCTCACTTGCATCATGTTTTGTAGGACAACGAAGTATCCATGTTAGACTGCTACCTTCTATTCTTTTGTTTTCAATAACCATATATTACCTCTAGTAGAATTATTAAAATAAATTTGTATAGCAATACAAGTATGTAATATGGGTTTGTTGCAATTGCGTATTTCACTAATAAGGTATCTTATCTACTTATTTAGTTTATCTCCATATATCTTTCCAAATTCATCATTGATTTGAATTTGACCTAATACCGGTGCTTCACTATTCCTCCAATAATAGTTTACAAAATAGGATCTATTTTTTTCAATCAAATTCCATATATTTTCATCGTGTACTGTGATTTTTATTAACTCTGTTGATCCAGTATCTTTAGCAAACTTTTTCAAAGTGAAACTACAGGGATTTAGTTCCTTGCTAATAACTATCCCAGCAGTAGTGGTACTATGATAGGTGTTTTTATTAAAGATAACAAAAAGAAATCCTACACTTATAATAATTAATAAACCTATGAAAATCGTAAATTTTCCTTTCAAAAGAGTACCTCCTCCTCTCATAGAGCTAATACCGTATTTGAAACGAAAGTGTAGAACTATATTTATCCCATAAATATTCGAGAATTTTTTCGTCATCAGTTTGTTTTGAATTTTTGTTATCTTTTGACCCAAATAACCCTTTAAAAAAATTCATTAATGTTCCCCTTATACAGCAATTTTAAAAGTATTTTAAAATAGAAATTTTCATACTTTGGTTCTCATATATACTATCACATTCTACCATTTATACCCACAAAACAAAAGTGCATTTCGCCTATCTTATACTAAAATATTAAGGAACTTACTTTTCTACAAGTTCTCCATTATGTAAACCGTATGTAATAGACATTCGCAGATCAGAAGTTCTATACTTATATATTTCCGCATGCAACATGTGTTGTGATAGAGAAATGCTCCTAATACACGCAATGATTATTTTTACATAAAGATACCCCCCTAAAATCAAGGGGGGTGTAATAATTGGAAATGCACTCAATGGGTTAGCATCTTCACTCTTTGTATATTCTACAGAATCCTCTAAATAACAGAACAGCAAATGAAGGCTATTACTTCGTCAACGGGGTAACGTCGGCGAACGGTGCCCTGACCCTGAATCGGTTCGAAGCCAGCTTCAAGATGATTCTCCTGATCCATATAGCTGACCGCAGGCAGCACCGATATCTGATCCAAATTGGTTTCTGGTCGTAACATTAATTCCTCTTGACCTTAATATCTGACCGAACCTATTGACGCTATTAGGGTTAGATTGCCTGTATCTTTGGGACGTTTTATCGGTCGGATTGTAGGGTATCAGGTCGACATGATAGAGATGCTCCCATTGTCCCCGTCCTCGCAATAACTCCGCAACAGCTTCCGCGTGTTCTGGTGAATCATTTATTCCCTGAAGCAGTATATAAGCAATGTACACTTTCCTCCCAGTATGCTGTATATGATTGTCCAATGCCTTCATCACTTCATGCAGTGGGAATCGCTTATTTATGGGCATCAGCTCACTTCTTTGAGCGTTGAATGGCGAATGCAGCGAAAATGTCAAATTAATCTGTGGAAAGTCCTGCGTCAGTTTATGTATCCCCGGCAGTATTCCAATTGTAGAGAGTGTAATTCTTCGCTGGCTTAAACCAAAGAGGTTCGGGTCAGTCAGTATCGCCAGTGCTTCAAATATATGTGGGTTTGCAAGCGCCTCCCCCATCCCCATAAAGGAAACACTATTCAGGTCGTGGCCATTCAAATGAAAGTGCAGAAGTTGGTCGGTTATTTCATCGATTGTAAGATTTCTTTTTAAGCCGATTGTACCCGTAGCGCAAAAGCTACAGCCAAACCCGCATCCACACTGGGAAGATATGCAAAATGATTTCCACCCGCGTTTGTAACTTAGCCTAATTGCCTCTATACGGTCACCGTCGGCTATTGCAAACAGAACCCTGCTGACCTGGTTAGATGTTTTTTCCAATACCGGAGCAATGCTGGATATGGTATTTCCAAGCTCATTTATGAGTGCGCCCCGCAATATCATTGGCAGCATGGTCATACGTTCAAATTCACCGATTTGCTGCTTAAAAATAGCGTCAGTGATTTGCAGGTACCTGTAATCTGGTTGTTTCAGGCTTGATACTATTTGTTGAATCCTTTTATATTTCGATTTCATTGTTTTCTCCTTTTTACGCGCAAAAAACGCAAAAAGCGCCAATCAATCGGCACTTTTTGCGTTTAACATTAATCAAACTATACTATAGAAAACATGAAATAATAAAGGAAATACTATTTGATCATAGTAATATTACACGATCATAATACCATTAAATGTATCTATACATAGAAGGATTAAGTTCCGATAGCTGCGTTATTGTGTAAACCTTGTTAACTATCATTTTAAATAACAGGTTTACAATAACATGTACGATTTCTACCATCACTTTAATCCTCCTTTCAATTCAATCAGATTTGCTAAAAATAGCATGCAAATTATAACAGTAATTCTCGCCATTGTCAATGATATAATACTGCTTTGCCACGGCAAACGCAATCACCAAATCTTTCTGAGAATTATGTAGAAAGGAAATATTTTAGTCAATAATTCACACTTTACACAGACTGTCTATAATAGACATTTGAGGTTCCTATTTAAAAAAATCATCCACTTATACCCTAAATAGGGGTCAAGGTTGCAAAAACCAAGTTCACAAAATTATGTTTGATTCCGTTAAAGCCTTTTAACAAGCCACTTCCAGGTTACTTTACCCCTGATGTAAGGATGCTGTAACTCCTCTGCTAAGGAATAAACTTCATAGTATTCAATGAGCTATTTTAAAATAATATTAAAATAGCGACAAGAAATTACAATATTTTGTTTATATATTGTGTTATAATATGTAAATAATTACATGTAATTACACTTAAAACCATATTAAGGGAACTTACTGATGTGCTAAGGAAGAAATTATATCCTTGGTCTTATTGGGAGTTATTGCTGCAAATTGTTATTCCCTAATGTAAGAAATCACCCTGATAGTAAATGGCACAGATACCGGTACTGAGCCTTGTAGTGTGTTTTTTAACAAATGAGTGCCGCTATTGGTAGCGGCGGAATGGAGGACTTTTATGAAAACAAAAAAAATGATGAGGTTATCAATTTCAATCTTACTTGTCTTTGCAATGTTATTCACACCATTGATTTCCGGCATTGGCAGTAATCACGTGAGTGCCGCCGATGACAATATTCTTTACCAATATTTTTTTAAAATTGGTCAGGCAGATTGCTTTCTTATAGTTTTAAACGGCAAAACAATGTTGGTAGACACGGGAAGCTATGGTACAGCTGATACTGTTAAAGCATTTCTAGACAAGAAAGGAATAACACATTTAGACTATCTGGTAATAACTCATTATGACGGCGACCATATTGGTGGTTTAACAAGAGTTCTAGGTCAAGAAGAAGGCCAGAAAAAAATCACTGTTGGTACATTTATCGCAAGAAAGTACAGTTCTGCAACCTTATCAATAATGTATAACAAGATGCCCCAAAATCAATCAAAATACACACAATACAGAAATTATTTAAAGCTTATTAATGCAATTGCTGTAAATGGTGGTGAAAGTGCGGTGTTTTCAAATATTTCATCAATACCATACGTTATCGATAATTATCCTGTTGATACCACCATTTCCAAATTGAATACACTTAAGGATAAAATGGGAACAAAATACAACTGGGATTTTCCATCACAAGGGACTGAGAAAACAATATATAGTGCGGCCGGTAATTCATTGACTGCAACCTTCTTACATAAAGATACAACATACCTTTCATCAAAGGATGAACCTGCATCAGCAACTACATATGACGGAAATATTAATAATGATTCTATCCTTTTTCAATTGAAACATGTATCAAACGGAAGTACTAAAAAATTCCTTTATGTCGGAGATATGGGAGTATCAGCAAGAAGTAACCTGGCTACGTATGACGCAAATAACTCAAGTTTCAGTAGGAAAAGTGACGTATTCAAAGTAGCTCACCATGGATTCGAACACAGCACGGATTCTGATTTGGCTACAGCAGTAAATCCATCTATCGCAATTGTAACAAATGATGATCAATGCGAAATTGCAGACAATAATTACTTTACTAAGTTATATGAAACATGGAATATTGCAAATTATGTAGCCACTGCAAACCGTAATCATGACTTTATAGCAATACGACTGAATTCAAACGGTACATCTATAACGAAATTTGCTGCATATATGGATGGTACTGCACAAACACTAGGAGTAGTGCCACTAAACTAAGAACAGCCAATATTAGTTTTAAGAAAGACTATTGGCTTCTTTTTAATATGAGGTACCGCCAACATTTCCAACTTAATTTAACTATCAAAGTCACCGTATTCATCGTAAACATAGTGCTTTAGCCTCGAAAATGAACGTTGAATACTATATAACTGTACTTTATAAAGAATGATAAGAATGAGTTTTTGGTTTTCAAAATTTATTCTTATCATTCCCCTTGTGGGTGATCGTTGCCCCCAGTAAAATCATTTTGTTTATATATACAATGTGAAAGGGTTCATTTATAGGGCTTTATTTTGAGCAGTTAAGATAATGACACTGTGCTGAAAAGTATCAACTGTCTTCTGATATAAAAAGTCCATTATAATAGGAAAAAGCCTACCGATAAATGGTAGCCTTTTCATGTAATATGGATTTAGTTCGACCAAATGTCTTTTAAGAGCGGTAAAACGCAGTTTTCTTCTTATAGTGCCTCGTTAGGCATCTGCCTTAATTGAGACTCGACCATTTTCCACACGCAAGAGGATAATGGCTAGCACCAGTACCCAAAGCATGGCGGAAAATATATTAATGCGCTCCGTAATTCCCAGCCACGGAGTAGGCAGCTGTGCCGCAACCCTGGGACCGTCCAAACCCGCCAAAACCCCAAACAGGATGAGTACCAGGATT
Source organism: Bacillota bacterium (assembly GCA_023419605.1). Classification (GTDB taxonomy): domain Bacteria; phylum Bacillota; class Clostridia; order Acetivibrionales; family JAEZXR01; genus JAEZXR01. Next base: position 12,690 of record JAEZXR010000009.1, on the reverse strand, counting down.
GTACCGATGGAGTAGAGACGAAACCGCTTCCCGTGTAAAGTGGCTCCGAGCCCAATGTATAACAGAATAAAGAGTACCGTTACACCCGTGAGAGTTGCGTGCATGATATCGCTTATTGTCTCTTCGTCACCACGTAAGTGCATGGGGAAGAAGAGCAACACCACTTGTCCCACGATCCCGTATCCGATCAGCAGAATTCCCATGAAGCGTGCGCGCTTTCGACTATCTGTTAGCAAGATCCCTAATCCGAACGCGATTACAAGCACACCATATATGGTAAAAAGCAAAACAACAAGTGATCTGGTCGGAGCTCCAACAGCCTGCAGCTCGCTGACGGCTTGAGAGGTGTAGCTGTAGTCCTCCCACTGCATGGCTGCGAGTATGTCAGTACCGACATAAAGCAGCGAAGAAAGGATACCGCAGATAAGCAAGGCCTTTCGTATTATCTTCAGCGTTCGTACCTCGACATGCTGTGTTTTTGCAATACTATTCATAATTCTACCTCCTTCAGTTTTGTATCTGTACTTTCCCAACTGGTCCGCGCAGTCCAAATCCAACTGTAGAGTGCTTTATTTTTCAACGTTCATTTGTGATTATTACAGGAATGCTCCCAATTCCGAATTGTTTCTCTCATAGTTTTTACAATTGTATCAGTTAATTTTTTAATATCTCCGTTATTTATTCGGTAAGCTGAGGTATCTTTACGAACAGGTTTTGGGTTAGCGGGCAATAGATCCGCAATATGAAGATCGATGAGCGCAACAGGTTCTATCCCTACTCTCCTTTTCAATTCACCTGCAAGTTTCGGGTTTGCGCCATCAGCTCCACCGCTTATAGAAATGAAAGCATATCTACGCAGATTTGTTTTAAGATGCTTTAAGTATGCACGAAGAGGTGTCGCCACATGTCCCATCCAAACCGGTCCAAAAAAGAGAATCAAATCATATTTTTCTAGTCTGTCCGGTATTGGTTGTACCTGTGGTGCTCTGTTAAAAATTTGGTCTAGAATAATTGAACCCATAGTCCGAGGTTTAGGTTCTGTAATTTTGATGTGCTCCACTGCAAATTCTTCAGCTATACTATTGGCTAAAGCTTCGTTATTACCGGATAATGAGTATGAAATAACTACAATCTTCATGGTAAAACCCCTTATACGAATGAATATTTTATAAGTTCATTCACATTCAGGCAAAAAATAACTGCCCATAGTGATTTTTATTTTGGGCAATCAGTTAAACCTTTCATTATGAATTCTGTTATATAAATTAAAATCTGCGGAAAATGCTGAATTCCAATTTCACTTTTATGAATGTCGATATAAAGTATAGAATTAAAAATGGCATTTATCATCTCATCATCTATATCATTTCTTATTTTCCCTTCAGCCTTCCACTTTTTGATTAAATCTATCCTGCCGCCATGCGTGACTTCATCAAAGCTCTCTATGCCGCCCTGTTCATAAAACTGCTGCTCAAGTTTACTAAAGAGCTCCTTATTATACCATTCCTTCAGTATCAGATTTGAATTCATATCACTGGCGTTCTGTGCAACCATCTTTGTAATCATAGCTACAGGATCATCATTCAAGTTCATAGATTCCAACAAATGCTTTTTATGATCTTCGTTTTCTTTGAAATAGACCTCTAAAAAAAGCTTCTCTTTCGAGGAGTAGTAGTTATAAAAGGTACCTACACCAATCCCAGCCATCTTTGCTATGTCAGAAATATTAGTTTCCTTGAATCCTCTGGTGGAGAACAACTCCCTTGCTGAATTAAAGATATCTACTTTTTTATCTATCAAGTAACCTTCCTCCATCATCTAGAATGAATATTTTTTTTATTCATTCGTATTATAACATTACTATATTTTCCTGTCAAGACAGTTCATGACCTGCTTAAAAGTTCTTGTAACTTTTCTAAAACGATGCGGTCATTATTAAATATCTGCGCAAACAAGCTCTTAAGCTTTTCCCGCCTTTCTCCGTCTTGCATCATTTGACTGATGAGATTGGCCAATTTGTAATTCGTGTGCGGCCCAATACCAAGCTGCCCCCATATTTGCCAGCACGTATCATGTGTATTGAAATAAATCCCGCCACATTCGCGCAATTGCGCCTGTGAGGTTTTATCGTCAACACTTCGCGGTAATACCGAACACAAGCATTCTGCTGCATGCCAGCGTACCTCAATTGCATACCCGACGATTTGATTCAAATATTCTGCCACTCCACGGGCATTGTTCACTGTTACAGAGTCAAGCATCCGTGGTATTATGGCTTCAAGCACGCTTCGTTCAGGCAACAGCAGCCGCCCGATCATCCGCTCAAGTATATCGTTGGAATCTATAATGTTATCGGTCTTGCCCATGATAATGACCATCTTTCGCAAATCCTTAAACCAATCGGTAATGATAAAAAGCCCATCTTCGGTATAGTTTCTTTTAGCGGCAGCCTTGTCTTTACGGTAGTGATTTTTTGAGTCAAGCCCGTATATAGTATTGCTTTTCCCGTCAACGCCAGTTATAACACACCATTCGGGACCGTCACTCAGCTTTAGCAGCACCGGCATATTCCGCCGGATGGAGTCCTTAATTAACCGGAATATTTCTCCTTCGTTTTTCGTTTTATCAATACTAATATAATCAAAGCCTTTGATTTTCATCGCAAAATCCAGCCGGTCTTCCATGAGGGGCAGACTTATCCCTTTAATGCGTTTCAAATCGTACGTGCCCGCTTCATTGGGATCTCCCCACATGAATCCCATGCCTGTAACCGTCAGTAAATAATGATATAAATCCAAGTGGTACTTGGCTAGATTGGAGCTTTTACTCATTTCTCCGCATTCTCCGCAATTGACGCAATAGCTCTGCTTCCTTGCACAAAAGTATGGCGTAGCTTCATTGTAGTTTTCAAGCTTCAGGAATAATGTGGACAACGCACAAATAAACAAATTGTTCTCTGCGTCAACTGAATACGGTCCAACATCGGAAATAAGCATCTCCGGTAAAAGTCCTTGAAACAGCTTATCTGCTGCAGATACTAAATTGCACTCCCCCACCATATCCTTGTCCATAGGCTTTTGTTCATTGACTTCCGCCTCAACGAGATATATGCCATAATCCAAAATCACTTTGCCTTCGTTATCCGGCTTAAAGAAACGCTCATTGTGGTAACGCTCAAAGCTCCACTTGCATGGTATGCCGTCAAAATCCACTTTTACGGTATTTCCGGCTTCCTTCAGTTTTGCCAGGCACAGGTCATGAGCTCGTTGAGAAAACAGTTCGCCGTTTTCCCTATTTCCATGCACCCAGCACATGCCCATAACCCCGGCCGGAATATCGGCATATTCAAAGCCTTCCGGCACAGGTGTACCTTCTGGGAAAAGCATGCCGATCCAATAGGCCAACCCATTGCCTACATGAATACCAAAAACAGCGGTGAATTCGTACCCCGGCAAACAACCCAGTTCGTTTAAAAGGCCGAACCATCCGTTTTGGAACCACTCATTCCATTTGCTATCCAATTTCATATCCAAGTCCAGGTCTGCAGATGTATACTGTTTGCCGATGAGCCGAAGCGCAGGCAAATGTTCATAGTACATATTCACTATTTTAACCGCACTATCTTCACTTCTATAATCCATCACTACATCTCCTTTGAGCGTCAGTAGAAAAGAGATTCGCGGAAAAGGCTTGAGCGATACGCCTTCTTTTCTTGCAGCGGATGGCGACAAACCGTATATTTCCTTGAACGCACGCGTAAACGCTTCCGGTGATTCATAGCCATATTTCATTGAAATATCAATCACTTTTGCGTTGCTGTTTTTCATCTCATAGGCAGCAATACTCATCCGTCTTCTTCGTATATATTCCGATACAGGCATCTCAGTTACGACAGAAAACGTTCTTTGAAAGCTTGCTGCCGATTGATAGGTAATCTTCGCTATGTATTCGAAGTCAATAGTACCACATAGGTTGCCTTCAATATAATCAATGGCACTATTCATGCGTTCATGCCAACTCACATCGCATCCCTCTTCTCCAAGATTATCATACCACTGGGAGATAAAAGTTTCCTTGCAGTAACTGTCCTGTTCTGCAAGGAACACTAAGTATATGGATTTGCTAATATTGTAATATTATACCATTAATATGCGGAAAATAAAACTTTCATGCAGTACCTCATTCCGGAATAGTACCATCTTCTTATCGAATTGTCTACATCCAGATAAAAAACAAAACCCCAACTGGGGCTAGGCAGCGAGGTTTCAGAACGCGTAAGTTTCGACGTCATAGTCAACTTTTTCTGTGCCCTATATGTTATATAAATCAAATCATATGTAAAAAGTTACCAAAATATAGATAAAAATCATTTAGATATTGTACAAGTTACCATATTTACAATAATACCCCATAGTAGTACAATACAATAAAGTTAACTTTGCAAAATTATACATATTATACTAAACATGGTAATTTTGTATTTACAAGCAGGTTGGCCCTTTCACTATTAGATAGCATGTTATCAATATCTAAAAACTACTAATATGAAAGAAGGTATTATTATGAACAAAAGAATACGCTTAATTTTTGCGTCTGTGCTGTCATTTTTGTTTCTCTTCACTACAGTCTCCGCTTCGGTACTCGCAGCCACCTATCCAATTACAGCAACTTTTCTAGCGGACTATAAAGGAGAACGTACTGTGCGATATGAGCAGCGTCAGGACCGCCCTTCCGGTCCAGTGTATGTTTATACATATTATAGTGGAGGTTCCCGTTCATGGAGAAATCATAACCCCGGAAATTTGAAGTATGGGACTTTTGCTAGTACAAATGGCGCTGTAGCGAAAGATGACGGCAACTTTGCCATATTCCCGGATTACGATACAGGATTTGCAGCATTTAAAACTAAAGTAACAGTCGACTATAAAGGAAAAACAATAACGGAATTCCTTAATATCTGGGCTCCTCCTTCTGAAAATGACACCCCAGCCTATATTAAATACGTGGTTCAACAAATAGGAGGCAATGTTACAGCTTCAACAAAGATAAGTTCTTTAACCTCTACTCAACAAACAAAAATGTTAGACGCCATGAAGACTTATGAAGGGTTTATTAGTGGGAGTATCAGTACACTAACAATACCTCTGAATTGAGTTTTTGATTTAATTGACACAAAAGCCGCTGTTTTATCCGGCTTTTGTGTCAATTTTTTAATAAAAGCATTCTGTTAAACATCGAAATTCACACCATTTGCGCTTATTGCTGTCTATGGCACAAAATAAACCGACCCAGTGCAGTAATTATCTACAATGCGTTCTACCGATTACAGCTAATATGGGTTTGTTGTAGTTTCATAATTTATAAAGTTACGACATAGCATATAAACCCATTAATATTATTTTAAGAGATTAGTAATTTCGTCAAATAATTCCACATTATTTTTGTTTAATACTTTGTATACCTCGTTATTAGGTATCCTAATATAACCACTCTCCCAAACTTCAATAAATATTACTCGTCTAGGGCTATCTGTATTTAAAAGCATGAATATCCCTTTACCCACTGTAACTCCATAAATACACCGTCTATACTCATAATCGTTAAGTATCTTTAATACCTGCAATATTTTATCACTTGCAATTTTCATATTATCATTACCGTTTGGCAAATTTCCTGATACAGACATACTTTTTACGTTATGCTGTTCTTCTAAGCTTACTATTTCTTTAAAAGACCTTGGTACTTTATATAAAATCACGCCCCAAATAACAATCACAAGTATAAATAACCCGGAACCCGGGACGTGCTTTCATTTTATTTTCTTCCATCGAATCCCCTCTTTTAGCATTCATAATACCTAACAAATATGCTCTAATAATATCAATAATTTTCCATATGGTCAAACAATCAATGAAGAAAATCAATCTGTGTAAAGCGTCATTTTATGTAGGCATATAAGTTATGTTGTTACGACAAATAGACATTGGCCGCATAGGAATTATGAATTTTGAACAGTTTCAACAATACAAAAAGTAAAAAGCTTTCTTTTGAGGTCTCTTCTTATTTTCCATTAATTTTCCAAAGTACTTTTCCATTATCCTATTAAAATTTCGTTCTTTTTTCCCGAATAATATTGGGATACTATTTTAAGGAGTTGGTAAAATGAGTGAGAATATTCTCATTTCTCTTTTTCTATTTGCTGCGGGATTGTTCTCTTTGCTAGGTTCACTCTTAAACTGGGATTTCTTTTTTAACAATCGCAAAGCGCGTCTTTTTCTGACAATATTAGGACGAACAGGCGCAAGAATTTTTTATGCCCTGCTGGGTATTGGTTTATCAGTATTTGGAGTTATCCAACTTTTCACTTACTGAATTCTGTGCGTAATACCGCATAAGCGGTATTACGCATTATTTACACTTAGCGTAAAAAAGTACCGTATTAATCCAGTTTGATTCTGAATAATACGGTACTTTACTATAAACCAAAAATGTTACCCCCCGATTATGATATCGTGTATTTGTGTAAAATGTATGTTTCAATAAAACCGTTACCAATAATAAATCCTAAAAGCAATAAAATTAAAACAAATGAATAATTTATGCCTAATGTTCCTCCAGAAGCAAATCTGCCCTGTGCCTTGAGAATTATCCATGTGGTAAACAACATCGAAATGCTAAAGTAACTATACATTAATCCAAACTGTAAAAAAGCAATTTTCTGTGTTCTTAATATTTCAAATCCCACATCAATATTCCATATGGAACAAAAATATATTTGATCGACTTATATACCTTCAACACATCATTTTTAAAAATCCTATCTAATACTAGGCATATAACAATTGCAAAAGCTACTAGAACTATTATCATTTATCACTTTTTTGGGGAAACAATTTATCTTTATAATAGGCCTCCGCCTGATAAATTACCGCTAAAGGATTATGCCCCAGCACTCTATCTTTCACTGCAAAAACGGTCACAGGAGCCTCCGAATATTTTATGAACAAAGAATCATGCCCAACACATAAACCTAAAATGATATTAAGTTCAGTCTTAGCTTCGTTTAAAAACATAGCTTGACCAATAGGATTACACATAGCTACTTTTTCAGATTCAATTACATCAATAAAATCTTTCGGTATATTCCCGTTTTTACATATTACCGAGTTTACTTCAAATCCATTGTAGGAAAGTACTTTACTTAACATCTTACCTTCATTAACTAATCCGATGCAAAATGCAAGACCTATATTTTTGTATCCACACTCGTTTGCAAAATCCATTATTTCTTCTAATCTTGTCTTCTTACAATATCCCTGACTTGTTACCAGTGATGAAATGTGGGCTATTTTATAAGTATCTTCTTGCATGTACATTTCTTTTATTTCTTCCATTTTTCCATCAATACACGGACAATTATGAGGAGCCCTATCAATGTTTCCATTACTACAAGCATGCACTGAACATAAAGCGCAATTATACATAATAACTCCATCCTTTATTCACAATTAATATTAATATAGTATCGTAAAACTCAATTCTTAACTTATAAATTGATTCGTTCCTTTTTACAACTCCTATATAACATTATGTAAATTATAACGAATTAGGAAGTATGATGTAAATGTCTTATATGTACAAATATAACCTATTTTTTAAATACTGTATTATTCAGTTTTCAAAGATCATTTTCACGCCGTTAAGCTGTTAAAATCTTAAGCACCCTAGACATGTTTTAAATAAAACATGTAACAAACTCATTGTATTTACATAAGATATATCATTAGAATTAATCCTTTCATTCCTAGGCAGTTGAAGGAGTAATATCCGAGACTGCCTTTTTCCATAAGGTATTTGGGTTAACAATCAATAGCATTATGGTAACTTTCAATACCAAGTTGAATATAATGTAATATGCAAGTAGCATATACGATGTCTTCCACATACTTTGTCATTTAACCTCATAATTGGGCTGGCCGATTATTAGTCAGTTCAATTATTTTTCTTGCCCAGTTCATAGGATGTTTGTAAAACCTGATCTGACAAGTTTACGCCCCTTTAGCTTCACGAAATCTTTGAAGTGTGTATCAATATCGTATATATAATTTTACATAATTTAGATAATAAGTAACTTTATGTTGAGTACCTGCGTATTATAAACTAAATATTAAAACTTAAGGAGGTCTTTGTATGGAAGAGGAACGTTGTGGATGTCATAAGCATCATATGTGCCCTCATTGCGGTAACCCTTGTCCTCATTGCGGAAAACAGCATTGCCATCATATGTGTCCTCGTTGCGGTCATTATCATCCTTGTCTTATTTGTAAACCAATGTGGGGACATCCAATGTCTGGAGACCCAATGTGGGGACACTCAATGTCCGGAGACCCAATGTGGGGACACTCAATGTGTGGACATCCAATGTGGGGACATTCAATGTCCGGAGACCCAATGTGGGGACATTCAATGTCCGGAGACCCAATGTGGGGACACTCAATGTCCGGAGACTCAATGTGGGGACACTCAATGTCCGGAGACCCAATGTGGGGACATCCAAAGTCGGGACACCCAAAGTCAGGGCATCCAAAGCCGGGAGATCCAATGTGGTAATCACAATGGCTAAACTATAAATTTGCGGTTATTGGTATCGGGCTTTGTTTAACAATTTTAAGCAAAGCCTTATTTTTATGTACAATTAACGTGGTTTATCTTTATGCGATCTATAATCATAGTGTTTACACATCCATCCTTCGCAGATCATTGACTTAGTGCCATTCTATAGCAGTCGGTAGATTGGTTGAAATTCCCACCTTTATATGCGGTAATAATTACATCTATCAACGGACAATAGTATAACAGGTTTCACAGGTACAGAACTGTTTGATCGAGTAGGAGGTAGGTGATTATTTCACCTACCGACCTCTCACACCACCGTACGTACCGTTCGGTATACGGCGGTTCCATAGTTTACGCTGTGACTTGTCGATAATATTCAGAAAAGAATATAAACCCGAATCCCTTCAACGTATCATTATTGAGGGACTTGGCTAGTATAGGGCTGTTGGATATCCTCCAATAGCCTTTTCTTGTGTTTGCGTATTCCCACGCCTTGTACTTATGGATTCCAAGAGTTTGGAGCATTTTAAACTTCGTCTTTATTTTCTTCCACTGTTTCCAGTAGACCATACGAATACGTCTCCTCATCCATTCGTCCGTTTCAAGCAGTAAGTTCTTCATATCTGCTATTTTGAAGTAATTAATCCACCCCATAATATAGCTTCTAAGTTTCTCTATTCTGTTGTTGTTACCCATTCCATTGTTTCTCTGGGTCATTTCTTTAATTCTGACCTTCATTTTGTCAATGGCTTTTGGATGAACTCTAACTCTTGCCTTTCCTTTATACTGGTAAAACGCAAATCCTAGGAATTTTATCTTACCTACGTAATCAACCACTGTCTTGTCCTTATTCACTTTCAGAAATAGCCTGTTTTCTATAAAGGGGATAATCTTTTCCAGCGTGCGTTTTGCACTCCTTTCGCTTTTACACAGGATAATTAGGTCGTCCGCATAGCGTACAAACCTGTGCCCCCTTCTTTCCAGTTCCTTATCCAACTCTGTCAGCATAATGTTACTAAGTATCGGGCTTAGCGGCCCGCCTTGCGGCACACCGATTTCCGTATCCTCGTATTTGTTCCTGACAACGACTCCTGCTCTCAAGTATTTATGTATGAGCGATATGACTCGCCCATCCTTGACTGTTCTTGATAGCACTTCAATTAATCTGCTTTGATTTACAGTATCAAAGAACTTTTCCAGGTCTATATCTACAGCATATTTATATCCTTGCTGTATGTTTTCCTGGCATTTCTTGATTGCGTCATGAGCACTCCGCTTTGGTCTAAACCCATAGCTGTTATCAGAAAACTGCTTTTCAAATATTGGCGTCAGTACTTGGGCTATTGCTTGCTGTATTACCCGGTCTACTACGGTAGGTATTCCTAGCTTCCTTTTCTGTTTTCCGTCGGCTTTTGGTATCTCTACCCTTCTGACGGGATTTGGACAGTATTTACCGTCCAGGATGGATTGTTTAAGCTGGTCTCCATTGTTGCTGAGATATTGTAGAAGTTCATCTACCTTCATCCCATCCACCCCATGGGAACCTTTGTTGGACTTGACTCTTTTGAATGCTTGATTCAGGTTGTCTTTATCCAATATTTTCTCTAGTAATCCTTCCTTCGACTCGTTTGCATTGATGATGTTGTTTTCAGTTATCCTCAAAGAATCGTACACTCCTGCATATCCTTCACTTTCCGAGCTATCTTTCTGCTGCGAGCCCTCCTTTAGAGGTTGGCAGTACTTTATTTCTTTATCAGTAACATTCATTGACTATCACCTCCTACGGTTCAACCCTTCCTCCATGCCGTCGACTGCCTGGAGTACTACGGTATCTGCTGACTTCTCATGATAAATCTTGTTTCAACCGTGCTTCATACTCTGTTTCCACCCGTCCATGAGACCTCCCCAGGTAAGAACGCATTCTTTCCTTCCGTCTATCTGCTACATTTACACCATATGCTTCCGGATAGTTTTGGGCTTTGGCTTGTCTTGCAGCCTTACCCAGCATATATATGCCTGATGTAGTTTCTGTGCGTCAGACCGGAAGTTTGCCTCCAGTTTCCTTCAGATTCCTCGTCGCCGAGGACACCCTTACTCTTGGCTATGTGCTTGGCACTATCAACCCGCACTCGGGACTTTCACCCGTAAGAATGCGCCCATGCTGGGCGCACAAGAAAGACGGTCATCATACAGACGACCGTTAAAGTAAACAGATAACCGCATTAAATATAGGTAGCATATTTTCAACATTTTATAATTATTTAAATATATTTATAGCATTCCTAAAGTAACTTCACTTTCATGATAAAACTCAATCAAGTATCTTGACTCTGGACAAAATATCCATGTATCAAAACTAACCGCTGTAATATCATCAATATTATCTATCACTGCCTCCAAATCAGTTTTCACCGCTGGTAAGGTTGCTTCATCCCAAAGTAGAATTACCGTTTTATCTAATCTATTACAACTATTAAGATACTCTTTGATGTCAATAACCTCACTAATCTCTATTTTATTCTCTATTCTCCCCCAATCTACCCTTCCCCAAGATGTCATCGGAAACATATTAGTAAGGTTCTTAAAATTATTATTAGTTTCTTCCAAAGATAGGGCTTCTGCTTTATTTCCCAATGCTTGCAAACATTCCTCAAATAATGTCAACTAATTCCCCTCCTCTACTTATTAAGATGTTTTAATAACGATTCAACTGTACTCATATCCCCTTCAAAAGGAATAGCTACTTTAATTGCATCTGCTCCCTTCCCATTTCTATAATCTTCAACATTAATATGTGGCCCTTTATTCGGGTCATAGTCAAGTCTCCATCTTACTTTGCCATCTGCGGATTGTCTTCCAACAATTTTACCTTCACCAGTCCCAAGACGACCAACGTATGGCTCCGAATTAGCACCTATATCACCAATAATATCAAATGCTTTATTTCTAGCTTGCTCATAAGATTTTACTGTATCTAAAACTTGCTCAACACTTTTACCTGTTCCCCCGGGAATCCTAATGCTTCCTCTTTCGTCAAGTAAAAATCGCTCCAAATTCATCTCGCTTACCTGGCTCACAACCCCTTTTACCAACGGCTTTACTTCCGTTAATACCATTTCTGCTGCAGGTACCACGGTAAGTACAGTTACACCTGAGTCAACCCAATGTTGAAGCGACATAGGCTTTTCCGGTTTAAAAGCACCTTTTATTGCATCTAAAGTACCACCAGACCAATAATTCACAGCATTGTACGGTGATGAGTTATTTTCTTTCATATCCTCAAGAACAAGCCGCCCAACTTCTCCCCAATAGCTAGTTTTACCCGTCCCCGCAGTGTCTCTCGGTACTGTAGAGTAACCCCATGTATTATTAGATGTAGATGATGTATTATTCCCTGCTTCCAATTCAGCTATCTTCCCGTAAAGATGTTTGTTATATCCCCCACTGCTCGCCTGCGCTTTTGCCTGAGCTTCAGCTGCCAGTCGGGCTTCCTCAGCCAGACGTGCAGCCTCTACAGCTTCATTATACTCTCTCCACCCCTGCATTGCAGCGGTTTCGAATCTGCCACTTTGTCCAAGATCCCAAACTTCCCAAGCCCATACAGTATACTCCTGCCCCTTGTCATCTCCCGTAGTACTACGGACTTTCATGGTTTGATGTCCGGTATAGTACTCACTGTTGTTAACAAAGCCAGCAATCTGCCACCCGTATACATCCTGTAGGATAGCACCATCATCAGTGCTGTACATAGTTGTAGTCTGATAACCTGTAATCCAATTTTCAGTAACACGTTGCTTAATATCGGCTGCATCTACAACGATAGGATGACCGTCAACCCCACTGTACATCAGTACCACGGCAAACGCATGAAATTTATCTTTTCTCAGAAATCTCATAAGAGATTTTTTAAAATATGCCCTTGCGGCATAGACGTATTCGACAGGAAGTATAAAGTTTGTCCCTGAAATGCATTGATAGGCTACAAGACGCGTTTTCAGGGTATATCAAATAGAGAATCTGAACTCTGTCCTGCCAGGAAGTCCTTTTTATCGGATATTCCCAGCAATCATCCAT
>JAEZXR010000082.1 GCA_023419605.1 Bacillota bacterium | reverse complement strand
ATTGGCGTACCTGGGTATAGGTCCGGTAGTTCTGGCCCTGAACCAGGCACTGCAGGCAGGCGTACAGGTGGTAGTCAATGCAGGACTGCTTCCCTTGGCTTCCTTATTCATAGAACCGGGAAAAATACTGTTCCTGAATAATGCCATCAATCATGGGGTGTTGGGACCCATCGGAATCCAGGAAGCGAAAGAAGCCGGAAAGTCCATCTTCTTCCTGCTGGAATCCAACCCCGGGCCTGGCCTTGGAATTCTGCTGGCCTACTGGGTATTTGCGAAGGGCTCAGCGAAACAATCTTCTCCGGGAGCCATTATCATTCATTTCCTGGGCGGTATCCATGAAATCTATTTCCCCTATGTCATGATGAATCCCGTATTGATTCTGGCCGTCATTCTGGGTGGAGCCAGCGGAGTACTGACCTTTGGCATACTGGGTGCAGGACTGGTAGCAACACCGTCTCCCGGAAGCATCTTCATGCTGGCAGCCATGTCACCCAAGGGAGGATTTCTGTCGGTGCTGGCAGGGGTAGTAGTATCCACCGTAGTCGCTTTTCTGGTAGCCGCCTACTTTGTGAAGCGGTCGGCAGCACGGATGAATGACGAAGAACTGGAAAAGGCCAAGGTAATGGTTAAGGAAATGAAAGGAGTTCCAACAGCAGCTCCTATAAAGAAAAATATAAGAAAGGTTGTCTTCGCCTGTGATGCGGGGATGGGTTCCAGTGCCATGGGAGCTACGACCCTGAAGAATAAGTTTAAGAAGGCGGGTTTGAATGTTGAAGTGGTGAATTGTGCCATTGAGGATATTCCGGCAGATGCCGATGTCGTAGTGACGCATGAAAGCCTGACGGAAAGGGCAAGAAGCATTGCACCTAAAGTAGAGCACATTTCCATAAAGAACTTCATTAACAGCCCGGAATATGATGAACTGGTGAAAAGAATGTCCTGACCATAGTTCCATAGGATATTTACGGCGTAAGGTTAAACATAAAGTTCCAATTTTCCCCGCCCTGGAAGGGGGAGGTGATGAAGAGAAGGTGGAATGAATAAAGTTTAACTTTACGCCTATGATAAAATATAGATATCCAATGGGATGCTGGAAAGCATAAGCTTTGAAGTTGGCTGTAAGAAGAAGGAAAATTCCGATGAATGTGAAATTATTATAAAGGTACTACGTGATGAAGGAGGTCGGATATGCAGGATGCAAAAATAAATGTACGTTTAAAAAATATTTTGCAGCGGATCTGCAATGAAAGTGATTATGTAACCATCACCGCCATTGCGAAAGACCTTGGCGTCAGTGGAAAAACCGTATTGAGAGAATTACCGGCGGTAGAGAAGTGGCTGGAAAGAAAAGGGTGGCGTTTGGACAAAAAGACTGGAGTAGGCATCAGAGTCAACGGCAGTCTGGAGGAACGGAAAAATATCATGCGCCTTCTGGGGCAGGAGATCGAGGAAAAATTCTATACTCCCCGGGAGAGGCAGATCATCATTATCAGTGAGCTGCTGCAAAACCAGGAACCGGTGAAGCTGTACAGCTTTACGGGAATACTGAAGGTGACGGAAGGAACCATCAGTAATGATCTGGACAAAGCAGAGGAATGGTTTAAAAAATATGAAATTACCCTTGTAAGAAAACAGGGTTTGGGCGTTTATATCGAGGGGGAAGAAAAAAACATACGAAAATGTATGATCAACCTGATTTATGAAAACACCGATGACAATCATTTGTTGGGATTGATCCGAAACAATATTTCAAAGGTATCGGTTCCTGTAAACGGTGCGGAGTTGATTATACGAAGCCGGCTGTTGAATCTGATCGATGGGGACATACTGAAGAATCTGGAAACGCTGGTTCACAATGCGGAGGAGCGGATCGGGTATAAACTGGCCGATAGTGCTTATGTGGGCTTAATCGTACATCTGGCCATTGCCATACAGAGAATCGGAAAAAAGGAAGACATCCGAATGGAGAAGCCTTTTCTGGAGGAACTGAAAAGCAGCCGGGAATATTCCATTGCGGAGAGGCTTGCACTGGACATGGAAGCGATGTTTGACCTACGGATTCCCGAAGATGAAATCGGCTATATTACCATGCATATCAAAGGCTCAAAAAACAGAGATACCGGCGAAAAGGACATGAGCAAGACCATAGGAAACTTTGAGCTGGTAAAGCTATCCAAAGAAATGATCAAACTGGCGGAAAATGAAACAGGCCGGTTTTTAGCCCATAACGAACGACTGCTGATCGGATTGGTAAACCACCTGGGACCCACCATCAGCCGGTTGAAGATGAATCTGGAAATAAGGAATCCCTTGCTGGAAGAAATTAAGGAATACTATCCGCATTTGCTCAAAGTGGCAAGGAAATGTGTAGCAGTGGTGGAAAAGTATATCGGAATAAAAATGCCGGAATCGGAGATCGCCTACATTGCCATGCACCTGGGCGCAGCCATTGAAACCAGTGAAGCGGTACCAAAACGAATATACAGGGCAGCTATCGCCTGTGCCACGGGCATCGGCACGTCCCGGCTGCTGGCTACAAGAATTGAAAAGGAATATGAGCATATTCAAATCGTAGATGTGATTTCTACGCTGCATATCGAGGAAAAATGGCTCCGTGAAAAAGGTGTCGAGTTTATCATATCGACCGTTGGAATGGAGGAGAGCTCTGTTCCGGTGGTGGTGGTAAATCCTTTGGTGTTTGAAGAAGATAAGACGCGAATAGAGAATCTGCTCAGTTCATTGAAAAACACGGCATCACCTCCTTCTGCAAGCAAGCGGAAAACATTGCAATTAAGGGAGAAAATCAGTGTATTGAATGACTATGGAAAAGCCATCATGGAGGTTCTGGACCACTTTTTTCTTCAGAAGGATTCCGCATCGGAGAGCATTCAGGATATGATTCATGAAGCGAGCCGTATCGTAGCGCAGGATACGGCAAAGGCGGAGAAACTTGCGTCTGCACTGAAGGCACGGGAAGAGAAAGGCAGTACTTTTATAACGGGGCACGGAGTTCTGCTGCTGCATTGTCGCACAGATGCAGTGGATGCACTGCATTTTGGGGTTATAAAAGTTGACAGGGAACTGTACTGCATCAACGGAAGAGAAGAAGAGGAAAAAGTAGTACTCGGGGTCATTATGCTGGCGCCGGAGACTTGTAATAAAAATTTTATGGAAACCATCAGCCATGTAAGCAAAATGCTGATCGAAAGGCCTGCATTTACTAAACTTTTAAAGAATGGAACAAAGGATGAAGCTTTTTATGAATTAAGTGCAATCCTGGAAGAGTTTTATAAGCATAAATGCAGCAAGTATATGGAGGGTTAAATATGAGTATAGAGGTAAGAACTGAAAAAGTCAGTTCAGCAAAAGAAGGGATACAGAGGTTCGGAAGAGCCCTCAGCGGAATGGTAATGCCTAACATCGGGGCATTTATCGCCTGGGGCCTGATTACCGCATTTTTTATACCTACAGGCTGGAGACCCAATGAACATCTGGGCAAGCTGGTAAACC
>JAEZXR010000077.1 GCA_023419605.1 Bacillota bacterium | reverse complement strand
TTACTATAAAATTATCTTTATCTAATTTTTTTATTAATTTATCTACATCTTTTTCGTTTTTTAATTCTAATTTTTCTTCTTTATTATCTTTTATAATAGATGTAAAAGATGATGAAAATTCTATATTTTTTTCTTCGTGATTAGCTATTACAGACCAGTATTCTTCTGGTTTAAATTTTCTAATTTCTTCTTCTCTTTCACAAACTAATCTCAAAGCTACAGATTGTACTCTACCTGCTGATAATCCACTTTTTACTTTTTTCCATAATAATGGCGATAGATTATAACCTACTATTCTATCTATTACTCTTCTAGCTTGTTGAGCATCTACTAAATCCATATCTATAGCTCTTGGCTCTTTTATAGCTTTTTTTACAGTTTCTTTAGTAATTTCTTGGAACTCTACTCTGTTTTTTTCTTCTGGTGATATACCTAAAATATTTCCTAAATGCCAAGATATAGCTTCTCCTTCCCTATCAGGGTCAGTTGCCAAATATACTTTATCTGCCTTTTTATATTGATCTTTTAAATCTTTTATTATAGGTCCTTTACCTCTAACATTTATATATTTAGGTTCAAAATCATTTTCTATGTCTATACCCATTTTACTTTTAGGTAGATCTCTTAAATGTCCTACTGTTGCCACTACTTTATAATTACGTCCCAACATTTTTCCGATAGTTTTCGCTTTCGTCGGAGACTCTACTATAACTAAATTTTTAGACAATATATACATTCCTTTCATATTATAAAATAATATTTATTATTTAGTATACTATATAACAGAATAAATTCCACCTTGTAATTCTGAAATATAACCTTTAAGTTCTAATGTTGTAATAATAACACTTACTTCATTTATGTTCAAATCTAACTTCCTATATATTTCATCTAAACTCAAAGGAGTTCTATGTATTAATTTATATACTCTATACTCCTCTTCTGTCAAGTTTTCTAGAATTTCTTTTTGTTCATCATCGTTTTTATAGTCTATTAAATCTTTAAGTTGAGGCAGTTCTTCTAGTATATCGTATATAGAATTTACTATTTTAGCACCATCTTTTATTAAAGAATTTGTACCTTTACTGTATAGACTATTTATATTTCCCGGTATAGCAAATATCTCTTTACCTTGCTCTCCTGCATAATTTGCAGTAATTAAAGTTCCCGATTTCTCTTTAGCCTCAACTACTATAGTACCCAATCCAAACCCAGATATAAGCCTATTGCGTCTAGGAAAATTATAGCCTATAGGTTTAGTCCCTAGTGGATATTCTGTAATTATACATCCTTTTTCTGATATTATCATTTCTTCATATAAACTATAGTTACTTTTAGGGTACACTACATCAATACCATTTCCCAATACACCCATAGTTAATGAATCACCTCTTAGACATGTTTTATGCACTATACTGTCTATGCCCAATGCTAAACCAGATATAGTTGGAATTTTTAATCTACTCAATTCAGATGCTATATATTCGCAAGCCCAAGCACCATAATTTGTACATTTTCTTGCTCCGACAACAGATATTCCGTATTCAAATTTTTCATTTAAATTACCCTTATAATAAATAATCAAAGGAGGATTTTGTATATTTTTCAAATTATAGGGAAATTCACTATCATATATAGTTAAATACTTACTTTTATTATTTAAAAGTTTTTCTTTATATGTATCTAAATTTAATGTATCTATATTATCCTTTATTTTATTTAAAGTTTTTAATAAAAAAGTTTTATCTAAAACGCCTTTTTTTATATCGCTTTTAAATTCACTTATACTATTATAATTATTTACTATAAAAACCTGACTTTTATATCCTATATTTAACGCACTTAAGTATAATACTAAATCTGATTTTGACATAATAATCTACCTTTCTATAAAAAAACCGTAAGCATATAAAGATGCTTACGGCTTATATATTTCATTAAATTGTACTATGGTCTTTGTATTAAACCAACTTTTTTATATACTTTTCTCAAAGTTTTATTAGCTAAATAATCTGCCTTATCAGCACCATTTTTCATAACTTCTTCTAGATATTTTTTATCGCTCATTAAATCATTAAATTTATCTTGAATAGGTTTTAAGCCATCTGCTACTACAAGTCCTAAATCCTCTTTAAATGTAGCATAATTCAAGTTTTCATACCTTTTTACAATATCCTCTATAGATTCACCAGTAAATGCTCTATAGATATTTATAAGATTTTGTAAAGCTTTTTGCTCATCGCTATATCTAAATTCTCCAAGAGAATCTGTAACTGCTTTTTTTACTTTTCTAATTATAGTATCTCTATCATCTAGCATTAAAATATAAGCATTTTGATCTGTATCAGATTTTGACATCTTTACTTCAGGATTTTTTAAGCTATAAATTTTACCAGTTTCTTTTTGGATAAGTCCTTCTGGTATTTTAAATGTTGGACTGTATTTATTATTAAATCTTTCTGCTAAATCTCTAGCTAACTCTAAATGTTGTCTTTGATCTTCACCTACTGGCACATAGTCAGTTTGATATAAAAGAATATCTGCTGCCATTAGTACTGGATATGTAAACAATCCTGCATTAATATTATCTGCATTTTTAGCTGATTTATCCTTAAATTGTGTCATACGAGAAAGTTCTCCCATATATGTATAGC
>JAEZXR010000046.1 GCA_023419605.1 Bacillota bacterium | reverse complement strand
AAGTGCGCCAAAAATCAAACAGCCATTGAAAATCAGGATATGGTTCAGGATTTTCAGTGGCTGTTTTCAATAGCCTTAACAAAAAGGGAGCTTCGCTCCCCACTAAAAAGTAGTTTTGCGACACCCCCTTCATTTTTTAGTGTCCTGCTGGCGGATGTCAGTTTAGCAAGCGTTTTATATCTTTTCCATTCACCAATATTACAATTATGCTAATTCAGAGAATTAACCGTATTTATACTTGGAAAGTATACAGTTGGTGGCATACTATTTCCGATTTATCCATAGGAGGCTTACCTCTTATAAATCAATTCAGAGACAAAGATAAATTCAATACCTTTTTCCTCTAATTCAGGTATCATTTCTTTTATTGCCTCGGCTGTTACATTACCGCTTACAGCACCCACATGCCCAATAGCAACTGCGTATCCTTTTTTAATTGCTACATCACCCGCGATAGAAAGTTGCTTTTTTATATAGTCCTTAGCTTTAGATGAGTGTTCCAGAAAAACATTTCTTTCGGCAAACTGAACTCCTACCTTTTGGGCAACCTCCCTGCATACAGTCTTAGAACTAGTCCTGCTATCAACAAAATATAAATTTTTCTCTTTGACGGCGCTCATAACAGAGGTCATAATTCTTTCATTTTCGCTTGCTAAGCATCCCATGTGAATATTAACTCCAACAGCATATGGAATAGAGTTTATGGAATCCAGCACAATATTCCTTATCTCTTCATCACTGGAAATCAGATGAACAGGTCTTGGACCTAGCCATTTTTCCTTGCTTGCAACATGGGACTGCATGGGCAAATGGACGATAACCTCGAAGCCCCTATTATGTGCCTCTACTGCATCCTGTTCCGAAAATTCAAGAAATGGCATTACAGCAAAAGTTAAGTGTCTGTCTATTTCCATCATTTCCTTAACACCATTTTGGTTCTGTCCAAAGTCATCAATTATAATTGCAAGCTGGGGTTTGTTAGAAAAAGTATTTGTTTGGTAAACAACATTGGAAGAAGATTTTATAATAACGGTATAAAACAAAAAAGTAAATATAAGTATTGCTATAAGAACTATTAACTTTACTCTACTTATATGGATAACAAAAAATATTCCTTTTCTCATCGATAGACAATTCTCACCTAAATTAGTGCCATATAAATTATATTTAACAAAAGTCAATATATTCCTGCCGTTTGAAACAGCGAAATGTAATCCAACATACATCCCCCTCCTACAAAACTATTTGGGGTAAATAATAAATCTTCCGAAACCCGGAGGATTTATATACGGTAAATGTTTAGAATGCGTATTCGCAAGGTAATTTCCCTATATCCTTTTTTGTATAAATAGAATAATCCTCTTCGCCAATTAACTTCTCCAACTTTCTTATATCCAAGCTTTTCGTACATTTTCAAAGCAACGGGATTTAAAGAATGAGAATAATTTCATTGCTCATTATTCTTACCACCCTTCTCAAAACTTAAAAGCTTACTTCATAATTTAATACGGTTGCAACACAAAATATAAAGATTATGCATTAGGTCGTTGATCAAATCTCATGTATATACTTCTTTCTTCAAAACCTAATGACTTCCAAAAGCATTTGCCGGTTTCATTCCATACCATAACTTCTATGTCAATCGTGTCAGTTCCCAATAATTGCAGTAACCTTTTGAATGCAAGTTTTCCATACCCCTTCCTGCGAAACTCCCGACAAATAAAAAAGTGCCGGAGGTATAGTGGATTCTGCTTAATATTAACTAAAGCATAGCCTATAGTATCATTTTCAACACAAAAAAAGTATCTTTGTTTATCTCGTTGTACCAGGTTTACCAACTCATCAACTTTCTGCCGTAAAATCTCTAATCTATTTTCCATATTCCATCTCCGAAAATGTAAATAACCTTTAGTTTACATTATCCTACATTTACGGAACACGCCTTAGGAAGATAGTACCATTTCCGTCCACCGCCGTCTATATTCAGTAAAAAAATAACACCCCGGCCGGAAGCCAGGGCAATTATTAGATAGAATGCCTAATCTATAAAAAATATGAATTACCTTGCCAGCTTTACGCCTGTTAGGGTATCCAAAGCCCACAATTCCAGCCGGTTCCCCAGGGTGATCGCAAAGCAGTATTTTCCATCGGTATGTTTGTACATCCAAGGATCTGTTCCCCTGTCTAAAATCGGATTTACAAAAGCTTTTGCCATAGGCTGCCCTCCTGCTATACATTTTTCCTTGCCATATATAAAAGCAGTCCCCCGACGCTAAGCATTGATTTCCCTGATCTTCTCTAAGCTAACCTTCAGCTTTCTATCCACTGTCAGTAATCCGTTCACCTCTTGCATCACATCCGTGAGCTGGGTATAACAGTAGCCCCGAATATAGGGTGTACTTCTAATTGCGTTTGTTATGCTGGCATATCTCTCAAAAAAGCTCTCCTCATCTTTTACTCCGTCACCGTACCCCCATTTTCCCCCATCTTCACATACAAAGGCAATTCCTCCATATTCCGTCAAAAGAACCGGCTGGCCTTCATATTTACTTCCCTCCGCAAATAATGGCCTGCCTTCCTTCTCGCCTCCCAGCAGCTTATCCTTTTCTGCATACGCTCTATTAAACTTTTCCCCCCATGCAGTATAGTCATGAATCCCGCAGATGTCGGCATCCACTATTTCCCATCCGTCATTGGTGCTGATGAGGCGGGTAGTGTCCAGGCTTTTTGCCAGATAGTACAGAGAACGTCCAAAGTCCTGTTGGTCCTTATTGGTATAAATACTTCTAACCCCCCAGGATTCATTCAACGGAACCCAGGTAACAATACACGGATGATTGTAGTCTCTTGCAATAAATTCCATCCATTCTTTTGTCACATTTTCGACTTCTTCCACATTAAAGTTATAGGCACTGGGCATTTCCCCCCATACCAGCAGTCCCAGTCTGTCGGCCCAGTAGTAGTACCTGGGATCCTCTATTTTCTGATGCTTTCTGGCACCATTAAAGCCCATTTTTTTAGTCATTTCCACATCGAACCGGATGGCTTCATCACTGGGTGGTGTCAACAGGCTTTCAGACCAATACCCCTGATCCAGGATCAACTTCTGGTAATAGGGCTTGTTGTTCAGAAACACCTGATCTCCCTGTACAGAGATCTTTCTCATTCCAAAGTAGCTCTTTACCTGATCTACTATATTTCTATCCTCTCTAATGCAGAACTCTATGTTATACAGGTTTGGCTGTTCCGGTGACCACAAATGGATTTCATCGATATCATCAATCTCCTTGATATCCAGGGTAAAGCGTACGATTCTCGCATTGATATTAAATTTGAATTTTCGTGTCCGACAACCGCTTTCATCCTCCGACAAATATCTACCGAAGAAGCCTTGTTTCAACCTCTGTGAAGCCTGGAAGCTTACTGCAATCTCCATTTCCATCGTTCCCGGATCTTTATCCAGAAACACTTCCGCCAGGACAGTCTTCCTATCGATGTCCGGGGTCAGCCTGATTCTGTCTATGTATAGGCTTCCGACCGCCTCCAGCCATACGGTCTGCCAGATACCCGACGTCGAAGTATACCAGCACCGGTCGGGCGTTTCTTTCCAGTACTGCTTCCCTCTCGGCTGGACAGTGTCATATCTGTCTTCCACTCTTATTACGATGAGATTCTCATTTTTCTGCAAAGCACGGGTAATATCCATTTTAAAAGAAACGTTTCCACCCTTGTGGGCTCCTACATAAATTCCGTTTACCCATACCTTTGCGTCATAGTCTACAGCTCCAAAGTTCAGAAGGATTCTCTTCCCGTCAAAATCCTCCGGCAGCGTGAAGCTCCTCTTATACCACATGATTTCATGCAATCCCGTATCATGTATACCGCTCATTTCACTCTGAAAGCAAAAAGGCACCAGGATTTTACGGGAAAATTCCCTGCCGGTATACCAGGACTCTTTCTCCCCCAGATTTTGATCATCGAACTCAAATTCCCATTCTCCATTTAAGTTCAGCCATTGCAACCTTTCGAAATCCGGCCGCGGGTACTCGGAACGGGGTATATTCACACTCATATAATTTGCCTCCTTATACTTAACTTATAAGTTATACTTTTAACCTTCAAATTCATTATATCAAGTAGTCATCTGTCCGTCAATGATAAATTTAGTACCGGGTCTATTCTCGCACGGGCTCCGGGTCCAAAAGAAAATTGAGCGAAAGAGCGGCTGCCGGCCGTTATCATAAACTCACGCTGCAATTTGCATTGACTCATTAACTATAAAGTTATATAATGTGAATACACTATAAGGAGAATCAATCACCATGAACGTTTTAGTCAATGTAGAAAATATAAAATTATTTGAATGCCTGTCTTCCGATACCAGGGTAAAAGTGATCGAACTCCTTGGGAAAGGGCCCAAGAATATCGGAGAACTGGCAGAAGCCCTGAAGGTTTCGTCTGCCATCATGACCCGGCATATTGCTGTCATGGAGCAATGTAATATCGTTCATACCGAAAGCATTCCCGGCAAAAGGGGGCTTCAAAAGCTGTGCCATCTCGCAGTAAGTGAAATCACTTTGTCTTTCAAAAAAGAAAAATCCTCTGTCAATGCCCACAGCCTATCCATTCCTATAGGGCAGTATACGGCTTACCAGGTTCATCCCACCTGTGGTCTTGCAGCAAGGGATCATCTGATCGGATTGAGTGACGATCCCCGGTATTTCAGCAGTCCCGACCGGATCCATGCATCCCTGCTCTGGTTTCAGGCAGGCTGGGTGGAATACAGTATTCCCAGCTATATGATCAGTGCAAGGTCTGTAAATGCCATAGAGATCTCCCTTGAGATCTGTTCTGAATTTCCCCAATATAAGGAAGATTGGCCTTCCGACATTCACTTTTATCTGAACGGTATCCTCCTGGGTATCTGGCTCAGCCCAGGAGACTTCGGGAATAAAAAGGGTACTTACACCCCTGAATGGTGGAGGGCGGGGACGCAGTACGGATTGCTCAAAACCATCCGCATTACTGAAAAAGGAACCATGCTGGATGGAATACATTTTTCAGATATTACTCCTGAACAGCTGCATATTGAAAGAAATCAAGATTTACTCTTTCGCATTGCAGTTCCGGCGGATGCTTCTCATCCCGGCGGTATCAATATATTCGGGAAGGGATTTGGAAACTACGATCAGGACATCGAGGTCAGGGTAGAGTATGGTTAACGTGTAAAAGGAAAGGGTTGGGAAGAAGGATTTTTTCTTCATCAACCCTGAATCATTATATCAATTATCCGATTATTTGTTTGCTGCCTGCATGGCTTTGTAGACCTTAACCTTCTCTTCCATTACCGTTTGACCGCCGGCTGCCATATATTCTGCCGTCAGCAGTACCAATCTTCAAAGCTTTTGCTGCATCAGCTTCATACGCTGTACCATATGCCTTTGTAGCCAATTTTGCATTCTTTTCCGGATCATTCATCTCAGCACCATTGAAAATGATTACATAGTCACCGTTGAAAGTACCTGTCATCATCCCGCATCCGCCTGTTTGCCGGTTTTATCAATGGCGAAATTTGGACTGATCAGTTTTTCATTATACAGCTTATTCAAGAACCGCATTCCTTCTTTATTTCCAGGTTTCGTCCAATTGGGCAGGGTAGCGAATTGCTCTTCCGTTTGCTTTTCTCTGTAGACATTCAGCAGATTGCCAAAGTTGTACATTGAACCGGCGCCGCCCACAGCAGTCCCCCAGGGAATCACACCATTCTCTCCGCCCGGATTTTTATCTCTGAATGCGATCAACGTATTATATAGCTCTTCTTAGTTCGTGGGTACCGGCAATCCCAGCTTATCCAGCCAATCCTGCCGTATGAATGCCGTGCTCAATGACCACTGCAATGAAGAAATCAATAATTCGATCGCTAAATTTCGTTTTCACCTTATCTTCTCCCTCCCACTTACCAGTTCCCTTGCTCTCCGCTTTTTTCTACAATGCTCAGCAGTACATGATAGATTCCGCTTTGACTTCTTCCTCTCGCTAATCTCGGCATCGTATTCACTTCCAATTGCCTTTACTCGTTGTACCATGAAAACAAATTTTGAATCCGTTTGTTAACGGCATCCATATCGGGGACATTCTCCGATATGGCGGGAATATAATATTTTAACCGATCCAATAGCATATCCGGGACTGTATTTTCTGAAAGAAATCCCCAAAGCCATAATGGCTCTCTAGAATATAAAGATCCCTGCAACAGCGGAGAACAAAATAAGAAGAACAGGGTGAAGCTTGTTTTTCAACAAAATCCCAAAGGCCAATCCCATGATGATTATACTTTTGATATCAAGCCAGTTTGAACCGCCGATAATTCCGTTGCTGATAGCAAACTTTACAGCCGTGTATGCAACGAGTCCGACGATGACAGCACGCAGCCCGTAGAAAGCTGCCTTCACAAAATAATTGTCCTGATATTTAAAAAACAAACTACCCAGCAGTACGATCAACAGTATGGAGGGCAGAGTTACACCGATGCAAGCTACAATGGCCCCGGGTAAACCGGATATCTTATAGGCAACGATGGTAGCACTATTGGCTGCAATAGGGCCTGGTGCCATTGCAGAAACAGCAATCACATCGGTAAACTGCTTAGCATCCAGCCATTCGTGTATTTCAACCTGATTTTGTATGATGGGGATCATGGCATACCCCCCACCAAAACTGACGAGGCCAATCTTAAAAAATGTGATAAATAAATCAATGTAGATGTTCATACTTTTTCACCATCTACCGCATGAATATTTTCGCTCACAGCAAGGTTTTTCGCCTGCTGCCCCTCCTTATTTTCCTTCTCTGCATTTGCAATTCCGGAAAACCTGGAAATCAGCTCTTTTGCTTTTACCGCCGCTACACCGCCAACAGCACCTGCGATAATAAAGAAAATGATATTGATATTTTTGAAAAGAAACAATGCGACCCCAGCCAAAATACAGATCGCCCAGCTTGTCTTATCCTTTATAGATGTTTTTCCCATTTTATAAGCGGCAATGGCAATGAGCGCGACTACTGTGGGCCGGATGCCTTTAAAGGCCGCCTGTACATGAATATTGTCCTGAAAAGATACCAGCAGTACCGCCAGCAAAATGATAATGGCAAAGGTCGGCATTACAATCCCCAGAGCAGCCGCCAACGCACCCGGAATTCCCGCCAGGTGATACCCTATAAAAGTGGAGGAATTTACAGCTATGGCACCAGGGACAGACTGAGACACAGCAAATATATCAATAATTTTTTCATTTTTAATCCATTTTTTCTTTTCCACCATCTCCTTTTCAAATATGGGAATCATGGCAAAGCCACCCCCAAAAGTAAAAGGAGATATCTTAAAAAAAGTAAGAAAGACTTCCCATAACAGCTTTCTATTTATACTCTTTATTTTATCCGACTGCAATAAATTTTTCTCTTTCACAAAATACACCTTTTTCATAAAACCATTTTTTCAAGTGGACCCTAAAACAATCCCCGATACTTCCTTTCCCAGATAGTAATCCAGTATCAGCGTCGCCGCTCCCACTGCAATTTCATCCTCCTCATATGTACCTTTAAAAAATGAAACCGAAGCGTTGATATTCTTCAATCTTTCCCTGGCAAGGGAAACAGCAAGATCATAAAGCACTCCACAACTGTTTATAGCGGCGCCCCCAATGATCACAGCTTCAGGATTTATGGAATTAATGATATTTACCAAACCTACGCTCAGGTAAAAAGCTGCTTCGGTAATTACATGCAACGCGGTTTTCTCCCCCGACTTAACAGCTTCACAGACTCTTTTCCAGATGATTTGTTCCTGTTCCGAGTGGGTATCCCTATATGGATTGTCTTCCCGATACCTTTGGACAATGGCCGGAATGGTAACATACCGTTCTATACAGCCCTTGCTTCCACAGGAACAGGGCCTGCCGTCTGCTGAAACAACAATGTGCCCGTATACATCATTGCGAACCTGCTTCCTATTATTTGCCAGTTCTCCTTGTGATATGATCCCGCATCGAAATCCGACCCCAACACTCAGGTAGACCATATTCATATGTTTTTTGCCGAGGTCACTCCAATATTCAGCCAACACCCCAGCATTGGCCCCGTCGTCCAGAACTGTTAAAATACCCAGTTCTTTTTCCAGCGCACTTTTAATGGATAAATTCTTCCACCCGGAATCGGAAAACCCCTCTACTTCAAGCACTTCGCCTTTTTCTCGATTCAAAGCACCTACAGTTCCAACTCCAATACCAAGAATCCTTTCCGGCCCGATTTCCATAAGACTCAAACGTTTTTTTATTTCAACGGCGATCCTTCTTATTAATGCTAAAGGTTCCGCTCTGTCGTTTATATCAAAACAAACCTTGTTGATAATATTTAACGCCATGTCTGTAAATACAATCTTTAAGGTTGTTCTGGATACTTCCACTCCGATTAAATAAAAAGAATTGGATTTGATCCTTAAAAACATAGGCTTTCGTCCTGTATCGGATTCACAGATCCCACCCTCTTCGATCAGCCCGATACCCACTAAAGCTTCGATAGCTCTATTCAATGTTGTAAGCGGAATTTCAAGTGCCTTTTGCAAACCCTTTTTGGTGATCAAGCCATTTTTTCTAATCGCGTTATAGGTTTCTTTGGCATGAAGCACTTTCGATGAATTGCCTCCCAAAATATGTTCAAGCATAGAATCCGACACTCCTTTTACCCATTTGGGATATTTACACTTGAATATCCGCTCAAATTCATGGATCAACCTCTGTTTTCTATTATATTTCACATCACTTTTATCCGCAATGGTTAAAAGTGATGTTGATGAATTACTCCTTTGCTTAAAAGAACAAAACATGTCATTTTGATCTCGAAAGCCTTAATTTCATCGAAGCTATCAATCTGATCCGAACTGGCGAGCGCATCCATGGTAAGGATGAGGTCACAGGGCTAATCAAAGCAATTGATCTTGTTTATACATCCAGGACAAGGAACCTGTTTTCTTTTCCCCACAGTGCATTATCATGGATACCCATAGTCTTACGCTGTCACAAGGCCATAGGCTTGTTCCCTGTTGTTGACATTTCTATTCTCTCCAGCGGATGACCTTTGGGAAATAAATCTTCCCTATTATACTTGCTAATTCTCCAATAATATACTTGTACCCTTCATTGGTCGGGTGAACGCCTTCAAACGTATATTGGGGTAAATTGAATCTATTCAACCCACTATTTGAATACATATCAGCTACCGGACATGCATAAAATGCACCAATTTTCCTAATTGCATCCGCATAATCCTTCAAAACATTTCCATTGATCTTAGTATCTATTGCACTTTTTATTACATTCCCCGATCTATGTAACGTATCCCTATGCAGAGGAGTCATAAGCACAACTTTCACTATTGGGTTACTGGAGAAAATATGATCCATCGCTGTACAATATTCACCTATAAATGTTACATCATGGTGTCTGTCCGAGCTGGTTGGAATGCTGCCGATAGGCATACCTTTTGAAAAATCGTTCACTCCAAGGGAAATAATCACCAAATCTGCCTCCGCAAAGTCCTGATGCAGTATTATTTCCTTTTGTTCCTTGATACCCTGTCCTCCTATTGCAAAATTTCTCATTTCACTAAGCCCGAAACATTCTTTCAACAATGTAGGATATCCTCTGCATATCTTCCCTAGTTCAGAGCCATTATACTCTGCCGGATACTCATATTTTTTTCCATCTTGAGCCATAATGCTATCACCGAAAAAATACGTCCTGATATTGCTTAGTTTCATAATGTTCCCACCTTATTCGTACTATTTACTACTCTATGCAGCATGACCGCAATCTCTGCCCTTGTTGCCATACGTTTTGGATCCACTTCCCCTCCGGAGCCTTCAATCAAGCCTGCTTTTGTTAGCTTTCCTACCGCTTCCCTGGCATAACTGCTGATACTCTCCGCATCACTATACTCTTTCAAACACTCCGCACCGGCCTCCTCAAGCTTCATTCCTGCCACACCCAGGGCTTTGACCAAAATAACCATCATATCCTCCCTGGTTATATTCCCCTCAGGGTTAAAATTGATCCCGCTTCCCTGTGCAATGCCAAGTACTTTTGCAACTCCTATTGCATCATAGTAGTAGGAACTCTTTGATACGTCAGCAAAGTTATCCTTATAATCAGCCTTCAGGTTTAATCCTCTTACAACCATGAGTATAAAATCCCCTCTTTTTGCAGTCTTCCCAGGGTTGAACATGCCGTAATCATAACCATGAATAGTTCCTTTTTGGTAGAGATCGTCAATGGCCTTAACCGCCCAGGAATAGGCTTTTGAAATATCGTTGAAGTGCGCCGACAGACTGCTGCTTACCACTAAGCCGTCACTTTCATTATGAAGCCTGTCCAGTGCCGTCACAACGTATATTTTATCCTCCGGGTTGCTGGTGACTGTATCCACAAATGCCTGACTTCCATTCTTATTTTTCCTAACGGTTCCAATCAACTTCAAAGCGCCGGAATTAGAAGCGAAATCGAGGGTCTCACCCATATCAAAACGGTAAATTGCATAATACGCCGTATTGGTATCATTGTCATTCCAGGAAAGCCGGGTACCACCGGATTCCACTTCAAGCTTACCCTGCACCGGAGCTCCGGGAGCTTTTCCCCCTTTCCATGGCATAACGGGCACGAGGGTTTTTGTGGACCACAGATCGTTCTTCATAACATTCACAACCTGCTGTTTTCCTAAATCGTATAAATTCTTTGTTCTAAAAAGGATCGTCCCCATGATCCCAGGCTTCACTGCATTGAATTTCAGCTGCCTGGAAAGCTCCGGTACAGCATTCTCACCCTTGAAGTATTGATCCGAATCATCATTGACTTTGTAGAGTGCCTGCCCTATGTAGAGATGCACCTTTTTCCCCCGGCATACCTCCGCCCACCAGGATGCCAGCTCACCGTAGGGTGCTCTAGAGTTTGCAAAGGAAAAATAAATTTGAGGAGCAATGTAATCCAAAATCTCTTCTTCTACCCACTTTTTCGTATCTACAAAACATTTGTCATAGTTTGTGTAGCTTGTATTTGTATTGGACCCACCCCAATGGTCACTTTGATTGCCCCATACGCCGGATGGACTTATGCCGAACTTAACCCATGGTTTGGCGGCTCTTATCTTATCGGAAAGCTCTTTTACAAGTATATATGTATTATTTCTTCTCCAATCACCGATGTTTGAAAACCCGGAGGGATTATATCTACTAAAAGTATCCTCGTCACCCAATTCCCCCTCATAGCTCTCGTAATAAAAATAGTCGTCAAAATGAATGCCATCGATATCATAATTATCTACGACCTCCATAACACGGTCATTGACCCATTTTCTAGACGCAGGAATCCCGGGGTCTACCACAAATCGGTTCATCGAGGTCCTGATCAGCTCAGGCTGCTCCATGTATACACTTTTTTCAATATTGAGTGATTCTTTTGTAGCAGTACCGGTATTCATGGATACCCTGTAGGGATTAAACCAGGCATGGATTTCAAGGTTACGCTTATGGGCTTCCTCTATGGCAAAAGCCAGAGGATCAAAGCCGGGGTCCTTGCCGAAGGTTCCTGTAAGGTAACGTGACCAGGGTACTATACTTGATTTATAGAAAGCATCGCCTTCCGGGCTTACCTGGAAGAAAACCGCATTCAAATTCATCAGAGCCGCTTTATCCAGCAGTGTAATCAGTTCTTCCTTACTCTTTTGAATGCGCTCAGCATCGTTTTTAATGATTTTGGTTGCCGGCGAAGGCCAATCCAGATTCGTAACGGTACAAATCCAGGCCCCTCTCAGCTGCCTTTTTGATATCGGCGTGTCATCGGGTATGTACTGCGAGTATGCATCCCAGGGATCATATCCCGCCAGTGCATATAACGGCAGATTCGCTATAAGCAGTATTGCAGAAAGTAAAATTACGCTAGACCTTTTAAGACCCCTTTGTTTTAACATCTTTGCCCCCACAAAAATAGATTCTAACTTTATGTTAAGTTAGAATCTATTGTAAGTCAACCTGTAAATCATACGGATTCCTTCGAAAGGAGAGATATTCATGGGGCACATTGAAAGGAATATTTACGACAACGGCATTATCACGCGTACTTTGAACAGATCTCCATCAATAAAAATCTCCAGTTTTCCACCCTGGATTTCAGCCAGACTTTTTGCGATGGATAATCCCAATCCCGCCCCTTCGGTGGTCCGGGCTTCATCCCCTCGTACAAAGCGTTCCAGCAGTTGTTCCGCCGGAATATCCAATTCATGAGCGGAAATGTTTTTTATCGTAATCATTCCTTCTTTCTCCGTATTCTCGATATCGATGTACACCCGTGAATCTCTTTGAGCGTACTTCACTACATTGGAAAGGAGATTCTCCAGGATTCTCCACAGCAGCTTCCCATCTCCCTGAACCAACGGAGCAGGCTCTGCCGCTTTGATGCGCAGATCCAACCGGGCTTCTTCCGCCTTCTCGCTGAATTCCGCCATCGCCTGGAGAACCAGTGCATGCAGGTCCACACTTTCAAAGCTCACCACCAGATTCCCGCTAGCGGCCTTGGAAGCCTCCAGCAAATCCTCGATGAGCTGCTTCATCCGTCCTGCCTTCTCATCCAAAATCCCGATATAATTCTTCACCGTTTCGTTTTCCGGTTCTTCTTTCTTCAGAAGATCCACATAATTGATAATGGAGGTCAGTGGCGTCTTCAAATCATGGGACACATTGGTAATCAATTCGGTTTTCAACCGTTCCCCCTTCACCGCCTCCCAAACAGCCTTTTTCAATCCTGCCTGCAGATTCCGGATGTCCAGTGCAAAATCCGCTAACGCAGCCGAAGTACTCCCAATGTCCGGTTCATCCTCCAAATTCCCTTTGGATAAAGTTTTTACCCACAGCATGATATTGGAAAGAGACACCATGGATTTCGCCACCCAGTACAATGCAGCAATCGTAAGAGCAACAAGCAGGACCATGGCCAGAGCCTGAAACCCGTCATCTCCTAAGATAAGAACAGTGAAAAGCAGACCGTTCAACCCGCCGTATACCAGAAGAAAGAGAAGCACGGTAATTCTGAAAAATCTTGCTGTGAAGCAGCGCTGCAGGAAGCGGCGGGCTCCTGTGAAAACAACATACATCAGCGTATGCTTAAGTAGAGATTTGTTCTTGATATGCCTCACCATGCTGAAGATAAAACTTAGTCCGATCAGCAAATTCACCGACAGAGCCACAAACAGGACAATGTTTTCAAACATCCTCCCACTAAGGATTCCGGGCGACACCTCATTTGTAATGCTCACCGATATAGAGGCGGGAATCATCAGCAGCAGGGCATGGACATCGTTATATATCCAGTCCAGGAAAAACCGATGGACTTCCCCCTTTTTTTCCCTGCGTCCTGCCACAAGGATCAGGTAAACGAAGCAAATCAGACCTACAACAACCGAAGCCGCTCCAATGACAATTATCGCCGGGAGAAGCTTATGCACCGTATTGTATCTCTCCGCAATTTTATAAAAGCGGTCTCCCTCCAGCAGCGGCGTTTTTACGGCAGCATGCAGTTCATAG
Source organism: Bacillota bacterium (assembly GCA_023419605.1). Lineage (GTDB taxonomy): Bacteria > Bacillota > Clostridia > Acetivibrionales > JAEZXR01 > JAEZXR01. The sequence goes on along the minus strand of JAEZXR010000046.1, from coordinate 29,275 downwards.
GGAGTATTTCTGAATCTTTCTTTCAAATCGCCGGAAAACCTATAGCTATAGTCTTGAACAGAAAATGCATTTCTCTGTTCTGATAGCTGTAGGTACACTTTCCGGGCACTTAAGTTATTTACCGTTTTCTCCCGTTCATAGTCTTTTACATTTGTTATGGCAACGCCTGTTTCCCGGTTAATGACCAGATATTCAAAATTTACACTCCGGCCAAGGTCCGCCTTCGCTTGCTGAAAACGGTCCAAATGCGCATTAATGATTTTTTCCCGTTCTTCCTGCTTTGTTGCCTTATTGACCGACCTTTCGATATTTTCCGGCAGTACCTTCTTTGTTACCCCCACACCCTCCGTAAGCCGGGAAGCAGTTTCCAGCCTCATCCCTACGAATCACTACAACTGCAATTTATATATCCAGAAGAACCCTGCTAAAAACATTTATCAGTTTTTAGTCGGCATTACTTATGAGTTTACCAATAAATACGGCTCTACCTCCTGGCTCTCCTGTTATGAATATACAAACGGGACGCTGAAAAAAGTGTGGTCGTCGGAAGAGGAATTGCACCGGGAGATGAAGGCAGCGGCATATGGAAATGGTGTGCTGACCATTCAAATCGACGGACTGAAGGAGCTCAAAAAACTGAGAGTAGAGGAATCGCTGCTAGCGAACGTAGAAAACCTGAAGGATGCAGAAAATGGCTCCGGCTGGCAGGCTATTTCTCTTGAGGGATTAATCATGCCCCGGTACGGTTTTTATTACTACTGACTGTATTCGTAAAACTTTGGAGTGTCGACACCTACATCAAGCACTTTTGCCACTCTTGAGCCCTTTTCACATTTTTTACCGTATAGTTGCCCATTTCACAATGCCGTTGATCAGAATCTTTATTGTAGGAGTATTTACTCTCTTTGGAATGAGTCTGTAATACCAGTATCAGGGCGATAAAGCTTCTGAGAACCGATATTCTTTAATCGAGGCATAAGATTAAAGCCCAACAGATGGCAAAAAGCGGAGGCAACTTCACTTTCTCCGTAAGCATCTGCATAGTTTTTTTCAATTTGGGGGTTGTGTAGTAATGGAATAGAAAACGGCTATAAGCGTGTAATATTTTACAGCCATAGCCGTTCAATCTGTCCTTATTTGAAAAGTTACTTGATATAAAATAAATGCTACCAATTAATCGCCACGACGGGTTTGATTAAATCCTTGGGTTTTTCTTTCATAAGCATTAGTGCGGCTTCAACGCTTTCAAGTCCCTCAAAGCGATGTGTGACGAGCTTGCTTGTGTCAATTCTGCCTGCTTCGACCAGTGCAGCCAATTTCTCCATACGTAATCTTCCGCCTGGCATCAAGCCGCCCGCAATAGTCTTATGGCCCATACCACAGCCCCATTCAGTACGTGGAATCTTAATGTAATCGCCCTCTCCAAGATAGTTGACATTACCGATTTTTCCACCCGGTTTTAAAATTTTAATTGCCTGGGCAAATGTGTCAACATCCCCACCCGCAATAATAACACGGTCTACACCTTTTCCCTTTGTTTTCTCCATAATCTGTTCTACAATATCCCCTTCACGGTAGTTGATAATATCTGTAGCACCATATTCCTTTGCAATCTTAATACAGTTCCCGCGGGAGCCAACAGCATAAATATGGGATGCACCTCCAATAGCTGCTGCTGCAACAGACATTAGTCCAACAGGACCAATTCCGATAACCGCTACTTTGTCCCCAAATTGCACATCGGCAAGCTCAACTCCATGAAATCCAGTCGGTGCCATATCAGAAAGCATACAAGCTGCAACGGGATCCATACCCTCAGGCAGCAATGCAAGATTTCCGTCTGCATCATTCACATGAAAAAACTCTGCGAATACGCCGTCTTTAAAGTTTGAAAGTTTCCATCCGGCAAGCATCCCACCGGAATGCATCTGAAACCCCCCTTGAGCTTCTAACGAGTTCCAGTCCGGAGTAATAGCAGGAACAATTACTTTATCCCCAGGTTTAAAATCTTTGACCAGATCTCCTACCTCTACAACTTCTGCAACAGCCTCATGGCCAAGAATCATATCATGACGATCGCCAATTGCTCCCTCCCAAACGGTATGAATATCTGATGTACATGGTGCAAGAGCAATTGGACGGCAAATTGCATCCAAAGGTCCACAAACCGGACGTGCTTTTTCTATCCATCCTGTCTGGCCGATTCCCAACATTGCAAAACCCTTCATAATAGCGACTCCTTATTATAATAAATATCCCAAAAACTTGTTTGTTAATTAACTAACAATCTTTCTTATCTAATTCTATATCATAATCTTTTAATAATCAATAATTAAAACATATCTATTTTAAATAATGTTTTGTACTAAAATATTAATAGATATGGTTTATCCTCTATAATCGCCCAATACATAGTTATGTTTGAAGTTCTATCGAGTCCGTGAGAAAATTAAATTTTAATATTTTTTGCTTGTTCGAAAATGTTAATCGCAGAAATTAATCCGATCCCAAAGCGACTGCAACCGGCTTCTGCCATTTTAATCAAGGTATCCAGATCTCTGATTCCACCTGCCGCTTTAATTTTTGCCTTATTTTGAATTGTTCTACGGATCAATTTAATATGATCAATTGTGGTTGGTTTATGAAGCCAGCCTGTACCTGTTTTGATGTAGGAAACCCCTGCATCTACTGCAATATTACTTACTTTTACAATTTCCTCATCGGAAAGTACCGTTACTTCAAGAATCGATTTAACAGGCACTTTTCCTGCAGTATCTACAACTGCTTTTATATCATTAAAAACAGCCTGATAGTTTTGAGATTTAAGTTGGGTTATATTAATCACCATGTCAAGCTCGTCACAGCCCATATCTATCAATTCTTTGGCCTGAAAAGCTTTACTCTCTGTTGTGTCTCCTCCGGAAGGGAATCCAACGGTTCCGCCTACCATAATCTCCGGTTCGTCTTTTAGTTTTTCAATTAAATAGGGTGTAAGGCTCGGTAATGCAAAGACACAAATAAATTTATACTTTTTTGCAGCAGCAATCGCTTGATCAATTTCTTCTATTGTATGATCTGACTTTACACAGCTTATATCTATCATTTGAGGAAGCTTTAAAAGAAAACCATCGTCCATAATGAAATCTCCTTACCTATTTATAACGCCCACTCATTGAAATCTCAAGCTCATATTCATCACCAAGAATGCTTACCTGATCCACACAAACCGGTTGGTTATCTTTATAGCAAATACGGTCAATACAAAGGAGAGCTGTGTTAGGTTTTACGCCCAGCATTTCCGATTCAGCAAAATCTGCAGATTTTGCATATACTTTATCCTTTGCAGCATCAATCTCTATCTGGTACCGTTCTTCTAAAAATTGATACAGAGCTGAAAATTTATTTGTATGTTCCTCGATATTTGGAACCTTATCGTAGGGTATATAATTTTTCATAATTACAACCGGTTTTTCATCCGCCAGTTGGATTCTTTGTACACGTGCCAATAAACTCCCCTTCATTATACCAAGCTCTCTAGCCAAATTCTCCGTGGCGGGTATCCTATCAATATACATGCTTTTGGTCCTGACGGTGTATCCCTTCCTCCTTAAAGATTCAGTAACAGAGGTCACCTTATTAAGATCCTGCTTTGTTTTGAAGTCCAATACCATAGTGCCTCTGCCTTGCTTAATTTCTACCAGAGAATCTTGCGCAAGCAATTCCATTGCCCGTCGTACAGTAGTGCGACTTACGTTAAAAATTTTTTCAAGCTCCGTTTCAGTAGGAAGTAATTCACCAACTAAATACTTTCCGTTTTTAATATCAATTTTTAATTTATCATATATTACCTTATATGCTGGCGATTTACTCATTTAAATAACCTCTTTTAAAAGATTATAGTTATACATTTCTATAAGTAAATAATACTGCTTAATGCTTGTTTTGTAAACAATCAAGCTTATAAAAGAGACAGGGACGCGGGGACAGATTCATCGTCCCTCACTAAGCTCTATCTATAACACTCTTTGAAATTCCGGTGATTCTGGATAATTGCCGTATACTGATGCCTTTCATTGACTTTTTACCGTATCCGAATTTCAGGGACAAGGGACTCGCCCCCTTGTCCCTGTCTCTTTTAAGTGAGCCTGCCTTTATTTCCCCATCATAAAATTTTGACCCTTTCCGAAGCAAAACAAAGCACCTTTCTGTCGTGAATCCATTCTCACGCCAGAGAGGCGCTCTATCTTCCCTATTTACTTTATGGCATTAAACAGTCTTTTTACTGTAATGAACGCCTGCTGACGGGTATATGTATCGGCAGGACTGAACAGGTTGTTTCCTGTACCGCCCATCACCTTTGTGTTACTTTGAGCATCCGTTGCCGCAGATACGAAGGCGATGGCTTCTACAGCCCAGCTTTCAAACGCGCTGCTGTCGGAGAATTCGATCTTCTCCGCCGCTTCCAGTTTGAAGTTCAGGACCTTTGCCGTCCTCTGCAGCATGACGGCGGCTTCCTGACGGGTGATGGAACCGTTAGGATCGAACAGGCCATTGCCTTTACCGCCTACGATGCCCAGGGCATTGGCTGCAAGAACCGTATCATCGGAAGTATCGGTGAACACATCCGCTTTTATGAGAACCTTGTTTTCCTCTAGCAGAGCGTTTACCGTCTTGCCGGTCTTCGCTGTAAGCAGGTTCACTACCAGTTTGCAGAAATCAGCCCGCGTGATGTTTTCGGTATATTTATTCTGTAAATCTGCCGGAACCAGTTTCAGGGAAACCGCCTGGTCTACTTCCGGTTTTGCCCATGTATCCGGGGCATCTGCCGGAGCCGGGGTGCTTTCGGGCGCAGCAGTTGCTGTCGGAGTGGCTTCCACAGGAGCAGCCGTTGCTGCCGGCGTAGGTTCAGGTTTGACATCCCCTTTGTCTATTTTAAAGTAAATATCGGTTTCGGTCCGATCCTCAAAATTTGCTATATGAAGTTTATAGTAAGGAAAATCTGCTTTCATTTTTGCCTTCGCTGTTGTTCCGGGGTCCAGAAAGCTTATCAAATCCGTGTAGTCGCCTATTTGCCAGGCAAGCCCGTCTGTTTCTTCCAGTACCCCATCCGTTGCAGCCAAGGATATTACCGCTCCAATCAGGCTAGATTTGGTTACAAACGTAATCTCCGCATCCGGTTGGACCAACACCACTTCAACTTCCTTAGCCACTTTGACGGGCTCGTCTTTTTCATTATATTCCAAGACAGTCAGCGTTTCCTTCTGTGTACCTATTTTCCCCGATACCGTCAGTGTGTACTGGTCTTCCGAAACCGGCGCCGCCCACACAGGTACCGTTATCAGGATGGATAGGAGATAGGTAAGCAGGAGTGGAATAGAGAGTTTTTTCAAGTTTCTCATAGTATAACCTCCGTTTTTTGTTATTTTTTAAAAAATAGAACAAATATCTCCTATTTGCTCCATTTTTCATCGTGCAGAAGAATAATTCTGCGACGCCCTCATTATATCATGGGATATTTTGTTATGCAATATTTGGTGATATTTGTATATAAAAGCTTTTTTTGTCGAAATGAAGGAACCCCCTGCTTCCAGGGTAATAAAAAACCGATTTCTCCCATTATAAGGATCATCGGCTTTTATTTCCTCTTCATATCCCCGGAAAAAACATTCTGCGGGCATACCATTAGGGGACAGGTTCATCGTCCCACACTAAGCTCTATCTATAACACTCTTCGGAATTCCGGTGACCCTGGATAATTGCCGTATACTGATGTCTTTCAAAGTGCTGCTCTTCTAATATATTCCTTTGCTAGGATAAGATCAGACTTTTTATCTGTATAGCCGATCTTATCCCAATCAATTTTATTTATGCGATGTACCGCGCTACTAAACCGTGAACTCATATTGCACCTCTATGCTACAGCAGCAGTATTCGCTAGTTCTAGCCTACATTGTATAGTGATAACGCGATATTGAGAACTGTTCCCTCGTTCCCAAAAATAAAAGCCGCGCGTGTGCAGCTTTTACAACCTTATTCCATCTTCCCGATATATATCTACCCTTTAATGGTTATATCCGTTCTTCTTATCCATAGCTTCATCTTGGATTTCTTCCCGCATCCCGTCCAGGGCCTCTCTTCTTCTCTCATTTTTTTCCTTGAGAGTCTTTTTCATCTTTTGGTCGTCTGTTTTTGCAATCATATCTTCTGCAAGCTCAATGTTTTGAATCGTCTTATTAATATTATATTGAATATGGTCTACATTGTCACGCCTGTTATCCGGTTTGCTTTTCATCGTGTAGCATCTCCTTTTTATTATAAAAATGAGCACTTCCTTTTTTATTATGTGCAGAAAAGCATACATCGATAACAAAGTAAAAAAGTAATTTTTTCAAGTCAAAAACGCTTTTCTCTTGTAAGGGACAATGGACCTGTCCCCGTGTCCCTTAGTGATGAGCTTGAAGACATTAAATTCCTCGAAGCTCTACAGCTTTTAATAGATGTTTTAAAGACTGCTTTACAGGAAAAACTGTTTCTGACAAAGGAAGCAATTAATGAGTTTTTGGATTACTTTGTCTCTACTTTACCTGATTATATCAATGTTAGCTACCAGTTCCGTCCTGCGTAAGTTGATGATATAATTATAATGATTATATCTTGTAAGTTTTGCATTGATTTAAGTATCATAATAATGGGGGTAAATTTCATGAACTTAAAGGAAGTCTTGAAAACTAGAAATAGTATCATTTTTTCCTGGCTTTTGTCTTATATATTGATTCTGTTAATTCCTATAGCTTTTACTGGAATCGTTTATTTTATTACTGTAAGGACTATTGAGCAAGAAACAAACAGGGCAAATCTTGCTATGCTAAAACAAGTTCAGTTGAATATGGACAACATTTTAAAGGATGCCGAACGCTTAAGTTTTGATATTTCTTTTAACCCAAATATTCAATTGCTGACAACTTCACAGGAAACTAACTGGAATAGCAAACAGTATGAGGTTTCTGAGATAGTAAAAGAATTTAAAAGGATGAATATAACGAATGGTTACATAAATGATTTTTACGTATACTTCAAAAACCTCGATGCTGTGGTTTCTTCAACAACAGCTTCAAGGAGCAGCCATATGCACTCTATCCTTGGCAATAATAATGACATGCGGTATGAACAATGGATAGAAATGCTTCAAGACGTGCACACTGGCAGCTATATTTTAATCGGAGATAAGACAAACTCAAACAAAGGACCCGGAACGATCGCTTATATGCGTTCAATCCCAGTATCAAATCCCGGAAAGCCTTTAGCCACAATCGTCATCCTGTTTAATGAAGAAAGATTTACTGAAATGATTCAAAATATACAGTTGGCTCAGTATGGAAATATCTTTATTTTAGACAAGGATAACAAAATTCTTGCGTCTACTGCCTCTTTTAATTTATCGAACATATTACAAGCGAATGAACTGATCGATAGCGATAATATGCTGGTAAAAGGAAAAGGAAAGGATTCGTTAATAATATCCCATACCAAATCCGATGTATCCGAGCTAAAGTATGTTTCCATTGTTCCGAGAGAGATTGTTATGGAGAAAAGTGACTTTACAGAAAAATTAATGATTGCAAGCACTATATTATGCTTCATTTTTGGAGGAGCAGTATCCGTTTTACTTACATTGCGTAATTATAATCCGGTTCGTGATCTAATCGGTATCGTCCTAAATGGGAAAATAAAGAACTCCTATGACAAATCCAGTAATGAATATCAGTTTATTTATCAGGCAATCCAAGATGCGCTTCAAGAAAAGGAAAAAATTAACCAGAAACTTAAACAGCAAAGCAGTGTTGTTAGAGCAGATTTTCTGCAGAAGCTTTTAAAAGGAAAGTTTGGCAATATATCTGTACATCACAATGCATTTTACGCTCTGGATATGCAGTTTATATCCGAAGATTTTATGGTAGTGCTCATATCCATAGAAGATAAGGGTAAGCTTATTTCCTTAACGACTGAAGACGGTTTTGAAGAAGAGTCAAATATCCTTTGCTTTGTGATAACAAATGTTTTTGACGAACTCTTGGGACAAAGGTATAAGGAATTTGTTACAGAGATTGATGAGAAAATAGTATTCTTAGTGAATCCAAAGGATCCTGAAGCGGTAGACCACGTGCAGGAATTAGTAAAAGTTACAGAAGAAATGCAGAGCTTTTTACGAAAATATTATGATATGGCACTTACAGTTTCTATTAGCGATGTTCACAAGGGTATCAACGGAATACCGGAAGCATATCGGGAAGCCGCAGAAGCCATGGGATACAAAATGATTGCCGGTAACGGAAAGATCATCTGCTTTCAAAGTGTTAAAAGTAATGTCAGAAATTATTTCTACCCTCTCGAAAAAGAGCAAAAACTTGTGAATTGTATAAAAGCCGGAGAGTTTGAAAAAGCAAAACAACTACTTGATGAAATTATTCGCTCTAACTTTATTGACGGAGCTCCCACTGTTGAAATGACAAGGTATTTTATGTATGACCTTGCCAGTACAATAGTAAAAACAGTGAAAGAAATATCTGCTGCCGAACCGGTAGAAAAATTGTTTGAATGTGAAACCGTAGCTGAACTGCAGATGGAGGCTACAAACACACTATTATCGGTATCTAAACTAATTCAGTCAAAAACCGGTAATCGATCCTATGAATTGAGTCGGAGTATCATAGAGTTTGTTAATAGCCACTATGGAGAAATCACCTTAAATGTAGCGATGATTGCAGAAAGTCTGGAAATTACCCCTACCTATATGTCCAAGCTTTTTAAAGAACAAACCGGTGAGGCATTACCGGATTATATCAATAAGGTAAGGCTGCAAAAAGCTAAAGCATTGTTAAAGGATGAAAAACTCAACATCTCCGAGGCGGCTGTCAAAGTAGGATATTTAAACAGCAATGCGTTGATACGTAGTTTTAAAAAGTATGAGGGAGTAACTCCGGGAAAGTATAACGAGGCTTTAAGACATCTCCCGCCTCGTTGAAACGCTTCGGGTGGGTTTTTTGCAAAAAGCGCAAAAAACCTTTCAACGAAAATCTTGTTATAAAGAGTGATGCAGGATTGAATACGGTGCAAAATTGCGTGCAATTTTGCACCGTATTTTTGTTTTTGTCCGTGTACTAAAAATATTTTTATTTTTGATGATTATCTGCTGATATTTGATATTGATTTTTTTTGATTTTGAATATGCATTCCATTGAATTGAGATTGATTTATTGTGGATAGAAAGAATATACTGGCTCTAGCAATTGTTGATCAGTGTGAATGTTTGCAGTTAGGCTACAATTGCATATAGCAAAAATAAAAGAGGAGGAGTGGTTAATGGTATCCAAAATGTCTAAGAAAGCTGCAATATTGAAAAAAGTAAAAAAAAGTAAAAAAAGTAAACGGAGGATGATAGTATGTGGTTAATGGTATCCGAAATGTCTAAGAAAGCTGCAGTATTCGTTTTACCGATTGCACTGATACTTCTCGGTTCGTTCACTTCAGAGAAACAATCTTACGCGGCGTCTGACGAAACGTTCTACAATCCAATGTCGGCGGAACCAGTATCGGATTCAGTGTCGAATTTCTACAACGTTATCTTTCAGACCGGAAGCGACCCCTGGGTTTACAAGCACACGGACGGCTATTACTACAACGTCTTTGTCAACGCCAGCGGCATCATGATCCGCAGATCGAAGACCGTCACCGGCCTCGATGCGGGCGTGAGGAGCCTAGCCTGGACACCGGTTAAGGGTACCATGTACAGTTCCAATGTTTGGGCGCCAGAAATGCACTATCTCAAGGATACCGATGGCAAATACAAATGGTATATTTACTTCGCGGCTGACAACGGAACCAACGCAAACCACCGCATGTACGTGCTGGAGAACGCCAGTGAGAATCCGATGACCGGAACCTGGGAGTTCAAAGGGAAAATTACCGATTCCACCGACCGCTGGGCGATCGACGGCACAGTGCTAGAGGTGAATGGTGAACTCTATTTCATCTGGTCCGGCTGGGAGGAAACGGACGGCAGTTTCCAGAACCTGTATATCGCGAAGATGAGCAATCCATGGACCATCAGCTCGGAACGGGTACTGATTTCGACGCCTGACCATGATTGGGAAACGTCCCCGGGCAAGATCAATGAAGGTCCCGAAGTCAATATACGGGGAAACACCATCAACCTGGTCTATTCCGCAAACGCAAGTTGGACAGACAGTTACTGTCTCGGGCTGATTACAGCCGACATTACTGCCGATCTGCTGAAACCCGCATCCTGGGTAAAAAGGGATAAGCCGATTTTCTCCAGCGCCAACGGCGTTTACGGCCCGGGTCACCATAGCTTCACCACATCTCCCGACGGCAGTGAGGACTGGATTATCTACCATGCCGCCCGCTGGCCAGGATCAGGGTGGACCCGCAATGTCCGCGCACAGAAATTCACCTGGAACGCAGACGGAACGCCGAACCTGGGAGAGCCCGTCGATCCGAACAAACCGATTGCCACGCCTTCAGGGGAGCCGGCACGTCAGCGCTATGAGGCGGAAGCAGCCCTGTTGGTGAAAGATCCCAGCGGCGGAACCGGTCCCGGTGTCTGGCGGGAAAGTACCGCTTCCGACGGGAAGAAGATCGCCAATATCAAGAACGCCAATGATTATGCCCAGTTTACAGTCAACGTGCCAGAGACTGGATTTTATGTGCTGTCCGTGCGCAATGCCAACGGCTCATCAAATGGGGCGGATGCTTCCCATATCTTGTCGGTCAACGGCAGTTCCGGCGCCAATTTGAACATCGTCTATTCCGGCTGGAATCGTTGGGGAGCCTCCACGGCGAAAGTCTATCTTAAGCAAGGCGACAATATCCTCCGTTTCTCGACGGGTACCAACCTTGCTGAAATTGACAGTATGGATATATTCAAGCTTGATGTTGCGTCGGAAATTCTATTCGATTCTCCGGGGTACACGCTGGGATTGGGTGAAAACCGCAGTTTGCCCGTGTATATGGTAACAGGCACTACCTATTCCCCTGTTGACAGCGGAGTTTCCTTCAGTTCTTCCAACAAAGAGGTCGTTGATATTGATGGGATTGGGGTCAAGGGGCTCAAGGCAGGCAGCGCCACGATCACCGCGACATATAACGGGAAAACGGCCACGGCCACGGTTACCGTTGCCGCTGAACCTAAGTCTGTGCAGTCCATTGCCATCAGCGGATTGAACAACATCCTGACCAGCGGGGTGACAAGGCAACTGCAGTTGACAGCACGCTACAACACCTATGAAGTTCAGGATGTGACGGCTGGCGCAACGTACTTCAGCAGCAACCCCGACGTGGCTAAGGTTACGGTCACCGGTCAGGTATATGACGCTCAACCGGGGGATACGGTGATTAAAGCCTCATACGGCGGCAAGGAAGCAAAGTTCAACTTGACGGTAACTCCTGATCCGTCTCAGGTTCCTCAGGTTCTTTCTCAAGTAAAGACTCCCTCCGGAGTGACACCCAGGCTTCCCGGCGTTGTTGACGTTAACTACAAGGGAGAGAGAGGCACTGCCGAGGTCAGCTGGAAGCTGGAAGGAATTTATTTCAACTCACTTGGCACTGTTCAGGTGCCTGTCATATTGACACTGAATGGTGAGAAGATTCCTGCTGCCTTTTCCGTGGAGGTTATCCCGGGATGGGGGCTTGATGAAATTGTGAATCAAGTTCGCAGTAGGATAGACAATTTCTCATACCCTCTAGGCGAAGGCTTGGGCAACTATAGTCGATCTGCATATAATGCCCTCCTGGCTAAGCTGAACCATGCGGAGGAAATAGCCTCAGACGCCAGTCTGACTGAAGAGCAGTTTAACCAGGAGCGGAGTTCCCTTGCTGAAGTGGAAGCAGCCCTGTTAGGCTCACTCAACCTTACCGGGGATGGCGTGACCTATAACGCTTACCGGGATTTCTCCGGCGATGAGACGGGCAAGTACCCTTACGGCATTACCACCGAAGCTCTGACCAATGGTGCTACCGCCACTGTGCAAGAAGAGGACGGGAATAAATTCCTTCGACTGACCACAACCGCTACTTCGGGCAAGGCAAACCTGTTCCTGCCGTATGCAGGCGAGGTAAAGGCTGAGGCGGATCAGCGCATCGTCATCGAATATCGCGCCAGATTAAACAGCAACTTCCAGTACGCCAATGGCGCCATGGTGAGAAATGACAGCGGTACTGGCAATTATTCCATGGTCACGGCTTTTGATATGGGTAAAATTATAGTGCAGAATGGCGGGTCCAAGAAGCCAGTCAAAAACGTCTCATACAATACATGGTACAAAATTAAAATGGTGGCAAACTGGGACGCCAAGACTTATACCGTCTATATAAACGATGATCCTGTTCCGGTGGTCACTGACTTCATCTTCCGCCATACAGGTGGCAGCAAGCTGACCGGCCAGCTGTTCGGCATCGACGGCTACGCCAACGCCTCAATCGACTTCGACGATTTCAAAGTCATGGTTACGGGAGTTACTCCGATCACAGCTGCGGCTCTTTCACCTGAAGCTCCGAATGGCAAAAACGGCTGGTACACGCATCCGGTAACGGTAAGTTTGTCGGCAACAGACCAACTGACTAGCGTTGCAAAAACCGTCTACAGTCTGGATGACGGGACAACTTGGCAAACCTATACGGTACCGATCACATTCAGCCAAGAAGGAGGATTTCAACGTACAGTGCTGTAATCGTAGATGATGGGCCGTAGACATTAATAGGGATACGGAGTGCTTTTAATTGGAATATCCATGGCCTTATCATTGCAGAGACAACAAGTTCTGAGGAAGCTTTTGAATTAAGCAAGGTGTTTAAAAAGGAGTTCGGAATTACGCCGGCAAAGTATAGGAGGCTGTGAAAAATATAGGGGTTCTTTTGTGCGTGCAGCTTGTAGAGCGCTGCACGCGGCGTAGCACAATCGATAGAACCCCTTTTTTCACAGCCTTCTGAACGCCCATGTCATGGGAACAGGTCTATTGACATTCCGTTATCAGGTGTCGGCCCGTGGCAATTCCTATGTGATGTAAGTTTGATAGCTTGTGCCAATGGACCTGTCCCTATGACACACTCATATTGGAAGCTGTTTTTCAATAATACTTTTGCATCAGCGTAATAAAAATGCCAGAAATACCGGGCAATGATGGGAGTATTATCGAAAATTAATTTCATTATTTACTTCGACACAGTGATTGTTTTAAAATCAAAATGTACAATCCAGATGGTCAACTACGAGCTAATCGTATCCGGTAACTGATGCAGCAGGCGACTTGTGAAAATATTCAAAATTGCAAAAGAATACTTCGCAAGATCAGAAGGGAGGAATATCAATGTCAGGGAGCAATATAACCGCTTCCATTGTAAAAGGAGGACAGCCGGCCCCAGAAAATAAAAAGCTAAAAAACTCCTTCAATATGAAGGAAACTCTTGTTTATCTTAATAAGAAGAAATACCTTTATATTTTGTTAATACCTTGTATCACCTACTTTATCCTTTTCCATTATGTACCTATGTATGGTGTCATTATTGCTTTTAAAAAATTTAGTTTCACTAAAGGCATCCTGGGAAGTGAATGGGTTGGTCTGGACAATTTTAAGTATATGTTTGGATTGGGTGATTTCTACAAAGTATTTCTTAATTCGATTTATCTTAGCTTTTTAAGAATTGCGTTTACCTTCCCGGTGCCCATCATCCTTGCATTAATGATTAATGAAGTGAAGGGGGAGGCTTATAAGAGAATTACACAAACGGTCATTTATCTGCCTCATTTCATCTCCTGGGTGGTCATTGGAGGCATTCTCGTAAACTTCCTCTCCCCTACGTGGGGTGTTGTGAACACGGTGATTAAAGCCATGGGGCACGAACCGATATTTTTCATGGCGAAAGCAGAGTATTTCAGGGGGATCGTTGTTATTTCAACAATATGGAAGGAAGCAGGTTGGGGAACAATAATTTATTTAGCTGCAATCGCCGGAATAAGTCCAGATCTGTACGAAGCAGCTATAGTGGATGGTGCCAACCGCTGGCAGCGATTGTGGAACGTGACCTTTCCCTGTATCAGGACTACCATTGTAATTCTTCTGGTACTGCGTATAGGCCAGATTATGGGAAATGGCTTCGAACAGATATTGGTGCTGCAAAACTCACAAAATCTAGGGGTTTCAGAAGTGTTTGAGACTTATACCTACAGAGTGGGTATCCTTGGTGGACGCTTCTCCTTCGCCACGACGGTGGGGCTGTTTACATCCGCCGTCGGTATGATATTCCTTATATCCAGTAATAAGATTGCCAAAATGCTTGGAGAGGAAGGGATCTGGTAAGGCGTAGCGGAAGTTATATTTTCGCCAGTCCATAAGATCCGGACCATGAAAGCAAAAAGAGGAGGTTGCACGCGATGAATAAAAAGCATGTTGGAGATCTTACCTTTGATATTGTTAATTATGCATTATTGGCATTATTTTCAATACTATGCATATTTCCGTTTATTTATGTATTATCCTACTCAATAACGCCCTATGCAGACTATTTGAAAGATCCTATGAACCTGATCCCGAGGAATGCAACGTTAAGTGCCTATAAAAAGCTGCTTAATTTTCCATTAATTTACTCCGGCTATAAGACGACATTGTTCATCACCATTATAGGCACATTTATCAACGTATTTATGCTCTGTATATCAGCATATCCTTTATGTAAAAAGGACTTGAAAGGTAGAAATGTGATCCTCGGATTCATACTATTCACCATGTTTTTCAGCGGAGGCATGATTCCTAGCTACTACCTGGTTAGAAGCCTGGGGCTGCTGAATTCCCCCTGGGCCCTGATTCTGCCGGGTGCGGTGAGTGCCTATAACCTAATTTTGATGAAGAACTTTATCGGGACAATTCCTGAAAGTCTGGAAGAATCGGCAGTGATTGACGGTGCTAACGAGATTATCGTACTTTTCAGAATCATTATCCCTCTATCCATGCCGGCGATTGCAACCTTTACCCTTTTCCATGCCGTGGGACACTGGAATACTTTCTTCGGTGCCGTAATCTATATCACCAAGAGAAATTACTGGCCTTTAATGCTTGTCTTAAGGGAAATGGTGCTTGAAGGAGGAACCGGAATAGTCCAGGAGGGAGTCATTGACTCTCCCGAGCAGATGGTTCAACCCTTTACAATGAAAATGGCTGTGATCATATTGACGATTCTTCCAATCATCATGGTATACCCCTTTGTCCAGAAATATTTTATGAAAGGGATGCTCCTGGGCTCAGTAAAAGGTTGAACCATTCTCAAGCTGTCAAACTTACCAGCAGTTTTGAACTACTGTCTGGTATTTTGAAATAAGGCCATGTAAAAATAAAAAGAAGGAGTGAATGTCTATGAAAAAGGTATTTTTAAAAGCAGGAAGCCTGATACTGGGGCTTGCGTTACTGGGATCGGTTTTTGCCGGCTGTGGTAAAAATGAAACAGGTCAAGCAAACAGTGCCACCAATGCCCCCAGTGCAGGTTCAACTGCAGTGAAGGGTCCTACAAAGATCAAAATGATGAACAGGGTTAATGTAGATGTTAAACTGGAAAACAACCCGTACATTAGTGAAATCGAAAAGGTTGCCAATGTAAAGCTGGAAATTGAGGCTCCGCCGATCAATAATTATAACGATAGGCTTCAAATCGTTATGGCTTCCGGTGATTACCCCGATTTGGTTTATATATGGCAACTGGATAAAAACTATGAGATGTGGGCAAGTGATGGCATTCTACAACCACTGGACGACAAAATTTCCAAATACCCGAACCTGATGTCCAATTTGACAAAGGATATGTGGGAGGTAACCAGAACCATCGGCACCAAGAAGATTCATGGTGTACCGAAAGCGAACAAGGTAAACCGCTGGGGACTTTTAGCCAACCAGCTGTGGCTGGATAAATTGGGCTTGAAGGCTCCTACATCCACCGATGAATTGTATGAAGCGGCGAAGGCGATTGCTACCAAGGATCCTGATGGTAATGGAAAAGCGGATACCTTTGCAATGTCACCTTACGGTTTATGGAACGACCAATGGCTTTTAGCTGCCTTCAACCTGAATAACACAAAAGAGGCCAAGGATATCGATGGAAAATACAAAGGTGTTAGAGAAAAAGCTGAGGGTTACTACCCATATCTGACGTACATGAGAAAGCTGTATACAGAGAAATTAATCGATCCGGAGTTCTTCCTCAATAAAGTATATAATGACCTTGACAAGCAGCTGCAAAACAGAGTTGCCTTTACAACGCAACATGACTCCAATCTTGTAAGTAGTATAATTCCCAAGGACCCGGAAGCGCTTAAGAAGTTTTCGTTCTATCCACCGTTAGCCAATCAAAAAGGGGAAGTAATCAATAACGTTACACCGGCGGTATGGGGTGCATGGACAATCACCAAAGGGGCTAAGAATGTGGATGGGATATTAGAATTCCTTGACTGGGGGAACAGCAAAGAAGGCTTCATACTAATGAATATCGGTGTTAAGGGAGTTCATTATGATGAATATGACTTTGACAAGAAGCTGTTAAAGCGGACACAGGCAGAAGCGGATAAGACAAAGGTAGACCTTAGCAGCTATACCTCTATTTCCTATGCCTATAATGGCTTGACTGCAGCTATCGGTGATACCGAAGAAAAGGCCGAGAGATATACTAATGATCTACAACGCTACCTGAGCAAGACGAAGGAGGTCAATATACCCAGTATCAAATATCCAAAGCTTGACCTGTTCGGTGCAGACAACCCGGATTTGATAAAGAAAAGAGAAGAATTGGAAACCAAATATGTAACCGGTGATATCACGCTGGAACAACTGAAGTCTTTTGTTGACAAGGAATTTCTGCCAAAGATTGCAGACGCAGAGAAAGAATATCTTGAGATTATGAAAAACATCAAGTAATAGGATTAAGGCGTAAACAGACAGAAATAGAGGAATCCATCTCTATTTCTGTCTGTTTGGCCTTAGAACCTGTTTAGTATCTCATTGCACTCGTCATCATTTTGGCGGATTTTGCGCCATGCTGCGTTAAATTTTCTTGCAATAAAACAAATTATTACTGCGAAAATTTGCCTTGCCCGACTGCATGGGCGAGCAGCATAAGCAGTATGCGACCAGCCCTGGCACAAAATCCACCTAAAATGCCAAGCACAAGCAGATACTAAACAGGTTCTTATACAATATTATTACGGTATTGACCCGGGGTGATACCTTCGATATTTTTAAAAATCTTGATAAAGTAGTATGAGTAATTATAACCTACTTCCTTTGCCACATCTTCAATAGTCTTACTTTTAATCTGCAGCAGCTCCTTTGCCATAATGATTCTTTTCTTATTTACATAATCCGTGAAATTTTCGCCGGTCTTTTCCTTGATGATTTTGCTAAGGTAGTTTCTATTCATATTCAGATCGTCAGCAGCCTTATTCATACAGAAATCTTCCTGCATGAACTTCTTTTCAACATATTCCATCACCGTATTGTGCAAGCGGTATTCCTCGTTTTCATCTTTTTTATTGATTTCGGTGCATACTTTATTGATAAATTCATCAACCCCAGCGATGATCTCATTGATATCGGTTAAGTCGGCAAAATTCGTGTTAGAATCAATTTTTATCGGAATGGGCAATCCGCTGATATTTTTCAAAATGGAATTCTGCAATTGGTAGATGCAGCTTATTATCTCACTGTCCTCAAGACTCAAATCAGGGTGCATGAGGGCATCGAAAAATCCATTGGATAACAGTTTGCAGCCTTCAGAATTACCAACCAGCAAATTGTTAATCAACTGCCTTTCCAGTGTATAGGGATATTCAAAGGTACCGGTCCTGTCTTTAATCAGGGAGTAGGAAAGGATATGGGCTTTACAGCATAGCTTGTGTTTGAACATCTCCATACTTTCCTTATAGGAAACCGGTAGTAGGTTAATGGTATCCTTAATCGTGCTAAGCCCCAGGTAGGTAATTCTCTGAAGGGGACGATCAATTTTATCATAGGCCAATTGCGCCAGAGAAAAAAGCTGGCTTTCGCATTCCTCATGAGAATGAAGGGAGCTAAAACTCACGATGATGGCTACCTGATCCTTATTCGTTATAATTACTTTGATTTTACGGTTGATATCCTTGTTTAAATTACTAATAAATCCCTGTAATTCGGCAACATTCCGGTTGAGAATTTTTTCGTTCAGTTCATGGTGCTGGATATGGATTGAGATGGTGCCGAATTTTCTGTCCGTAATCCTGAATTTATCCTCTTCCAACTGCGCCTTCACTTCATTGGTCAAA
This sequence comes from Bacillota bacterium, assembly GCA_023419605.1. Taxonomy (GTDB): domain Bacteria; phylum Bacillota; class Clostridia; order Acetivibrionales; family JAEZXR01; genus JAEZXR01. The sequence goes on along the minus strand of JAEZXR010000046.1, from coordinate 10,923 downwards.
TATACGTTATCCGTCAATACATCCTTCCATAGTTTCTCTCCATATTTTTGAATCATTCCCTTTACAGGCTTCGTATAGAAGAGGATGATGAAAATGAGAACTGCCAGGCTGAGGATAATCAGCAGTAACGAGAAGGTAATAAAACGGGTTAATTTTGCGCCCAGGCCTTCATTGGTCCGGACGGAAGTCTCCAGTACAAAATTCCACTTCAAAAACTCTGAGTAGTACACGGAGGTAATGGTTACATTGTTCCTGAATATACTATCCAGAAAATCCTTATAGGATATTTTCGTACTGAGCCTATCGAGATTAACCTGTTCAAAGAGGTTTTCCATATTCTTGTTGATAATCACCTGATGATTGCTGTTAAATAAGTAAAAATTCATGTTGGGCTGGGCCTTTAGCTTCTTTAATGCATCATAATAAAGCCTGCTGGCATCTACATTCACAACAAGCAAGCCTCTATTCTCCTGATTATATAAAGGAACCGAGGAGACAACGGAGATGATGAGTTGTTTACTTGCGCTAGTATCGTTCACTATATGTGGGTCCAGGCTATAAAGACTTTTCTCTTTGCCCAGGTTAAAGGCGGCTTTATCTGAAAACTCATCCATTGTTGTGATCCTGCTGACATTATTGGTGGTGCTGTACACCTGGTCATACTTGGGAAAATAGAGGTAGGCCGATTGAATAAATTCATTGAGCAGAACAATACTGTTCAGCTTGCCGGTGATGTTCATGACGTTGTCATAGCTATTATCATAACTTTGTATAAAAGTAATCAGGTCTTTGTCGTAAAGGGCAGTTTTATATACGGAGTCTTTAATATACTTCATGACCATTTCATAAGAAATGGCGACCTGCTCGATGATACTGTCGTTGGAGCTCTCTAATTGCTCAATGTATGTATTGCGCATGGAGAAATAGTAAAGGATGATATTTAAGGTAATCAGGCATAATAATAAAAAAGAGGTAAATTGAATCAGTTTTTTTCGAATGTTGGGGGCCTTTACAAGTCTGGTTTTATTAAAGTTCCTGAAAATTTTCATAAAAACACACCTTCATGACGTATTGATAGCTATAAATTGTTCGATCCTGCTTTTGAATCATGATAATAAAATTTTAAATGCAATAAAACACCTTGCTATTAACACAAGCCCAGAAAACGAAATATTGTTCTGCAACTGTTTTTTATTATACCATTAACCTTCAGATAAGGGAACAGTAAACTAGGGTGTGGGCCACGGCGACTTCATGAACCCATTTTCTTCCTAGCCCTTTCTCAAGAGTTTTAAAAAATAATGCCACTGCAGCATACATATTTACTGTGTATTAACCGCACCTTTTTCCTCCCATATTTCCTGCATCGGATCCCTCGAAATATTTTCCAGCACATAAATGCACCTGCCTGGATCCCCAGTACCATCGCTTGCTGCCAGACGCCCTGAATATGATGCAGTTCAGGTGCCCAAATATCCTTTGATCCGGGTCCTGAAACAGGGGGTATCCAGATGGTTTTCCGTTCTCCCTTCCCTACCCCTGTCATGGCAGCGGATGCCCACAGTTCCAGACGGTTGCCCAAAGTAATCATGAAATAATATTTTGCATCGGTGTGTTTGTACATCCACGGATCGGCTCCCTGCTCCAGGACCGGATTCATAAAAACTTTTGTCATAGCGTTTACTTCTAATCAGGTTATTTATATACTTTCTCCATGGTGCATTCTTTTACGGAATATGAAGGTGAAAGTTGCTGCACAGAGAAGTATCCGTATAAGGAATATATCATTCGTCAAAGGATTGCAAAGGCCAAGGAACTGCTTTATTATACAGAAAAAAGTATTATCGAGATAGGCATATGCTCCGGTTTTAACAATGTAAATAACTTTATAAGAACCTTTAAAAATTATGAAGGAATCCCCCCTATCAATATAGTAAGAAATATGTATTGTACATAGTCAATCACCGTTAAGTATCATAATAATGGGAGTAGGATTGAATTCGGTGCGAAATTGCGTGCGATTTTGCACCGAATTTTTGTTTTTGATGATTATTTGCTCCTATTTGATATTGATTTTTGGGATTTTGAGTATGGATTCCATTGAATGGAGATTGCTTTATCCCGGGTAGAAATCATATACTGTCTATAGCAATTGTTGGTAAGTGAGACAGCCGGCAGTCAAGTTACAATTGTGTTCTATATAGTAAAAATAAATTAAGCGTAGGAGGATAAAAATGCTTAGAAGTAAAAATGTTTTCACTAAAATTATTACCGGTTCCCTCTTGATCGCTCTTTTGTCATCTGCTGTTATTACAGGATGTGGGAAAAAGGAGGCTGAATCACCGAATACTACTGTAGCTGGCGACGCATTAAAATTACCTTTTGAAAAACCGATAAAATTCCGCATCTGGGAGGATTTGTATAGTCCTGTTACTCCTGTTTTGAAGAATTATGCCGAGTCAGAGCTGAGTAAAGAGTTGGAAAAGAGGACGAATGTTCAGCTTGAATATTTGCATCCTGCAGATGGCCAGGCTAAAGAGCAATTTAATCTTATGATTGCGTCCGGCGATATACCTGATCTTATTGCAGGCGGCTTTGGAGAATACCAAGGAGGAAGAACTAAAGCCTTCGAAGATGGTATAATAATTGACCTAAAGGAAGAAATCGCTAAGTATGCGCCGGATCTTTCTAAGATATATAAAGCCTATCCTGATTTATTAATGGATGTAGAGACAGAGGAAGGAAAACAGCTATTCTTCCCTTTTCTCAAAGGCAATGAGCGTTTATATACTTTCTTTGGAGGTTTTATACGTAAGGACTGGTTGGAAGAGCTGGGACTAAAGGTGCCGGAAACTATTGACGAATTGTATTCTACATTAAAGACATTTAAAGAAAAGAAAGGTGCAGATTCACCTTTTACCGGAAATGTGGGAAATATTAAGGACAGATACTTTACCGGAGCATGGGGTATTGATCAAAATCACTTCATTGAGAACGGTAAGGTAGTATACGGGGCTATTGACCCAAGATTCAAAGAATATGCCAAGACCATGGTAAAATGGTACAAGGACGGCATATTAGACCCCGAACTGGCTACGAATAATTCCAAAAATATCGATGCAAAAATTACAGGAAATAAAGCTGGTGCAACACTTGGAAACACAGGCGGAGGCCTTGGTAAATATTTGCAGTTAATGGAGAGTAAGGATCCCAAATTTGATTTAGTTGCCATGCCATATCTCGTACTTAAAAAGGGTGACGCCAATCCGTTTATGCCAAAGGATGGACCTTTCAGTGGCGCAGGTTCATGGCACATAACCAAAGCATGTAAAAATGTTAAAGAAGCAGTCACATTTTTAAATTATGGATATACGAAGGAAGGAATGATGCTCTATAACTATGGTATAGAGGGCGTGAGCTATAGGATGGAAAACGGGGCTCCGAAATATACTGAGCTGGTTACGAAAAATCCTAACGGACAGCCGATTGCAACTATGGGCACTGTTTACGCCCGTGCATTTAAAAACGGTCCCTTTGTACAGGATATGGGGTATTTTGAGCAGTACATGGCATTACCCCAGCAACAGGAGTCACTAGCAACCTGGACAAAATTTTCAAAGGAGGTTAACAAAGCCAATAAGGCTTATAGAGGAAACTTAACAGCCGATGAAAATTCTCAGATAGCTTCAAAGACAAATGAAATTAATACCTACAAGGATGAGATGTTCCTAAAATGGCTTATGGGAAAAGAGGATGTGGATGCCACTTGGGATAAATATGTGGAGCAAATCAAAAAGCTGGGTATTGAGGATGTCAACAAAGTCAGACAAACTGCCTATGACCGATTCGTTAAAAAATTCCCGCAGGCATTAAATCCTCAATCATTTAATATAAGCGACATATTTGGTAAATAGTGTGATTGGAATGGGGGAAGAAATTCCCCCATTCACACAATGCAGGAGGTGCCAATAATGGCAGAAGTGAAGATTCAGCAGCATCATTTGATATATAAAAAGTCAAACCTCATCCAGGCAATAAAAAAAGATTTTAAGAAAAATAAATGGTTGATATTGATGGCCCTGCCCGTAGTAGCTTGGTATATTCTATTTCACTACGTTCCAATGTATGGTGTCATCATTGCTTTTAAGGAATTTAGTCCCGTAAAAGGAATCCTAGGCAGCAACTGGGTAGGACTAAGACATTTTCAGGATTTCTTCAGCAGTATCTACGCATGGAGAGTCATCCGAAATACTTTATTGATAAATTTCTACCAGCTTGTCTTTGGTTTTCCGGCGCCAATTATTCTGGCACTGTTGCTGAATGAAATCAGAAGCAAGCATTTTAAAAAGATGGTTCAAACCGTTACCTATTTACCGCACTTTGTTTCAACAGTGGTTATCTGCGGCATGATTATTGATTTTTTCGCAAGAAACGGTCTGATTAACGATATTATTGCTGCTTTTGGAGGATCCCGAACCATATTCCTGCTGCAACCGGAATGGTTTAGGACAATTTATGTGAGCACAGGTATCTGGCAGGGTGTAGGCTGGGGATCAATTATCTATCTCGCTGCACTCGCCGGAATTGACACAGAACTATATGAGGCAGTAACCATCGATGGAGCCGGAAGATGGAAACAGTTTCTTCATATAACGCTACCGGGAATTGCTCCCACGATAGTGATCCTATTAATTATGAATATTGGCCGTATGATGAGTGAAGGATATGAAAAAGTCATATTGCTTTATAATCCTAATACCTATGAAACTGCGGATTTGATTTCATCCTTTGTGTACCGGCGCGGATTGGTGGATGCAAATTACAGCTTCAGTGCGGCAGTGGGGCTATTTAACTCTTTGGTGAATCTGATTTTATTAGCAATAGCAAACTACATTAGCCGCAAGGTTAATGAAACGAGTCTGTGGTAAGGAGTAGAAGATATGGTTATTAAAAGGACAATAGGAGATTATATTTTTGATTCGATGAATTACATTCTATTAGCAATACTCACTTTGATGACTCTCTATCCATTTCTTTATGTTATTTTTGCATCTTTGAGCAGTCCCGCCGAGCTTACGGCGCATAAAGGCTTACTCCTGAAACCATTGGAATTTAACCTGGACGCTTATAAAGCGGTATTAAAAAATCCAATCATCTATTCCGGGTATAGAAATACGATCTTTATTGTAGTGGTGGGAACTGCCTACAATATTATTATGACATCCATGGGAGCTTTTGTTCTCTCAAGGAAAAATTTCTTCTGGAGAGGGCCGATTACCGTCATGATTATTTTCACTATGTTTTTCGGAGGCGGCCTGATTCCCAGCTTCTTGTTGGTTCAGAAGCTGGGTTTAATGAATAAAATATGGGCTTTGATCATTCCCGGGGCAATCGGAACCTGGAATCTGATTATCATGAGAACGACGTTTCAGGGAATTCCCGACAGTTTGGTAGAATCTGCCCATATGGACGGTGCAAATGATATCGTAATACTATTTAAAATAGTTATACCACTAGCTTTGCCCACCATTGCCGTTATGGTGCTGTATTATGGAGTAGGCCACTGGAACGCGTGGTTCAGTGCCATGATTTACTTAAGAAAGAGAGAATTATGGCCGTTACAGTTGGCACTGAGAGAAATACTGATTTCCAGCAATACGGATGACATGATGTCCGGAATAGCTCAGGACAGGCAAGCAATCGGAGAAACGATAAAATATGCAACCATTATGGTGGCTACACTCCCTATCTTAGCAGCATATCCATTTTTGCAGAAATATTTTGTTAAGGGAGTCATGGTTGGAGCGCTTAAGGGGTAAATATCGTACTTATTGGATGTATGCTTGAAAAGCGGATAATTCCATTCCTCAAAGGCTGCTACAGGGACAGGAAACCTGCGCTTCCTGTCCCTGTATGCTATAAGGTACCGGCTTCACGGAAATCGATTGCATCCAGATACCGATCATTACGCCGATCACATCATGTCAAAAACAGCTGGTACACGCGTCCGGTAACCGTATGTTTATCAGCAACGGACCAACTGACCGATCTATACATTAAAAACGGCAGCCGGACTATAGGGTCCGGCCCGGTTATATCTCACTGCCGGGATATAAGCAGCTTCTCAGGTTTTGTTTCCTGAGTTTGTAGGGTGTCATATTGAAATAACGTTTAAATACTTCATAAAAGTAGCCCATATTTTCGAAACCGATTTCAAGACAGATATCAAGAATATCCATGTCGGTATGCAAAAGCAGGTTTTCTGCATAGGACATGCGAAGACTGTTAATATACTCTACCGGAGTCGTATTCAAATACTTCTTAAAAGTTCTGCACAGGTAGGAATGTGTTTTTTGCGATATGCGCAGCAGGGCCGGCATACCTTCGATAAAGTTTTCCTTTTCCTTCATGACCGTACACAAGTGATTCAACCATTCAGGCCGTTCCTTCGGGTAAAGATTCTGCGATTTCATAATATAGCGTGAGAAAAGCTCTACCAGCAATGCTCTCAATTCAGCCCTAAGCAAGCTCTGATTTGCATCAATATTGGTATTGAGGTTTTCAAACCGGTATTGAATATATTCCTTCTCCGTTTTCGTGAGAACTACGCTGGGGGGCATTTCCGGATGCAATAAATGATCTTTTGGAAAGCCCTCTCCAAGAAACTCAAAAATGGATTGGATAGTTTCTCTATAGAAGGAGAGGTTGATAAACTGGCAGTCTCCCTCCCCCGTTTGTTCATAATAGTGTATATCACGATCTCTGATAAAAACAAGCGTATTTTCATGAAGCAATTCTCTTTTCCCGTTAATGCAATGAATCACACTACCCTTTACGATCAAAAAGAGCTCAAAAAAATCATGGCAGTGCTCACCCACCGTATTTTTCACAGAGGCTATAAGCCGGTAGTGAGCCTGTATCTTCGGATCAATAGCATTGACGGCAGTTAACCTTGCACATCCCATATAAGCACCTCATCAATTGGTTGGATTAAATACGGAAAAAAAGTATTCATTTAAAAATTTACTGTTTTCTAATATCAAAATACCATAATTTTTAGGTCAAAGCAAGAGGAGAATTCCTTGCGCATTGATGCTATAATCAAGGTACTACGAAACGAGGAGTTGGTCATTATGAATCTGGTTCAACAACGAATGCACTTTGAAGAAACGAAAAAAATCTATGAAAGCGTAAAACTAACCTTTCTTGGCGTCGATGGTTATGATATTTATAATCCTTCCATCCCCTTTTCCTGGCAGGGTAAACAATACATTTTCGGGCGCATGGAAAGACACGATGAGTGGGCGCGTTCCCGGGTACGGCTTTTTGAGAATACAAGCGAGGACCATTGGACCCTTGTGCCAGACTCCATGATCTACCCGTTGGAAGACCCGTACATTTCCGTTATCAATGATACCCTCGTCCTGGGCGGAACCCACGTACGGATGAAACAAGGAAGCATTGATACCTATTACGGATATTTTTACAAAGGTACGGATGTTGATGATTTGTATTATTTCACTACGGGACCGGACCGTATGAAAGATATTCGACTGGTTCAGCTTCAAGATGGAAGGATTGGGGTTTTTTCCAGACCCAGAAACGAAGAGATTCGTAAGAAATTCGGCAGTGAATCCGTAATCGGTTTTACTACCATCGACAAACTGGAGGATTTGACCGCGGAAATCATTGAAAAAGCTCCCCCTATCGAAGGGCTGTTCGATAAAGGCGAATGGGGCGGTTGTAATCAGGCCTACTGCCTTGACAGCGGCTTTATCGGGGTGATCGGTCATAAATGCTATAAAACCGTAATGGAAAATGGCAAAGAAATTCTTACTTACATGAATATCTCCTTCGTACTGGATGCTGTAAAGCATCAGGCTCTGGATTGCAAAATCATCGGCACCCGCTCCTGCTATCCGGAAGGGCCTGCCAAACTCCCCCGTCTGGTGGACTGTGCCTTTACTTCGGGGATCACCATGAGATCGGACGGAAAAGCCGATCTGTACAGCGGAATCGGTGACTGCGAAGCAGGCAGAATCACCATTGATTATCCCTTTGAAGGGTATGGCAGGATCGTAAACCCGTAAGATAAAAAAAGAGAACATCTCGGAATACACCGATCCGTAATTAACCAAGCATTTGAATTATAGGGCTATTTTTATAGAAGTTTTAAGAAGATCTCATCGTTCACTGTAAAAGTGATATTATCCAGTCAGGCAAATCGCCTTATCCTCACCTTGTTGCCTGATTGGAAATCACTACGTTTACAGTGACCGATCTAAAATGTCTTGTCGGTTAATCCCTCGCAACATGATATGATAGATTCCACTCTCACTTTTTCTTCGTGCATATCTTGCCAAAGTTGCCACACCTTCATTATTTTATCACATTTTTTTATGCTTTTTCTAATTTAGCTTCAGCCGCATTAACTAATGTATTCTGTATATTTGATATATCAGTAGAGGTAAGGGTTAGAGGGTATTTATTGTTGTTAGCACAATATGCGGCAGCAATTCCTGCGGCATCACCAAAAACACAAAGATTAGGCAATACTCTCATCTCAGACCAAGCCATGGAAGAACACCCTGATGTATAGCCAGGGATAAGAACATTTGCTACATACTTTGATACTAAAGATGCATATGGAATATATACAGGGTTATAAGGAGTATCTGGTGTAATCCCTATGTCTGGTCTTAACCTGCTTTGAACATCAACACCCCATATGTAATTACCACTGCTATCCTTCAAATCTTCAAATTTATATGCATTAATATCAGTTTGATAAAACCCAAGCCCAATTCTACTCGAATAATTTGAAGCATCAGCACCATTGTCGGATGAATCCCCTGCATTGCTGCATTCCGCAGTAGTAAATTGATAATTACTATTTTCTGTGCCATTAGATGTATTTCTTGATGCATTCATTGCATGTATAGTTTCTCTTAAATATAAAATATCTCCAATAACTGGATGACCATTGCTACCATAGACAAAATCTGCATTTGCAAAGCCATCCATTTCTTTGATTGCATTAATAAATTCTGTTGCATTATTTTTCAAAAAGTTTCTCGCATCTGCCCAGGCCTGGTCAACATCTTTATAATCCGTGCGTTTATTAGATGGATACCGAGAGGTATTCCTATCTCTATAATATGCCCTTCCATCTACGTTAAACACCAAAAATGTATTAACCCACCAATCTGATGCGCCACTTCCGTTTTGTGCGGCATTTAATGGTTTAATAGCATACCCATGCGGTCTGCTTGGATTGCTTGGGTCTTGTAAACCATATTTATTATTAAAATCAACAATCTTATGTTTGCCATTTTGACCTGCATATGCGCCCCATCCACCATAGCATCCCCATGTTATTTGTGTCTGCCCATTTACAATTTTCTGGCTTTTTTCAAATACCATGTCCCCATATGTTGTACCCGTAGGTGGTGGCTGTATACCAGTCATTTTAACCATTAGGGTCGCAACTTGTTGTCTTGCTACTTTATTTCCTGTACATTCATCTGTGTCTAACAAGTTACTAGGCCAATCATACCTTCCTACCGTCACAGCAGAGGGATTAAATAATCTTAGGAGCCGACCTTCTTCGGATGCATCAATAAATACAGTGCCTGAAACAGTTTCATGACGAGACCCAAATTTTACATATCCATCCTTTGTGTCCCGGTAAACATTCCGTATATTTAATGCTGTAATGCGATAAGGATTTGTGGCATATTGAAGATTTTCGATATCATATTTGAATTTTATATCTACAACATTAGTGTGTTTAATTACGTCACTGTAAAGTTGACAAGCCAAAGCATCAGTGTTATAGAAATCTCCCACCTGTGAATTCCACTCCGCAAAGCTTCCTTGCTGTGGTTGTATAGTGATTCCTGTATAAGGGTTTTTCCAATCCCTTTTATCAAAGTAATTTTGCCCTCCTATTGTTCCAAGACTACCAAGTTTATCTATAGGGTCCGGAACAATTAAAAGAATTGATTTGTTAGGGGCATTTGCCGCTGCTTTTGTGGCGGCTGCACATGCTTGTAGACCTCCACCATAAATTACAATATCAGCCATACGTCATACCTCCTTTTATGGCTATCCACCGTTTGCCAACTGTTATTTATAATAGGCCCAGTTACAACATAGTGTCAGTTATCTTAACTGCTCAAAATAAAGCCCTATAAATAAACCCTTTCACTTTATATACATATAAACAAAACAACTTTACTGGGGGCGACGCCCCTCCGCGGGGAATGATATAAATATTTTGTAAAGTTTGCGTTGCAATGCTTTTACATTAATTGTAGGGTAGCATTGTCAGTGAAAAATTTCAATAAGTTTCCATATAATGTAACTATATTGTAATGTCTCCATATTAACTTATTTTTTGCACTATAGTATGCGGAACCAATAGAAAAGAGGTGGAGGACGCCAGCATGCGCCCGCTCTTTCCATTATAGAAGCAGATATTTTGGTATATAAAGTTGAAATCAATGACCTCTCTTCTCTAAAAACAGTAAAGGAGCTGCCCTTGGATTCCAAGAGGTAACTCCTTACTACATAATATTTTGCCAAAGTTACCACTCTCCTCATCAGTTTATCATATTCGACTTTAGGGACAAAGGACCTATATCTTTGTCCCTATCTTTATTTTATTTTTAGTGAACTGCCGGGTGTGCAGTTCGGCCAATATCCGGAATTTCTTGAAGATTACCTTCCTTGGAGTACAGACCTATTTTACGCTTACCGTGAAAGTTGCGTGGTTACTGAAAAAAGGAACAAGATAACCGTCCCCTAGTATAATGGATTTGTAATAAAGTTACATGGTTCTCTCTACATCAGAAGTTGAATCCTCCGAATGAAAGCAAATATACATTCAGTAATGTTCGGATATTCTGCAATATTCAGCTT
>JAEZXR010000107.1 GCA_023419605.1 Bacillota bacterium | reverse complement strand
CAGCTGTTTTATGTTTACCTGTCATAGGTGGCCTCATTAACATGTATTTTTTTACTGACTACTTATTTTATATATCTTAAAAATATCTTGTTTTAACTATTGACAAACTACTAGCTGGTCTACCATAGACTGTTCTCAGAGAACTTTTTACTAAGTTTGTTTGTAGTGTAAAGGAATATAAAGGATATGATTGACATAAACAGCCCCACTGCCGAGGTGTAGCTGAACCTTCCTCCTTCAATCCCTTCCCTGTACACGTATGTACTGATTACATCGGACATTGCATAGGTCTGAGGGTTTTGCATCAATAGGACTTTTTCAAAATTAGCGCCGAAGATGTGCCCCACTCGCATAATAAAGAGAATGGTTATGGTTGGGACCAAGGAAGGCAATGTTATATACCATAATTTATGCCAGCGGTTTGCGCCATCCATTAAAGCAGCTTCATACATCTGTTCGTCAACTCCGGATAATGCGGCAAGATATACTATAGACCCCCACCCTGCCTGCTGCCAAATATCGGAAGCCACGAACAAGGTCCTGAAATATTCCGCTTCTGCAAAGAAATTCACCGGCTCTTTGCCCATGAAAGCCATGACCTGGTTAAACAGTCCATTATCAATGGACGCAAAGGTCTTTAGCATTCCTACAATAATAACAATGGAGATAAAGTGCGGTAGATAGGATACTGTTTGAACCAGCCGTTTAAATCTGGCATGGGTGATTTCGTTCAAAAGCAGTGCAAGAAGGATGGGCGCCGGAAATCCCCATAGAATCGAGTAGAATCCAAGAAGAAACGTGTTCTTGAATAAACGGTAAAACATGGGGTTTTCTATAAAGAGCTGAAACCACTTCAACCCTACCCAGGGACTCCCTAGAATTCCTTTTGCCACGTTGTAATTCTTAAAAGCAATTACAAGGCCGTAGATGGGAACATAATGAAATATAAGAGTAATAATAAACGCCGGCAGCACTAAAAAGTGAAGCCACCGCTGAGAAATGATTTTCTTTAGGTTGAAACTCCTTTCTCTTCGTGCAGATGGTATAACAGAAATGTTTTTTTGTACTTGGGTCTTCTGCATTTGGAACCCCCTCCTCCGATTGATAGGCTTACTATAGCGGATTCGCGGATCTTATACAATCATCATTTTTTCTTCGGATTGACAAATCTTATAAAAACCCTGTTTTAATGCAAAAGGGCCAATCCATACTTTTTCATGTTATTGACCCTTTTTGCTATTTTACGCTCAACACATTTATATCGCTTGCTTTATATTGTTTTTATACTCTCCCGGTGTGACACCTGTCAGCATCTTAAATACCCGAATGAAGGTATTCACGGTATCAAAGCCCGTCTTTTGCGCCACTTCGCTGACACTGATATTTTCATTTTTAAGGATTTCCTTTGCCTTCTCGACCCGGATATCACGGATATAGGTAACAAAATTGGTTCCGGTACATTTCTTAAAATACTGTGAAAGGTAGGTACCCGATATTTCAAACTCGTTGGCTACTACTTGCAGTGAAAGCTGCTTTTCATAATTATTCTCAAGATACTTCAGGATTTTATCAATCAGCTCCGCCTTTCCTTTTGTCATTTCTTCCACTAACCGGGTGTAGCTTTCCATAACTCTTTTGTATAAAAGCTGTACGCTGTATACCTCCTTTAAGTCGGATATATACTGATTAAAGCTTACCGACATCACCTCTTCCGGATTGATATTCCGGCTGTTTATAAAGGCGTAGAATATGTTCATAAGATAGTTATACAGCTCCTTTTGAATAATATAAGGCTTCTCCCTGTTTTTTAAAACAATATGATCCAAATGCATCCGAACTCCATCCATATTGTAGTTAAGCAATGAATTCACGATGAGCTCAGTATCCTTTACACATATCTCCATCCTTTCACAGGCTTTATAAGGCTCTTCCCTGTAAAAGCGCATGCTTCCTTCACTTTCAAACAGGTCCGTGCGGCAGTAGTTTAACGCATCCCGGCTCTCCTCGTATGCCTTTTTTATCAACATAATGTCGGAATAGGGCGAGCTAACTCCCATTAAACAAAAGCCCCCTCCATCCAAAACTTTTCCGAACAGTGCCGTAAGGGATTGAGCATACCCTTCCTTATTCCTTATGTTAACAAGGTATGTAGTTTCCTTTGAATACACAAAAATCTTTTTTATCGGAAAATATAATTGAAGCTCCTTTTCAAAATTATCAATTTCATACAGATCTCGAAAACCCTTGGCATTTTCCATCACGCAGGTAAGTATAATATAGCGGTCAAAATTCTTATACTCTTGCAGCAGCTTATACGCATCTACCTGTCCATCCCCAATAAGCCGGTTCAGAAAGTGTTCCATCAGGATTTCTTCCTGTTCCCTGCAGTAGTTCTGCAAAGAACCCATGTTACTGGACATGTCTGTGATCCAACGGTCCAGTATCTCATACTCACTGGTATTTCCTTTGATAAAATCCGTATTGAGCTTTTCCATCAGCCGTTTTAACGGCAAATATAACTGTCGGTTCATCATCAGAAAAAGAAGGCCTGTGAAAATACAAAAAACAAGCAAAAAAGCTACACTGTACATGTTTACATAAACCAGTTTTTTAGACAGTAAATCCTTCTTATGCATAAAGACATAATGATAGGCTCCATTGGAGGATTTCCGGTCGGATACGAGATACGCTTCTTCTCCGAGCAATATTTGTGACCGTTTTTGTCCCAATGCCTCCTTGAGGAAATCCTTTCCCTTACTATCTACCAGTTCCGGACGATTGCAGGCAAAGATATTCATATCGTTATCCAATATGATTACTACGGTGTCTTCACTGGAAATCATTCGTTTTAAAAGTGCATTGGAGTATTCCTTATTCATAACAATGACGATGGATAAGTCCGTACCGTTACGTATATACAGATTGGACTTATTCTCTCCTTTATACCACATTTCCAAAAGGTAAGACCCCTCCATGACGTGCACCCCACTGCTTTCCCCCGGGGAATGGAGCCACTGCCGAATACTTTGCCCGTCATTGGTTAAGGTATTTTTGAAAAAGACATCCTCACTGTAAGTACCTCGGCTCCCTACTGCCAGATTAAACTTTTTAAAGTAGATGATAATATCCGTAATATCTCCTGCGGCAATTTTTATACTATCAAGATAATTGGTTATATAGGCTACCTCATGCATCATCTCTCCGGTGATCTCTTTTTCCGGTGACGCGTTAAAAAGCATCACTTTCCTGTCACTGAACAACTGCAGTGACAGGTTTTTTAAACTGCCGTCCTTTTCCATCATCACTTTATTGATATTATCAGATTCCCGCTCTCGCAGCTCACGAAACTCCTTATCTATCAATTGCTTGAAATAATAATTGTTTACCATTGAAAATAGACACAGAAATGCCAAAAGGATAAAAATAATCTTCAAAACTTTGCTTTCGATACTTTTCCTGTTAATGCGAAAGACCTTGAGAGAATACACTGACCTCATCCCTTTCCCAATCCCTTCTAAATCTATCCTTGCGGACTTTTGGATGTTCCATCAAACCGGCGATGCTAATTAGCAGCAGCGTAATAGCAGGCATCTTGGATACACCCTATAATATCACAGGAATTTTATGTCGTCTAGAGAACATCGATTCTACTCCTCTCGTATAAGTAAGCAAATAAATTGCCTGCAAACTTTATGTGTGCTATATACAAGATGCACCTAACATAATGCTTTGCAGGCGGTTCATTAAATTTAGCAGTACTGGCTGGGCTTGCTGATATTCATAAATAAATTCTTCAAATCTATATTCCGAATATACCGAATTCGGCTTTTACATGCAATCATTATTTTTTCTTCTGATTGACAGTATTTCATATATTACAAAAAGAAAAGCCTGAACAGGCTTTTCTTTTTGTAATATATGGAATATTCAAACTATATAAGTCAGAAGGAAACTAAAAAATATTCTTTGACCATCCCAGCAGCTTTGCAAAGCATTCTACATAAAAATAATCGCCATAAATCAGGGAAACATTGGCGCCATCCTTATCCGGCTGGCTGATGGTCCCTCCACGCAATAGACCTTCATACTCCAGCTGCTCCAGTGTCGAGTAATTCTCCGTAAGGGATCGAAGAATCTTGCTTACCCAGGTGCCATAAACTCTTCCCTCCGGCTGCGGCAGGCACCTTACCAGTTCCAACATTCCAGAGGCCGCACAGGCTGCTGCGGAAGTATCCCGTATCTGTCCCTGTGTATCCGGCAATTTACTGTCCCAGTATGGAACAGCGTCCTCAGCCAGCGCAGCAATAAAGAAATTGGCAATTCTCTGTGCCGCATAAAGGTACCGCTTTTCACCTGTGTACTTGTAGGTGTTAACCATACCATACAGTGCCCAGGCCTGCCCCCGGCTCCATGCAGAGTCCGGTGCATAGCCCTGCCCGCCAAAGCACTCGATATACTGTCCGTTCTCGGGATCGAAGCTTACAATATGCTTGACTGAACCATCCTCCCTTATAAAGTGCTTGAGAACCGTATCGGCATGGGCCATAGCAATGTGTTTGTATCTTGGGTCTTTGAGCTCTTCTGCCGCCCAGAACAACAAGGAAAGATTCATGGAAGTATCAATAATGGACCACCCGGTCTTATCCTGATTCCAGGCACGGATGAAATTACCTGCCAGGTTGAATCTTCCTGCTAAAAAATTTGCTGCCTGAATCCCTCTCCGCTTTCCATCTGCATCTCCCGTGAGCTTGTATTTGATGACTGCAGTGGGAAGAAATTGAAATCCTACGTCATGATGAAAATTGTTCTGTCGGGTAAAGCATTCCTCTATCCGCCAGTCCCAATCCCAGGCTTCCTTTCGGTACTCTTCCTTTCCTGTCATGCTATACATGATCCAGAGCGTACCCGGCCAAAAACCCGAGGTCCACCAATCCAGGCGCATATCATCATAAATTCCGCTTGCAGACTTATGCGGTGATTTGTCCCTCATTTGCGCAGTCATTCTTTCCATCTTGAGATTAATTCGCTCCCATGTCTTATTAATAAAATTTTCCATACCCTGGATTTCCAAGGTCCTTAATTCACTCACTCTATTGCCTCCTCTTCTATTTGAAAACGTATTTTTAGTTCAATAATAAACAGTACTGAATTTATCCAGCACAGCCTATTGCTTTTATTCTCCTTATTAACCGGCTTTTGCTGTAATGGATGTATGGTCTTTAATCGAAAACAGATTATTTTCATTTGCGGATTTTGCGTTTGGGCACACTCAAATCAGCCGGGAATACAAACTCCCCTATCTATACTTTATAACCCATTTGACACATCGCTGTTCATTGATTTCAAACTCCTTTTTTCGCCAGCGCACCAGCGTTTGGAGATTCCCATGGGAAGTGCAGTAATCCGGATTTCCCTCAAGACAGAGGATATCACACAGCTCTAATCCGAAAACCTCAATCTCCAGAATATCTCCTTCTCCGAAAACAATTTTGTTATCATTGACTGCAGGTTTCTTCGAGAATGTGGCAAATTCCATATTCACCTCCCGGAACTGCTGCACTGCTCTCTCGGAATAATAAGTTTCTTCCCTTTCAATGCATCCCTGTGTAAATCTGTACTCAGTCTTTGTCTTTACTCCATGAAACTTTTTGGGAGCCTTTGCTTCCAGATTAGCCAGTTCATCTTGATGGTAGCTGATCACCAACGCATCCTTATCACTCCTGCAATTCATCTGCTTAAAGTAAGAAATCGGCATCAGTTCTACTCCCATATCAGTTACCAGCCTGGGAACAAGATTCGGGTGCCGGGTATCCGCCCCGGTTTCCAGAAAACGGTTCGCGTTGGGAATGGGCAAATAAGGGGTACATTGATATTTTGTTGCCCCGCCATTGATGAGAGGGAGGCTAATCACATGCTTTCCGTCACGTATAATGGCCATTCCCCGGTCATACTCACCCTGTAAAAATTTATGGAAGCTAAACTGCGGAAGTTTTTTAAGTTTCTCCGGATAATCCGCCGCTTCCGTCCTGTCTGAAAATCCAGCCTTTGTCCAATGCTCATAAGTACTTACTAACTGCATACACAGCGACAGGTTTTCTCCAAGAATTCTGTTTTTATTGCGGTAGCCGTCCGTCCGCCGTCCCTTATCCCATAAGTTCACGGATTTCATATCCTGATCCATCCAGAAATTCACAAACTTCTCGGCACTCTTTAAGTTAAAGGTATAGGCCACTTCCTTTTCCTCCCGGCTTAAAATATCCAGGCAAGCGGCAATGGATAGAACCTCCATGCTGGATGTATCACCGTAAGGACCGATGCTGCGGCCGTAAGAGAATCCATCCCCTTCTTCATTAGCCAGGTTCAAATGAACGTCGCAGGATTTTCTCAGCAGTTCAAGGAGCCTTGCAGGTACTTCCGTCTTTGTTTCTGTCAGCATTGCACTGAGCTCGCCTGGAGTCAGCAGGCTATAACGGTCAAAGCGGCCCTCTCCTGTGGTTTCGTCCATATAACCCAGGCCCCCCGAATAAGTTTCGATATGCGCCATCAGCTTATCGAGAAGCTTCCGGCTGTAGCCGCTGTCATCCCATCCAAGAAGCTCCATGTAACGGGAAACCCCAAAAGCAACACCGTAATAATTTGTAGGAAGTTCGATCAAGGAAAGGTCGTCCAAATCTACAAACCTTCTCCAATCACACTTTTCTTTTAGTCTTTCCTGCGTTTCTCTCCCTAAAACTTCCGAAAGTATCCCCTGCTCCTGGAGCCGATACAAGCCTGTCATGCAATTTAGCGAGCCCCAGGTCTTGAATTCCAAATGAGACGCGAAATCAACAAGTTCCCTGAGCTTTTCCTTATATTCGGCAAATTTCTCCTGATCCTGGCCGAATCCCACCACAAGATAACTGAAAGCATTGATTAATTTACCCGCTACAAAGACATCAATACTGTTAAAAGCCTTCACCCCGTCAATAGTCAGGTTTTCTCGCTCTCTGTAAACCTCATGGAAATAATATTCAATGTGTGGAACGATGCATCCGTCAATAATTCCTTTAAAAGTCGTTTTCACTTCAACTCCACCCCCTCTTTCCTCAAGATAATAATTTTATTTTAGCAATATTTACTGTTTAATAGTGTGCTTATCTTATGCTAAAATGTTTCTATATTACGATTTTAGCGAGGTATTCAAAATGCGGCTTATGAATTATATGAACCTCAACCAGTATCCCCTGCAGCTTTCCTTTATGAAAAACAGGACCAATAAGTTCGAAGAAATATACCATGCCCACCAGGGAATGGAGCTTCTATATGTCCATTGCGGTGAAGGTCATGTTATATCGGAGGGTGTATTAACAGAAATCCGACCGGGAAGTTTATTTTGCTTCCGGCCTTTTCATATCCACAGGATAAAAATCGATATGAAAAAGGGACCTTATATCCGATCCCTTTTTTTGTTTGAGCCTTCTGTCCTCAATAAATATATACAGCCTTTTCAAAGCTTATATGCGTTTTTTTACAATCTATGGAAGCAGCCCTTAGTCCAAACAGTTTTTACGGAAATTCCGGAAGAAAAGCTGCACTATCTGATGGATGATTATACGAAAGCAGTGAGTACCTTGAACTTAACAGAGCCGCATGATTCGGAAGCCTATTTTTTGGTAGCCCTTATCCACTTGCTCAAGCTTCACAGTACAAAGGATGACCGGGTATCTTCCATAAAACCGGTATCGAAAATATCAAATTCCATCCCCTTGATCCTTGATTGGCTGGAAAATCACTTTCATGAAGATTTTCAATTGGATAAGCTTGCTAAAGCCGTACATCTGTCACCCAATCATGTCTCCTATATTTTCCACAAGGAAATCGGCAGCAGTATCAGCGACTATCTGGCCGCGCGAAGAATGCAGGAAGCCTGCTCACTGCTTCGAACCTCCTCTCTGAATATACAGGAAGTGGGATATCGTACTGGCTTCAGCAATTTTTCATATTTTTGCAAGTTCTTTAAAAAGCACCTGGGGATGACTCCCCACCACTTTCGGCAAAGCCAGGCTGGACAAGTGTGAATCTATTTGGCACTATACAGTCCAGCCTTTTATTCGAGATTTTAATTTCGAGAAATTAACTTTGTACATTGGTTTCAGATGTTATTTGCATGCGCAATCAGGCTACCCCCAGGGCAACAACCGCCCACATCAGCAGAAAACTGATGACAATGGTAATATTATTCACCGTCCCCACAAACCTCCGGTCGTAGTCGAATTGTACCGAGTACGGTATCACCGACATACTGATGGGAAGTACGAACCCCAGCAGCATGGTATAACGGAAAAGGGGTTCAAAGGGAAGTAAAAAGTACAAAGCAGTTCCTGTGATGATTCCGGTACCATACCGCAGTGCCAGAATCTTTCCCATCTTCACCCAATAGCTCTTTTCAAAGGAGAAACTTAAATATACGCCCAGAAGTAAAAGAGACAGCGGCATATTCGCCCTGGATAGAACTTTTGTTATATCCAGTACAATACCCGGAAAATGCAGGCCGGAGAGATTTACTGCCAAAGTAATGAGGTAGGACATAAAAGGTACTGACCGTGAAACTTTTTTCAGTATCCCTTTATAGTCGACACCGGTTCCCTCGGAGGCAAAAACACTTGCAAATATGTAGCAAACGCCAAAGACGATAACAGAGTTTCCCATATCAAACATGCCAAAATATTTAAGGCCTTCCTGCCCCCAGATGGATTCCACCAAAGGATAGGCAAACAGCCCGATGTTAAAACCCGGAAGCAGCATGGATACCATTCCCCTGTCCTTTGCCGATTCCTTTCTGAAAAAGACAACAGCCAAGCCTGCCATCAAAAAACCGTATCCTATGCTGATCAGAGGTACCAGCAGCAGTGAAGAGTCAATTTTCATGGTGCTGAATGTACTAATAACCAGAGATGGCAGCGTCAGATTAAATATAATCCTCGAGACCGCTTCTCCATCGGATTCCTTTAGCAAAGAAACTTTTTTGCAAAGGAATCCCGCTAAAATGATTAATAACGATATAACAAACTGACTGTTAGCACTACTCATTTCTTCTCATCTCCCAAGGTGTCGCGAAAGCACCAGCGATTTTTTCGTCGTTGATATATGTTGAGGTCGGTGAAAATATACCTTCACTCTCCCTCGCTTGCTTTATCTTACTAAATTTTCATCGCTATTTCAATAACTGTAACACAAAAACAGAGGTTTGAATACAATGTAGTAGGTTTCTGTTAGAGCCATAATAATATTCAAATGAAGGAGGTACACTCACTATGTCAGAAAGAGGCGGTTTTGGAGGATTTTTTGAAAACGACGAAATACTTTGGTTCATAATCCTGTTCTTGCTACTGTTCTTCTGCAATGGCTGGGGATGGGGCGGATTTGGATACAAAAAAGCCTAGAGATTACCTGCTCCCTATTTAATCATTTGGACACCGTTCCAAATATTATACATCTTATACTCATTGAAGAAGAGGCCCCCCCGGCCTCTTTTTTAGTCTTTTTCCGTCATAATGGTTTTTGCCCTTTTGATTTTTTCCATTCCATGCTTCCGCCGTATGCTGTCCAGCGCTTTTTCAAGCTTCTCTTCCTTATCATTGTTGTTTCGTCCTGAAACATTCATGTCAAACAGGGATAGCTGTTCCACTTCCTCCTCTTCCCGGAAATTACCGATTCCGATACCCAAAAGCCTCACAGGCCGGAATTTGCTCCAGTTTTCCTCCAGCAGTTCGATCCCGGTTCGATAGATATCCTTCGTCAAATAGGTGGCTTGTATGGACTTCTGACGTGTGATGGATTGAAAATCGCTAAATTTAATGTTTATTGAAACGGTTTTTCCCTTATGCCCGTATGACCTGGCTTCCATACCCACTTCCTCTGCCAGTTGAAGCAGTATCGTTTTTGCCCGTTCCACATCGGTAACGTCCTGGGGCAAGGTTATGGACCGGCTAATGGATTTACTTTCGTGCCTGGGACTGGGCTCGACGGGAGCAGGGTCCAGCCCGTTGGCAAAACGGTGCAATTCTTCTCCATACTTTCCAAAGGTTTTAGCCAGCAGCTCTTTTCGTGCCTGGGCCAGATTTCCGATAGTAAATATAGCCATATTGGTCAATTTCTTCTCTGTCTGCTTTCCAATCCCATACATATCTCTGACCTTCAACGGCCACAGCTTCTCCTTTATATCCTTCTGCCACAGTTCTGTGATCCCCAAAGGTTTCTTCAATTCAGAAGCCATCTTGGCCAGGAACTTATTTTCCGAAATTCCGATGGAACACCATAAATCCAGTTCCTTCGTTATGGTATTCATGATTTTTGCCGCCATTTCTACCGGTTTTCCAAATAAAGCCTCGCAGCCGGTAACATCCATCCATGCCTCATCAATACTGTTTTTCTCGATAACGGGTGAAAACCTACCCAGAATGTCCATAACCTGTTTCGATTTATTCTCATAGAATTCATGATCCGGCGGAACACAAAGCAAACCGGGGCATAGCCGCTGGGCCTCATGCACCAGCATAGTGGTTCGCACCCCATATTTTCTCGCCTCATAATTAGCAGCTAGAATAATCCCCCGCCTATTCTTCGGATCGCCTGCGACTGCGGCAGGTTTATCCTTCAACTCCGGGGTACGTGTCATCTCACATCCAATAAAAAAAGCATTCATATCCACTAGAAAAATAACTCTTTGCATGGCATCTCCCAAGGTATGGCGAAAATATTGCCTCTGCTTTTGTACGGGCCCCTCACGGTATCCATGCAGGGTGTGGCACAATGACAGCGGAAGTTATACTTTCTCAATCCTAAAAATAATATACCTTAATTATACCAAACATTTGTTCAAAACACACCTATAATAAAAGTGCCTTTCCGAGGCATGAGGAAAAACTGGCACACGCATAAATTCAATGTTTTTTATTGCCTGGGAAGTTCACTTTCCTGGACAATAAAAAAATGACCGATGTTCAACCGATCATTCTTTTCTCCTACTCATTGTTTTTTACTCTACAGCTGTCATCTACGGTCAGTTCCGATGTCAGGCTAGGGTCCTGGGCTTCCTCGATGGCTATAGTCATGATCTCTTCCAGGGATGCGCCGCCGGAAATAGCTCCGAAAAAGTCCTCCATCAGACTTATGGCTTTTGGGTCCTTCGCATGCTTTCGCAGCAACTTTTTGACACTATTGTACATTTCCTGCTCATCATTGGCATTTATCTCATTTTTCATCATTTCAACAAAGACCATCGGGAAATTGCATATATCCTTTTCCACTTTTTCCATCTGATCCAAAAGCTCTACAATTGTTGTACTCATCCGCTTCCTCCATTGCCGATACTATATTTTTACTTACAACCGGGACTTGCTATCTTGTAAGAATACCTGTTATAGATTTTCCCACTTCATGTGATTATTATCACATTTACGGTAAAAATCTTTAGGGTAAGTATATTAAAGAATCCAAGGATTGTCAATAATTCCCCATAGGATCAAAGTTTGGATTCAAAATATTTTGAGATTGGAGATGGAGGCCTTGAAAAAACTGGACTTGAATCAAAATATCCTAACACTGACGGAGCAATATCCGGAATTAATTGATCTATTAAAAGAGCTGGGCTTCACCGAAATTACCAATCCTGTGATGCGGAAAACCGCAGGAAGGGTCATGACCATTCCCAAAGGCTGCCAGATGAAAGGAGTTAGTCTGGATACAGTGAAAGGTAAACTTGAAGAACATGGGTTCACCATTGCCGGAGAATAGTTTTTTGGTCGTTGGAGCTCTAAGCAGCCGGGAAAATTCCCCCTGCATTCCTCACGGCAACAAAATTTAAATTTATATAAGGCGCCGTAAAATAATTAGCTGGTCTTTTTTGCGGGCCCGACTTAGACAGCGAACTTTATACATTACTTTCTGCGTAGTATCCAAATGACCGGTAGTTGGGTCAGTTGGATACGGAGTAAAATCTTTAAAGTTCGATGTTCATTGTCTCAATAAAGGGTGTAGAAAAATTATAGACTCTGTTTTATTTTACAAGACCTAAATGAAAGGATGATCGTAATGAGCGAGTACATTAACAACCGGGAAGAGCGGCAAAAAGTTTTAAAGAAAATTATTCTCGACCTGCACGAGGGAAAATCGGTGGAGGAAGTAAAAGGAAGATTCCAGGAACTTATCAAGGATATTGCCCCTACTGAAATTTCAAATATGGAGCAAGCCCTTATTTCCGAGGGTCTTCCCGTGGATGAAGTAAAACGGCTTTGTGATGTTCATACAGCTGTTTTTATGGATTCCCTGGATCAGCAGCAGCCGGCTGAAACAACGCCCGGACATCCGGTGCATACATTTAAAAAGGAAAACAGGGCTGTGGAAGAAGTCATGAATACCCGGCTGCGACCCGCTCTGGAGAAGCTGGAAAGCGGTGATAAAGTTCATGCGCTGCCCGACCTGCGGCTGGGTTTGAGTTTTTTGGGCAACATTGAAAAACACTATACACGAAAAGAAAATCTTCTGTTTCCTTTCCTGGAGAAGTATGGTGTGACGGGGCCTACCTCCGTCATGTGGGGAGTCGATGATGATATCCGGGCCAAATTTAAGGAGACCCTGAGCCTCGCTTCCGTTCACGAAGCCGATCTTGATTCCGCAGCGGTACTTCAAGGGATCCGCGAACTCCTTTCACAAGTGGATTCCATGATCTACAAGGAAGAAAATATCCTCTTCCCCATGTGCATGGATCTTCTTACAGAAGAGGAATGGGGTCAAATCGCAAATCAAAGCGCAGAAATCGGCTATTGCCTGGTGGAGCCGGATAACCTGTGGATTCCGGGCAAACACGAAGCGAAGGCAGAAAAACAGAAGGACATGAGCAGCGCACCCGAAGGATATTTGAAACTGGACACAGGAATTCTCACTTTAAAGGAAATCAATTTTATGCTAAGGACCCTGCCCGTGGATATTACCTTTGTAGATAAGGATGATACCGTAAAATATTTCTCTCAGGGAAAAGAGAGGATCTTTCTCCGGTCACCGGCTATTATCGGCAGAAAGGTGCAAAACTGCCACCCGCCTGCCAGTGTCCACATCGTCGAAAAGATCGTGGAAGAGCTCAAAGCAGGAACCAGAGACCATGCTGACTTCTGGATACAGATGCAGGGTATGTTTGTATATATCCGGTATTTCGCTGTGAGAGATGAAAACGGCGAATATTTGGGCACCCTGGAAGTCACGCAGAATATAAAGGGAATCAAGGAGCTGGAAGGCGAAAAAAGGCTGGCTGATTAAGTTTTTTCACGCAGAACAAAGGTGGCCTTGCCACTTTTGTTTGCGCATGTGCCTTTCCGAAGCATACGGAAAAGCCGGCACGTGCATAAATTCAAGGTTTTTTCATTGTATAGGAAATTTATCTTTCCTATACAATGAAAAGAGCTGTATCCGCCATAAACCGGATACAGCTCTTTTCGCATTATTGGTGGGAATTTATATACTCCTCAATCATCCTGTCAAATTCATCTCGAATGGCAACCAGCGTAGGATTGGTACTGGAACTGAACTTCCGGTCATCCACCGATGAAACCGGCAGTACTTTTATGGATGTACCGGATATGAACAATCCGTCCAGGTTCTCCAGTTCCTCTACACCCGTCAGTTCCTCCACGACTTCGACGCCTACCCGTTTACAGGCCTCCATAATGTATTGCCTCGTTATGCCTTTCAATACCAGATGCCCCGGTGATGTGTAGGCTTTTGAACCCTTTATAAAGAATGTATTGGATTTGCTGCCCTCGGTGATTTTGCCCTCTTCATTGACCAGGAGCAGTTCAAAGGCATTCGTTTCTTTCATCCTTCTGCTTACTTCTTCCTTGTACTTCTGATTAACCACTTTGGCATTGGGATCATGCCGTACCCATGGGAAAAGGCTAGTGGGAACACCGGTACGTATTTCCTCCGCAGAAGGATAGTAACTTTTGCTTATGTAGAGCATATAATTCTGCTGTTCCTCCTGCTGGTACATGATCAGCTTTGCATTGCAGTTTTGAAGATCATTGGCGTCTACCAGCCTGCAAATCTGTTTTTTTAATTGTTCATAGCCCAGTGCAGAGGTGAGCCCCAGCATCGCCAGCGAACTCTCCAGACGCGCGTAATGATCCTCCAGATAAAGCGCTGTGCGGTCCATGACCCGGACTACTTCATAAACAACCTTGAACTTTTGTGCGTCCACTTCCTCCATGCTTTCAGCCGCTTCCAGGCTGCCATTTCGGATATAAATACTCCCTGCATTATCTATCATTTACATCACCCTTTTTATTATATTATTCTGAGGATCTTAATTGCTATAACTATGAGAATAAAAATCCAGAGTAAAGCGATTACCACCCCTGCTATTTTACTGGTGGGCTTCCCTTCCCGGAATGTCTCCTCGGCTTTTTTCCTGCATTCCTCCATCACAGTTTTCGGAATCATCCTTACAGCCAGCGAAATTCCCAGCGGTATCAAAAGCAGGTCATCCAGATATCCCAATACCGGTATAAAATCCGGAACCAAATCGATGGGACTTAAGGCATACCCTACAACAACAGCCGCAAACAATTTGGCATACCAAGGTACGTCAGATCTTCTATATGCCAAATAAAGAGCCATTACATCTTTCTTCAACTCTCTTGCTTTTTGTTTTAGATTATCGATAAGTTTACTCATGATCACCTCGGAACCAGTACAATAACTACCCGTTAATCTTAACACGGCATGAAATATAAAACAAGGACCCTCTTTATGCATTAAAAATGATATATACATCCGTCTTTTGAATATTCATATTTAATGGTGGTAAATATAACTCTACAACAAAATATATTTTCACGCTTTCTTAAATAGCAGTATAATAAAGAAGAGCAACATTGTTACTACAAATATGAACAACAGATATAAAGAGTATTTTGCAAACGGTGGCCTGGCCACTACATAGAAAGGAGAGTAAAGTTATGCTGAATACAAGATTTGAAATCGCTACCTTTGCCGGAGGGTGCTTTTGGTGTATGGTTTCCCCCTTTGACGGTCTGGAAGGCGTTATGGAGGTAAAATCCGGCTACACCGGCGGACGCAGTGAGGATCCTACCTATCAAGAGGTTTGTACAGGCACGACCGGCCATTACGAGGCAATACAAATTAAATTTGATCCTGCAAGAATGACCTACCAGCAGCTTTTGGACATCTTTTGGAAGCAGATCGACCCTACCGATGCCGGCGGACAGTTTTTCGACCGGGGACAGCAGTATGAAACGGCAATTTTTTACCATAACGAAGAGCAAAAAGCACTGGCCGAGGAATCGAAGAGGCAGCTAAATGATTCCAAGCATTTTGATAAACCCATCGCAACAAAGATTTTACAGGCCTCCCGGTTCTATCCGGCGGAGGAGTACCACCAGGATTATCATAAAAAGAATCCCGAGCATTACAAATCCTATCAGGTAGGCTCGGGCCGGCAGGGCTTCATAGAAAAGCACTGGCAGGGAAATGGGGAGGCAGGACAATGAGTTCGAAGAAATATTTCAAACCCTCTTCGGAAGAGCTTCGCCGGAAATTATCTCCCCTGCAATTCAAAGTTACACAGGAAAGCGGAACGGAGCGCCCTTTTGAGAATGAATACTGGAATCACGGGCAAGAAGGCATCTATGTGGATATCATTACAGGAGAGCCGCTGTTCAGTTCCAAAGACAAATTTGAATCCGGCTGCGGCTGGCCCAGCTTCATGAAACCCTTGGAATCCGACCATGTAGTAGAAAAAGAAGATTTCAGCCATGCCATGCATCGCACGGAAGTCCGGAGCAAATATGGGGATACGCATCTCGGTCACGTTTTTCCCGATGGTCCGAAGCCTACCGGCCTGCGCTACTGCATTAACTCCGCAGCCCTCCGCTTCATCCCGAAAGAGGACCTGGAGAAGGAAGGCTATGAAGAATATAAGTCTTTGTTCAAATAGGAAAAAGTCCCGGCAGCACTTTGCTGCCGGGACTTTTTCCTACTCTCCATATTTAGCCGCCATTGCTTCCTTCGTCTTATCATTGAGATCCTGGGCTTTGCCTACAGTTCCACCCAACCGGTCCCATAAAAAATTGTGATCCTGGACTGCTTGCCTGTAATCTCCATCCTTCCACCGCTTCAGAATATCCAACAGTTGCTTTTTATTTTTATACTCTGACTTCTCTACCTCCAGAATCAACATATTGATTCTTTCCGTAGTCGTGTCTACCTTTCCCCATATCTGATCGGCAACGATTTTGGTATTTGCCATTTTATGCATTTCATCCAGTACGGTATTTTCATCCCTGACCACAATGGTTATATCCTTTGTTTCCACGACTCCACTTGACACTGGAGCCACCTGCTTAAAATCTTCGCTGTTTACTACCTGTTCGAATTCTTTGTCCGACACATGCCCGTTGGTTAATATGCCGTCCAGTACCCCGGTCTGCCATAACACGGCAACCGTACCGGAAATAAGAACTACAGCACATAGAAGTAGAATCCACATTCTTTTCATTTCATCACCTTGCCCACTTTCTATACTTATCCCAATTATTGACACATCTGCAGGTTTTCATACATTATACCTACCGCAGAGAAATAAATTTACAAAGCAGCAGAATATGAATCTCGCTGCATAGTCACAGTATAGCAAAATTAAAATTATTCGAGTATGGTATTTACTAACAGCTCCTCTCATGGTATTATATATACAAGTCAATAGAGTATAAATCGTTGAGCAGGAAGAGTAGATATGGGTCAAAATCACAGAGAGCCGCCGGTGGTGTGAATGCGGTATGGAGATTTATATTGAATGGGCCTGTGAGTGCATCCTGAAATTTTTACGTTGTATAGGTCGGTGAAAATATAACTTCATCTATAATTTTGCTACACCCTTCATGGATACCATGGCGGGCCCGCAAAAAAGATGAAGTAATATTTTCACTTTCCCGTAGTAGGCGGTGCCGGGAATTCAACCCGTTATCCATTGGACGCATATGTTCGTATGCGATTTGAGCGAGTTTTTACTAATTTGGGTGGTACCGCAGGAGCTTTCAGCCTCTTGTCCCTTTCTATGGGGATAAGAGGCTTTTTATATTGCATAAAGCCGCCCTATGTTGAAATATTTGTTCTAAAGGAGGTGGTGTATATGTCGGATGACGGATGGTGGCAAAGATATCGTTTTTTAAATGGAAAATCAGAATGGAGGATTTATTATGACGAAAAAGAGAATTTTAACAGGCGACAGGCCTACATCAAAACTGCATATAGGCCACTATGCCGGAAGTCTGCAAAACAGAGTGAAATTGCAGAGTGAATATGAAACCTTTATCCTTGTTGCGGATGTTCAAGCCCTTACAACGCATTTTGAACACCCGGAAGATCTGGAAAGGAACGTAATGGAAGTAACGCTGGATAACCTGGCTGCAGGCGTGGACCCGGAGGTGTCAACCTTCTTTGTACAGTCTATGGTTCCGCAAATCGCTGAGTTAACCATCTTCTACTCCATGTTTACCATGGTAAACCTGCTTCGCCATAACCCTACCATAAAGGCCGAAGCCGCTCAATATGGCTACACGGATCTCACCTACGGCTTCCTCGGATACCCTGTAAGCCAGGCAGCCGACATCACCTTCTGTAAGGCCGACCTGGTTCCCGTAGGTGAAGACCAGCTTCCCCATATTGAGCTTGCGAGAAAAATCGTTCGAAAGTTTAACAGCCTCTATAAACCCGTGCTAACGGAGCCGGAGGCTCTGCTGAGCGATTGCCCGAGGCTGGTAGGACTGGATGGAAATGCGAAAATGAGCAAAAGCCTAAACAATGCCATCTATTTGTCGGACCCGGCGGAAGAGGTAAAGGCAAAAGTTATGACTGCCGTTACGGACCCCGGCAGAGTTACGTTAAAGGACAAGGGCAATCCTGAAATCTGTACTGTGTACCAGTACCATCAAATCTTTAACAAGGCAGAGGCTGAAAACATTGGAAGCATGTGCCGCAATGCCGGAATCGGCTGCGTGGCCTGCAAAAAATGCCTGGCTGGAGCATTGAACAATTGCCTGGCTCCTTTACGGGAGCGTAGGAGTGATTTTGAGCAAAGGCCGGATGCTGTGAAGGAGATTTTATTTAGCGGAACAGAGAAAGCGAAAAGGGTTGCGCAAAGCACCCTGGATGAAGTCAAGGAAGCCATGCACGCAAATTACTTCAAATAAAAATGAAATAAGGAGTGAAGACGGTGGAAAAACCGTCTTCTTCGTTTTTTTCCAAACCTCTTGAAATTTACAAAATAAAGGAGTATAATCTTTTTTGCAGAACAATTTTATCATTGCCAACTTGGCTCAGTCGGCAGAGCAGCGCATTCGTAACGCGCAGGTCGCGGGTTCGATTCCCGCAGTTGGCTCCAAACGTCGGGGATAGTAAAAGCTATCCCCTTTTTATATCTTTCGAAAAGATATGAAATAAGTTCCACAATGGACCTTTATGATTTACGGCATCAAAAAAGCTGGGTCGTATGATCACCATAGCTTTCAGTTACTTCTCATTCTTCGATTGTAGTTTATTCTCTCTCCATGGACACCGGGATCACGTGGGGCTTTCCCGATACCGGGTTTTTTATAATATGGACCGGCAGTTGATACACCCTTTTTATATTCTCCTCCGTCAAAACCTGTTCCGGTGTTCCTCCCAGAACCACCTGTCCCTCATGGACCAGAATCATGCTGTCACTGTACTGCGCCGCAATGTTCAGGTCGTGGAGCACTGCAATAACCGTAACTTTTGATTCCCGGACCAGCTTCCGGACCGTATCCATCAACCCGATCTGGTGGTGAATATCCAGCTGTGAGATGGGTTCGTCCAGCAGAATGATATCCGTCTGCTGCGCCAGCGCTCTGGCAACAATTACCCGCTGCCGCTCTCCCCCACTGATTTCGTTTATGTTTTTATCCTTAAGATGCCAGGTACTGGTGGCCAGCATTGCCTCTTTAACAATTTCTACATCCTTCGGGCTCTCGCTCTGGAATCGCCGGAAGTAGGGGCTTCTCCCCATCATTACAATATCCATGGCAGAGAATTCAAAATCAATGTGGGTATTCTGCGGCACATTGGCCATTTTTCGGGCCAACTCCCTGGGCTTCATGGAAGCGATATCCTGTTTATCCACAAACACCGTATTTTTACGAGGTTCCAAAGCTTTTGAGATATTTTTCAACAATGTGGTTTTCCCTGAACCATTGGGCCCTATGATACTATAAAATCGGTTTCTCTCTATTTTCAAATGAACATTGCTTAAAATCCTTTTAGTGCCGTAGCTCCAGCTCAGATTGTCAATGACAATGGGATATTCATAAGCGGCTGCTTCCATTATATCACCTTCTTTTTACTCTTTATTAAGAGATATATGAAAAAGGGTGCGCCAAACAGTGAGGTGATGGCTCCTACAGGCATTTCCGCCGGAGGAACCAAATTTCTCGCCAATGTGTCGCAGATAACCATAAATAGGGCTCCTCCTACCGCAGAAAAGGGTAGTACGCTCCGATGGTCCGACCCCAGGAGAAGCCGTACCATATGAGGGATAATCAATCCGACAAAACCGATAATACCGCTAACGGAAACACAAGCCCCTACCAGTACGGCAGAAACCACCAGCAGTACTTTTTTCGCCTTTTCAACTTCTACACCCAGACTTTGGGCTGTCTCATCCCCTGTTGCCATCAGGTTCAGATCCCGGGCATAGGTCATGATAATACCCGCGCCTGTGAGGACAATGGGGGCCAGCAGCCACACCTGCCGCCAGTTGGCTGCGGCAATACTTCCCATGGTCCACAGTACGATATTTTCAATCTGTTCCCGGTTAAATACCATTAACATGGTGATCATGGAAGAAAAGAGGAAGCTGACCGCAACACCGGATAACAGCAGCGTAATGGTAGGAATCTTGTTTCCCACCCTGGCAATGCTGTAGATCAGGAATGTAGTTAACAGTGCACCTGCGAAAGCGGCAATGGTGACAATCCCGATTCCCCACACCAGTTTCTGCATTCCCGTCACAATGGCCAGTGTGGCTCCCAGGGCAGCTCCCGTAGAAATCCCAAGAATCCCGGGGTCTGCCATAGGGTTTTTAAACATTCCCTGCATGGAGGAGCCCACAACGGATAGCCCGATCCCAATAAGCGAAGCCAGCAGAATCCTCGGCAGCCTGATCTTTAGAACAATGACATTGTGTGTCTGTTCCTGTGAAGGCGTAAAGAGCCGTCCGATTCCCGGTATTTTAGACAGCATGATTTGTATTGCTTCGGAAAAGGATATGTTGGCTACTCCAAGGGTGCTGGAAAAAACCATTACAACAAACAGTACTCCAATGGAGGCAATCAATAATATTCTATAGGTCTTCCGCTTATCTATATATGTCATGGTTTATTTCCTCTTTCCTGGTATGACTCTCCGTACCTTACTTAAATGCTTCCGGATGAACGATCTTTGCCAGTTCTTCCAGGCCTTCTGCCAGCCTCGGCCCCTGCCTGTCCAACAAGTTGTTGTCAATTTCAAAGAGCTTGTTTTCCTTTACAGCTTTCAGGTCCTTGTAGCCGTTTTCCGCCTGAATTCCCTTCTTTGAATCAAAGTACTTTGAACAAATCATAATTTCGGGATTCTTTTCCACCAGTTTTTCCAGGCTGTAATTCCATCCCACCACATCATCGGCTGCATTTTTGGCCCCGGCCATATCCAGCATCTTTCCGATAAACGTATCCTTGCCGGCCGTGTACTGTTCTTTTCCAAAAGAGACTACATAATAGGTTACCGGCTTATTCTTCCCTTTCACCTTATCCTGAACCGCCTGAACCTTATTTTTCATGCCGGAGATGATTTCCCGAGCCTTTTCCTGGGCATTCAGAATCTTACCGGTTGTCTCCAGGGTCTGGTATACACCCTCAAAGCTTTCTTCTCCATACAGGACCAGGATCTTAATCCCCAGTTCTTCCAGTTTCTTTTCCACTTCCGGTTTAAAATGGGTGGAAGCAATGACGATATCGGGTTTTAACTCGGTAATTTTTTCTATGTTCGGAGTCTTCAGTGTACCGATGGAAGCTACTTTACTCACTTCCGCAGGATAATCGCAGTAATCCGTGCGTCCTACCAGCTTGTTTTCCACTCCCAGGGCGTAGATGGTTTCGGTAATGTTGGGAGCCACCGATACAACTTTGGCAGGCTCTTTTTCAATGGTAACACTTTTATTGTTTGAGTCTGTAACCGTTAAAGGATATGTAGTTCCCTTTTTTGCAGTTTCCTGTTGTTTGCTCTGCTCCGGTGCCTGCTGGGCTCCCTTTTTATCACAGGCAGTGAATGATAATGCCAGCGTTAGTGCCGTTACCAGGCAGAATATCTTCCTAAAATTTTTCATCATAACAGATCCCCTTCCAAACCTTTAAAATCATTGGTACGTTTTACCTATCATCCGGTAAACAGCATTTCGAGCATAATATAACCCCTTAACACAACGTTAAGAGGTTGAAGGTATTCCATTTCCAATTATAGCTGCAAAAGCAAATGCAATACACCCCTCCATCTCTCGTAGAGTTAACAGTGCGGCAATACAGGCAGGTCTTCTGGCTCAAGCATCATCACCCATCCTTCCTTCCCGGTTTCCCAGTGGCATCTTAGACGCGAACAGCCACAAAGTTACACTAGAATTGTGTCCGTTGGCGTCCCAGGATAGACTCCTCTTTTACAGCGGCGGGACCGCATGGGACTTTCACCCATTTCCCTCTAACCGGAGCAGCTCCGGTCACCCGTACCATACAGTATGTAGTTCATTCTGAGTGTATCACAGTGAATTTGGAGTGTCAATTTATTCTGCCTGCTGTTTATGGAAATTTACTGAAAATAGCGGGAAGGTGCAGCTGTTATTTCGAGGAGGCTGTGAAAAACACGGATATCCCTTTCATAACCTCTCGGAGATAGACCAAAATGGAAGGCGCCTCCTCTGGAAACTAAAAACCGGTCAGTTTTAACTGACCGGTCCCATCTATATAATATAAAGGAGGAACTTTATATGTTTATAGGATAAACGAAAATTGTTACGAACATTCGCATATTTTGTGAACATTCTGTTAATTATCCATAAAACACTGCGCTCCCGCATCTCAGATCCGCCTACCGTCCGCTATTTTAATTTTTCTACGATCTGACGGACCTGAAATTTCACCTTCTCTTCGTCAATGGTTAGTAACTTTCTGTTTTCCATGACGATATTTCCGTCAATAATAACAGTATCCACATCTGCTGCCTGGGCGGAGTATACAATGGCCGACAATGGATTATTTACCGGGCAAAGGTGCGGCTTGTCGGTATCGATGAGAATCAGGTCTGCTTTCATCCCTTCCCGAATACATCCCGTTTCCCCTCCAAAGCCTGTTGCTTTGGCTCCGTTTACCGTTGCCATCTCTATGACCTGCTGCGCATTCACCTGTACAGGGTTCAAGTTAACCCCCTTATGAATCAAAGCAGCCAGGTGCATTTCTTCAAAGAGGTTCAGGTTATTGTTGCTTGCAGCACCATCGGTTCCCAGGCATACATTGATCCCTTTATCCAGCATATCCTGTACCCTGGCAATTCCGCTTCCCAGCTTCAGGTTGCTGGAAGGATTGTGAACCGGGCTGACATCCTTGGCCTTCAGGATTTCCAAATCACTATCGCTGAGGTGCACACAGTGTGCAGCAAGAGCCGGCACATCAAAAATACCGGATCGCAGACATACTTCCGGAGGGTTTGCACCATATTTCTTCCTGCTGGTTTCCAGTTCGGCCTGGGTTTCGGACACGTGGATATGGAGTCCTGTTCCCAGTTCCTTTGCCAGCCGGGCTGCCCCGGTAATGGATTCTTTATCGAAGAGGTACACCGAATGAATCTCTACAAACACCTTGATTCGGCCATTGGCAGCATTGTGCCATTTTTTCAGGTAGCGGGTGCAATCCTCCGCATCTACAATAAGTCCGGAGCCTCTTACACTGGAGGTTATGGGTCCTTTGCAAAGATTTGCCCGTACGCCGGACTCTTCCACAGCCCTGGCCACTTCATCCATGTGCAGGTACATGTCTGCAAAACAGGTGGTACCGGACTTAATCATTTCCGTAATTCCCAGCATGGTTCCCCAATAAACATCCTCAGTGCTCAATTTTCCCTCCGCCGGAATAATTTTTCCAAACAACCATTCCTCCAGAGGGAGATCGTCGGCGAAATTTCGCAGCAAAGTCATGGCACTGTGGGTATGGGCATTCACCAACCCGGGCATGGCTATGCCGTTCTTTCCGTCCAGAACCTTATGGGCTTCAAATTCCTTGACAGCCTCTTTCGACGCAGTCACCGTCTTGATGTACCCGTCCTGTATTGCGATATATCCATCTTTGATTACACTGTTTTCCCGTTCTCCGGTAATGATATCTACATTTTTAATTAATATGTTCATACATGCACCCCTTATCTTTTTTCTGCCGTTAAAACAAAAATACCTTGCTTGTCCTTGTGTCCGGGCAGTGTCTGAATGCTGATGTTTTCGAAGCCGTTCGCTTCGAACCAGCCCTTTACCTCCGCTACATTAAAACCCATCCAGACATCATGCATTTTTTCCTTCAAGCCCTTATTCGTATGCTCTTCAAAGTCTGAAATCACGGCAAGCCCCCCAGGCTTCAACACCCTGTTGATTTCCTGGATAATCTCCTCCGGCTCTTCAATGTGATGAAGGAACATATTGGCGCAAACAGCATCGACACTGGCTTTCTTCAAGGGTATATCCTGCGCCCGGGTCTCGATGGTTTCGATGTTTTCAATCCCGCTTTCCCGGGCCTTTCTGCTCAGCTGCTTCAGCATCTGGGCGGAAATATCCACAGCGAGAACCCTTTTCACAGACCGGGCTATAGCTCTGGATATGTAACCGTCTCCAGCACCCAGGTCAACCACTGTCATATCCTCTTTGAATAGTTTTAACTCCTCCAGTTTGCTCTTTATGGATTCGTCATAATAATCCCTGCTGATTTCCTCCCACTGGGGAGCTACTTCATTGAAGAAATCCCTGACTTCTCCCTCACTGGAAGAGTAGGTTTGGGAATCTCCGGCCGAAAGCCATTCAATCAGCGCTCTCCGGCTGAACCTCCACTCCCTGCCGATTTTTCTGGCAGGAACTTTTTCTTCCTTCAGCAATTTGATAAAGGTTTTAACACTGACGTTAAACAGCTCTGCCGCTTCTTCCATCGTTAGAATTTCCTTATCCATCCATTCACCTCAATTACAGAGACCGGCTAAAAGGTATCCAATCCCACCCCTCCGCTTTGTCCTGTCTCTTAATTTTAAGTTTTCCATCTTTAAAGTTAAAATCAGGGGGTGCAAGGGGCCTTAGCCCGCCTGCTTGCAGCTCCAGCCGCAAAAAAAGGTTTCCCTATCTCCGGAAGGGGCAGGGGTGGAGTTAAGTCCTTAACTTTAAACTTGGTTATCGCTATAGATATCCAACTTTAGATTTGAATTTATCCAGTGGCAAAACTGCCCCAAAACCCGGGCATTTTTACCACTGGAAACTATAAGGTTTAAAGTTGGCTATCTGTATATAATACGACTGGTAAAGTAACACAATTATTGATATAATAAATTACCAGTCAATATTTTACCCATTTCATAACCAGAAAATTTTTCCTGCTACTATTATATAGCAATGTTGCCCAAATTTCAACCATCATATTCAATCACATTCATCCAAGTTCATTTATTTACAGCGCAAATACCAACTTTTCTACCTTAACCCATAGCTTTAAAATATCAGAGAGCAGCAGCTTTTCCAGCTTCAGCTTATATTCTCCATCTTTTAGTTTCATTACCCTTTTGTCTACGACCTCCGCAGCCATATCGATGTCGATGCTTTTAATATCCTTTCCCAAAAGCGAACTATATTTCTCTCGTATGGATTTTTCCAGCGTAATTTTATCCAGATCATGGCCGGTAAAACCCAGGATCACTTCAATATCCTTAACCACATATTTTTTGCTGTTCACTGCGTCCTCCAGTTTTTTCACCTTCACTGCATCATCGGTAATTCTGGATTCCAGCTTGGCGATCTGCTGATGATAACAGTCAAACCGATAGCTTACCAGCAGCCCAAGCAGGACGACTCCTGCCAGAAAGCCTGCGATGCCTCCCGTGAGCAGAGTTATGGAATACTTATAG
Source organism: Bacillota bacterium (assembly GCA_023419605.1). Lineage (GTDB taxonomy): Bacteria > Bacillota > Clostridia > Acetivibrionales > JAEZXR01 > JAEZXR01. Next base: position 103,341 of record JAEZXR010000107.1, on the reverse strand, counting down.
ATTCTCTTTTTTATTTTGTCCATGCTTCACTACACCTCTGCAGCAGCAAAATAAAGCCATGGCCGGCATTGGCGCCCGTTATGGCTGTAAGAACGTAGATGGCCTGTTTGGCAATGGTTCGCAGCTCCCCTTTGAAAATCCCTTTTTCTATAATCTCATAAGAGGAAAAAGTTCCTCCCAATGCCACTGCCATGGCCCAGATTTTTATGGACCCAGCTACATCCAGCATGGTTTTCAGTGGTGGGTTATTGTTAATGATGGCGCCGATTCCCGCAAAGATACTGGCGCCCACTATGACGCCAAAGGAGATAAGGAAATTATAGACGATGTTGCTCGTGAGGTCATTCATGCGTTTCACCCAAAGTACTGTACTACTTTTATAAAGTATGTAAGTATAGTCCTCATTATTCTGACTATATGGCTTGCCATAAAAAGTGAAGTTCCACCTCACCCCCTCCCGAGATGAGCCTCCTGGTGTGGCGGCCATGGCTGCGGCCGCATGAGCTACTACCCCTGGGGTACCTGCCAGCCTTTTTGAGCCCGGCATACTTTATTGCTTCCGTAAATATACATGTACTAAAAAGGAAATCAAAATTGATTTATACGAGGTGCATGATGAATCCAATCTTCTATATTATTTTCAACTTTTTAACAGGAACTGCATGCCTTATGATTGGAGTCAAGCTAATGAGCAGTGGGCTTGAAAAAGCAAATGCCCGCGTCATGAAGAAGATACTCACGACTTTTACGGGAAATACCTATACGGCCTTTGCAACCGGTACCCTCCTGACAGCCATTGTACAAAGCAGCGCCGCCGTTACCGTCATTACAGTAGGATTTGTAAACTCCGGGCTTCTTAAGCTGTCTCAGGCTGTAGGGATCATCTATGGCGCTAATATCGGAACCACCATAACAGCCCAGTTGATGTCCTTCCGCCTGACAGACCTGGCGCTGCCCCTGCTGGGGCTTGGCCTGCTCCTTGGCCTCTTTGGCAAAAAGAATTCCATAAGAAATATAGGGATTGCCCTGTCAGGGTTTGGATTAATGATGACAGGCTTAGGTATTCTGAACTCCGGTGTCCCCTTTATCCAGCAAAGTCCCACTGCTTATGAATTGTTCAGGAAATACGGCACCAACCCCCATATCGGACTGGTAGTGGGGCTGGTAGCCACCATGCTGGTTCAAAGCAGTACGGCTACTGTGGGATTAACCATTGTTTTGTTCAATGCAGGCCTGATTAATTTTGAGGCAGCTTTAGGTCTTACACTGGGAGACAATATCGGCACCTGCATCACCGCACAGCTGGCCAGCCTCGGTACCAGCCTGTCTGCCCGGCGGACAGCCTGGGCCCATACCCTGTACAATGTCATTGGCGTTCTTCTTGCGCTCCTCTTCCTGAAGCCTTTCGCTGCATTGGTCCGGGATGTAACTGATTTCCTGAATCAGAATAATACAAGGCTTATCGCTAATACTCATACCATCTTCAATGTATTAAGTGCAGTGTTATTCCTGCCCCTGACCAACTATTACGTGAAATTTATCGAATGGGCGGTTAAAGACAAAAAACACCTGAAGATTTGACTCTGCAGGTGTTTTCTTTTCACTCTTTATTCAGCCCAGCTTTCCAGATACTTCTTCTGTTCCTTGGAAAGTTGGTCGATTTCTACATTCCAGGCTTTGAGCTTCATTTCCGCTACCCTTTGATCAATCTCGGAAGGTACGTCAATGACACTGGTACCCAGCTTACTGTAGTTTGTAAGCATGTACTGTGCACTCAGTGCCTGAAGTGCAAAGCTCATATCCATGATTTCCGCCGGATGCCCATCACCGGCTGCCAGGTTTACAAGCCTTCCTTCTGCCAGAAGGTTCAACCATCTGCCGTCAGCCATCTTATAACCGGTAATATTCTTTCTCTGTTCCTTCTTTTCTACTGCCAGCTTTTCCAGCTCAGGAATACAGATTTCCACATCGAAGTGTCCGGCGTTGCACATGATGGCTCCGTCTCTCATCACCTTGTAGTGGTCTTCATAGATAACCCTGTTATTACCCGTTACTGTTATGAAGAAGTCACCCAGCTTGGCAGCATCGTCCATCTTCATTACCTTAAAGCCATCCATAACGGCTTCAATGGCCTTGATAGGATCCACTTCCGTAACGATAACGTTGGCACCCAGGCCTTTCGCTCTCATGGCGATCCCCTTACCGCACCAACCATAACCGATAACAACTACATTCTTTCCAGCTACGATAAGATTGGTGGTTCTGTTGATACCGTCCCAAACAGACTGTCCGGTTCCGTACCGGTTGTCAAAGAGGTATTTGCAATAAGCATTATTCACTGCAACCATGGGGAATTTCAAGACGCCCTGCTTTTCCATGGCCTTTAACCGAAGAACACCGGTTGTCGTTTCTTCGCATCCGCCCATAACATGGGGCAGAAGCTCCGTTCTGCTTGTATGCAGCAAGTGCACCAGGTCACCGCCGTCATCGATGATGATGTTCGGCTTATATCCCAATGCCATGTTCAAATGTTCAAAATACTCTTCCTTTGTGGAGTTATACCATGCGTATACATCCAGGCCATCCGCAGCCAGTCCTGCTGCAACATCATCCTGTGTTGAAAGCGGGTTGCTGCCTGTAACTGAAACTTCCGCGCCTCCGGCTGCAATAACCTTAGCCAGGTATGCGGTTTTAGCTTCCAAATGAACGGAAACCGTAGCCCGTATACCACTGAAAGGCTTCGTCCTTGTAAATTCCTCTTCCAAACTTCTCAAAATCGGCATGTTTTTTCTAACCCATTCGATCTTCTGCCTTCCGGATTCTGCAAGACCGATATCTCTGATTACGCTCTTCATTGATTATCTCCTCCATCCTTACTGGATATATGGTAAATTATATAACATTCAAAGTTAATTATCAACTGCTAATTACATTTATATTCAGTTTAATAGAAAACCGTTCCTGGTGCCTGGCTGCTGGTCGCCAGTTAAAACCAAGGGCTGTAAGCCCTTGGAAAGCCAAGAACTAGGAACTGATAACCAAGAACGCATATAATCCTTTACGCCTTCCACTGTTCCACGATATTCCTTACCAACGTAGTAAAGGCCTTTTCCACCTTTTTGGCGGTTTCCATAACTTCCTGATGGTTTAACGGCTGGTCCAGGATTCCGGCTGCCATATTGGTGATGCAGGAGATACCCAGAACCTTCATTCCTGCATGTCCTGCGGTAATTACTTCCGGAACGGTAGACATTCCAACGGCATCAGCGCCCAATATGCCCAATGCACGAATTTCCGCAGGTGTTTCATACATAGGTCCCTGCGCAAACGCATACACGCCTTCAAACACCTGCACGCCGCTTTCTTCCGCCACTTTTTTGGCCAGCGCCCGAAGTTCCTTGCTGTAAGCTTCGGACATATCCGGGAACCGGGTTCCGAACTCACTCATGTTTTTACCGCGCAGAGCAGAGGGAACAAAGAAGCTGATATGATCTTTAATCAGCATTAAAGCCCCGGAGGAGAAATCGCGGTTAATTCCGCCCGCAGCATTGGTTACCACCAGGTTGTTAATACCCAGCAGTTTCATAACCCGGATGGGAAAAACCACCTGCGCTACATCATACCCTTCATAATAGTGAAATCTTCCCTTCATGGCCAGGACGTATTTGGAACCCAATTTTCCGAAAACCAGCTTGCCGGCATGTCCTTCCACCGTTGATACAGGGAAGTTAGGGATTTCCGCATAATCGATGTCGATGACATCCGTCATGTCATCTGCCAAGGGGCCCAGGCCGGAGCCCAGTACAATTCCGATTTCAGGCTGATGTGCAATTTTTGATTTGATGTATTCGGCACTTTCCGAAGCTTTCTGATAATAATTTTCCATGGAGTACCTCCTATTTCTTAATGAATTATAGTATGTGCAATCCCAGAATTTTCATGCCTATTATATCATTGTGTGTGAAAGTGCGCAACGATGAATAGCATGGAAAGGTAAGGAATATGGCAGAAAAGAATAAAGAGCTTCGCAGGCGAAGCTCTTTACCAAATCTTTGTATTCTTCTATGAAGCTGATTGGAGTTCCCGTAAATTATCCGATGGGTGTTACCCTGCGGGTAATGTTTTTGATCTGCGGTACTGCAAACAGAACCAGACAGATAATAAGGTCAGGAATCAAGTAAGAGGCATTATACATCATAGAATAAATGTATACGTTCTGTCCATTTGCATATTCTGCGAAGAAAATCACGCCGACAAAAACATGACATATAAACCTTCCCAAACCACCTGCAAGCATCCCCAGAAACTGCTTGTTTTTAAAGAATCCGGCAATTCCCAACATGGCAAAAGCCAAAGGGTAATCCAGTAAAAGCTGCGCAGGATGTAAGAATACCGGTTCCTGGATGAACTGCAGCATTCCATAGCATAATCCTGCACCTATGCCAGCCCAAGGCCCTGCAATAAATGCAAATAAAAATAACGGCAGCATGCTTCCCACGGTGATGGTCCCACCGTTCGGCAGTTGAAATATCTTGACATAGGAAAGTAAAAAGGATGCGGCTATACACAAAGCACCATAACTGATCAACTTCGCGTTAAAGCGGGCTTTCCTGGAAACGGCCAACAATACGGCACCCAGCAGCACCAAAGCAATAACGGTCGCCAATGACTTTGGCTGTAATAACTCAATAAATTTCTCTTTTAAAACAAATTCCATATAAAGTCCCTCCCTACAATAATCTTTACCCCTTTTCCGGCCGGAAAAACAGTATAAATAAAACAAAAAGCGCCTACCTGATAGGTAGACGCACTGTTTGCATGATAGTAACATCGCTTCCCTACGTTGGTCTTAGCCAAATCAGGTTCAAAGGGTTAAGAAGTCTCTTTCTCAGCCTTGCGGCACCCCTAGCATCAATATTTTATTATCATGAGTATACTATATTTACAGTTGGTTGTAAACAGGAATATCTAATTAAGTAGACCCATCCCCCGACCCCTTCCCGTGGAAGGGGCACCTTTGTTTGGCCGCCGGAGCGGCCAGCAGAGGAGCTATGCCCCCTGCCCCCCCATAACTCTAGATTATAGAATCTTTAACTTGATATTTGCTTTTTTTCGGACTTATAGCTCCCAGCCCGGCAGGTATTTCTTCGTATTTTGCAGCATTTCATCAAACAGCTTCCTTGCATCACTAAGGCTGGCTGTCATGAGCGGATCATTTGCAAAAGCTCTGAAAGCGAGCTCTTTGTCTTTCTCCAACGCTGCTTTCAAAGTAGTTTCCTGGTTGTGTACGTGGCGGACTACCAGATTGTTTACATCCTCCGGCAGCCGTCCTGCCAAAACCGGAGTTATGCTGTTATGCCTAAATACCGCATTGGTTTCCACAACGGCGCCCAAGGGCACACCATGCATCTGTCCGTAATTTGGAATATTTACGTTGGTAACCAGATCTCCCAGGCCCAGAAGCGCCTTCATCTGATGCACTCCTTCTTCGCCGGTGTTTTTAATCTCTACTTCCTCTTCTCCCGCATAGAGTCTTTCTGCCTTTTCTATTCTCTCCTTCTGGTTGTCAATTCTCCAACTAACCTTTGTCAATCCGAACTTCCAATCTGCCACAGTTTCAGGATTTTTCAGGTACCATGGCGGGCAAAATTCTGCCAAATGCCGGTCACCGGCAGCAGCTACAATGCCATATCTCTTGAAAAGGTCGAATTTAACTCTCTGAGCCGAGCGGAAGGAGCTGTTCATCCAGTGTCCCTTTTCCCCTTCTTCATATCCTTCCTCATAGTATTTCTCTGCAAAGGCTCTGTACATGGGAATTAAGTCTTCGCCTTTATAGGTTACCTTGTCCAGCCAGGTAAAATGGTTGATACCCAGTACGTTAACCTGGATCTCATCTCTTTGGGCCTCGATTCCTCTTACCTCTTTGAGCATATGTGTCATGAGCTTCTGTGTTCCGAAAACCTCATGGCAGCAGCCAAAGGCTTTGATCTGCGGGAACACTTCATACATGGTTCTTACACACAGCGTCATAGGATTTGTATAATTGATGATCCAAGCCTCAGGACAATAGTTTTTTATGGCCTCAGCGATTTCAACATACATGGGTATGGTCCTAAGGGCCCTTACCATACCTCCCGGTCCTACGGTATCACCCACAGACTGATAGATTCCGTATTTTTCCGGCAGGTGTACATCCGATTCCATCTCCTTGAAGGTACCGGGCAAAATGGAGATAACAACGAAATCCGCTCCCACCAGCGCTTCTTCCAGCGTTTTTACCGCTTTATAGTCCCAATGGGATTTGGCTTCCTTATGGCTGGAAAGCTTGTTCCCGATCACTTCGTTTTTGTAGGCTGCATCGAAGTCCGTATCGTAAAGCCGAACCGAACCTGACAGCTTTTCTTCCGAAACGAGATCGCTCATCAATCCCCAGGCCCATCCTTTTGAGCCTCCGCCGATATAAGCAATATTTAGTCCTGAAACCTTGTTCCCCTCGTAATTCATACAATATCCCCCTTTAAAACGTGAATTATTTGATGCAGCAAGTTATTTGCAGCAGGGTGTTAAAAACCTAATGGCTGTATTTCTCTTTTTAGTGTACAACAAATTATGATAATTTCTCAGCACATTTTTTGCTTACTTTATTAATTTTCTACATTTCTTGTTTTCATTTGCCGCTGTTTATACTATAATTTGATGGAGGTGATTGCATGTCTCTCCCTAAAAACATATTTGATACCATTAATATTCCCTTCGGTATTTGGCGCAGAAGAGTCGCCAATACCGTTGTGATGCGGGACAACCATTACCATGACTCCTATGAAATCTATTATCTTCTGGAAGGAGAACGGTATTACTTTATCAAGAACAGGACCTATCATGTGATGAAAGGGGACCTGGTTTTTATAAAAACCTATGACATTCACCAGACCATGGACGCAGGCAACCCCGTTCATGAAAGAATCCTCATCAACTTTAAAGAGGAGTTTATCGTGAACATGGTCAAGGACTTTCCGGACCTGGATGTCTTTTCGTGTTTCCATAAGGATATTAATATCCTTCGGCTGAATGTAAGTGAGCAGGATACCGTCGAAACTCTCTTGACGAGAATGTTGGCAGAAAACAAAAAAAATCCGTTGGGATACCAGACCAGCCTGAAGCTGCTATTGTGTGAGCTGTTGGTTTTTATCAACCGTTATATTGCCCAAAACCCGGAACACCGGTTTGAGTACCCGAATCCCCTCCACAAAAAGGTTTCGGATATCGTCAGTTATATCAATGCCCACTATATGGATAATGTAACCTTGGAACATCTTTCATCCCTGTTTTACATCAGTTCTTTTTACCTTAGCAGGGTATTTAAGAATGTTACAGGATTCACTTTTGTGGAGTACCTGAACAGTATCCGTATAAAGGAAGCCCAAAGACTTCTACGGGAATCCGGTCTGAAGGTGACCACCGTTGCGGAAAGGGTCGGCTATGAAAGCACAACTCACTTCGGGAGGGTTTTTAAAGCGTCAACAGGTCTTTCTCCCCTGCAATACCGGAAAAAGTTTTCCTTATAAAATAACAAAGGTGGCTTTGCCACTTTTGTTTGCCCATGTGCCTTTCTGAAGCATGAGGAAAAGCTGTCGCACGCATAAATTTAATGTTTTTATTGTCCAGGAAAGAGACCTTTCCTGGACAATAAAAAAGTGGGCTTTTACCCACTTTTCCGCTACGCATTCACCATGGAAATTTTCTTATGCTCATCGCATAGAATCATTTTCTTTTTGCCATCCAGCCAGGTTTCCAGTATAACCTTTGCATCCCATAGGTCAACGACGTGCTTGATGGTTTCATAGGCATAGGTGAATTCCAATTCCCTTCCGTCGTATTGGTGTTCCAGAAGTAACGTATTATCTTTCTGAACCCATTCAGCAGCCCGGATCTGGGGAATCCCTCCCATACCGGCAGACTGCGCCAGGGTATCGCGGACTTTTTTCCAGCCCTCTTCATTGGACACCTCTGACACAATATAATCGCTGCCCATTTTAACGTATTCAAACAAATTCATTTCCTCACAGAGTTCATGGGTTAGATATCTGCGTACAAAGGAGGCATCCCGCTCGATGGTCCGGACTTCAAAAAGCTTACTTAGATCGCCATGGTTCTTTTTCTGCAAATCTTCAAAAATCTTGAATCCCACATAATACGGATTGATTTGGCCTCTGTGAGGCCGTATTACCTGATTGTGCCGCTTTAGAAATTCCAGATGCAAATCCTGGGGAAGCTCCAGCTTGTTGAGAATATTATAATGCCAGAAGCTGGCCCAGCCTTCATTCATGATCTTCGTTTCAATCTGAGGAAGAAAGTATAAAGACTCCTCCCGGACAATGTTAATGATGTCCTTTTCCCATTCCTCCAAACGTCTGAAATTGGAGATAAAGTACAGCAAATCATCCTCCGGCTCCAGAGGAATCTTTTTAAAATCCGGGAGAGGCTGTTCCACCTCGCTGTTGGGTATGATAAGCGGATAATCGTTAACTACACCCTTTTGTACCTTCTCCAGAAGAGCCTTCTTTTTTTCCTCTTCGGAAACCATTTTCTCTCCAATGACCCGGGACACCTGAAATTTTATGGCATGGGCCGCATTCAATATTTTCTCCACCTTAGTGTAGCCGATGCCCGGGTCTGCAATATACTCCCGAATTCGGTCCGCGTGGTTCTTAAACATCTCTACCGTATACTCGGCCCGCGTCCCTTCTTTAAACAGCCGGTTGTTTTTAAAGAAATCGTTGTGCCCGTATACATGGGCTATGGTAAGTATTTGGAGTAAAAGAGTATTGTCCTTCATTAAATATGCGATGCATGGGTTTGAATTAATAACCATTTCATAAGGAAGCCCCGTCAGATTATATTTATGCAGGGTCTTTGTCTTTTCATAGGCCTTTCCGTAACTCCAATGGGGATAGTGCGAGGGCATTCCGATATAGGATTCGTATCCGATCATATCCTCATAGCTGCATATTTCAAACTCCTGTTCATAGTAATTCAATCCAAACTCCTGAGTAATTCCTTCTATTTTTTCATTCCATTCTTCCAATTCTCTCATGCTGAAATCTGCCATTGATTCACCACCACTCACTCGCTTTCTTTGTCCAGCAGCTTTTTCAGGGCCGGCAAAACATCATCCTTTTTGGTCATGGTTACGATTGCGAAGTTTTTTCGCTTGATATGTTTTTGGAACTCGGCCTTTATAGTGCTGTTGGAAGTATAGTAACCGGGTACGATTTCTCCATAGCCGAAAAGATTGCACACTTCACAGAGTTTACCGGCATACTCTATAGCCCTTACGTTATCCTCGGTCCAGTTATCCCCGTCACTGCAGTGGAAGGCATATATATTCCAACTGGAAGGATTATATCGCTGTTCGATGATTTCCAGGGCTTTTTCATACCCGCTGCTGATATAGGTACCCCCGGATTCTCCCCTGTGAAAAAATTCATTTTCGTTGACTTCTTTCGCCGTCGTCGTATGGGCTACAAAGGCCACTTCCACATTTTCATACTTCAGCCGGATAAATTGATAGAGCATGAAATAAAAGCTTCTGGCCATGTATTTTTTCGTCTGGTCCATAGAGCCGGATACATCCATGATACAAATGATCACAGCATTAAAGTCCTTTTTTCGATCCTCCCGCATCCGGTGGTAACGAAGGTCATCCTCAATAAAAGGGAACCGTTCCCGGATTGATTCGGTAAAGCTCTCCTCCTTTGCTCCTGTCTCCGAGTCCTGGGGCATGGACGCATTTTCTTCTTCGACTTCCTTCAGACTTCTCTGGGTTGCTTGTTTGCGCTTGATCTTCTCGATTACGGATTTTCTTTTTGCAAGCCGCGGAGGTATCCCCTTTCTCTGATAGCCCGATTTCCTGACCATACGGATGGATTCCAGCTCGGCAATCTTCTTTTTATCAATATCCGGGAGATTCAAGTCTTCGAAAAGGTAGTTAATCAATTCCTCGATGGTGATTTCGGTTTCGTAGACATCCTCCCCTTCATTATTTCCAGCCTTCCCGTCCCCCTGTCCTTTTTTACCCGATTTGTCCGAGCCCACCCTGTCCCCTTTTTTTTCATTTCCGTCTCCGGAGCCGACACCCGGCGAATTTTTTCCGTAGATAAACTGGTATTCCTTTATACTTCGGATGGGTATCTTGATTTTCTTGTTCCGATTCTGTCCGATAATACTTTCTTCTGCAATAATATTTCCGATATTCTTCTTAATGGACTCTTCCACTAATTCCCGATGGCGCCTTCGATCCTCTGCTGAACGATCCGTTCCCCCACTGACAAACTCCTTGAATATAGCCATATAAATCACCCCTAGCGTGATAAAATTGAGAATTGAAAATTGAAAATTGAGAATTATTGGGGTTTTCATTTTCCATTTTCAATTCTCCATTCTCAATTGCGCCCCCGGCGCCTAGTCTTTCCACAAATTATTGGCAGCGTATTTGAGTATCACATTGCAGCAGTGGTCGCAGTACCCGTTTTGCTTCATTTGCTCTACCATGGCATTGTATTTTTGATTCTGCTCCTTATCTCTGACCTTGGCCTGGGTTATAATCCGGCTCAGTTCCCTTATGGAAGCCGTTAGTTTTTTCTCTATAGCATCCTTAAGCGGTTCATAGCTATTAAAGTCAAGCTTTCCGCCGTTTCGTAAAACATAGAACATGTAAGCCGTTACATCGGCTCTGAAGCCTTTTGCCGCCGAATCGGTAATACCGATCTGCTCTTCAATGGACCGCAGGAATTTTTCATCCGGTTCCAATTCTTCCCCCGTATTGGGGTCCTTGATTTTTGTTTTATTTACAAAAGCCTCCGCGTGATCCAGGTAGTTGTTGAAGAGGCTTTCCGCCTGTTCCCTGTAGCCATGGATAAAGGCTTTGGTGACCTCTTTTTCTAAAATTTTATTGTATTCCTTTCGGATGGTATCCTGAATATATCGCAGATATTTGCTTTTTTCCTCCTCGCTGATGGCCATTTCCTTCACTGACTTCACCAGGGTTTCCATTACGGATATAGGATTTATGCAGTTATGCTGGGACTCGGACAACGTCGTATCCAGTGCTTTCATAATGAAACGGGTGGATATTCCTGTCATACCTTCCCGTGCAGCTTCCTCCTTCAACTCCAGAATGTCGATCTTCCGGGTCATTCCCTTCTCTACGATCTCCTCGCCGTTATAAATTTTCAGCTTGGTGATAGGATCTACCTTGTTGGAGGGAGAAAGCCGTGTCAGTATGGCAAACATGGAAGCAATCTCAATGGTATGGGGCGCAATATGCGCATCGAACTTGCTCTTTTTCAGTACTTTTTCATAGATCTTGATTTCCTCGTTTAATTCAAGGCAGTAAGGCACTTCAATTTTTACGATACGGTCCAGAATGGCTTCATTGGTATGATCGGATTTAAATTTATTCCATTCCGCCTCATTGGAGTGAGCCAGGATAATACCATCAAAGTAGATCATGGAGCCTTTCCCCGGGGAAGGAATGGATTTTTCCTGGGTGGCTGTAATCATGGTATGCAGATACTCGGTCTCGTTCTTAAAAACTTCTATAAACTCAACGATGCCCCGGTTTCCTACGTTAAAAGCACCGTTCAAGGACAGTACTCTCGGGTCGTCCTCGGGGTAGAGGTCGATTTTCGAGATGTCCACGCTGCCTACGAGTACCGAGGTATCCTGATTATTCGGATCCACCGGAGGTACAACGCCAATCCCTTTTCGGGAGCGGATGGAGAAATCTACAGTTTCTACCGGGAATTTTTCGTATTCGCCATCATACTCATTTTTTAGTCTGTATCGGCAAACGGGGCACAAATCCCCTTCAATCCTCACATTCAGAATTTCCTCAAATTCCTTCCGTAAATGCTTGGGAACCAGATGGAGAGGCTCTTCCCTCATGGGGCAGCCCTTTAATGCATAGATGGGCTCGCTGGCTTCAAGGGCTTTTTTCAGGGCTTCCATTAAAGACGATTTACCGGCGCCTACCGGTCCTACCAGGTACAATACCTGTCTCGCTTCTTCTCCTGCCATGGCAGCGGAATGGAAATACCGTACGATCTTCATGATGGTTTTGTCGATACCGAAGAAGTCGTCTGCAAAGAACTTATACTTTTTTATGACATCGTTTCCATAGATTCTTCGCAATCTAGGGTTCTCATCGGTGTTTATGATCTCTACCCCCGGTTTGGTGATCACCTCGTGCATCCGCTGGTGGGCAAGGATGGTTAATTCAGGTTTTTCTTTTGCAATATTCAGGTAATCAAGGAATGTACCTTCAAAGCTTACACTCTTTCTTTCCTCCCGATCCTTAATAATTATTTTGGATATATCAACATTTGCCATGTGGATACCCTCCCGTTAATCATAATATCAATTGCATCATCCCTTATACAATTATATTAATGTTGGTTAGGATACAGACTATAAATTAGAATGTTTTGGGAATACAACCCAGATACCTTCATTTCAGCGCAAATTGTGGTATAATAGATATAGAAGTGGAGGAATCGGCAATGTATATTTTGCAAAAATATGTGAAGAAAATCATTTATGCTTCTACCGCGGTTCTTGCCGGGGTTTTACTTTTTGTTGTATTAGCGGGGTTTACCATCGAACGTACTTCGTTAAATCCCGATTTCCATTCGGATCTTTTTAAAAAGCATGATCTATATTCCGGTACCCAGTATGTTCTCAACACTTCCATGTCCGGGTTCATCAATAATTTCAAAAAAAATTATGCAGAAATTTATGAACAGCAAAAGGACGTTTTTATTCTTTTGGAAAAGAACCTGACCCCGGAATTAATTGCTAAGAATCTGGATTCCTTGCGTGATGGAATCTTCGAATACTTCCGCAATGACAGGAAGTTTCTCCCGGATATCTACCTCTCTTCGCAAACGGACGACAGCGGACAGCCGGCAGGAAGCAGCCAGATCGCAGATAATCCGGCACAAGCGCTATCCAAAATCAGTAAGGTAAATCTGGGAGCCGTTCTTCTTTATATGGACCGGAATGAGATCGTCGATTTTCTTTCCACCTCCAAAATGGTGTACTATATCATAACAGTGCTTCCTGCTATACTGCTTCCCTGCTTTCTTCTGCTGTTTATCATCGGTTTGGGGCTTTTTAGAAAATTCACCGACATTGTCAAGTGGCTGGCCGTTGCCATTATTTCCTGCGGGATTCTTGAGATTCTATTGGGAACAGGAATATTAATCTATAGTTATACAGTGCTGCCAAACTACATCTACCCCATCACCATGACGCTTTCTCTTGGCAATGAACCCGTTCTGGCTTATATGAGGGATTGCCTCAACCCGCTGACAACCTTTTTGCTTCTCTCCGGCGGTGTATTTACCCTGTTATCTTCTGCCGCACTGGTTGTGCCGCGCTTTTTCCCTTCCCTCTTTCTGAAGGAAAGCATTTATACAGCTGCCAGCCCTCAAAAAGCCTATACACTGGTGAGAAACTCGCTGTATGTTTTTTGTATTCTCATCCTGACTGTTGCGATTGGCTATAAAGGGTCCGCTATCAGAAAAGACTTCGTTGCCAATGATTTCGTCTCCGTTATCACTAAAATGAAGGGCGTGGCAACTGTTACCCAGGTGGTATCCGCCAAGGATGCAGCGATCTATGATGTACAGCTGAAAGTAGTTGATGACAAGAGTGATAAACCCATTGCCAATGCTGAAATCAACATTATCGGAAAGTCTTCCGGTGTGATAAAGGATTTTAATGAAACGAAAACCACCAATGAAAAAGGAGAAGCCCGGTTTTCACTGGACAAAGGAAGCTTCCGTTTGACCTTCAACACTTCCAGCTTCCCTGCCCATTACAAAGTTCCATCTCCCTATTTCTTTGACTTGAAGGCTGCAGGTACAAAGGTGATCACCCTGAGCCTGGAGCCTGTACCGGAAGTAAAACCGAAATGGGGCTTTGCTGAGATTGAGGTATTGGATTCGAATAATAAACCGGTTTCCAATCTGGAGTTGGCTGTTCTCGGGATTCCCTTTGCTCCTGGATACCCGGACAAGGTCTTTTCCTATACAAATGCGGAAGGAATTGCCGTGTTCAAATTAAATGAAGGCACTTATAAGGTTAATTTCACCGAAAGTAAACTGCCGGCTAAATATCAGCTGCCTCCGAATCTCGAAATTACGCCTACGGCCAATCTCCTCTCACGGTACACTCTCCGGTTGATCGAAAAACCCGAGGTAAAAGCAACCCCTTCCCCAAGTCCAACTCCCTCCCGCTAAGATATGGACACCTGGACAAGGGCTATGGACAGCTTCCCCGTAAAGTAGAATTTTCTTCAAGCATGCAAAACACAGTGAGCAAGGAAATGAGCTTCCTATAGGTAACATAATTTGGGCTTTATGAATATTGTAGTAGTGAAAGTCTCTTATCTTACTATGAGGAGGAAACCCGATGTTACCATATTACAGATTTTTCTTTGTTCCTTATGATGCGCGCATGAATATGCCGCAAAACTATCAGCCTGCACCCATGTATCCGACACTCTCCCCGTCTGAGGCAGCGCCGGAAATGATGCCAGGCATGAATCCCAATATGGTACCGCAATTCATGGCACCGGAAATGATGCCCATGAACCCCAATATGGTACCACAAGTCACGGCACCGGAAATGATGCCAAGCATGAACCCCAATATGCTACCGCAAGTCACAGCACCGGAAACCATGCCAAGCATGAACCCCAACATGCTACCGCAGATTACAGCACCGGAAATGATGCCTATGAATCCCAATATGGTACCACAAGTTACGGCACCGGAAATGATGCCCATGAATCCCAACATGATGCCACAAATCACCGCACCGGAAATGATGCAGAACATACCGCCCAACAACTGGATGCCGATGCCAAAGCCCATGTCCCCCTACGGCAATAACGGCATGTATGACATAGGCATGGGTCCTGCTACTGCAAGACCAGGTGATCCGCCACCCATACTTAGCAACAACCCGCCGGTAACCTCCATCACACTATTCAAGGAACTTACCGGCTATCCCAACTACGGAAATCCCAGCCGAAATGCAGATATTCTATATACAGGAAACCGCGGGGTTTGGACCTTCCAGCTGCCTGCAGCCCTTGCAGCGGCGGAAAGCAACTTTAGAGCGCAGATTATAATCCGGGGAGTTTTGGATGATCATTACGATGTTCCCGAAAGCAGGTATTCGGCTACCATTACTATAAACAACAACCGGGTCCATAGCGGACGTTTGCCGCTGAACCACGGTCGGCCCGGCGGAACTGAATTTACGAACTGGAGAGCGCTTACTTTTAGTATCCGTGACCTGAGAAGAAATAACCGGGTCGAAATTGTAAACACATCCAGCACCGGCCCCAATGATTTTATTGCTTTTGACTGGATGGAATTGCGGTTGATTCCCAGATAATATTGCCGTACTGCATGTGAGGCACGCTTTCGCGTGCCTCCAGTATGTTGTCCTATTTACGTAAAGTTTCTTTTAGTGCTTCCAGACCCAGCGCATTTACGATATCTTCCCTGGTAAGCCAGCCCTTTCGAGCTATATTGACTCCATAGGCTATATCATCAATGCCCTTGGTTGTATGGGCATCGGGGCAAATAGCGAATTTGCATCCCGCTTCCTTAGCCATTTTGCAATACCGCCAATCCAGATCAAGCCGGTGCGGATTGGCATTGATCTCAAGAATGACCTGATTTTCTGCCGCTGCGTGAATAATCTCATTCATATTCACCTTATAGGGCTCTCTGGATAACAGCAACCGGCCTGTAGGATGTCCAAGAATGGAAACACGCGGATTACGCAGTGCCCGCAGAATCCTTTCGGTCATTTTATCCTCCTCCAGGGCAAAGGAGGAATGCACCGATGCAATGGTAAAGTCAAACCAATCCAATACCGTATCTTCATAGTCCAGGCTGCCATCCTGCAAAATGTCCAGTTCAATCCCTTTCAAAAGAGTAAGCCCCCGGGAAGCATATCTTCCGTTCAGCCGATCAATCTCTTCATGCTGCCGCTTAATCTCCTCCACCTTTAATCCGCCGGCGTAGAAAGCACTTTGACTGTGATCTGAAATGCCTAAGTAGGAATATCCTTTATGCAGGCAGTATTCCGCCAGTTCCTCCAGCGTATTGGAGCCGTCACTATAGTTCGAGTGGACATGGAGGACACCTTTTACATCCCGGTTTTCCACGAGTACAGGAAGCCCGTTCTCCCTGGCGGCATCCAGTTCACCATGGTTCTCCCGCAGCTCCGGAGGTATGTATTGCATTCCGAATACCTGGAAGATACCCTCCTCCGTTTTGCATGGGATTAATTCCTCATCCCGGAAAAGCCCATACTCATTCATTTTAATTCCCTGCTGCTTCGCCATATGCCGCAATGCCGTATTATGCTCTTTACTTCCTGTAAAATGGTGAAGAGCATACGGATATTCCCGGTCGGAGACAACACGCAAATCCGCATTGATTCCGTCTGCCAGCACCACACTGGACTTTGTCTCCCCTTTTGCAATCACCTGTACAACCAACGGGTGGGATGTAAAAAACTCCATAACTTGCCCCCCGTGCTCACTGCTTACAATAATATCGATGTCCTTTACCGTTTCTTTTCTTCTTCTAAGACTTCCTGCTCCACTGCACCGGATCACAAGGCCGCTTTCCTTTAAATCCTTAACGAGAGTCTCCGATAAAAGCATCCCATGAGGATAAAGATACTGTCCCGCATATTTTCCCAGATTCTCTATGCCCTCCAGCACCTTCTGCTGCGTCTTCTCTCCAAAACCGGAGAGCTTTCTGAGCCGGTTTTCCAGGCAGGCATACTTTAGCTCTCCTATCGTGGTAATCCCAAGATTCTCATAGACAGCCCGGACCTTTTTAGGACCTAAGCCGGGTATCCTGAGCATTTCCAAAAGCCCCTCCGGTACTGATGCCCTCAGTTTCTCGTAATATTCCAGCTTCCCCGTGGTAACCAACTCGGTGATCTTCTGCGTCAAGGCCTGTCCAAAGCCCTTCACATCCTTTAGTGTATCCTCCCGGACCAGCACCTCCAGGTCTTCCTCCAGAAGCTCAATGGTCCGTGACGCTTCATAATACGCCTTTGTCTTAAAAAAGCTTTCTCCCTGTAACTCCAGAAGAACTCCTATATCATATAAAATCTGGCTGATATCATGTTTGTTCATATCCAACTCCTATTTCAGAAATACTATACAATGTAAGATGGAACTTAGCTGATTCGACGCCCGCATAGCCCTAAAAGCTTTGGCTATGCAAACGCCAAATCAGCAGTTACCAGTCTTATTGTATATAAATGGACTGTTTGTGCTTCTATACAGTCCATTTAGTATTTTGATAAAAATAAATAGTTAATATTCCTAGACAAAGGTTTTACTGTCCATCTCCACAATATGACTTCCGTATAATTCCGTGACCCTGTCCCTGTCCGTATAATTAAATAATACCACTGTTTCTTCCTTTTTAATATCACAATCCGTTACATGTTGTACAACATTGTATCGGAATTTCTCAAAATGTACACTCTTGAATATCTGTTTCGCAGGAGTGCCTGCAAAATTCGGGAGATATCTTTTCACATTTCCTTCATCTCTTAAAAAGGCAAAGCATTTTTCCCGGAAATCCGGTTCCACGATCCTCTCGATCCCGGAAGGGAGATTATTGGTATTGTCCGAAGACAAAAAATCAAACTTCAACAGGTCATTACATACAGGCCAAAATGATTCGGAAAGCACTTTTTTCAAATAATCCTGCAAAACATTATACAGTTCCCGGCTGGAAATTCCACATTCCAAGGTTCCTCTTTCCTTATTAAACTGAAGAAACCCGGTATAGAAGTCAAAGGGTGCCGGAAACAGGATCTCATGAATCCACTTCAGGGTCCGGACAAACCTTCCGGAATTATAATATCTTTCCACCAGTTCTTCGATTCCTTTGATTTCCATTAATTGCTCAAAGGATATGGATCGGTTCTCCAAAACCTCGTAGGGCGCATATTCCCTGAATCTATATCCATACAGCTCTGCTTCCTTTCGTATCTTCGAACCCTTGAGCATTTTAAGAAAGCCCAGTTGAAGCTGCTGCGGCCCCAGATTATATACCTCATTAAAAGACCGTGCAAAGGAAAGGCAATCCTCTTCCGGCAGCCCGGCAATCAGGTCCAGGTGCATATGTATATTTCCAGCGAGCTTCAGTCTTTTGAAATTAGCAAAAACCGCTTCAATGGAAGTTTTTCTGTTGATAAGTTCCAATGTGCGTTCATTGGTTGTCTGAACGCCAATTTCAAACTGCATCAGGCCAGGGGGGACCTGTTCCAGAATCTTAAACATCTCTTCATCAAAAAGGTCTGCCGCGGCTTCGAAATGAAAGTTTACGTCTCTCGGGCTTGTCCCACTGCCATATCGACGAAGAATCAGCGCAAATATCTCCTTCGCTCTCTTCCGGCTGCTGTTGAAAGTCCTGTCTACAAATTTGACCTGCCGCACGCCGGCATTCACCAGCCGGTCCAGATCTTCCTCCACCCTGTCAAGGACAAAAAAGCGAACTCCACTGGTGGTGGAAGAAAGGCAATAGGAGCAGGAAAAAGGACATCCCCTGGAAGATTCATAATAAACGATTCTGTTTCCCAAAGCCCTCAGCATTTCCTCCGTATAGGGACTGGGGATGGAATTCAAATCCTCTACTACTGTACATCCTTGATTGGAAAATATCTTTCCCATGTCACGGTAGGCAAGTCCATGGATCTCCTTCAAAGCACAGGCGGATTCCTGAAAGCTTTTTAACAGCAGCGGAAAGCTTACCTCACCTTCTCCCGATAGGACATAATCAACAAAAGGATTTCTCTCCAGAACCTCCTCCGCATCATAGGAAACCTCAGGACCTCCCAGAACAATCCTTACCTCCGGGAGAACCTTTTTCAGGTCTGCTGCCAGTCGGAGCACATATTCAATATTCCATATGTAGCAGGAAAAAGCAGCCACCTGCGGTTTTGCTGCAAAAATCCTGCCTAGAATCGATTCCATAGTATCATTTATAGTGTATTCTTCCACCTTGACCTCGCCACAGCCGGCATCACAAACAGCTTTTAAATACCAGGGCGCCAGAGCGGCATGAATATACTTTGAGTTAACTGCTATAATCAGTGTTTTCATTGGTTACCTCATTACTTTTGTCATTTGACATTGCGCCGTTATTATACCTCATGTATGCGCTACAATCAAGCACCTGCTTGCCTGATGATTTTCCCCCACTCCAGGATGATATCATGGAAATAATCTGTAAAGGTTTTACGTCGAACATCGGCGCTTGTGACGATGGCAGATTCCGCTATCACTTTTTCATTTATAGTATACCGTATCGTACCTACCTCTATATTGGCGCTTACGGGAGAGTCCAGAATATCCTTCATAACCACCTGTTTCTGTAGGACATCCAGTTCATCCTTTCGAAGGGGCAGCGTTATTTCCTCTGCAGCTTCTACTTTTACATTGGGTGTAATTCCCTTTATAACGGGAATTTGGCCCAGGGTTTCCCTCTCTTTTAGAAGAGTTTGCGGTGAATAATTCGTAAAAGCATAGTCTAATATATTTTTACTGCTCTGTGCTCTTGCATTCCGCGTAGGACTTCCCAGTACTACGGATATAATACCGCCTCCCCAGTTATTCCGATTCACCGCAGTGACCAGACATCGCCCCGCCTGTCCTGTGTACCCCGTCTTAACCCCAATGGTTCCCGGATAGACTCCCAGCAGTTCATTGGTATTGTAAAGGGACCGGTTCGGTATGGTAGCTGTGCGGGTGGATACGATTTTTGCGAAAGTCGGGTTTTTCAGGGCGTATTTGGTGATTAATGCCAATTCGTAAGCTGTGGTATAGTGCTCCGGTGCGTCCAACCCGTGGGGCGAGGTAAAATGAGTGTTCGGTGCTCCCAGTTCCAATGCTTTTTGGTTCATCATCTCGCAAAAGTTCTCGACGGAGCCTCCGACATGCTCCGCAATTGCAATGGCCGCATCGTTACCCGACTCCATCAGGAGTCCATAAAGCATTTCCGACAGTTTCATCTTCTCTCCTGTTCGCAGGCTTATGACAGAGCCCGAGATGCTTGCAGCTCTTTTGCTGGTAGTAACCTCATCATTCAGATTGCCGTTTTCCAGGGCCACGATAGCAGTCATAATTTTCGTCGTACTTGCCATAGCCCTTCTCACATAGGCATTTTTCTCGTAGAGAACCCTCCCGCTCCCCATATCCATGATAATGGCCGCGGAAGCATCGATCCTGGGCATCTGCGCTTTCGGGACGGGTGTATTGTTTTGAGGAAATACCTGTACATACTGTCTCTCTTCATTGATATCATCCGCCAACACTCCTGTTGCCGGCATTTTTATAAAGGTGAAAAAAAATATAAAATTGAAAAGGACGATTAAAAAACGCTTCAAGACATCACACCTACCACAGAAATAATAAATTTTAAAAACCTAATTCCTAGTATATGAAAGGAGAAATGGTAATATAATTCGTAAGGACAAATATTTCTTCCTTAATTTTTCCTGTGACGGCAAAAGGGTATTGTTTCTTCCGTTTTCTATACCCCGGAAAATTTTTAAACAGATCTCTATTCAATTACTATGGGCCAGAATCTGCTTTCTTTTTGACATAATCAATATGTCCCTAACTAATTCTGGATTTTTCAAACATAACTCCCTCTTTTGCCGTATAATTCAGGTATATAATACTTTATCTTATATAAAATAAGTTATATAATGATATAGCAATGGCAATATCGACCATTTTAATTTTCCTTAATGGAGGTACTATGGAAAAAAATATTTTGATAATATCGTCGAACTACACTGGACATGGGCATAAGAGCATTACAGATGCCCTTTGTGAGCAATTTGCGAAGCACCCGGGGGTTAATGTCCATGTTATCGATGGTTTTGCCCTACGCGGTAAAATGACCATTCGCATTGGAAAGCTCTATGGACCCATGACGAGAAACGCCAAAGAGCTATGGAGACTGGTTTGGGAAATTTCTCTCCGAAACCCTGCCCTGCTTTGTGAGGTAACGGAATTAACAGTCAAGGAATCTTTCCTTAAAGTTTTGGATCGAGTGAAACCGGATTTGATTCTTAGTGTTCATCCAAATTTTAATGGATCTATATTAAACATATTGGAAGAAAGTAACATTAATATACCGTTTGTAACTTTAATCGCAGATTTGGTAAGCATTACCCCCTTGTGGGCGGACCCCAGGGCAGATTATATCCTTTGCCCCACCGTTGAATCAAAATACAAGTGCCTGGAGTTTGGTGTCCCGGAATCTCGGCTTAAGGTTACAGGTTTCCCTATAAGGGCAAAATTCTGTGACTTTACCGAGGATACCCCCGATAACAGCTATACAGGCGAAAGGCCCCTTGAATGCCTTATTATGAGCGGTGGCGAGGGCTCCGGCAATATGAGCCGAATTGCCAGAATCCTATTGGAAAACTTTAATTGCAGGGTAAAAATCGTAGCCGGAAGGAACAAAGTCCTAAAAAGAAGATTGGAAAACACACTTCCTGAAGAATATGGAAACCGAATCGAAATCTACGGTTTTGTCGAAAATATACAGGATCTGATGCGCTCTTCGGATATTGCTTTCACCCGCGGCAGCCCCAACACCATGCTGGAAGCTGTTTGCTGCAATGTTCCCCTTGTAGTGACAGGCGCACTTCCCGGCCAGGAAGAAGGAAATCCGGGATACCTGGAAAAATATCATCTCGGCGTTGTTTGTAAGGAAGTGAAAAGGCTGAAAGGGTTATTAAACGATTTGCTGGCTGATAATGCCGAAAAGCTGAATTATATTAAGCGGTCCCAAAGAAGCTTCAGAAAACCCGATAACGCAAGGAATATCGTTGATTTTCTTTTATCTATCGAAAAAAAGCCGGACACAGGCTTGAAGGCAGCACCGAAAAGGAAGCTGCTGACGCTGAAGGATGCAAAGTTCAACGAGTTTCTTCCGGTTCTTAAAAAAACCAAGGTTCGGAACAAGTAAAAAAGGATGGCTCATGGCCATCCTTTTTCTTTCACTCTTTCTTATCTATATTCAGCTTCTCCATTGATGGTAATCTTCACTTTAGTCAAAGGAACATTCTTCCCGGAACGCTGTAATGCCAGATCTACAGCCCTCACAATACCCGAGCAGCAAGGCACTTCCATATGAGCAACCGTAATGCTCTTGAGATTATTCCGGGATACGATTTCCGTCAGCTTTTCCACATATGCTTCCAGATCGTCCAGCTTTGGACAGCCAATAACCACTGCTTTACCTTTGAGAAGCTCAAGATGGTAGTTTGCATAAGCAAAGGGCACGCAGTCAGCTGTTACAAGCAAATCTGCATTTTCAAAATACGGAGCATTTACAGGAACCAGATGCAGCTGAACCGGCCATTGTCTGAGCTGCGGTTTGATTTTTACTTCAATATCTCCGCTGCTTACCGTAGTTGCTTTTGAAGTATCACTGCCCCCCTGATTGAAAACTCTCATTCTGCTTCCGGGACATCCGCCGCCGTGATGATGTCCGCCATGTCCATGGTGATGCGGTGGCTCCATATGGCTATTCACGTTCTTCTGCTGTACCTTTTTCACAAACTCCATGGCTGCCTCTTCATCAAATTCATCCGCTTCTCTCTCGATAATATGCAGTGCATCCTGCGGACAATGTCCAAGACAGGCACCGAGACCGTCACAGTAGGAATCCTTTACCAGTTTTGCTTTCCCATTAATGATCTGGATAGCACCCTCTGCACAATTGGGTACACACAAACCGCAGCCATTACACTTGTCTTCCTCTATCTGAATGATTTTTCTTATTGCCATTTTCTATTCCTCCTCTAGTTTGAATCAAAGTTTCGCATTCCGTTTACCATGTCTTGATTATAGTTTCTTTTGATGCAGGTGTATGTGATATATATCATAACAAATATTGTTTCTAAACACAAAAAGAGCCGGAGATTTAATCCGACTCTTTTTCAATTTTGCATTATTCTATTCGTTAGTCAACTTGAGCTTCTCCAGTGTATAGAATATCAAACTCAGTACGATACCCACAATGGTTGCCAGCGCCATTCCCTTCAATTGGACATCCTTTGCAAGCTTGATGGGAACTTCGCTGATACCGACAATGAATATAACCGCTGTCAATATAAGATTTTTGGCATTGCTGTAATCTACTTTTGCTTCAACCAGCATTCTTATACCGGAGGCTGCAATAACGCCGAACAGCAGTACACAGATACCCCCCATGACCGGCGTAGGGATACTGGATATAATCCCGGACATCTTTCCAACGAAAGCCATAATGATGGATATTACGGCGGCTCCACCGATAACCCACACGCTGTACACCTTCGTGATGGCCATAACACCCATGTTTTCACCGTAAGTCGTCGTAGGTACGGACCCTGTGAATCCGGAAAGTATGGTAGACAACCCGTCTCCCAGCAATGATCTGTGAAGACCGGGATCCTTTACCAAATCCCTTCCAACAATGTTGCTGGTTACAAAGAGGTGTCCGATGTGCTCGGATATGACCACAAGTGCTGCCGGTACGATAATCAGTATAGCTTTCAAGTCAAAGGTAGGTGCTGTAAAACTAGGTATTACAAACAAGCTTTTTGATGTAATCGCCGTGTAATCAACAACTCCGAGGAACATTGACAGTGCATACCCGGCTACCACTGCCACAAGTACCGGGATGATGGCGAGGAAGCCTCTGAACAACAGGTTTCCAAGTATTACTATAGCCAAAGTTACTATAGAGATGAGAATCGCTTTCGTATCAAAAACACCCTTGTCATTAGGAAGCCAGCCAGCCATTCCCACTGCTGTTTTAGCAAGTTCAAGGCCGATGAGGGCTACGATAGGTCCCATGGCTGCGGGAGGTAATACGATATCCAACCATTTCGTTCCGACGGCGCCTATGATGAGAGCAACGGCCGAGAATACCACCCCTACTATGATAAAACCTCCCAAAGCTTTTGAAAAGTTAGCATGATAATCTGCCGAGCTAACAATGATCGAGCTTGCGGGAGCGATAAACGCAAAACTTGAACCTAAAAAAGCAGGTGCTTTCAGTTTACAAAGCAGAAGATAAATCAGCGTCCCGATACCATTCATCAATAATACCATCGCCGGATCAATTACGATTAAACTCTTATCTCCTGACGCTTGTTGAGCCGCTTGATTTAACAGAAACGGTACCAATACCGAGGCTCCGAACATCGCGAACAAATGCTGAAAACTTAATGGCAGGCCTTGAAGAAAAGGCACCTTTTCTTCAACCTGTATAACCCTTCGCGTTTGATTGTTTGTTGCTGTCTGCATTTGAACTCCCCCTTAATAATTTTTACACAAACCAGGTATCCAAGCATTAAAAAAAGCTCCTTACCCAGCTGGTAAGAAGCTTATGTATACAATCATAGCATAACATAAAAACTTCATTCATAAACACTTTACCAGCCTCACGGGACTAATTTAAAAGCATTTCAAAATACTCATTCATTTCGAATAAGAGTATATCACATACTTTTTATTTCGTCTACTACAAATTCGACATTATTTAAAGTTTTTTTCATTAACCAATTTTTACTATACATAATCCCATAGTTTCCAGCCATAATATCTATTGAGGAGGTGATTGAACATGGCAAACAGCAGAAGCAAAACATCATTCGATCAGATGAAGTACGAAATTGCCAGCCAAGTAGGTGTAAACTTAAAGCAGGGATATAACGGAGACATCACTTCAAAAGATGCTGGAAAAGTTGGCGGTAACATCGTTAAAAAGGTATTCGAATCCTACACTGGTAAGAACTACAACCAGCAATAAATAGTAAACATAAAAAACAGCAGGAGAGCCTGCTGTTTTTTATGTTTATGTTTTTATCCCACAACAATCTTTCCTTCCGGATAGATTACATCCGTACTTTTCTTTTGCGCCCGTAAAGTCAGCGCAATGGCAAAAGAGACAGGCCCCACTCTTCCGAGAAACATCGTAAGAATCAGTGCAATCTTACTGGTACTTTTTAGTCCCGGAGTTATCCCGGTAGATATTCCTACTGTACCGAAAGCGGAAGTTGCCTCGTACAATACATTGATTAAGGACGAATTTTCCACAGCCAGTATAATGGTAGTTACCACAATCACAAGCATAAGGCTGATTCCTGTAATGGTAAGAGATTTATTTACAACCAACTGGGAGACCTTTTTCTTAAATATAGTCGTATCTTCGAAGCCCTTGATTTGACAAATCATAGCCATAATCAATACTCCAAAAGTGGTTACCTTGATACCGCCTCCCGTAGAACCCGGCGCAGCGCCTATAAACATAAGGATTACCGTTGTCAGTTTGGATATCTCCCGCATGTCATTGGTAGGCAAGGAATTGAATCCTGCTGTTCTGCACACTACCGAATGGAAAAAGGCGGCATTGACCTTTTCAAAAAAAGTAAGCTTTCCCATGGTGGCAACATTATTATACTCGAATGCAAAGAAAAACACAGCTCCAAAGAAAATCAGGCATGCTGTTACAATAAGTACAACTTTTGTATGCAAAAGCAGGCTTTTATTTTTTCTATATTCGAATAAATCCTTCCAAACCATGAAGCCCAATCCGCCGATAATAATCAGCAAGGCAATGGTATATATGACGATAGGATCATTGTTATATTCTGTAAGACTTTTAAATCCTCCTATAATATCAAACCCCGCATTGCAGAAGGCCGAAATGGAATGGAAGAGCCCTACGTAAAAACCTCTGAGGCCGAACTTCGGTACAAAGCTGATAGACAAAAGTGCCGCACCGATAAACTCGATGCCCAGTGTAACCAGTACCACCTTCTTCACCAGTTTGAGTACACCTTCGTAACTAAAATGGTTGATGGATTCCTGTGCCAGCAGCATTCCTTTTAAGCCTACTTTTCGGCCTAAAAGAATGGAAAAAAAGGTAGCAAGAGTTACAATACCCAGTCCGCCAACCTGTATGAGTGTGATAATAACAATTTGCCCGAAGGGAGTCCATTGTGTGAGGGTATCTGCCACTATCAACCCTGTAACACACCCGGCAGAAGTAGCTGTAAAAAGCGCATTGAGGAACCCAATGCTTTGTCCGCTTCTGGAGGCAATGGGCAGATTTAATAAAAAAGCCCCCACCAAAATTAAAATGGCGAAGCTGCTTACAATAATCCGGGTGGGTGCAACATTAAGCAGCTTATTATTTTTTGATCGAATTGTCAAATTATTCATATTCTCACCTGTCTTGAATCGTATTGCCTTACTGTCAGGCAATTTATCCTATAAAGAAATTCTTTAGTTCCTGCTGGTCTTCCTTTGAAGATACTGCAATAATATAGTCTCCTTCATGGAGCACAGTGAAGCCGTTAGGTATGATAACCTCTTCATCCCGAATGACGGATATGAGTACGCAATCTCTCGGCAATTCAATGTCCTTAAGGCTTTTATTGCATACGGGTGAAGATTTGCTTATTAAAATCTCACTGAGTACGACTCTTCCGCTTTTTAGTTTCATAAGCGTTTTCATACCCGAATAATCCACTTCCTGTTCGATAAGATCCGCGATAATAGAGGTACTGCTTACTGCAATATCTACTCCCAGTCTTTCAAAAACGGTGATGTTTTTGGGATTATTGACACGAGCGATGGTCCTCTTTACCCCAAAATTTCTTTTTGCCAGCTGGCAGGCGATGAGATTGTCCTCATCCTTTCCTGTAACTGCAATCAAAATGTTGGCTTTATTGACTTCCACATCTGATAGATCATCGATATTAGTTCCATCACCATGGATAACAGATATATTTAACTCATTGGCAATTTTCTTACAGAGTTCCTTATTTCTTTCAACTACAGCAATTTTATGCTTATACGGTAAAAGGGTTTTAACCAGGTAATATCCCACTTTACCGCCTCCGATAATAACCACGTACATATTGGTACCCTCCATATGACACTATCACTCTTTTCTTGCTATAACGAGCACATCTTCCCTCTTTAGAACCATTGTACCATTTGTGAATTCAAAATTCCCATTCCGCACTACTCCAAATACGGCTTCATTTCTCCCGGTTTTTACGGATTCAACTTTTTTGCCCTCATAACTTTTCTGCAGCTTTTCATGTCGAAATACAAAGTCAGCGCTCCCTATAACATGCCGCAAACGATCATTTTCACCCAGAAGCTTGGCATGGATCACCTCTACCGTCAACTCTGTGGGACATATGGTTTCCAACCCAAATGCGTGAAATACATGTTCCCTGGAAGGGTTGTAGATTCTTGCAATTACCTTAGGTACCTTAAATATTTCCTTTGCAACCTGTGATACCATTACATTTACATTATCATCCGGTGTTACGGCTGCTACCGCATCCGCTGTCTCAATACCTGCCTGCTTTAAAATATCCTGGTCAATGGGAACTCCTGTTATGGTAATTCCGCCGAATCCTGAACCTAATGCCTTGAATGCATTGCTATCGTTGTCAATAATGGCAACATCATGCCCTTCAAGAGATAAAATCTCCGCAAATTTTGCGCCCACTTTTCCACAGCCTACTACTATTATGTGCATATACAGTCCCCCTGCAATTTTTGAAGGCTATAATACAAGCAACTTCTATAATAAGATTACTATTTTTCCATAAAACAAATAAAGAGCCTTTCATATTGACGAAAATAGCCCAATAACATTAATTATACCATTTACCGCACCAATATATAACTCAGCGCAAATCGCTTATACTTCGTTTTCATGTTCTTTGCATCCGATTAACTTCTATTATAATGCTTTTTCTCGACTACACTTTACATATCGTACTATTGCTATCATTAAAGCTTCTTATTGCTGCCTTGGTATGCAAAACCATCCTTATGTATAAGAAACTATGAATACCATAAAATATAGATATCTTAATCTGGAGGTTGATTTTTAATGGTAATATTTATCAGGGCATTAATTCTTTATACAATCGTCATCATCGTAATGCGGATTATGGGCAAAAGGCAGATTGGCCAACTTCAGCCCTTTGAACTGGCGATTGCCATCATGATATCAGAACTGGCCGCAGTTCCTATGCAGGATACGGGAATTCCTCTGATAAATGGGATCATCCCTATTTTAACACTTTTAATCGCACAAATCATAATCTCCTTCGTTTCGCTAAAAAGTGTAAAAGCCAGGGGAGTTATATGCGGAAGGCCTAGTGTCCTTATTGAAAACGGAAAGATTGTTGAAGAAAATTTAAGAACAGAATTGTATACTTTAAATGACCTCCTCGAGCAGCTGAGAATTAAAGATACTCCCAACATCGCCGATGTTAATTTTGCCATATTGGAAACCAATGGACAAGTCAGTGTCATTCCGAAATCGAATAAGCGTCCCGTAACGACCGGTGATATGAAATTACCCGTAGCGGAGGATGGTATGGCATGGGATGTAATCGTAGACGGCTTAGTCATTCACCAAAACCTCTTCAAAGCAAAAGTAGATGTAGCCTGGCTGGAAAATGAGCTTAAAAAGAACGGTGTTAAACACACAAGGGATGTTCTTTTCGCAAGCCTGGATGCAAATAAAAAATTATATTTTCAAGTGAAGGAAGCAAGAAAGGGGCATTAATCGCTATGCATTCTTTTAAAGTAATTACCTGTATCGTTCTGCTTCTGGCTGTTATTTTTGCTTTTAGCAGTTATACAAACCGCGTCCTGAGCACTACATCCCAGGACATTGCAAACCATGTTGACGAGATAGAAAAAACAATAAAGGAAGGTAACTGGGATAAAACGGAAGAGCAGCTGCAAACCATAGAAAGCAACTGGGATAAAACAGAAAAGAAATGGACCGTGCTGATTGATCATTTTGAGATTGACAATATTGATATTTCCCTGTCAAGAATGTCAAAATACATTGAAGCAAAAGAACAAGCCCTCGCGCTGGCAGAGGCTGGAGTTCTTAAAAACCTGATTGAGCATATTCCGGACAGGGAAACTCTTACACTTAAAAATATATTCTAATGAGCAGGAATATGAAAATGGCGTAGAAAGCTCCACCCGCTAAAAGGGGGGCGGGTGTCAGCTTTTCCTTTGCTGCAATCCACAGGTACGTCAGGGACGCAGACGCAACGGCGATCAGTGCACTAATAAGGGCCTTACCGTCCAGTTCCCAGGATGTAGCGATAATGCCAATGGATACCGGAATGCAGCTTTGGAAAACCATGGCTCCTGTTATATTCCCTAAGGCCAGTGTGTCCTTTTTTTTAGCGATCCAGATGATACTGTTAAACTTCTCCGGAAGTTCTGTTGCAATGGGTGTTATAATCAATGAAAGTACCAAGGGAGATATGCCAAACAAGTGGGATGTATCACGAATGTTTCCGACAAACAGCTCCGCGCCAAATACGATCCCCAGTAATGCCAGTGAAATCTGTACCGCAACGACCGGACCCGTCGTCGGTAAATTCAGATATTTTTTCAGATAAAGTGCATCGATACTCCCATGGGATTGGTGATCTCTTCGCACCGTCAACAGCACATAATACACGTATAAAACCGGCAGTAGAGCCGCAATTATATTTTTGATCAACTTATTATCTATAAAGGCAGCCGATATCCCAAAGGCATAAACAACGATAAAAAAGCCGATGTCCCTCTTCAATATGCTATTATTCACCTGCATCTCCATCCCGGTTCTTCTCCTCTGTTTAAACACCAGCACACTCAACCCGGTTATGAAAAAAGCAAGGGTGCTCAGCATGAAAGGAGCTCCTAAAATCGCCCCAATGCCCACATCGACATTTTCCTTACTATCCCCGGAAAACAGTATCGCGATGATGGGTATCATGGTCTCCGGAAGACAGGTTCCTATCGCTGAAAATATGCTTCCAACTACGCCATCTCCCAGCTTCAGCATTTTTCCCAACCATTCGATTCCGTTTGTAAATAGTTCGCAACTAACCAGTATAATAGCCAGACTTATTAACAATCCAATGATATAAAACTCCACTATGCCTCACTCTTTCATCGGTCTCTAATAAAAAAGCTCTAATGAAAGTATATTCGCATAGTGGAGTTTTTAGGATTCAATTATTTATTTTAATCGGATCTTAAATGTTTTTATTTCATAGGGTTTTATTTCAAATGCAATCTGATTTCCATTCGTGTGCATTTCTGTCAACTCATTTTCCATCAGATCACATTCCGCCGCTTTTGCGATTTCCTTAAAGAAGCAAAGGGTCGCCGTCGTCCTTCTGTTGTAACATTCATAAAGCCTTACTATGATCTCCTCGCTGTCCTCCGCCTTTTTGACAACCTCTATGATTACATTGTCCTTATCCACTCTTACCATGGAGAATTCTTCCTGCAGGCTGCCGGGATGCGCATCTTCAACCTTCGCATACATCGGGCAGTTCAGCTCATAAGCCATTTGTACCGTACCGGCTTCCTTCCAGCCGCCCTTGTGCGGATACAATGAATAGGTAAATTCGTGAACCTCCCTATCCGCATCCACATTCGGATGAGTTGCCGATTTCAGTAAAGTAAGACGCATCACACTTTCCTTGATGTCATGTCCAAACTTGCAATCATTTAAAAGGCTCACGCCGTATCCATCTTCCGATAGATCCGCCCACTTATGCGCGCATACTTCAAAGCGAGCATAATCCCAGCTGGTATTCCAGTGTGTAGGCCGCTCCACATTGCCATACTGGATTTCATAAGCTGCCTTATCCGAATGGATATCCACGGGGAACGCGGCTTTCAGAAGAATCTGCTTTTCCTTCCAGTCCGCCACAGTAGCAAAATCGATACGCGGGATATCGTTATATACATAAATGTTTTGCTTCAGCGTAGAGTCCAGAAACTTCCGCTTCAGACAAATACATGCCCTCACCGGTCCGCTCTCCAAAACCTCTATGCTTTCAACCTCACGGATCTCCCACATTTTCTCCTGATAATATATATTTATATCCCAGGCGTCATAATTATGGGGCTTATCTTCGAAGGCCTGAAGTACATTGGCCTTCTCTCCGTTTTTCAGTACTTCCCGTTTCTCCCTGACATCATAAATGGAGGCAATGCTGCCACTGTCATCCAGCGCAATTTGGAAGAATTTATTGCTGAACCCTTTAGAAGTCACAGCGATATCATCATTTTCATTTTCACCCTTGGCCTTACTTACATAAAATACTTTGTAGCCCTTTGCCGGTACATTCTGTGCGTAGAAAATTACCTTTCCGCCTTCAATAACCTGACTCACAATTTTCGTACCGCCGGCATCCGTGATGCTTACGCCGTTGTATCCTTCCGGAAGCGGGAATTCAACTACGTCACTTCTGTCATGTGCCAGCTGGTTAAATACAACAACGGCTTTTTCTTTCAAGTTGATCTTTGACGCGATTCCGTTTATGGCGTTATCAATGATCTGTTTTCCCTGAGCAGTAACCCTTTTATAGTCATTGAGAGAATCTTCATAAACCTCTTTGATGGAGGATCCGGGCAATATGTCGTGGAACTGGTTTAGCAGTATGGTTTCCCAGCCTGCATTCAGTTGTTCCTGCGGGTAGCTTCCGGCCCCTGCTGCTGTATCATTGATCATGGACAGCATTTCAGCATCCTGGTACATGAATTCACTCTTACGGTTGTATTTCTTGTTTCTGGCCATGGAAGTATAGGTACCCCGGTGATATTCAAGATATAGTTCTCCCACCCACTTAGGCAGCCGCTTCTTTCCCGATACTTTTTCTTCCAGTTTCTTGAAGTATTCCAGCGCCGTACCCTGTTTGACCTTTGGGCTTCCGGGAATGCCTTTGCTGAGCCGCTTGGAGTTTTCCAACATTTCCTTTGTTGGCCCCCCACCTCCATCTCCATATCCGTAAGAGATAAGAACATCATTGTTTATATCCTTCTGCTGGTACCGCTGCCATGCACCCATCACCTGCTTGGGAACAAGGTCCCCGTTATAGGTGGTAAAATGCGATTTCGCAACGGTTTTCATATCGCTTGTAGTTATAAAGTGTGTCAATATCTCCGTTTCGTCCATGCCTCTCCACATAAAGGTATCGTAGGGAAGCTTGTTATATTCGCTCCAACTGATTTTTGTGGTCATGAAGTAATCAATGCCTGACTTTTTCAGAATCTGCGGTAATGCAGCACTGTACCCGAAGACATCCGGCAGCCACAGGATTCTGTTTTTCACTCCGAATTCCTTCTCAAAGAACCGTGTTCCAAAAAGAACCTGCCGTACCAGGGATTCGCCGGAGGAGATATTGCAATCCGCTTCCAGCCACATGGCACCTTCTGCTTCCCATCTACCTTCCTTGACTCTCGCTTTTATTTCCTCGTACAGCTCAGGATAGTCTTCCTTTATAAATTTATACAGCTGCGGCTGGCTGGACATAAAGATATATTCAGGATATTCCCGCATGAGGTTTAATACTGTGGAAAAACTGCGGGCGGTTTTTTCCCGGCTCTGATCTACAGTCCACAGCCAGGCTACATCGATATGGGTATGCCCCACGCAGGTAGCGATCACATTATCACATCCGCAGTACTTTTCATAGAATTCGGAATTCAGGTATTCATTGGCTTCTTTTACCGATGCAGTAAAACTATCTGAGAAGGGTTTCCGTAGATCGACCCTGTTTGCAGCCTCATTCAGATAGTTCAGTATATCAATGCTCTTCTTGTCGTCCTTATCCAGTAAACCTGCAACATCCAACGGTACTTTTATATTATAGAAAAGCTTCTCTACCTCCCTTTCCAGAATGGCCATGCCGGCATTGAGTTCTACCAGGCCTTCCTTCATTCCGGAGTAGGCATCCAGAGCAATGGTATAGGTTTCTCCAGCAACAGCGTTTTCTGTCAGAATAATTTCCCTGTGGTTTATATCCAGCCCCTGTACCAGCTTCCCGTTGACATAGATCAAAAATTGCGGATTCAGGGCATCCCAATCTTTTTCCCGGCCTGTCGTCACTTCAAATACTACAGTTTTCCCTGCATAGGTTTCCGGTATGCTAAGCTCGGTTCTGAACCAGAAATGCTTGTCTCTCCCGCCCCATCGTTCCTTTGCATCGAAGATTTCCCATGAGGAGATATCCAGATTCTGTTGGTAGCCGTCTTTGAATTTTCCTTCTTTAAATTTGAAACTTTCCACTTCCTGATGATCCCTGCGGGTATATTCCTTTAACTCGTCACAAATCCTTTTGAGTCTTTCCTGGGTAAAATACATATCCCCCATCCTCCCGGTTCTTAGATTCTGAACTTTAGACGTAGTATAACAGCTTCCCTTTATGCCATCGCAGCTGGATATCTATCGATAAAGCCCACTTTTTTTGCATCTAGCTATTTATAATTATATCCTAGGACCTGGATGGACTGAATTTTAAAAACAGACTTGTTTTTAAGGTTTTTAGACATTTTATATTATTTCCAAAAGGTGTTGACGAGCCGTGAATTATACAGTATAATATATTTTGCATCTGGGCAATTAACTCAGCTGGTAGAGTGTCATCTTGACGTGGTGAAAGTCACAGGTTCGAGTCCTGTATTGCCCACCAAAAACAAAGGCTTAGCAAATACCATATTTACTAAGCCTTTGTTTTTATCCGTTTTAGACCTTTTTGTATAGCTAAACTTGCTGCAAAACACAATAATATCATCCTTATAATAATACAAAAAAATACTTACAATTTTATATGGTAACATCTATATCTTTAAGGCTATGTAGTAAGTATAGATAAAAGTCATTAAGTACCGGAAATCTTGATCGTTCTAGTTCATATTCCGTTAGTTTGTCATATAAGATGTCCGTATATATAAAGTCCCTTTGGATATCCATCCTTATACGTGATTGAGCTATCTCATTTCCATACATAGTAAACAATATTCTGCTGGTTATAGCCCTTACAATGTGTTCATTCACACAATTCTCCCAGGTATTGTATGCTTGCTTTCTCATACTGTCCTTTATGGGTTCGAATAAATATTCGTATTCATAAATCAAATTTATGTTTTCTCTCGTCAATGGGTTGACATAGGAATGTCCAAACTCATGCAAGACCAATTCGATAAATTCGATAATAGAGTCAGGTACTACCATAAAATTATAAGCATCAAAAGTATTGCCCTCAAAGGGAATCCTTGCAGCATACCCACCAATGGAACACGGGTGTATCACTATGGTAAAACTATGTTGGCTATACCCATAATACGCAATCAAATGCTGGATACACTTACTCTTACGCACTTCGTCTGTTACAAAGGAAAGAGTACTATTGTAAAAGGAGCGTTGGCTTTTGCAGAATTTTTCGAAGCTGGACTTTTGCTTAAATTCCTTTAATTTTGAAAGAAACACATTCATGGTTTCCGTGCTGCCCAATACCTTTAGTAAATCTTCTTCCCTATGGATATCATTTTTCAACTCCAGATTCTCATCTGTAAAAAGCATGAATTTAGGCGGAAGATGGTAGGCAAAACCTTTCTTTCTCAACTCTTTATAAAAATGAACCACCGGATCATTTTTATAAGATTGGAAATGATCCCGGATATCATTTATATATTGTGAGTTTTCCTTTATTATGGTAGGATCATCGGCTAAATATTGCACTACACCTAGCAACTCGATTTTTGAGTTTACTGTTATGTTTACCGGTTTATCTGAAAGAATATCCACCTTTTCACGCCTCCTGTTCAACTGCATATAATGCCTATGATATAATTCCCATGGCATCATCATGTCTGGATATGCTCCGGGAAGTATTCATTGGGATAATAGCAAGCCAACCTACCTTTACAAAGGGAGGTTTTATATGCTCCCATAAAAGTCTCCATACATTCTTCTTTATATTTGCTGTAATCCTCTATTCTTTCAGCCATTTCCACAGCCTTTTTTGTGATTTGAACCCACTTAGCCTTCTCATTTACATGTCCTGTTCTTCCCACGATCTTTAAACAGGACACTGAAATATCTTGCAATAGCTTCAGAGAACACAGTCCGCATTTGGAAATCACTGCATTATTATACTTTGTGACAGCACCGGCTGCATATTTGAAAACTCCTTCGATTTTCGTATTATCGAAAAGCTCCTGTATTACTTCTTCCCTGTTATTAGGTTTCAGTTTAAACTGTGATGCTCTGCACAAG
Organism: Bacillota bacterium; assembly: GCA_023419605.1. Taxonomy (GTDB): domain Bacteria; phylum Bacillota; class Clostridia; order Acetivibrionales; family JAEZXR01; genus JAEZXR01. Next base: position 68,092 of record JAEZXR010000107.1, on the reverse strand, counting down.
GGGGAATAGCAAGTATGATGAATGCCATAACAGTACCCTCCACTGAAGAAGCATCCTTCATTCAGGAAAAATGCCTCAAATTCCAAATCCACATTATTTTGGATAATCTCCTTCATTTCACGGATGGAAATATGTCTTGGAAAAACAATTCTCTGTACTCCCAACTCTCGATAAAATTTTACAGCAGCTGCGCTGGTACAATTGGCTTCCCCACTAAGGGATACTTTAAAATCATACTTCCTGTTTTTAATGGCCAGCAATACTGGGAGATTCGCCACAATAACACCATCCACCTTTATATCCGCCAATTCGTCCAGCAGTTTTACAATTAATTTCATTTGTACATCACTGTAATTTGTTTCATTCACAGTGATCCTTACAGACCTATTATATTTATGGGCACAGTTTACTGCACGCTCCAATTCCTCTATCGTATCAAAATTAGTTCCAGTATAGGTTCCCCGGCAATTTAAAGGAATCTCGTACCCATATTTTTCTCTCCAGTCCAGAGGTACTATGCCACAGTAAAATTCATCAGCTCCTGCGTTAACCAGAATGTCTACTTCTTCTGCCGAACTGAGAGGAGTTTGTATTATCATCGCATTTCACCATCCATTTGCTTAATATGGAACCTCATGATAAAAAATTAATCTTTTAATATTCTTTTTATACGCTTCTTCAAAATCGAACCTTTCCTTCCAATTGGCAAAGATACTAAAAAGCCCTCTTCCTCTTACTATGGATTGCACATTTTTCGCTTCCGGGTCCGCATCCAATTGAAGCTTATCCCAAAAAGCAACATCGTAATAATATTTACGGCACTCCAATTTGCAGGGCTGTTTGAAATCCAAGACAGTAGCAAAATCTCTGTTCAGCGCACCCAACAAACACATTCTGGAGGTAGAAGCAATATAAAAGGGAAAGTGAAGATGGAGACCTATAATGTCTTCTCTTGATAAATCTTTCGGAACCCCCTGGGGCAAACAATCTACTTCCGCGCGGCAAATCCCACTCTGAGTTAAAAAATTCCTGTACAGGTCTACACTGAGATCTCCGGAACGCAGCTCTGTGTTATAAGGTGCAAACAGCTCATTATTTTCATAGGAAAACCTTGGGTCTCTTTTATATTTAGCTAGTAGTCTTCCAATTACAGGCGTAATATATTTTCGATCCCTCAAAATTTCAAAAGTTCCCCAATTATTAAAAACCACCTCGATCTCTTTTTTGTTCTCTTCTGCATATCGATGAAGGTGATTGATAATCTCTTCAAACTTTTTCATATCTTCCTGGTATAAGGTAGGAGTTACAAAGGTTATATCCAATCTTTCCTTTTCCATTTTATGCAAAACATGATCCACTTTCTGCAATGATGGAAGAAGTCTCGGACAAAACTCACTTCCATAATATACCCTGGTGGGCGTAAGATAGTTAAAAATCGTATTCTGCAATTGCATCTTTTCCTTCATGGAGTGAAAGATACTTTGTATATTAAAAGAATCTGCCAGTTTCTCCATTCTAGGATTGATTAGATTTAATGCCAGTTCAAAATCCAGTTTAAGCTGGTTGGATTTGTGTATTTTCTCTTCTACAACCCACTGCGCACTGTATTCCTGCAAAAATCTTTGCTCTTCTTCCGATAAGCTGGAAAAACTGAATTTATATGTTCCGGGTCGGATATACACCGGATCGGAAATAAGAACATTCCTGAAACATTGTGTTCGAGTTTGCCTTTTTGCATTATAGTAATAGGGGTACATGGAAAGAAAAAGCTCCTTGTATTCTCTCTCCTCCAATCCCCTAAGTACTACATACTCGAGAGACAGCTCCTCCATATAAGCGAAAAATCTGGTATTTCCCTCCTGTAAGGTAACTGAACTTTTGTAATTACTTACATATTGTTTTGTCCCCATCGAAATCCCCCCAACAGCTAATTGTTTTGTGAGCTTTTCCTCTACCTGCTATATAGGTTACGATATACGACTTCCCGCAACTTCTTCCATATCAAGATCCAGGACCATATCACAATGCAGGAAAGATATATCTTCATGGGAGATAATAATTATTATTTTATCATCTCTGTTATTTTTAACATATTCGTAAAGATTGCTTTTGGCTTGGTTATCTAAAAAGGTGGATACCTCATCAAGAATCAACACCTGCGGATTTCCCACTAAAGCTCTTAATATTGCTATTCTTTGTCTTTGTCCACCGGATAGGTTATTCCCACCATTGGATATAACGGTATCAAGGTTTACTTGATTGCTCAGTACGACATCAGTATATTTCAACTGTCTGCTTAGCTGTAAGATACTTTCATCCCCCATCCTTCTCCCTAATGTTATATTGTTTCTTACGGTGTCATGAAAAAGATAGGTATTTTGGGATACAACACTAATTAACCTTTTTAAGGATGCAATTTTGATATCCTGTACTTTAACCCGGTCATAGGTAATGTAACCCTGCTGTGGCTTTAAAATGCCGCATAGCAAATCTCCCAGGGTAGATTTTCCTGTTCCATTATCACCTCGAAGCCATATCATTCTTCCCACAGGAATAGTTAGTTGTAGGTTCTCGACCGTACTGGGCTTTTCAGGATATGAAAAAGAAACGTTTTTCATTTCAATATTTTCTTTAATTTTTTCAAGAGTAAAAGAGCCGATTTCATTGGCGTTACTCTGTGTAGTAATTTCATAGTAGCGGTTAAATGCCGCTATTGATTTCTGCAACTCAGTACTTATGTTGGATAATGTCCGTACTGGAGAGAAAAGCTGTTCTATATAGGCCGATATTGCAACCATTCCCCCCACAGACATTTTTCCCTGGATTGCAAGATATCCACCAACGAAATAAATGACTACTCTAGGGAAATTATATATGACGGTTTGTATATTATTGTTTTTTATACTTAAACGAGTAAATTTGTACCTTAGCTTTATACCTTTATGAAGAGCTGATGAAAATCTGATTTCCCCGAATTTATAGGTGTTAAAATATTTAAATACTTTTATATTGCTGATGTTTTCCTGTAAAATATTGCTGATCTGAGAGAATTGCTCCATAATTCTCGTATCAATTTCCTTGAATTTAGGATTGTATTTTACGATGGTTAGCCACAGAAACGGCAATACCCCTACTACCAGCAAAGTGATAGGAATACTTAAGGAAAGCATAACAACAAGAGTAAATAAAAATGTAGCAATCTGCGTGATTACCGTTATGGTGGTTCCCGCCATCAAGCTAACGATACTGGGCAGCTCGCTTAGTATCCTGTTCATTATATCGCCCGTCTGTCTGCTGTTAAAAAACAGCATATTCTTATGCGAAATATTTTGGTACAACCCCACTCTCAAGTCGTACAAAAGCCGTTCCCCAATATATGTGGCTACATAGGTTTGCAGGGTAATCAGTATTTGTGACAGCAGGAGTACGATAACAAAAAAAGCGATATTCATGTACAAACTTTTAATATCCCGGTTACCAATGGAAACATCAATGATCCGTTTAACAATAAAAGGATTTAGCAAACTGAGTCCGATCATGGTTATATTGATCAATAACCAAATAACTTCTTTCGACAAATAGGGCTTTATCAAATTGAAAATATATTTATATTCCTGTTTTTTCATCCTTTTCACCACTCGTTTCCGATCAGCTCAATTATTTCATCATTGTTTACATAAAAAGCCTCCGCAGCACTGGATTTTTTTCTACGGATGTAAAGTTTGATAAAATCCACTCCGATTTTATAGCCTAAACCTGGCTTAATACCATACTCTGCATCCCCCAGGTTCATAAATCTTTTTATTAGCTGTTCATCCTTTGCATATATGTTTTCTACATATATTTCAGATAGTTTTTTGTAATGCGCGCTACTTTCAATCTCTATTTCACCTGGATATATGAGGCCTTCATCCTCCCGGGTCAAATTCAGCACTTCTTCTGTTACAAGGCACGCAAGTCCTTCTTCGATCAGAACATCTCCCAGCCGGCTAATATGGGGCCTGCACACCAAGCATCGGATTGCATGGGTCAGTTCATGGATGATTAAAGCACTTATCGCTTTTTGAGGGCTTTCCACATCAAAAAACTTTTCCAGTGCTATATTGATATACACCTTGTCTTGTAAAGGAAGTGCAAAACCTTTGCAGGAACCTACACCAAGAAACAGGTTAATATTGATATCAGTAAGGACACTATCATCTCGTATGGATAGGTAATCCACAAATGAGGTGATCACTGAGTCGTCCAACCCAAACTTACATAGCTGTTCAAAGGCTGCAGGATTTTCATTTATTTTTTTATAGCAGTCATATATTCTGTCTTCCATATATTCTTTGTTATAAGGAGCATAGTAGCGAAAATACTTATCCTTTAATAACTCACCGGAACTGGAAAAGCTTTCATGATAAAGATCTATAACGTTGGGTCTTTCTAACTCTTTTCCTGTAATGGACTTAACGTACTCACTACATATTAATTTCACTTTCATAGAGGAAATCTCCTTATGTCCAAACCTTACTTATATATTTCATTGTAGATAGGTAAACTATGGTAAATCATAATAATGATTATAATCCGGGATATAAGCTCCAAAGTTAATTTACTTTATGTATCATCTCGCCATAATTAATTAGCTATACCGCAAAATAACAATAAGCATGGCTGTTGCATGTACAGTAATTTCCTACACATGTACACCCTCCGTTACCAGTTTGACAGGAACAGTTATTTCCACCGGTTTGGCAAGTACACGTATTACCACCTTGGCAAGTGCATCCGCCAAAATCACATCCAGTCAATGACATATCCTCTTGAGGCTCTACTATAAAATACATTCATCTCACCCCCTCAATATGTTAATATATTTAAAATCTTTGCTTGAAGGACAATATATCCCGGATTAAAGCTAACTCATTTGTTATAGACCATAATAAATAACCGATCGCCTGTACAATAAACAGACTTACAGCACCAGAGATTCCTGGATCATAGCATTATAATTGTTCTCTGCGATTCTCTTCACATACAAGGGGAGAGTATATTTATACTCTATGCAGCGGTCTACCACTTTGTCCCTTCTTTTTCTTGGACATCCTCCCATGCAAATGGGTAAAAATTTACACTCTTTGCACTCTTCATCTGCAGTTGGATCATATAACATGAAATTATGAATTGAATTTACAGCGCTTTCTTTTTCCCCCTTAGTACCCAGGATATTTCCTATTACGTACTTATCTATGCCGATATCAGTCCAACACTTGTACAGATTCCCTCTGGGATCAATTACGTAATTGTTCTCCGCATCTGCGCCACAATAGTTTTTCAGTAAATTCGGGTATTTTAGTGCTTTCTTATCTATAAACTCCTCTTTGATTAGGGTTTGCGTAAAATCGAAAGTCAATTTTGAAAATTCATCATAGCTAAGACAAGTTTTTACATCATAGCATTCATTGGTAGGCTCTGTATATCCCAGATATACATCCAGTTTATTTTTTAAACCTTTTTTGTTGATAATGTCAGTTATCTCAGCAATTTTAGACTCGTTTTCCTTATCAATATTAATCCTTAAGGAAATTCGAAGTATGTCGGCACTGTCCGATAACTTATTGAGTATTTCATCAAAAGTAGGATATCCACCGATCAAATATCGGCGCTGGTTATGTATTTCCGGCGGACCATCCAGGGTGATTTGAGCTTCATCAATTCGCAGGGACTTTAAACGAATGGCCACATCTTTGCTTAGTTCATATCCATTGGTAATAATTCTAGCAGAATATTTGAGTTTCTCCTTCTCACATATTTCAATAAAGCTTTTTGACAAGCTCTCTACCACATCCAAGGCCAATAAAGGCTCTCCGCCATACCAGATCACAGATAATTCATCAATATAATCAACATTCCTTTTAATCATCTCCAGAATCTTTGTTTGCACTTCCTCCGACATGGTTGAATTAACGCGGACATCTTTTTCATAGCAATAGATGCAGTCAAAATTACAGTTTAAAGTGGGTGCAATGGTTAAATGCAGACCTTTTGACGCAAATCTTGATTTCAAAAGCTTCATACGCAGCAGCTCAGATTCTTCGATCTTATCGTCAACCAAATATCCTCCTTTGTACAAATCCGAAAAGAACTTTTCATCTTCGATAGGCTTGTCCAATCGTAGATAATTATTTAACATCTCATACTGGTTTAATTCCATTAATGCCAGTGCATTAGTACGTGAGTTATAAGCAATAATTTTCTCACTATCCAGGTCGAATTCATAAAAAAAGTTATACTTTGACTCTTTCATCAAATACACCCCTTATTTTGTATTTATGGTAATTAATTACTTTTTTTGTATTATATACCCCAAAAGATTTATTGTCAAGTACAACATAAGACTTTTATCTACATTTTAAGAAAAATGTACAAAGTGCTGTAAGTAAGATATCATGCCGGATAAAGAGCATATAATGGATTATATACAAAGGATTTTTCGTCACCGAAATATACCAATTTCCCCCAAAGTATGCGTCGAATTATGGCATAAAAAATAGGGATGTATCGTAATACACCCCTACCCTATATTTGCAAATTATGAACTTAAGCGATAGGACGAATCCTACAAAATCATTTCGCTCTGACTTTGAACAAAGCTTTCACTTCCTCATAAGCTTCGTGGGTACCGATATCATAGCATTCCCCATCGAAGATATACGCGTAAACATCCTTCCGCTGATACAACCACGCCGGAAAATACCCCGGCGCGTCAGGCTTATTCCCAGAGGCTATATAGGTTTCAAAAAGAGGCAAGGTCTCGCTTTTATAGATATAGGTTGCATATACAGCCATGTTGGACCTGGGATTTTCCGGTTTTTCCTCAAGATGGATCACTTTATTCATCTCATCCAGGAGAGCCACGCCCATTCTTTTTAGTTCCTTTGAATCCTCCAACTCATGAACACATATGCAATCCTTGTTTGTCGACATAAAAAAGTCATAGAAATCCAGCAATCTGTAGGTGAAGAAGTTATCGCCCGCAAGAACCATTATATCATCCTTAATCTTCTCCCTCTCTATTATAAACCGTATATCACCGATGGCTCCCAGCTTCGTCTCATCGGAGCTTGTCCCATCATCGATTACTTTTATACGCTTTGTTGTCTCTCGGTTTTCCTTCCACTCGGCAAAGTGGTTATAGAACTTATGGTTTGTTATAACATACACCGCATCAATAGCATCGATGGTTTCAATCTCGTCATAGATATAATCCAAGATCGGCCTGTCATTGATCTCCAACAATGCCTTTGGTGTATTTAATGTTAAAGGGTACAACCGGGTTGCATAGCCTGCAACTAAAATAATGGCTTTCATAGCAATTCTCCTTAGTATATCTTAATAATAATATATATAATATACTCAAGTACAGATCCATTGTCTGCTGAAGGGCTGGAAACCCGGCACAGCCTTTACATCATAAACATCTCTCTGTACAGCCAGCTGATTACTGTACATACCCAAGAGATGGCTCCAAAAACCAGTACAATTTTATTCTCCGACCACCCATACTTTAATCCAAAGTGATAATGAACCGGGGACATTTTAAATAGTCTTTTGGAGGTTAACTTGAAAAAAGCCACCTGTAGTATTACGGACAGCTGTTCAGCAAAATATACGAAAAACAATACAGGGATCAGTATCTCCACTTTTTCAATCACTGCCAGTATTGACAATGAACCTCCGATGGCCAAGGAACCTGTATCCCCCATAAATCCTTTGGCCGGATGCAGATTATACAATAGAAAGCCAAGTATACAGGCAATCATGGCAGAACAAAAGATTTTAACCTCTACCCTTTCCGTAATGGAAAAAAAGAAAAGGTATGTCGGCATAGCAACTACCCCTAAAAGGCCATCCAGTCCATCGGTAAAATTTATGGCATTTGCTGAACCAACTACGAACAAAGTTACGATGATGATATAAATGATTGAAGGCAATTCCAACGCTATGGAGCGATATAGTACAACCTTAGTGTCCAACCCAAAATTATTTACTACGTAGGCCAGCAAAGCACCTGTGAACAAAAACTGCAGCAGCAGCTTTGCCTTTCCCGAGATTCCACCCGGGTCTTGCCGCGAGGCTTTCCAAAAGTCATCAATAAAGCCGATAAAGCTGAACAGCACAAAAGTAACAGCCAGAAATAATGTCATTTTCGCGGGGTAAAAAACGGATGCAATAATAATACCTGTTAAAAACACTCCCCCAAGCATTAAAGGCGTTCCTTTTTTCACCTGGTGGTTGGATGGCAATTCTTTTCTTATGGGCTGAGTTAAGCCAAAAAATTTCAATACAGATATTAAAAGCGGGGACAGCAGGGTCGTCGCCAAAAAAGAAATTATAGCCGGCGTATAAGACATACAGGTGCTCCTTTACCCTTAATTTTCAGTAAAATACCACCTATACTATACCACCATTTCACACTATTATCAACCAACGGGAGGATTCTTCCCCACTTTCAAAATCCCGTAGAAGGCCTCTCTTTGCGGGGATGGCCCCGTATCGTTTTAATATTTACCGTAGAGATATTTCCATCTCAATTATTGAATCCTGATTTTCGTCGATGATCTCTACGCCGTTATTTCTTTCTTATGGCATCAATAACACCCCCGTTAGTAAATTCAGGGAATATCATTATACATCGCTTTTGCATGGTAAGTTCCCCTTTATACGAATTTCATCATCCCGTTTTCCTCTTCATTCCACACGGCAAAGCCCTCACTGTATTTATCTTCCAGAAACATAGGCAAACGTTCGCCGAAGCCCTCTGCCAAATTAAGCCCGGGCAGCTCGTCAATATCTACCCAAAACACCTTACCTTCATCAGTTTCAGAAAGCAGAGCGCCTTCCCAGGTTTCCGTTTTAAAATTAAAAACAAGGTATCTTTCCTCCGTCCGGTCATTATACCAGTGTATCATACCGCAGGGACGTAAATCCCATACATCCAGTCCGGTTTCTTCCTTTACTTCACGGATGGCGGCATCCATGATGCTTTCCTTGCCTTCCACGTGTCCGCCGGGGAAATTTATTCCCTTCCAGCTCTTCACCCGATCCTGCACCAAAACTTTGTTATTTTCTTTGTCCATGATCATGCACATTGTTGTAAGTTCTACCTTTGCCATTACTGTCGCTCCTTTAATGCTGCTATTCTATCCCCAGTATCTTTACCAGTTCCTTACGGCCCAAATTCCTTCCCATGGCAATGCCGGCCTCCACTATGATCTCACGGGCTTCCCCCCGCTCCAAACCGGGCCTTGCTTTCATCCATTCCGAAGGAGCCCAATTCATTACTTTATCATAAACATTTGCAGGCCACCCGTAAGGCTGACTGTTTTTATCCAGCTTCTGCCGGTTCCCGGCAACGGTAATATAGTAATACCGCTGCAATTCCTTAATAGCTGCATCTGCCCGGCTGCCGCCTTTTTTCATGGAGACTCCCAGTTCCTGTCGAATATCACTGGTGTTCAACAATGTTTTTTCCTCAAACAGCTGCCACAACTGCCAGGCCGTCTGACTCACCTGCCCCGACTCCCTTCTGCTCTCCATGGATTCCTCCGGATGACAGGCTGCATAAAATACAGGATACATGCGTGGAGAAACAAACCCTTTGTGCCCGCCCAGTATACAGCCAAAAGCCAATCTTTTTTCTTCCGCCGCCCGATCCTTCCAGCGCCAGGGATCGGTATCCTCATCCCCGGTGTGCCACACTTCCTTCGCAGTCTCTTCCGAAAGGGAAGGGAATCCCGGCAATATATCCGATAATGCCATAAATCCAAGCTCATTAACTCTCTCTAGAAAATCCTCATATTTCATCAGCTGTGCCATGTCGTACCTCCTTGTATGTTTTATACAAATTCCGATGGTACTTCGCTGATTTGAGCCTCGTAAGCCCCAGAGCCCTTGGCTGTACGATGCTCAAACCAGCAGTTGCCAGTCCGATTGTGTGCAGATAAATATTGCGAAACAGGCATCAACATCCTTATGTAGTACTACCGGATATATCTGCTTCTTCATATTTGCAATCCATCCAAAACACTGCCCGTTCCGCTGTAAATTTTAAAATACAATAGTCGGGGTCTGTGACACCTCCTGGAAAATGGTCGATGAACCAATCCAGCCAGAGCTGCTTCTTAAGCTCCGCATCGGTTATGATTTCGATAGTGCCCATCAATGTAATATTGTCTCCGCTCTCGTGATAACAGACGCTTGCTTTATTATTCCGCGCAAAGCACTTTACCTTGCCGGTCTGTAATCCTGTGGCAAACCAGACGGTTTTTACTCCGTCGGTTTTTATATTGGAGATGGTCGACGCTCTCGGATACCCGTTCCCATCAATGGCTGCAATGGTTGCAGCATTTGCATTTTTCATGATGGAAGCAGCTTTTTCCAGCAACTGACGATCCACAGCTACACCCCCTCTTCCGCCCATTTTTTTATAACTTGTATCCTTGCACCGGGAGGGTTATCCCCATGCTCCTTATCCAGATAGGAAAAGGTATAAAGCATTTCGCAGGGCATCTCTGAACACTGACCGCAGTGATGACGTTCTTTCGTCTGGCAGCAGGCTGCAACACGGCACTCTCCGTAAAACGGATGGCCGTTTGTTTCCACGCAACCACCGCAATGATAGGGCTCCCGGTAGGAACATTGACTGCATAACAATCCACATCTTGACTCAACCATATGTGTACCACCTTTTTTTACTTTATCCTATCACACTGAACAAGACAACTATATGTCATGTTCATACTGCCAAAGAATATTTTTTGCTTTTTCCTTCACGGCAGTAACCATTTCATCCGGTGCTATGACCCGTGCTTTATCTCCAAAGCTTAGAATCCAACCGATCATATAATCCATGTTGGTGTAGCCTACTGAAAATTTCAACTTACCGTCCGCCGTGACCTCGTAGCAATTCAGGCCGTACTGATCAATCAATAGATATTCCGCGCTTTTGTCAAACAGGATTGTTACCTTTTGGGAATCGCTAAAATAGTCATCCAGTTCAAGCTCCTCTGCCGGTATGGCCCTTGGCTCAAAAGACTCTTCCAAAATCCTTTGCTTCCATAAACGGTTGAGTTTGAAGAGGCGAAAATCACCTCTGGTTTTACAGAAGCCAAAGACATACCACGCCGACCATTTAAAGGTGATGAAATAGGGCTCAAGGATACGCGCTGTGAGTCCTTTATCAGAGTAGTAATCAAAACTCACCAGTTTATTTTCGGATATGGCTGATTTAATAAGGCTGATCTTTTCCGAAAGGCTGGTTTTATAATGAGAAGAGAGATCAATGAGGATGTTGTCCTTTATGGAAACAACAGCTTCATTTTTCGGCGACAGCTTTGAAATAAGCCTTTCAATTTTCGAAGTGTCGGAGACACTGCCAAGACTTTTAAGTCCTGTGATTATATTTTGCAGTTCATCCACCGCCAGCACGCTTTTGTCCAGCTTAAAGCCGTCGGCAATAGCAATACCGCCTTCGCCGCCCTGATAGGTAACGATGGGGATACCGGCTTTGCATATGTCGTCGATATCTCGATGGATGGTCCTGCGCGATACTTCAAATCTCTTTGCGAGCTCCGGCGCAGTTACTTTGCCTCGTTGTAAAAGAATCGTAATAATGCCCAATAAACGGTCTATTTTCATGCAATCGTTCTAAGCCTCCGGGAGCTTTTCCAAGCATACTATTTCCATACCATCATTATAAGGAATAGTTTGGCAGATTGCAAACAGCAAAAAACCCTGAAGCAGCCAAAGTGGCTTTTATACACCGCAGGGTTTCTCATCCTTGAAAAACATCCTTTTACTATGAAATTTCTATATATCGCGCCATTTTCTCCCGTCACGCTCTATTAATTCAAAAGCGGCCTCCGGTCCCATGGTCCCTGCATCATAATTCGGAAAATCGAACTTCTGATGCTCCCCGTATTCGATAATTTTATCTGCAAACCGCCAGGAGGCTTCTACTTCATCCCACCTGGAAAAAAGAGTGGTGTCTCCGCGCAGTATATCATAGATAAGCCTTTCATAGGCTTCCGGTGTATTTCCTTGCGTATGAACCGTACAACTGGTATCCATCTTTGCAGATATGATATCCCCATGGGTCTGAAAATCCTTCGTATTAAACTGGAAAAACACACCCACATTGGGCTGTATTCTTATGACCAGCAAATTAGGTTCCTGAATATCCCGGTCCTTAAAATACAGGATCTGCGGCAGCGCTTTGAATTGAACAATAATTTCCGCCGATTTTGTACCCAGCCGTTTTCCCGTTCGAATATAAAAGGGTGTCCCTGCCCACCGGAAGTTATTAACATGAAGCTTCAAAGCAACAAAGGTTTCGGTATTTGAGTTTTCCGATACCTTCTCCTCCTCCCTGTATGCAGGCACATGCTTGCCATCTACAACGCCGCTTCCGTACTGTCCGAACACAACATTGCTTCCGATCACCTCCGGGGTGAACTCTTCAATAGCTTGAATAACCTTCAGCTTCTCAGTCCTGATGGCATCCGTGGTCAGGCTTACCGGAGGCTCCATGGCGACCAGGGAGAGAATTTGGATAACATGATTCTGTACCATATCCCGCATCGCCCCTGAGTTTTCATAATACCCTCCCCGGGTCCCAACTCCATCCTTTTCGCTAAGGGATATTTGTATATTGTCTATGAATTTATTACTCCACAGGGATTCAAACACAGAATTGCAAAATCGCAGCACCATGATATTCTGTATCATTTCCTTGCCCAGATAATGGTCGATCCTATAAATATTGCTCTCCGAGAAAACTTCATTCAACTTATTATTTAGCTTTGTGGCCGTCATCAGATCCTTGCCAAAGGGCTTTTCTATGACCAGCCGCTTCCATGAACCCTTCGCCTCCGCCAGGTTGCTGATGTGAAGTCCATGTACGATGGTTTCAAAATAATCCGGAGAAACCGCAAGATAAAAAATCCGATTTCCCTGGGTATGATATTTTACATCCAATTCTTCCAAAAAGCCTTTCAGGCCGATATAAGCGCTTTCCTCCGAAAAATCAAGCTGTACATAGTAGATTAAATCCCTTAATTTGGCCCAATAGCTATCCTCTATTTTATTTCTCGAATACTTATTTAAAGCATCGAACACCTCACTTCTGTACTGCTCCAGTGTTTTTTCCCTTCTTCCGACGGAAACTACTGCAAAATGCTCCGGCAGCAGTCCGTCACGCACAAGATTATAGAGTGCAGGCATAAGCTTCCTGCTGGTTAAATCACCGGTACCGCCAAAGATAACCATTACTGCCGATAGATCCTTATTTATTGTAATTTCGCCTGCTGCATTCAAGGCATTTCCTCCTTTTTCCCAAAACCATATTGCACGTTTATATATATTACCACTTAGTATAAAATATATCTACCCTATCTATTCTCTATATAATCCGGTCATTTCAGGTTTTTTATTTATACCTCTTTCATAAGGTTTCCTCTTCCCGCAGCAAAGGAAGTCATTATTCCTTTTTAGTCCACCCTTCCATCATCCAGATCAAACATTGGTGGGAATACAATACTCCCCGGTTTCATATGGCCATCTTCAACCTGTCATAAGTGCTTGTTACTTCATACATTTCTACCTTCATATGTCGAGTCTCTATACCTGTTTATAGGCATTCAATATCAGATTGGAGTTCAACCGCAAATGTAATACGATCCTCCCTGCAATCCGCCCATATCCTGCCGCCGTGCAATTCCACAATCCGCTTTGCAATGGCAAGGCCCAGACCTGCCCCCTCACTATCTTTTCTGGATGTATCAACCCTATAAAATTTCTCAAACAGCAGATCCAGGTTCTCCACCGGAATCCGATCCGTTCTGTTTGTTATGGATACAGTTGCCTTATTATCCTGTTTATATAGCTTTACATGAATAACAGAGGGCTTAGGACTATACTTTCTGGCATTGGTTAAAATATTTTCAAACACCCTGACTATTTTTTCAATATCCACAGTTACATAAATATCTTGTACCGGAATGTCTCTTTCAATTGTTAAGCCTTCTCTACTCAGAATCGGGATGTATTCTCCTACCAATTGCTCCAGTAATCCGCTTAGATCAACAGTGCTGCTGTTGATCCTTATTCCCGGAGTTGTAAGCTTCGTATATTCAAACAATTCATTAATCAGAATCTGAAGGTTTTGGGATTTGTGATAGATTACATCCACATATTCATTTAATTCCTCTTCATTCTTATACTCTTTCCTTTTTAATAAATCAACATATCCGGTGATAGAGGTAAGAGGGGTTCGCAAATCGTGGGAAACGTTTGATATGAGATCGTTTTTAGCATTTTCTATTTCTTTTTCCTTTTCACGTCTATATTTTAGCTCCCTTGACATCTCGTTTATACTGGCAGAAAGTTCAGCCAGCTCATCATTTCCACGAATTTCAATGGTAGCACCCAAATCTTCATTGGATATTTTCTTAACGCTTTTAGCGATATATTTAATGTACTTTACTTTTCTATTCACGATTAGTAAAAAACTGAAGATATATACACTAATGCCCATTGCAAATAGCGTATATGCCAGAACGCCTACATTCGCCTTTTCAGGGAGGCCATATAAAACGGCAATCTTAGCAAATATAGAACTTGCATAAAGTGATAAAAAAAGGCAAAATACTGTTGTAAGTAAAAGCTTAACACCGATTTTATTGATAACGGTAATCCTCTTCATATCTTATAGCCTACTCCCCATACAGTTTTTATATAAATCGGGTTTTTAGGGTCATCCTCAATCTTTTCCCTTATTTTGGTGATATGAACCATTACATTGTTATCGGATTTTAAGAAATCCTCTTTCCATACAGCTTCAAAGATTTTACCCACGCTTAGCACAATGCCTTTGTTTCGGGCCAGAAGCTCCAATATATCAAATTCCTTCGGTGTAAGCCGGACATCCTTGCCCCTTACATAAACCTGCCGGGTATCCGTATTGATCACTAAATCTCCTATTTCGAATGTATTGGTGTCCACATTTGCTTCCTTATTGTATTTTTTATATCTTCTAAGCTGTGACTTAACTCTGGCGATTAATTCCATAGGATTAAAGGGCTTTGTGATATAATCATCGGCACCTGAACTAAGACCGTAAATTTTATCCATTTCTTCCGACTTCGCAGAAACCATGATAATGGGCATGTTCCTTTCTTCCCGGATTTTCATGCAGGCTGCGATTCCGTCCATTTGTGGCATCATTATATCCAGCATGATTAAATCCATAGTATCCTCTTCCAACACTTTTAATGCCTCCAGGGCGTCTTTTACTTTTATCGTTTTATAGCCTTCATTTTCCAAATAAATAGAAATCAAATTTCGGATTTTTTCATCATCATCCACGATTAATATTCTTTCATCCATCTTTAGAACACTCCTTCATCCCCTTTCCTATTGTACCACTTTAGCGGCTGCAGTAAAACACGTAAGCGGGCGGTATATTTCTAACTTCCCATTTTATGCTGATCTCCTGAAAGTATTGCTGAATAAAGCTTTTCTTCAGCAAAGTATACTGAAAGGTAATAAATTTTCCGTCTCCCTTTAAATACTCCCGTGTTTTATTGAGAATATTCTTTGAAACACTGTAGGGTAAACTTGCAAAGGGAAGCCCCGAAACGATATAATCCACCCAGGGGATATTGTACTGTTTCAGGTATTTACCGATATGCTCGGCAGAATCATTTATAATATACAAATTGGGCTCATTTTTATACTTTTTTTTAAGCATTTTACAAAATTTATGGTTATATTCAAAAAGCAAAACTACAGTATCGCTCTTTCTGTTTTTTATCAGTTTTTCTGTAAATACGCCTGTGCCCGGGCCATACTCTACTATATAGGCAGCATGGTTAAAATCAATGTCTTTAACCATTTTATTGGCGAGATGCCGGGAACTGGGAAGAACTGCTCCTACCGTTCTTGGCTTCGTAATATACTGTTTGATAAAAGATAATCTTTCCATAGCAAAGACCTCCTTATGCTTAAATTTCACTCCAATTATAAAATTTAAACATTAAGAAACTCCCCAGGAAAACCTTAAGAATTATTAAGATTTCACTTTACAGCATTACTGACTTTTTCTGCAACTCTTTAAAAATACTCGCTTTATGGGAAGGACATCGAATAATCTTATTGATCCGCACTACATATTTCTTGACATTTAATTCCTTATATGCTAATATCTTTTTAATTCTTAGTATTCATATCGAATTAGGAGGTTTTTATTTATGATAAGAAAATTATCATTTATTATCGCAGCTGCCTTGACACTGCCAATTATTTTGTCTGCATGCAGCAGCGGAACACCAAGCGCAACAAATCAGTCTGCAGATACGGCTCCGAAAAACCTGTTGGACCAGATTAAAGCATCCGGGAAGATTCGCATTGGAACGGAAGGCACCTATGCACCTTTCACATTCCACGATAAAAACCAAAAGCTTACAGGATTTGACGTCGAAATAGCAGAAGAAGTTGCTAAACGCCTGGGCGTAAAAGCTGAATTCATAGAAACCAAATGGGATGGAATGTTCGCCGGTCTTGATGCAAAGAGGTTTGATGCCGTCGTAAACGAAGTGGCTATAAAAAAGGACCGACAGGAAAAATATGATTTTTCCGATCCCTATATCGTATCTAAAGCAGTTCTCATCGTACACACTGATAATACCGAAATCAAAAAGTTTGCCGATTTGAAAGGGAAAAAATCCGCTCAATCTTTAACAAGCAATCTGACGGATATAGCAAAATCCAATGGGGCAGAAATCGTTCAGGTAGATGGATTTAATCAGGCCATTGATTTGCTGACATCAAAGAGAATCGATGGGACCATTAATGATGGGTTGTCTTTTCTGGATTTTAAGAAACAGAAGCCTGATGCTCCGATAAAAGTGGTAGACACCGCCACTGCGAAGGACCAAAATGCTATTTTGTTTAACAAAGGGAACAAGGAACTGGTGGATGCAGTCAATAAAGCACTCAGCGATATGAAACAGGATGGAACCTATCTAAAAATATCTGAAAAATGGTTCGGTGAAGACGTGTCCAAATAATCAATTTATGCTGCGCAAAAGCTTTTACGCTTCTATTCATTTACATTTTCTTCGTACACTATCGCAGAAATTGAATCCATTCACTGTTAAAGCATTTCTGCGATGTATAGAGTAAGTTTTATTAGATAAAGGGATGGTTGAATTATATGAACGACAGAATGGTTAGGGTTATGGATATCTTATTCCACTCATTTTGGCCCTTATTAAAAGCAGGAATACTATTTACAGTGCCGCTTACTGTTTTGTCCTTCTCCCTTGGTCTGATAGCAGCATTTATTACTGCCTTGGTTCGAATATCGAACATTAGGATTTTAACTCCCATTGCAGGGTTTTATGTATGGATTATCCGTGGTACTCCGCTGATGGTTCAGTTATTTATCATTTTTTATGGTTTACCCAGTATAGGTATTACGATTAACGCCTTTATATCCGCTTCCATAGGCTTTACTTTGAGTGTCGGAGCCTATAACTCAGAAATAATCCGGGCAGCGATTCTATCCATCTCAAAAGGCCAATGGGAAGCAGCCCACGCACTGGGCATGCCTAAATTCCTGACGCTTTGGCATATCATTCTCCCACAGGCTGTAAGAGTTGCCATTCCCCCTCTCTCCAACTCATTCATAAGCCTTGTAAAGGACACCTCACTTGCTGCCGCAATCACTGTAACAGAGATGTTCCAGGTAGCACAGCAAATAACTGCGACGACCTACGAACCTCTCTGGCTGTACAGTGAAGCTGCTCTCATTTATCTCCTTTTCAGTTCGGTTCTCTCTTATTTGCAGGCACATTTGGAAAAAAGATTTGGCCGGTATATCCATTGATCGGCTCCTATAGTAAAAGAGCAAGGCGTGTACACCCTGCTCTTTGTTATACTCTCTACAGAGTAGATCAAGTGAATTCCTACTTCTGTCCCAAATCCCCTTCCTTACGGACTGCCGCCTGGGCTGCAGCTATCATAATAGACCGATCACTGGTTTTTACTATTATGGAACACTTCTTGCAGCTATTAACATATAAGGGGTTATATAACCCCTGCGATAATGAATAAATGGAGATGGGGTAGTGATAATTTCTTCATTTCAAACTCATATTCCATTCAGTAAAGTCACTACTTTTTCCCTGATATAATCATAACTTGGCTTTGCTTCTTGTTTGGCATAAAAACGCAACCCATCTATTGCTTTAAATAACATATGGCAACGTAGTCTTTCTTCAAAATACATTATGTCGCTTCCAGCCTCTAGCCATAAATCCCGTGCTTTTCGAGGAAAATTTAAATGCGGCGTCCATAAGTGAAACACACCCAGATCAAACATAAAGTCCCCATACATTGCAAGTTCCCAATCAACAATCCCGGTAACTCGATTTTCATCAGATAACATATTCCATAGATGAAAATCACCATGAACAAGATATGGTGTACATGGAGAATATTTGGAAAGTTCCATCATTGCTAAGTACCCTTCTTGAAATAATGATTTTTCTAAAAAACTTTGTTTGTAAAGCTTTGTCCAATCTTTATAGAACCCTTCCTGATCTTCTCTAAAAAATTCCGCTAATACTTCCCCCCACGATTTATAAGAAGCAAGACCATCAGGAGATATCAATCCAAATCCTTTTGAAGGTTCTATATAAATATGACTCATATTTACAAATTGTTTTGCTACATCATTTATAATGATATTTTGTTCTGAAGCTGAATAAGAACTTATAGTTTTTCCTTTAACCTTACTACTTATACTGAAAAATACTTTATCTATTTTTCCTGACTTAACTACCTGGGGAATCGGTAATTTGTCACCATAGACTTTATACATGTAATCAGCCTTAATAAAGCTTTCCTTAGTATTTCTAAAGTGTACAACATAGCACTTATCCTTTGCCATAAAACTATACACTTTGCTTAGCTGGCCCATTTCAATAGGTGAAACTTGTATAACAGACTCGTCAAATACTTCTTTTAATATTTCTTCTGCATGATCAGTATTCATAGCTAATTTGAATGATTTCAAAATATTATCTCCATTCTATGATTTAAATTAATATTTAGACTGCAGAATTGTTATCTGCCGTTTTCCGATTACAAACCGTTTCACTTGTTTATAATCTTTATGTTTTATCTTAGTCTTACTCTTTGAAATTATTGCAATTACTGACTCCTTTGAAATAATCTGAAGAACATTATCCAGTAAATTCTCTACAGCTTCTTTTTCGTCCTGCATGCTATTCCAATTAACAATGTCTCCATAGGGTAAATCTGTAATAATAATATTAACATTATGGACACTGTCAATTAAATCCCTATTTTTGGTAACATCTGAAACAAAGCATTTAGTTTCTATAGATTTACCCCTCTTTTCAAGTATAGACCTTAAATTTAATGCACTTTTCAGTGCATCTGAGTGAGACTCCTTCCCAAAGTCTGCAATCATTTTTCGAATTTCTCTTATGCGGTCATCTATTCCTTCTTTTGATAATAGAGTCAAATTTCTTTTAGCCAAGGGGATTATTGTTTCATCAACATCAGACGCAAAAATTTTTAATATCTCTTCTCCATGTAGAAAGCAAATCGAGGCTAGTAAATATGCACCCCCACAGCATGGGTCGTATAATACATAGGGCTTATCAACCCCCTGATTAATCAAAACAGATTTACATAATTGATAAATTTCACTTGCTAATCTTACTGGAAATGAAGTTGTTCCTTTCTGACTGTAAAATACCCTACCACTTGAGTAATCTTCATAATTTTTATTTTCTATAGCAAATCTATAATTCATAATACCTTCTCCCTTTCCTGGCTCTCTCTCTAATATTCTTCCCTTTAGGAGCAATAACTCTTCGTGATAGTACAAGATAAGGATGTTTCGAACGACCTATATTATATTTTTGCGTTGTCTCGTAATTTCATACAATATTATAGATGCGGCACATGCAACATTAAATGATGTAATATTCCCGCCTATAGGTATTTTTATAAGCGTATCACAAATTGCTTTATAATTATTACTCAATCCATAAGTTTCATTTCCAATAAGTAAAGCCATCGGATTTATTAAGTTAGCATCCATGACAAATTTATTTGCTTTAGAGGTTGAACCAATAACTTTAAAATTTTTCATGTTGCTTTTTATGTTATTAAACCATGGTATCAAGTCGTTATGGGACTGTAGCCTAATAGTAGGAACCGAAAAGAAGGTACCCATACTTGACCTTATGGTTTTAGTGTCATATAAATCTACAGCATGCCCCGTAACAATTAATCCATCAACTTTTAATGCTTCACAGGAACGTATCAGAGCACCCAAATTGCCATGACTTGAAGGTCTATCAAATACAACAACTAGCATATTATCTTTTATCTTGATTCTTGATAAATCATTTTCCGGCATACCAATAACCGCTAGTATTTCCGAGTATTCCACTTCCTTATCACTCAATTTTTCCATTAGCTTTAGGGGTAATTCTAAATGCATTTCTGCTTTTGAATTTGATAATACATTTACCGCCCATTCTGAGAGGGGTTTTTCTCTTGAATATACGTAAGTTTTGATATTCCAATTATATTGAATTGCATAGTTTATTGATTTAACGCCTTCAACAAAAAACTCATTGTATTTATTTCTCTTCTCTCTATTTCGCTTCAGAACCTCGATATGTTGAAAGTCATTGTTTTCTGTAAATATCTTCTTTATCTTTGGCTTCATAAGTATCCTCCTTATTCGCTGATAGCCGAAAAGTCATTCTTGTATAGGCTTTTAACCATTGTCCATAACGTCTGGCTTCTGACGGCGTTATACCATGGAAATCTTGAAAGGCCCTTGCAAAAGAGTCTGGTGAGCTATATCCATATTTAATGGCAATATCAAAAATCCTCACGTTAAAATTATTAAGCTCAAATGCTGCAAGGGTAAGTCGTCTGCGACGGATGTACTCTGAAAGTTTAACCCCCGCAAGGATAGAAAACATTCTTCTAAAATAACTCTGAGAGCAAGAAGCCAGCCTAGCCACTTCTTTGAAATCAATATTGTTTGCCAGATTTTCTTCAATATAGTCTAAAGGACCGTTCAATTTTTCAAGTATTTTCATTTATATGACCTCCTTTTCATCAATAGTGTAACACAAATAAAAGGAGCACTTCCGACAATTCTTGCACAATTATGAAGGATTATTTCTTTCTTATGAGAAGAGTTTAAAAACGAATATTCTTATTTTTACATAAAAGTTAGACCCAGAAATAATAAAAATCCCCCCAACCCATCCGAGGAGAAGCCCATATAAATTTTCTATTTAAAACCTTTTATTTCGCTACAGGAGAGCCTGTTTCTTAACAACTCCACATACCCAGTCAAGTGAAACATAAAGTTCTCCATTTTTGCAATAAGGGGAGCATTAAATTTTATATCCAACATGCATTATGTACATAGAAGAAAAATAAGGGCAAGATGATTCAATTCACCTTGCCCTTGATTATTTTATTTATAAATTATATAAAATAAACTTCAATCTCGACTTCATCCCACCACTGGTTCTTTCGTATGGGTTTTCCCATATAGTATGAGTTTTTAACATCCTCATAAGTCATGGTGTAAGTATCACAGTATACAGCCATTACTTCTGTCCCAAATCCGTCCCCAGTTTGTTCACTGCCGCCTGGGCAGCAGCCAATCTTGCAATGGGCACACGGAACGGTGAACAGGATACATAATTCAATCCTACCCGGTGGCAGAATTCAACGGAAGACGGGTCACCGCCGTGTTCACCGCAGATTCCCAGCTTGATATCCGGTCTCGCCTGCTTGCCAAGTTTTACAGACATTTCAATCAGCTTTCCTACGCCGATCTGATCCAGCTTTGCAAAAGGATCGGACTCGTATACTTTTCTGCTATAGTATGCCTCCAGGAACTTTCCGGCATCATCGCGGCTGAACCCGAAAGTCATCTGTGTCAGGTCGTTGGTACCAAAGGAGAAGAATTCCGCTTCCTTCGCAATTTCATCTGCCGTCAGCGCAGCTCTCGGAATCTCAATCATGGTACCTACTTTATACTCCAACTGCACGCCTGCATCCCGGATTACTTCCTCAGCAGTTTTTACCACAATGTCTTTTACGCATTTGAGTTCTTTTACCTCTCCAACCAGCGGAATCATGATTTCCGGAATCACATGCATTCCTTTTTCATTGACATTGATTGCCGCCTCTATAACCGCTCTTGTCTGCATTTCAGCGATTTCCGGGTAGGTTACTGCCAAACGGCATCCCCTGTGGCCCATCATCGGGTTAAATTCATGAAGATCGGCAACAACGCCCTTTAACTCCTCAAACGCCAATCCCATCTCCTCGGCAAGTGCGGCAATATCATGATCCAACTGCGGCAGGAATTCATGCAGCGGCGGATCCAGGAACCGAATGGTTACAGGGTAGCCCTTCATTTCAACAAACAGCTGCTCAAAGTCCCCTCTCTGCATGGGGAGCAGCTTATCCAGGGCTTTTCTTCTCTGTTCCTCTGTTCTGGCCACGATCATTTCTCTCATGGCAGGAATTCTGTCAGGTTCAAAGAACATATGCTCCGTACGGCAAAGTCCGATACCTTCCGCTCCGAACTTCATTGCCTGTGCGGCGTCCTTTGGCGTATCCGCATTGGTTCTTACCTTTAAGGTACGGAGTTCATCCGCCCATCCCATCAAGGTTGCAAAGTCTCCCGTCATTTCAGGTTCAACCGTAGGGAGCTGTTCACCGTATACATTTCCAGTAGAACCATCCAGCGAGATCCAATCTCCTTCTACGTATCTCTTTCCGTTTTTATCTGTAAAGAATTTTTCCTCTTCGTTAATTTTTACATCGCTGCATCCAGCCACACAACAGGTACCCATGCCGCGAGCTACAACAGCAGCGTGCGAAGTCATTCCTCCACGGCCTGTCAGGATCCCACGGGATACGTGCATACCCTCAATATCCTCCGGTGAAGTTTCCGTCCTGACCAGAATTATGTTCTTTTCACCGATTTTCGAAGCATTCACAGCATCTTCGGCATCAAAATAAATCTTACCGGTAGCAGCTCCCGGTGAAGCAGGCAAACCTTTGGCTATGGTACTCGCAGCCTTTAGCGCCTTTGGCTCGAAATTCGGGTGCAGCAGAGCATCCAACTGCTTCGGATCCACCTTCATAATCGCTTCCTCCCGGGTAATCATGCCTTCCTCCACCAGGTCAACAGCGATCTTCAAGGCAGCCGCAGCTGTTCTCTTACCGTTACGGGTCTGCAGCATGAACAGTTTGCCCTTTTCAATGGTAAACTCCATATCCTGCATATCTCTATAATGTCTTTCAAGGGTTTCTGCGATTTCTATAAACTGATTATAGGCTCCCAGATTCACTTCTTTCATCTGGTCAATGGACTGCGGCGTACGGATACCGGCAACTACGTCTTCTCCCTGTGCATTCATCAGAAATTCACCGTAAAGCTTTCTTTCACCGGTGGAAGGATTTCTTGTGAAGGCAACACCTGTACCGGAGTCATTGCCCATATTCCCATATACCATTTCCTGCACGTTTACAGCAGTTCCCCAGTCGCCGGGAATGTCATTCAGTCTTCTATAGATAATAGCTCTTGGGTTGTCCCAGGAACGGAATACGGCCTTCACTGCCTCCATCAACTGCACTACAGGTTCTTGTGGGAAGTCAAAGCCTTTTTCCTCTTTAAACAATTTCTTGTATCTTTTAACAACTTCCTTGAGATTTTCCGCAGTCAGTTCGGTATCATATTGAGCACCATTTTCTTCCTTCACAGCATCCAATATTTTTTCAAACTTTGCTTTTTCAACTTCCATAACAACGTCGCTAAACATCTGGATAAACCTTCTGTAGCTGTCGTATGCAAATCTTTCATTGCCTGTGAGTTTTGCAAGGCCTTCAACAACAATATCATTAAGGCCGAGGTTAAGAATCGTGTCCATCATACCCGGCATGGAAGCCCTTGCACCGGAGCGAACTGAAACAAGAAACGGGTTGTTGGGGTCGCCAAATTTTTTTCCAACGATCTCTTCGGTTTTTGCCATCATAGAATAGATTTCATCTTCGATCTCCTTGGCAATTACCTGACCATCATTGTAGTACCGGGTACACGCCTCTGTGGTAACAGTGAATCCTCTTGGAACAGGCAGGCCCAAACCAGTCATCTCAGCCAAATTGGCACCCTTGCCTCCCAGAAGATTTCTCATTGATGCATTACCTTCACTAAAGAGATAAACATATTTTGGCATTTAAAAACCTCCTATGTATTGGTATATTTATGTATTTAAAGAAAAGGAACATATAAAATCCACTTTTCTTCTATCCCACTTTACATATTTGGAAAAAACGGGCCTTCAACTATGTTGTAATTATACCATATATTTGAATTTGCATACTACTTTTTTGTTTAATTTATACGAAATTTTAAAAGTTATTTTTTTAACATTAGTATATACTTACCAAATATCACATTTGAAATATATGGTATAATTTCCATTTCAACCAATCAACCGGTACCGGAAGGCTATGAGCAAAGCAGTTCCATCTTTTTACTTCTGGAAAAAAGGCTAATTTCGCCAGAAAGCCCTCCGTACACCAACAAAAAAGATCCCCCTTGGCAAACTCCAAAGCATAGGAAATCTTAAAACATATTTCCTGCGCATAAAAAAATCAGCCGACCCTGGTCGGCTGATTCTCTATTATCAATTAAAACTCAAATTTACTTTCAAAATAGCTGGCTAATTCATCAATTTTTAAACGTACCTGCTGCATGGAATCCCGGTCTCTGACGGTTACACTCTGGTCATTGAGGGAATCGAAGTCAAAGGTGATGCAGTATGGAGTTCCGATTTCATCCTGCCGCCTGTACCTCTTTCCTATACTTCCGGCTTCGTCATACTCACAAGGGAACTTTTTAGTGAGTATTTCGTATACCTTATAGGCATCATCTCCCAGCTTCTTTGAGAGAGGCAGAACTGCTGCCTTTATCGGTGCCAGCGCCGGATGGAAACGCAATACGGTTCTCACATCGCCTTCAGCAACTTCCTCTTCATCATATGCATCACAAAGGAATGCAAGGGTTACCCTGTCTGCTCCCAGCGACGGCTCAATACAATACGGTACATACTTTTCATTGGTGGTAGGGTCAAAGTAGGAGAGATCATCCTTTGAGTGCTCCATATGCTGCTTCAAGTCAAAATCCGTTCTGTCGGCAATTCCCCACAGTTCTCCCCATCCGAATGGGAACTTGAACTCGATGTCGGTGGTAGCATTGCTGTAGTGGGATAATTCTTCCTTGCTGTGATCTCTTAATTTGAGGTTTTCTACAGTCATACCCAGTGATTTGAGCCAGTTATAGCAGAAATTCTTCCAGTAATCAAACCATTCCAAATCCTTTCCGGGCTCACAGAAGAACTCCAGCTCCATCTGTTCGAATTCACGGGTTCTGAAGGTAAAGTTACCGGGCGTTATCTCATTTCTAAAGGATTTACCAATCTGTCCGATTCCAAAGGGAATCTTTTTCCGCGTGGTACGCTGTACATTTTTAAAGTTTACAAATATACCCTGGGCAGTTTCCGGCCGTAAGAATATTTCAGCCTTGGAATCCTCCGTAACTCCCTGGAATGTCTTAAACATCAGGTTAAACTTTCTGATATCAGTAAAGTTGGCAGAACCGCAATCCGGGCATTTTACTCCCTTTTCCTTTATGTATTGCATTAACTGGTCATTGGTCCAGCCGTCCACCGCTACACTCAGGCTATTTTCCTGGTTCCAGTCTTCGATGAGCTTATCCGCCCTGTGACGGGTTTTACAATCCTTACAGTCGATGAGGGGGTCACTGAAGCCACCTACATGCCCCGAAGCAACCCATACCTGAGGGTTCATCAAAATTGCACAATCCACGCCTACATTATAAGGGCTCTCCTGCACAAACTTCTTCCACCAGGCTTTTTTTACATTGTTTTTGAGTTCCACTCCCAACGGGCCGTAATCCCAAGCATTTGCAAGTCCACCATATATGTCTGAACCGGGATAAACAAATCCCCTGTTTTTGGCAAGAGCAACGATCTTCTCCATTGTCTTTTCTACCGCCATAGTAAGTCCTCCCCTAAGCCAATTGACAACTGTCAATGTTATTTATAATTAAATTGTTAATAGGTTAACGATCTCATTCAACATTTCATGTGCTACTTCATTCTTGCTCATGATGGGCAGTTCCTTGATTCTTCCACTGCGGTCAATCAGTTTGACAATATTCGTGTCCGTTCCGAAGCCTGCTCCTTCTAAGGTGACATCATTAGCAACAATCATATCCAGATTCTTGAATTGGATTTTGGATTTTGCATTTTCTATCAGGTCATTGGTTTCAGCGCAAAAACCCACCAATATCCTGTTTCCCTTTACTTTCCCCACATCCCTCGCAATATCGGGATTTTTAGTCAATGTCAACGTCAGAGTATCTTCCGCTTTTTTCATTTTCTGATCCGAAGTTTCAAGGCACCTGTAATCCGCAACCGCTGCTACCATAATCAAGATGTCATAGTCTTCATAATTGTTCATGACTTCCTTATGCATCTCCAGTGCTGTAGTTACAGGAACAATATCCACGCCCACGGGTTTGGCCAGATTCACCGGACCCGACACAACCTTTACATAAGCGCCTCTTTGTGCCGCAGCCTCAGCTACCGCATATCCCATCTTGCCTGAAGAATGGTTGGATATGTATCTTACAGGGTCAATAGTTTCCCGGGTAGGCCCTGCAGTGATAAGGATTCGCTTCCCTGCCAGGTCATTCTTCGCTTGAAACACTTCTACGACTGCATCAACGATGTTTTGTGGCTCAGGCAATCTACCTTTTCCATAAAACCCCTTCTCAGCCATAGCTCCCACACCAGGCTCCATGAATAAGTATCCCAGCTTTCGTAGCTTTGACATATTATCCTGAACAATAGGATTTTCATACATATAGGTATTCATTGCAGGGACAAAAAGAACAGGGGCCTTGGTAGCCATAAGGGTAGTTGAAAGCATATCGTCTGCAATTCCGTTAGCAACTTTTCCAATAATATTGGCTGTGGCCGGGGCAACTACAAACAGATCTGCCTTGTTTGCTATAGAAATGTGCTGAATATCCCAATTTTTCGGCTCCTCAAACATATCGGTAATAACGGGATTATGAGAAATGGAACGGAATGTAAGAGGAGTAACAAACTCAGAAGCATTGTCCGTCATAATGACATGAACGTCTGCTCCCAACTTCACCAAACGGCTTACTACGTCAACCACCTTGTAAATCGCAATCCCCCCGGAAACCCCAACTACAACTGTCTTTCCCTTTAGCATAGTCATCCTCCGTGAAGAGAATTGACAATTGACAACTCTTCGTTATCAATTGTCAACTGTTATTTATTTTATTCCACTCTTCGTTCTTACGTATGTAATTTTATTCTCGTTGATTTCGTTAATCGCTACAGTAACCGGCTTTTCCGAAGCGCACCTTGTCAGCTTGGGCGCACCTTCTGCCAGCTGTCTCGCTCTTTTTGCCGTTGCAACCACCAAAGTGTACCGGCTATCTACCTTTTCCATTAACGATTTAACTGAAGGATAAATCATAGCTCATTACCTCCTGTTTCTATTCCTAATTCCTTTATTAGATTCTTATTTCTCTGATATTTAAGCTTTTCCGCTATAATAATGCTGTTGACTTCACTTACGGAGTCCTCTACGGCATTATTAATAGTAATATAATCATACCGGTCGATGTATGACAATTCCTCTTTTGCTCTCTTCAAACGTTTTTCTATCACTTCGGGCTTTTCGGTTCCTCTTCCTTCAATCCGCAACCGCAGTTCGTCAAAGGAAGGCGGAACCATAAAGATGGTCACACTGTCAGGGTATTGGTTTTTGATATTAATAGCGCCCTCTACCTCTAATTCCAGTATTACATCGTATCCCTGCTCCAGGGATTCTTCTATATATTTTCTGGGAGTACCATAGTAATTATCGCAATACTCCACCCATTCAACCATTTCATTATTTTGAAGCATTTCCTTAAACTCTTCAACTGTTTTGAAGAAGTAGTTCTTTCCCTCAACCTCTCCTTCTCTGGGCTTCCTTGTTGTTGCCGATACTGAAAACCTGACATTATTAAAGGATTCCTTCACCAGCTTCAACACAGTTCCCTTTCCTGTGCCGGAAGGCCCGGAAATAACTACCAACAAGCCCTTTCGGAACATTGTAGTTCCTCCCTATTCTTCGATCTCTTCCACTTCATCTTCTGTTTCTACGGAATCCTTCACGTTGAGCCGGTGTGCAACCGTTTCAGGTTGAACAGCAGACAGAATAATATGATCGCTGTCGGTAATAATAACTGCCCGGGTCCTTCTTCCATATGTTGCATCAATCAGCATTCCACGATCTCTTGCTTCCTGGATGATCCTCTTGATCGGAGCAGACTCTGGACTTACGATGGCTACTAATCTATTGGCAGAAACTATATTGCCAAATCCAATGTTAATAAGTTTCATTTCATACCCTCCCATTTCTTTTATTCAATATTTTGAATTTGTTCTCTTATTTTTTCAATTTCGCTTTTCAATTCAACTACATTTCTAGTGATTGTCAGGTCATTGGCCTTGGACCCGATGGTATTGATTTCCCTGTTCATTTCCTGAACAAGAAAATCAAGCTTTCTTCCAACAGGCTGCTGCATTTCGAGAGCTTCCCGCATCTGTGAGATGTGGCTTCCCAGCCTTACCAGTTCTTCGTCTATGCTGCACCGGTCAGCGAACAAGGCCACTTCCATTGCCAATCGGCTTTCATCTATAGTCTGCTGATCCAAAAGTTCTTTTATCCGTGTTTCAAGTTTTTGTTTATATTCCTTGACAACCTCGGGTGCTCTTACGGTTATATCCTTTAGGATGCTCTCTATGTATAATGCTCTATCAAGCAGGTTGTTTTTAAGCTCCTGGCCTTCGATTTCTCTCATACGAACTAAAGCTTCCAATGCATTTTTAACCGCCTGATTTAATAGAGTCCAGAGCTTTCCTTCATCCTCTTCCGCCTTCTCAACCCGCAGCACATCCGGGAATCTGGCCACCAGTGACACTGTAACATCATCCTGCAACCCAAAAGTATCCCTCATTTGCCCCAAAGCCTTGATATAAGCGCCGGATAAGGCCTCGTCAATGACTACGATCTTGGAGTCCTCTCCATGATCTTCATAGGAAACAAAAACATCTGCCTTTCCCCGGGAAACATTCTTGGAAACAATATCCCGTACCTTGTCTTCCAGAAAAGATAGAACTCGAGGCATCTTTACATAGATATCACTGTATCGATGATTCACCGTCTTTATTTCAACTACGAAGCTCTTTCCCTCTTCCTGGGACTCACCTCTTCCAAATCCCGTCATACTCTTTATCATATGCTGAAATCATCCTTTTTTATGGATTTATCGATGAGACACTTTGAGCCTTATAGTTCCTTAAGATAAAACGCTCGTTTTTGGAGCGGCTTGCCCTCGGGATAAATTTGGAATCACAGCGGCACATCTTTAATATAACCTTTTTAGTATTATAACATAATTATTAATAATTTAAAGGCTAAATTTTCATATTTTATATATTTTTTTCTAAATATCTCCTATTTGCTCCATATTAGAGCATGGTACAGTAAAACAAGATGCTGTTCCTCCTCTTGTTTCACTGTACCATGCTCTAATATGGGACTATGTACTTATTTTACGGTCCCTATTATTTAACCATAACATTTCGAATGGCCTGCATCACTCTGGATTTGTCAAAAGGCTTTACGACAAAATCTCTGGCCCCAGCCTTTATGGCCTCAATTACCATGGACTGCTGCCCCATGGCTGAAACCATGATAATGCGGGTATCGGGACTTACTTTCAATATTTCCGGTACCGCCTGCAATCCATCCATGTCGGGCATGGTGATATCCAGGGTCATGATATCCGGTTTAAGCTTTTTCGCTTGTTCGATGGCTTGTACTCCGTTGGAGCCTTCTCCAACCACGGTATACCCTTCGGTTTCCTCCAGCAATTTTTTTAAAAGGGTTCTCATAAAAACAGCATCATCTACTACGACAAACTTTAGCGTCTCCATCAGCCCACATCTCCTAGCTCATACATCAATATTGACAACACAGCAATTCCTGCAGTTTCGGTTCTCAAAATCCTGCTTCCTAAAGTTACAGGCTTTACGCCTTGTTTTTCTGCCCTCTCGATTTCTTCCTCTGAGAAGCCACCTTCCGGGCCAATAAACACGGCGATTTTTCTCTGATCCGGATCCGCCTTAACCAAGCTCTTCAGTTTAGTGTTCCTTTCCTTTTCGTAAGGTATCATGCAAAGCTCGTATTCCTTTAAAAGTTCCAATGCTTTTTCAAAACTAACGGGCGCCTCAACAATGGGAACCATCCCCCGGTTGCACTGTTTCGCAGCTTCCAGCGAAATCCGCTGCCATCGTACTCTTTTATTTTCGGCGTCTTTCTTATTATCAATTTTCACCACTGTGCGTTCCGTTATAACAGGAATAATTTTACTGATCCCAAGCTCAATGGTTTTTTGAATAATATAGTCCATTTTATCCGACTTCGGCAACCCCTGAAACAAAACCACCTCTATGGGGGGCTCTGTTCCCGACTCCCGGACACCGACTACTCTTGCACTTACATACTGAGCTTCCAGTTGTTCTATTTCCGCACGGTAATCCATTCCTTTACCGTCACAGACAGTTATAACTTCCCCGGTTCTTAAACGCAATACCTTACGGATATGATTTACGTCATCACCGGTAATGGTTATGGTATCACCGCGAACCGCGCCTTCCTCTACAAAGAACTTTGACATTTGAAAACTATCGCCACCCATTCTCCCAGTTCGAGTACTTCCTCACAGGTGAAACCTTTACTGAGGTATGCTTCCATCACTTCATCTTTTCTTTCCTTAATGATTCCTGAAGTAATCATAGTACCGCCGGGTTTTAAATATTCTGGAATTTGTTCCGATATTTCGATGATTACATTTGCAATAATATTTGCAACAACGGTATTTACCTTTACCTTTTGCACATCATCCAGAATTCCGCGGAAAGCTTCAACCTTTTCTTCAACCTTGTTCAAAAGGCAATTCTCTCCTGTTACTCTTACCGCTACCTCGTCAATATCAACGGCTGTTACTTTTTCCGCCCCGAGTTTTGCCGCGACTATGGACAGAATTCCTGTCCCACATCCGACATCAACGACAGTATCTCCCGGTGTTATATATTTTTCCAGCAATTGTGCGCACATCCGCGTAGTTTCATGAGTTCCTGTCCCAAAAGCCATTCCTGGGTCCATTTCAATGATGATCTCATCCGAAGCAGCATCATACTTCTCCCACGACGGCTTTATAACAATACGTTCTGCGATTTTAATGGGCTTATAATACTTTTTCCAGGCAGTAGCCCAATCTTCATCATCCACTTCGGAACAGCCTTCATATCCCGCTCCGACATCCAGAAAACGAGAAATAAACTCCAGCTTTTCCTTGACCAATTGAACCAGTTCACTCTGGCTCATTTCTTCTGAAAAATACGCCTTTATTATAACATCGGTTCCTAATGCAGCCATAAATTCATCATCTGCATAGTCCAATGTATTGGGCTTTTCCAATTCCCTTCGAATATCGTTGGGATCTTCGATGGCCACACCTCCGGCTCCGATGGATGTGAGCATTTCACTGACCGCGTCACTGGCCTCTTCCGTGGTCCTTACCTTCACTTCTGTCCATTTCATTATGGTTATCCTCCATTAAATGCGGGCATGGGCTATAGTCTGCTGCCTATAGCCCTTCCTTAGCCTTACATCCCCAACGCATCCTTCATTTTTTCAAAAAATCCTTTTCTCTGTTCGTGAACTTCATCACCGCTGAGTTCGGCAAATTCTCGTAAGATCTCTTTTTGCTTCTCATTCAGTTTCTGCGGTACTTCTACATTCACCCTCAGGTACTGGTCACCACGGCCGTTACCTCTAATATACGGAATTCCCTTCCCTTTTATACGGAATACAGACCCCGTTTGCGTTCCCTCGGGAACTACATGCTTAACTTTCCCATCAAGTGTCGGAACATCGATTTCAGCACCCAGTGCAGCCTGTACAAAGGTAATAGGTATTTCGCAAATCACGTCCGTTCCCTGTCTCTGGAACAATGGGTGAGGACGTACTCTTATGGAAATAAACAAATCTCCTGCCAGCCCGCCTTTGCTCCCCGGTTCCCCTTCTCCCCGGAGAGATACGGTTTGACCGTCATCGATTCCTGCCGGAATATTGATCTTCAACTTGACACTCTTGCGTATCTTTCCCTTGCCGGAACAATCATGGCAAGGATCGGTGATGATTTTGCCTTCTCCACCGCAGGCGTCACAGGTTTTGATGTTTACAAACTGCCCAAAAGGTGTACTTTGTTTGTATTGTACCTGTCCTGATCCATTGCATTGTTTACAAGTTACAGGCTCTTTTCCGGGCTTTGCACCCGTACCGTTACAGGTGGTGCAGTTCTGCATCCGGTTGATGGTGAATTCCTTTTCCACACCAAAGGCAGCTTCTTCAAAACTGATTTCCATGGCATACTTTAAATCACTGCCCTTTTGCGGCCCTTTTCTTCCCTTGCTGGACCGTCCGAAGCCGGCACCCCCAAAGAAAGTTTCGAATATGTCGCCGACATTGCCAAAATCAAAGTCACCGAAGCCACCACCGCCAAACCCGTTAGGGTCAGTGCCAGCATGTCCGAACTGGTCATACTGGGATCTCTTTTGCGGATTACTGAGAATCTCATACGCCTCATTGGCCTCTTTAAATTTAGCTTCTGCCACAGTATCCCCGGGATTCACATCAGGATGGTATTGTTTTGCAAGTTTTCTGTAGGCCTTTTTTATATCTGCATCTGATGCACTTTTATCAATCCCAAGGACTTCATAATAATCCCTTTTTTCAGCCATTTAAAAACATCTCCCTCTATAAAACAGAAGTCAGAGAATGGAAGTCAAGTATTAACATTGGCTTTGTCTCTCTGATTCCAATAAATTACTAAAAAAACAGCTTATATATTATACCATATTACTACCACAAGCTGCAATTAAATTCGCAATCCATCTTTATTTTTCTCTTATATACAATGCACAAAAGTTTTACCTTCATTCTTTTGTGCATTGTATTCCCTCATAACCATGGCAAAAATCCAATTAATTCCTTTTAAGATCATTTCTCCTGGAAGATATACTCCGAATCTCTATGCTTTTTGTGCAAATGGAAAGGAGACTCCTCGTAAGAATCTCCCTTTTTACATATTTAAAATGCTATGCCTCTATTGGTTTTTTTAAATCTTCTTATTATATCCTCTACGATTTTTTCCTGGTATACTAAAATTGCATCATGATCTTGCTGAACATTTCATTTTTATCGGTACTATTTTCAAAGGCCCACATAATGGCTCCTGCTACAGGAGGCTTATCCAGAACAATAAAGTTTATATTCCTTCTCTCGATATTTTGAAGAACCTGCTCCTTTAACGAGTGGATTAAAATAGGGTTATCTCCCTTTACATTTACCGACCCTGCCAGAATAATTTCAATATCCTCATTTTCTTCAAACCGCATTTCCTTTATCATGCCATTTGCAGACAAGCCCAGTTCCCTTCCGACCTCTGTAAGAATCTCACAGGCTACTTCATCCCCCATGTTGGCAGCATCAAATACAAATTTATTTACGTCTGCGATATACAAGGATTTGTCCATCAATCTTCGAGTAACCTCATCCATAAAGGCATACTTATCATCAATCCCTAATCCCTCAAACAGCAGATCTTTCATTACTGTTTTTTTGCCGCACCGGAAGAAGTAATTGTAAACGGACCGTATGGCTGCCTCTCCAATCATGCTGCCGCCTCCCCTATCGCCGGTCAATGCGCCTTGCCCGCCAATTTGAAACATATCACCCTGCCGATTGATCCCTGCAACCGAACACCCCGTCCCATTAATGACGCATATACCGTACCCATTAACGCAGCCGGCCTTGATCCCCAAAAACGCATCATTGCATAGTATGGAACTTTTTATCCCTGTTTTAGATAGAATCTCTGAAATAACTGAATACTGGTCTTTCGTATCAACTCCAGCCAGCCCGAAAACCCCTTTTTCAATATCCTTTATCTCGATCCCGTTTTTCCCCAGGATATAGTTCAGCAGCTTTTCCAACTCACTACGGAATTCTTCAAACCCTCCGCTTAATACCTCATGGTTCAAAGGCCCCCATTTTATAAGGTCAATTTTATTTCCTTCCAAATCAAACAGAGCGCATTGTGTTTTGGTACCTCCACCATCAACACCGATCACATATTGGCCCATGCTATACTTCCCCCTTAAAGAACTGAGGCAAATACGTTTTATTCGCCGTTAACATTTCATCCAGCACACCTTTTGCCTTGCGATAATCACCGATGAGCGGATGTACCATTAATGCCGCAAGGGCAGCATCATAGCTTCCTTGCAGACCAGCCTTGACAGTGAGCTTTTCAAAGGCTTTTACAGCTTTCATGAGTCCCTGGATATACTGGTTATCGAATTCTCTTACGGTAACCGGTGTTGCTCCGTTTTTATTGATCAAGCATTTTACCTCAACCACGTCGCTGTCATCCAGGAATTCAAGAGCACCCTGATTTTTGACGTTAACAACATGGAATTCATTTTTATCATTTTCTATAGCGTCGACAAGTGAAACAGCGGCGGTCGAATACATGGACCCTCCTCTTTGTTCGAGAAGTCCGGGCTTATCCCTGAGGTTGGAATCTTTATAAATCTGGAGCAGTGCAGCCTCAATTTCCTTACATTCTTCCCCCCGGGATTTTTTAGCCTCCAGGCAGTGTTTAAGCTGCTCATCACGCAGATAATAATAGCTGAGATAAGAAGAGGGAATCGCTGCCGTAGCCCTTAGCAGCTCTTCTTCATACTCTACCTCCGGAATGTTTTTAAGGTTTGAGAATTCGAATTTGCTGTTTAACTGCTCCTGCAAAATATCCCTGCCATCGGCATACACCGCTGTAATCCAGCTTAAATGGTTGAAACCGACATAATCATAATCGAAACTTTTTATTTCCGTCGGCAGTGCTTTTCGAACAGCTTTCACCATATTTATAGGCACATTGCACAGCCCCATCATGTTGATACCGGTATGATTTAAAACGGCTTCCGCAATGATCCCCGAAGGATTTGAAAAATTGATCAGCCATGCTTTAGGTGCCAGCAGTTCCATTTTTTTAGCAATATTCATTATAACCGGTATCGTACGGAGCGCCTTCATAAATCCTCCGGCTCCGGTGGTCTCCTGTCCCAGGAGATTATATTTTAACGGGATCTTTTCATCCTTGATTCTGGCATCCAGCCCTCCAACCCGTACCTGGGCCAAAACATAGTCCGCACCTTCAATTGCTTCTTCAAGACTTTGCGTAAGCACCAATCTAGCCGTAAGCCCTTTGGCTTCAAGCATTCTTTTTGCCAGTCCCCCTACAACTTCAAGCTTGGTTTTATCAATATCCATAAAATAAAAACTATCAATATCGAGATTGTCTTTTCTCGTTATAAAACCCTCCACCAGTTCAGGCGTATATGTACTCCCGGCTCCTATAACAGCAATTTTTAGTTTTCTCATCATAATATATACCCCCGTTTACATAATATTATTACTTTATATCTCAATTTTATTTTCTTTCATGTGTAATTATATTTTTAACCGGACCGTTACAGAAATTAAAACAATTATTATGTCCGGTCATTCATCTGTACCCAAACCATTACCAGTCAAATTTCCGCAATATCTTATGTTTATCGTATTTTATACAGAACAAAAACCAATAAAAGAGTTTGCCCCGGGAAAGAAGGGTTTCCTCCTCCCCGGGCTGAATTAATCTCGTACATAAAACAGACTAAAAATTTTTACTTACTTTTTTTCAGGAGATCCGTTACCTTCTCTTGAACTACTTTCATAACCTTCTCTGCAGGCACATTATCATTTTCTGCCTGTTGGTATTCATTTTTAATGATATCGTTTATCTGTGAATAGTTAACGATCATGTGGTTGTATGACTCCGCGCCGTATTTGATAGCACCCTCTACTACATTCTTAACATCTTTTGGATCAACACCCGGGAAGGATTTATAGTATTTTTCGGACGCTCCGGAATTGGCCGGCGGATTGCCGCACATTTCAACTGCCTTTTCCTGTGACTCCTTCGAGGTCAAGAATTTAATCCACTCCAAAGCCGCTTCCGGATTCTTTGAGCCTTTAATGATCATTAGAGGATCTACAAAAAGAACGCTTCTTACTTTTTCATTTCCTCCTACAGGTATGGCAGCAACTCCAACCTTAAAGGGAATATCGTTTACGTTGGCGATGACCCAGGAACCCGAAACACTCATTGCTATTTTACCCATGAGGAAAGGGTCACCTGTTGTGGCATCTCCGCCCGTCATCCCTTTGGTTGCCGCAGGCGTAGGCATTACCTTATGCAAGTGCATCAGGTCAATAAATTTCTGCTGCGCTTTAATGACGCCTTGTGAGTTAAAGTAGCACTCTGAAGGCTTACCACCATTGGTCCAGGTATCATCCGAATAAACCTTTTCTCCAAAGTATACCGGGCGCATATCTCTTTCCGACCAGTAGAAATCCAGACCGTACTGGGATTCCGCCATATTTTTTGAAACCTTTGTAAGTTTCTTGGCAGTTTCAATCATCTTATCAAAAGTCCAGCTTTTATCCTCATAATCCGATGTAGGATAGGGCACCTTTGCCTGATCAAACAAATCTTTATTGTAAGCCACCAGGGAAACATAGGCAGACACCGGAACACCATATACCTTTTTGTTCAACGTATAGATTTTCAGCAGGTTTTCAGGTATACCTTCCTTTACCGGATCAAATTTTGCCTTTTCCATAAAAGGGGTAAGGTCCTCAACAAGACCTTTCGAATAGTATTCAATAAATCCTCCGTCACCGTAATGGGAAAATACATCCGGAGCTGATTTACTTGCCACCAAAGTTTGAAGTTTGGAATCGAAGTTCTCATAGGGTACTGTCAAAAATTCCATTTTTATATTGGAATGGGTTTTTTCAAATTCCGGCATAAGATTCTTGATATATAGCTTATCATCCGTATTTGTACTGTAATGCGTTACAGTTACTTTTTCCTTACTGGCAGAACTATTATCCCCTGATTTTACATCGGAGTTCTCCCCGCTTTTCTTACCACAGGCGGTAAATACAAGCGTTCCAGCAAGCAATAAACTTAAAAAAACAGAAAAACCTCTTCTTCTACTCAACATTTTCTTATTACCTCCCTTTTAACTCTCTTAACAGCCGTCGATTTTTCTAACTGCGACGGCCCCAGCCACATCCTATTACCAGTGAACTTTCGCCCAATATCTGCGAAACGCTATATCCGGTTAACAAACCTCCTCTCCGCCTATGTTTTAAGCCTTCGCAAAGCAACATCGGACAATAGTACAAAAGTAATCTTGATCGAAAATCCAACCTGGTATCGCTCATTTGATACCGGAGATTGTAATGCCCTCGACAAAATATTTCTGTGCTTTAAAAAACACAATAAGAATGGGTACCAGTGCCAATATATTGCCTACCATAATCAAGTTCCATGGAATGATCCTGAAGTTGGAAAAAAAACTCGACATACCGATGGGCAGTGTAAATTTTGATTCTGAATTGAGGTAAATAACAGGGTTGATCAAGTCATTCCAGGTCCATAGAAACTGGAATATGGCTACTGTTGCCAGCGCAGGTTTACAAAGGGGTATGGCTAAATTCCAGTAGGACCGGAACTCACTGCTTCCGTCAATCCTCGCCGCTTCGAACAGATCATCGGGAATAGTGGTAAAAAACTGCCGGAGAAGAAAAATGTTGTAGGCACTTCCAAAGAAAGCAGGAACAATTAGCGGAAAAAAGGTATTGATCCATCCAAATTTGTGGAAAACCAAAAATTGCGGAATGATAATTGCCGGATATGGCAGCAGCAGCGTACTGATGATAATCATAAAAATCAGATTTTTTCCTCTTGTATTATATCTGGCGAGTCCGAAGGCCACCAGAGATGACGATATGGTCATTCCCAAGGTGGAGACAATGGATACAATCAGGCTGTTCTTATAAAAAGCCAAATAATTAATTTTTGAGAAAATTGTTATGTAGTTTCTCCAAGCCACTTCCTTTGGTATTAATGTTGGAGGGAATTGCATCAATTCCTTTGTAGTCTTAAGTGAGGTTATCACCATGTAGTAAACAGGTAAAAGCATGGCGACGGTTACCAGAACCAATGCTGCAAAAGCAGCGATTCCACGGAGGTTTTTCCTTCCTTTATTTTTAAATGCTTTGAGGCTGCCCATCAGTTTTTTCCCCCTTCATAATGAACGAATTTTGAGGATGATTTAATAATATAGAAGGACAGTATTGATACAGCCAACAGCAGAAGCCACCCCAAGGCCGACGAATAACCTATATTGAAATTCGAAAAAGCGCTCTTGAAGATGTAGAACACATAAAACCACGTAGCATAGTGCGGTCCGCCCTTTGTCATAACATAAGCGGGAGTAAAGACCTGGAAGGAATCGATAATATTCATGATTAACTGAAAGAGAAGCACCGGAGATATCATGGGTATTGTAATTTTCCAGAGGCGTTGGAAAGCATTTGCACCATCCAATATTGCAGCTTCGTAGTAAGAAACCGGGACGGATTTCAATGCCGCAAAGAAAATTACCATTCCCCCTCCTGCCGTCCAGAAGGACATTATGATCAATGCAGGTATGGCCCAGTTTTCGCTGGTCAGCCACATAGGTCCTTGTATACCCATCAGAGAGAGCATATAGTTAATGAGCCCTACACTGGGGTTAAACAGCCATGTCCACAATAATGCCATGGTTACACCGGAAACCATACTCGGAAGGTACAGGGAGGTTCTAAAGAAATTCTGAAAAGGAGTTTTTTGATTCAGCAAGAGGGCAAATCCCAATGAAATCCCAAGGGTCAAAGGGACACTTAAAAGAGTATAATACAATGTAGACTTCACAGCTCTCCAAAATAGGTCGTCAGAGATAAAAGCCTTGTAATTTTCAAATCCGATAAATTGTGGAGCACTCACTCCGTCGTATTTCGTCAAACTCAAAAAAAGCGATGCGCCTACAGGATATAGTGTGAAAAGCAAAAATCCTATTATCCAGGGCATAATAAACAAGTAGAAATAAAATGTTTCTCTCTTGCTTTGCCGCGTGCCCATATACGTCCCCCCATTAAATAAATATATTTCACGTGAAAAGTTTATGCGCTTTAACTTTTATGTTTTAATTATACTATAGAGGTAATTCTTTTTCAATATTTATTTCAAATTTCAGGAAGATTTTAAAAAGACGTGTTCATCAGCTCTGGATATCAAATGCTAGTTTCCTTTCCATGAATTCAGCAAAAATATCAATGCTTCGATGTAACTCGATTATTTCAAAAAGAGTTTATGCGCTTTTACTTTCCAGGACAACCTTTGCTCAAAACGGTTTTTCCTTCGGTCTTGCCGTGGACTGCCGAATAATCAATTCAGGCTTAAGCTTGATCGTCTGGGTTCTCTGTTTCCCCTCCAAAGACTGCATCAAAACCTCAACAGCCTTCAATCCCATCTCTTCGGAAGGCTGCCTGACGGTTGTCAGCCCCGGGTGAATACCTTGTGACAGAAAATCATCGTCATAGCCGCAAATGGAAATGTCCTCGGGAACCTTTAAGCCAGCCTCCCTTACAGCATCCATGGCGCCAAATGCAATATAGTCGTCGGCAGTAAACACGGCCGTCGGAATCCTTCCACTCTCGATCCAGCTTTTTGTGATTTTATAACCGGAGGAAATATCAAAATTCCCTCTTTCCATTACATAGGGTTCGAGTTCCGCTTCCTTTAGCGCATCCAAAAATCCTCGTTCTCTTTCTCTGCTGCTTAAATAAATCTCAGGAGCTCCGATATATCCGACTTTTTTGTGTCCAAGGGCAAGGAGATGCCTTGTAGCAGTATAGCCGCCATTGTAGTTGTCTACAAGAATCGAGTTTACCGATGGATGGCTTTCCTGATTATCCATCAGTACAAAGGGTATGTTTTTCCTTTTGATTTCTACTATATATTTCTCTTCGTAGATGGGTGTAAGAATGAGAATTCCATCCACTCTCTTCTCCTGAAACAGAAAATTGCTTCCTTCTTCAATACTCATATCATCATGCTCTGCCAGGGATATGGCTAAAAAATATCCGTTTTTCATCAAATTTTTATTAATGGATTTCACCACGCTGTTAATAAAGGTATCACTGAGGCTGGGAATCAATAACCCGATCACCCCGGTCTTTCCTTTTGCCAGGCTGCGGGCAGCGGCACTGGGATTATACCCGAGTTCCCGCATGGCCTGTAATACCTTTTCCCTATTATACTCGCGTACATTGGGCGAATTGTTGATCACCCTTGATACCGTAACCACAGATAAACCTGATTTCAAAGCTACGTCATAAATATTTACTTTCATTGGTCAATCTCCTCGAAGAAACAATATAATTATGTATTGCTAAAAACCCACGTATAAAAGTTAAAGCACTATAACTTTTATTATACATGATTCTTTTCCTTTTGAAAAGCCAACAAAATAAATCCTTGTATTCAAAAAACAGCAAACAGTACACAGCTGTAAGCCTAAAATAAGCCGAAGTCATAGTGACTTCGGCTTATCCATCTTCTATTTTATTGCTTACAAACCGTCCATGATCCTATTTCTTATCTTCGTCTACTACTTTATAATCGGCATCATAAACGTTATCCTGCGGCCCCGCTCCCGCACCCGGATTAAATCCACCCGCACCTGCGTTCGGATCAAATCCGGCGCCTTGCGCTGCTCCGGGATTCTGCTGGTATATCTTTGATGAAAGCTCATAGAATGCCTGCTGCAGAGCTTCGGAAGCTTTCTTTATAGCTTCAATATCAGTTCCCTTCAGTGCTTCCTTCACATTATTGATTTCAGCTTCCACTTTTGATTTGTCCTCTGCAGAAAGCTTGTCGCCAACATCCTTTAAGGTCTTTTCAGCCTGGTACACTGTGGAATCCGCATGATTTCTTGTGTCAATTTCTTCTTTTCTCTGTTTGTCTTCCGCTGCAAATTTCTCCGCTTCTTTTACCGCCTTGTCAATTTCATCATCCGACAAGTTAGTGGATGCTGTAATGGTTATTTTCTGTTCGTTTCCTGTACCCAGATCTTTTGCAGAAACATGAACAATACCATTGGCATCGATATCAAAAGTAACTTCGATCTGTGGTACGCCTCTTGGTGCCGGTGGAATTCCAGTAAGCTGGAATCTTCCCAGTGTCTTGTTGTAGGCCGCCATTTCTCTTTCACCCTGGAGCACATGGATCTCAACACTGGTCTGGCTATCTGCCGCAGTAGAGAAGACCTGGCTCTTCTTTGTAGGTATTGTCGTATTTCTTTCGATGAGCCTGGTAAATACTCCACCCATAGTTTCAATACCCAGGGAAAGCGGCGTAACATCCAGAAGCAGTAAGTCTTTTACTTCGCCTGTAAGAACTCCGGCCTGTATAGCTGCACCGATGGCAACACATTCATCCGGATTGATCCCTTTGAAAGGTTCCTTACCCAGGTATTTTCTAACAGCTTCCTGAACGGCAGGAATTCTTGTTGAACCCCCCACCATCAATACCTTGTCGATTTTCTCGGGAGAGAGGCCGGCATCCTTCATCGCCTGTCTTGTAGGTTCCATGGTTTTTTCAACCAGGTCTGCAGTCAGTTCGTCGAATTTTGCTCTGGACAATGTTACGTCAAGATGCTTCGGTCCTGTAGCATCTGCGGTAATAAACGGTAAATTTATATTTGTAGTTGTAACACCGGAAAGTTCAATTTTTGCTTTTTCCGCAGATTCCTTCAACCTCTGCATTGCCATCTTGTCATTCCTCAAATCGATACCATTTTCTCTTCTGAAAGTATCTACGAGGTAATCAATTACTCTTTGGTCAAAGTCATCTCCACCCAGTCGGTTGTTACCATGGGTAGCAAGAACCTCAAATACACCGTCACCAATTTCCAGGATGGATACATCAAAGGTACCGCCGCCCAAATCGTAAACCATGATTTTCTGGTCATGTTCCTTATCAAGTCCGTATGCAAGCGCAGCTGCAGTAGGTTCATTTACGATTCTGAGAACTTCCAGGCCTGCAATTTTTCCGGCATCCTTCGTTGCCTGTCTCTGTGAGTCGCTGAAATACGCAGGAACTGTTATAACAGCCTGTGTAACAGTCTCTCCCAGATAACTTTCAGCATCCGCCTTCAGCTTTTGAAGAACCATTGCTGAAATTTCCTGCGGTGTATATTGCTTGTCATCTATTTTTACCCTTCTGTCGGTACCCATATCTCTCTTAATAGATATTACGGTCCTTTCAGGATTTGTAATAGCCTGCCTTTTTGCAACCTGCCCTACCAGTCTTTCTCCGGTTTTTGAAAATGCAACAACAGATGGCGTTGTTCTTGCTCCTTCTGTGTTTGCTATAACAACAGGTTCTCCACCTTCCATAACCGCAACACATGAGTTTGTTGTACCCAAGTCAATTCCAATTACCTTAGCCATTTCGATCTGCCTCCTATTATAAGTTTTTCACAATTTTCACCTATGATATTTAAATATTCATTAATTTGCCACTTTTACCATACTATGCCGTAAAACTTTATCCTTAATCTTGTATCCCTTTTGAAACTCTTCTACAATCTCGTTCTCCCCGTAGGCTTCATCCTCGATATGCATTACGGCATTATGTAGAGTTGGATCAAAGGCCTCGCCTTTTGACTTTATTTCTTCCACTCCGAGGTTTTTCATAACCTCCTTGAGCTGCTTGAAAATCATTTCCACGCCTTCCCGTAAGGATTGGCTGTCTGCCTCTGCACTGCATGCATCCAGGGCTCTCTCCATGTTATCTACAACAGGCAGGAATGATGTAACGGCATCTCCTACAGCCTCAGAATAGAGAGCTTCCTTTTCTCTCGCCGTTCTTTTTTTATAGTTATCAAACTCTGCTGCTGCTCTTTGGAGCATGCCCATATATTCCTCACATTTTCTGGATTTTTCATCAAGCTGTGCCTTTACACTCTCCAGTTCTGAAGTAGCTGTATCCGCATCCTCTTC
Organism: Bacillota bacterium; assembly: GCA_023419605.1. Lineage (GTDB taxonomy): Bacteria > Bacillota > Clostridia > Acetivibrionales > JAEZXR01 > JAEZXR01. The sequence goes on along the minus strand of JAEZXR010000107.1, from coordinate 24,706 downwards.
AACAGAAATATCACAGTCTACATTTTCAACTTCAGCCGCTTCCTCGTTGGTTTTGTTCATTTCTTCCTGACTCATTCTTCTGTCCTATACCTCCCATCAAATAATCTGCAACCTGCTGCGGTGTGCAATCAATAACTAAAGTATCAACCGCCTCAGCTATCGATTGCACACCGGCAATTGCCCTTAACTGCCGTCCAGGTTTTCACCCAACAGCTTATAGATTTCTTCGCCCATTTTCTGCTTTATATAATTCATCGAAGAGATGACTCTTCCATACTCCATCCGGGTAGGTCCAATAACACCGATGGATCCAATAACTACATTTCCTACACTATAGGTCGTGGTGATCAGAGTGCAATCCTGAATCTCACGAAGCAAATTCTCGCTTCCGATCTGTATATTGACACCACTGCCACTGTTTTCCCCTTGTTTTGCCGAACCTTTCAACAACCTCGAAACATTTTCCTTTTCATCCAGGATGTCCAAAAAGTCTTTCGCTTTCATAATATCTCTAAATTCCGGATAATTGAAAATATTTGTTGTGCCGTCAAGATATACTTCCGCGTTATCGATCTGGTCGATACAATCCGCGATTCCATTCAGTATGGGCAATACAACTTCTTTTGAAAGTCCGATCTCGTTTTCAATATCCCGAATTACGGGTAGATTAATTTGTTCGATCGTAAGCCCCGTCAATTTCTCATTCACTATATTGGAAAGCTTAATAATAAAGTCCGGAGCCACCTGGTCCGGTATTTTAATTAATGTGTTTTTTGCCACACCGGCGTTTGTCACAACAACAACCAAAGCCTTCCCTGATTCAATCGGTACTACTTGCACAGCTTTCAAAGTGCTATTGTTCATCTGGGGTGTAATCGCCATGGAAGTATATTTCGTTATTCTGGACATGATGATCGAAGCCTGTCGAATCAGTTGGCTCAGCTCGTTTATTTTCACATCCAGCGCTCTTCGGATCACTTCAATATCCTCAAGGTTCAGTTGACCTACCTCCAGCAGACGGTCTACATACAATCGATATCCTTTATCGGACGGAATCCTGCCTGCCGAGGTATGTGGCTGCTCCAGGTAGCCCATTTCCTCCAAATCGGCCATTTCATTCCGTATCGTTGCTGAGCTTAAACCCAATTCGTGCTTTCTGGCAATAGTCCTTGACCCAATGGGTTCTGCTGTGTCGATGTAATCGTCGATAATTGCCCGAAGTATTCTTCTTTTTCTATCATCCAACAACACCCTTCACACCCCTTTGTTAGCACTCTATCTTTGTGAGTGCTAATATATTTTTAAAATACCACCACAGATAATTTTTGTCAAGAGGTTTTACGGATATTATTTGCTTCCGAATAATAATTATACCGACATATTTTTAGATAAACTCCGCCATCACTTCATTTGCAAGGTCAAGCCCTTTCGGGGTCAACCGGATCCCTTTTTCATCCGCCTGTAAAAGTCCCCTGCCTTGAAGTTTACCGATGGTTTCCTTATAAAGATGGAAGAGATCTTCATTATATCTTGCTTGAAAATCCGAACTGCGAACCCCTTTGATGAGTCGAAGGCCTAAAATAATATATTCGGATATACTCTCGGTTTTACTGATAAATTCCTTGTTCTCTTGCGGTAGAAGTCCATTTTTTAATTGCTCTACGTAGTCTTTTATATCATTATAGCTGCTATACCGGTTTTCATCGAAATACGAGTGAGCTCCAGCCCCAATCCCTATATATTCCTCTGCCTTCCAGTAGATCAGATTATGCCTGCATTCATAGCCGGGTCTGGCGAAATTAGATATTTCATAGTGCTTCAGTCCTGCTTTTTTCAGCTTCTCCACCGCCAGATAATACATCTCCCTGTCCAGCTCATCTTCTATCATTTTCAGTTCTCCCGCTTCAAGCCGCTCCCCAAACAAAGTTCCCTCTTCCACCTTAAGACTGTAGCAGGAGATATGCTCCGGTTGAAGGGAAAGTACCTGATGGATGGTTTCCTCCCACTGGGCCAATGTTTGCCCTGGCAGCCCAAAGATCAGATCAACGTTGATATTTTCAAATCCCGCCTTTCGCGCCTGCCTGTAGTTTTCAAGAAACTCTCCTCTGCTATGGATCCTTCCAATGGATTTTAAGATTGGCTCCTGCCACGCTTGGAGGCCTATACTCAGTCGATTGATTCCCATGTCCCTGTAAGCAGCCAGTTTATCATAAGATAGAGTTCCCGGGTTGGTTTCGATGGAAATCTCCGCCTCAGCCTGGATATGTCCGTAGGTACGCAGAAGGTTTAAAGTTTCATTCAGATATTCAGGCGCGACATAGGAAGGAGTTCCTCCTCCGATAAACACAGTTCCGATTTCCAGCTCCTTCAGGCTGTCCGTGTAGAGTCCCATCTCCTTCTTCACGGCACTGAAGTATTCAGGTATGCTGCTTTCGGCACATGCATAGGAGTTAAAATCGCAATAAAAACATTTCGATTTGCAAAAGGGAACATGGATATATACTCCGATATCTTTTTTCACTTGACTCATAAAAATCTCCTATTACCTATTCCAGTTTCACTACGGGACCCCAGGGAAGATACAGGTACTCGAAACCTATCTGTAACAGCAGCTCCCGAATCCTATCAAATCCGCGTCCGGCATTCCGGGCATTGTGAGCGTCACTGCTCATGCACACCCTTCTGCCCCCAAGGGCATGGTAGTTATTTAAAAATGATGAATCCGGTACGGTGGAAGCCATGGTTGCAAAGAGGCCCGAGGAATTCACTTCCACAATCTTGTCAGACTGTGCACAAAGTCTTGCCGTCTCAAATTCAAAGTCCTCAATAAGCTTTCTCAGGTTTATATCATAGAAGGAATCCTCCAGATATCTTCTGTAAACCCCGATATGCCCGATAACATCAAATTCCTCTACAGCAAGTCCCCATTTCAATTCACTGTAGTACCCCTCCAGCAGGGACAAAAACGAACCGCGGTCATAAAAATGATCAATCTCCCTGTCCGATACGGAACGTTCATTTACGGTGTGAATCGAACAGATGGTAAAATCATATTGTTCCCCTGCAAGTCTCTTTTTTATGTCTTCTTCCACACCTTTTACATAATCCACTTCCGCCCCGGCATAAAAATCATATCCTTTGTTTCTAAACTGTTGAATGGCGTTTATATATTCCCTGTAATTAAGAAATCCATAAGCACCGCAAACCGGTAAAAAGTCAAGGTGCTCGGCAAAGCCCACGGCCCCCAGCTTCCCTTCATCCACCCACCGGCAATACTCTCCTATATTTGAACTTCCATCCGGAGAGAACGTCGAATGAACATGACAATCGTAATCCATATATGTACCCCATTTCCTTTAGAGTAAGTGAAAATGTAGCTTCAAAGCAATGTATAAAGTTCGCCGCCCCCATTGAATCCACCAAAAGCAGAAGTACTATTTTCACTCTCCCGTATATAACCTAAGAACCAGAAAGCATTTCGCTTTCTGGTTCTTTACGCAACAGACCGTAACCATTGCCAATATTTCTTATCTTAACTATCCAGCTTCAATACGCTCATGAAGGCCTCCTGTGGAACTTCCACGCTTCCCACCTGGCGCATCCGCTTCTTACCTTCCTTCTGCTTCTCCAGCAGCTTCTTCTTACGGGTTATATCACCGCCGTAACATTTTGCAAGAACGTCTTTTCTATAGGCCTTCACCGTTTCCCTGGCAATAATTTTACCGCCGATGGCAGCCTGGATGGGTATTTCAAACTGCTGCTTCGGAATCGTTTCCTTTAGCTTTTCCGCAATCCTTCTACCACGGCTCGCCGCCTTTTCCCTGTGAACAATAAAGGACAAAGCATCCACGACCTCCGCATTCAGCAGGATATCCAGCTTCACCAGGTCGGACTGCTTATATCCTAAAAGGTCATAGTCCAGAGAAGCATACCCCTTGGTCCTGGACTTCAATGCATCAAAGAAATCATAGATAATCTCATTCAACGGCATTTCATAGGTAAGCATAGCCCTTCCTTCATCGATATAATCCATGTTCTTATAAACACCGCGCCGTTCCTGGCAGAGCTCCATAACATTCCCTACATACTCCGTCGGAACCATAATAGTTGCTTTTACAACCGGTTCCTCCATCATTTCGATCTCGGCTGTAGCAGGCAAATTCGTCGGATTGTCGATCATGATGACTTCCCCGTCGGTTTTGGTAATCCTGTAAACAACACTGGGCGCTGTTGTAACCAGATCAAAATTAAACTCTCTTTCCAACCTTTCCTGGATAATCTCCATATGCAACAATCCAAGGAAGCCGCAGCGGAAACCAAAGCCAAGGGCTACGGAGGATTCCGGTTCAAAGGACAGGGATGCGTCATTTAATTGAAGCTTTTCAAGGGCATCCCGCAAATCTCCATATTTTGAGCCATCCGCCGGATAAATACCGCAGAAAACCATGGAATTTACCTTTTTATAACCCGGCAAGGGTTCCGCAGCCATGTTGTCTGCCAAAGTGACCGTATCGCCGACCCGGGTATCCTTTACATTCTTAATGCTGGCAGCAATATATCCAACTTCACCCGCTTTTAGCTCCACACCAGGGGCCAGTGAACCAGGTCGCAAATACCCGAGCTCTGTAACCTGAAACTCCTTCTTGGTATACATCATTCGAATGGTATCACCAACGCGGACTGTGCCCTCTTTCACCCTTGTATAGATAATAACGCCCTTGTAGCTGTCATAGTAGGAATCAAAAATCAGCGCTCTCAGCGGTGCCTCTTCCTCTCCTTGCGGACAAGGGATCTTTTTAACCACACTTTCCAGCACATCTCCGATGTTCAACCCGTTTTTAGCAGAGACCATAGGAGCCTCCGATGCATCCAATCCGATGACATCCTCGATTTCCTTCTTTACAACCTCCGGCTGCGCGCTGGGTAAGTCAATCTTATTGATTACAGGCAATATTTCAAGGTCGGCGTTCAGCGCCAGATACACATTAGCCAGCGTCTGTGCTTCGATTCCTTGTGCAGCATCCACCACCAGTATGGCCCCTTCACAGGCAGCCAGGCTTCTGGACACTTCATAGTTGAAGTCTACATGTCCCGGGGTATCAATGAGATTAAGGATGTATTCCTCACCATCCTGCGCCTTATAGACCATTCTGACCGCCTGCGCCTTTATGGTAATACCGCGTTCGCGTTCAATCTCCATATTATCCAGGATCTGATTTTCCATTTCTCTTTCTGTCAGTACACCGGTCTTTTCGAGCAACCGGTCAGCGAGTGTGGATTTGCCATGATCAATATGTGCAATGATACAAAAATTACGTATTTTTCTTTGTCTTTCACTTGCCATCTATAATCCATCCTTTGTTAAGGTGCAGCGAAAAAATTGCTTTTACTTTTTCTGCAGACCCTTTGTGGAATTTATGTAAGGATACAGCAAAGTAATAATGGAAGTCAATCTTTCGCCAACCAAAGTTCCTTTAAAGTATATAATTTACCATTGTGATTATATCATAAACCACTGCTTTGTAAATAGTCTTTTCTTACCTGTAATCAACAGAAAAGCCTTTTGCAGTAATTTCCACTGCAAAAAGCTCAAAACAATTACCTTATCCACCGCTGAGCATGCTGAATATTTTATCTTTCAGCCGCTGGTAATCCCGCTTGATATATGTAGTATTGATATAGAACTTTTTATTTGCCAGGTTCACTTCATAGCAGGAATTCTCAATATTCTTAAAACTAATGAGTTCTACTCTATTGACATTTCTGGCTATGCTGTTGACGGAATAATCCACCGTGCAAACTCCTGCAATTAAAAGTGTAAAAAACAAGACGAAGGAACCCAGATATCGCCATCTCATTTTTCTGGCACTTCTAAACTGTTCAACTCTCCCCATCAGGCACCTCATATGGTAAAATCAATTGCAACGGGTCGGTAAAAATATATTTTTACGTTTCCCCGGCACCTAACTAGTATTGCCAGAAATATACTATTTAATTACTTCGCTGATTGCTTTAGCAACATATTTCATACTTTCAACCGACTCATCAATAGTATTTCCATCCCCACCGACCTCGATAATCAGCGCTCCATTGGAAACATGCTCATTGTACCGGTTCTCGCTGATGTACACCGGTTTGGTAATCCCGGGATAATTGTCTTCCAGGTATTTTTGCAGCTTCAAGGCCAGCTTGAGATTCTCTTTCCAATTCGGGTGTTCCAGGTTTTTGTTGGTACCCACTACAAACATAACCTGCGCTGCATTTTTGCCATTCACCTTCGTAACCGCTCTCAGCTTCTTCCCATCTCCCAATCCATCTCTATGAATATCGAATACAAGCTTGATGGAAGGGTTTCCATTCATTATACTGGTAATGGTATTCAAAGACCTTCCATAGGCTCCCGTATCACCTTTTTCCAAGTGATTGGTACCATTATGTATTGTGCCTATGCCATATTGTTTCAACCACTTTGCCAGTTCATCTCCGACTTTTACTACATTATACCTCTCATCCGTAGTACGCTCCGGAACATCCTTCCGGTTCAATTCATTTATATTTTTTAAGTAACCTTCTGTGGTATGTGTATGATATATTAGTGCCTTAGGACCACTCTTTCCAAAATTCAGCTTTAACGGCTCCTTTAACAGAGCATCAATATCAATTTTATAATTCGTTCCTTCAATCTGCTGTACCAGCACTTTTCCGCTGGTTGTAACCTCCTGGCCGCCGCTTTCTTCCGGATCCTTTTTCTTACCGGGATCTGCCGGCTCAGGGGTCTTCGTACTTTCCGGCGTTGTTTCAGGTTTTTCATCATCTACTTTTGCGTCCTGTCTTACTTCGCTTCGCATTTCATTTCGCACATCGCTATCTCCGGACCTTGATGCCACATTATTGCCATCCACACCCGCATCCGGTTCATTTTGAGTATCTCCCATGGCAAGCTGCGGTTGATAGCTATTATAATAATAGCTGTAAAGCAGGGGCGACTGGGCATTTAGAATGGTCAACGGGGCATCCAGATCAAAATTGAAAACTCCCTTCACCAGCTTTTTTATTTCACCGGATAGGGACATGCTGATATGGCCACTGTTGTATACCATGTCGATAATCGGAAGAGAGTAATTCAAAGCTACTTTCAGAATCTCCGTATCAACATTTTTAACTACATCCACCTTGCTTTCGCTAAGCTTATCCCCGCCCAACATGCCTACCCTTATGGCGCCAAAGGCTAGTACAATAAAAAGAATGATCTTTAGTATCCCTGTAAACACATTTTTCTTCCTGATTTTCTTATGCCTGTTTATCATTTTTTCCTCCGTTAAGGTACCGCGAAAATATTGTGGCAGCTACTGCCATATTCATAATTATTCAGCGGCCTGATATATTATGACAGAAATATTATTGTAAACCGGGTCCTGCTGCTTTGTGTCCACCGGCTTGCAGATTTTACTTCAAATCATAATCCCCTGGATTTCCCTTATACCCCAAGGAAGGATAGACGCAGAATGGAACGAAATATTTACTTTAGCAGGTGGAAAGTATATAATAGAGTGGTTAAGGTATCATAAAAGTATTTGCTGTGCTTTTATTTGTCCTAGGAAATTACTATGGGAAATGATCCCATCTTTAAGACAGGAGATAAAAATGAATACAACACAATTGATTATTATTCTAGCCACACTGGGAATTTTCGCTCTGCTGGGCTTTGCAATGAGCAAATCCATAAAGCAGTACGAGTCCAGCAAGCATAAGGTGAAAAAGAAAAAAGGCAAGAACAAGTATATGCCGCAAGCTAAAAACCCGGGAAAATAAAAGAAACGTACGGAAGTGAAACTTCCGTACGTTTCTTTTATTTATTTCTGGCAATTCTGTGCCTTGCTTCTTTTTCCTCATGAACCGATTCAACCTTCTGGCTTTTCAGATTCTTAAATGCCGTTGACAGCATCAGTTTAATCCTGTTCAGCTGGTTTACTTCACTGGCACCCGGATCATAATCGACCGCGGTTATATTGGCCTGTGGGTATCTTCTCTTAAGTTCCTTTATCATTCCTTTTCCCGTCACATGGTTTGGCAGGCAGGCAAAGGGCTGCATACATACAATATTGTTGGCTCCCATCTTTATGAGCTCCACCATTTCAGCCGTCAGGAACCACCCTTCTCCCGTCTGATTCCCAAGGGATAATATGTCGGAAGCACCTTTCGCCAGTTCATAAATCGAAGAGGGAGCTTCAAACCTCCGGCTTTGCTCCAGAGCCTTTCTCAGATCCTTCCGGTAGAACTCGATGGCTGCGATTACAGCGTTATTAATTATTTTTTTCTTTAGTGTTCCGGATAATTCCTCATATTTAAAGTTTGCATCATAGGCACAATACAGGAAGAAATCGATAAGGTCCGGCATCACAGCTTCAGCGCCCTCTCTTTCGATGATATCCACCACTTCATTATTGGCAGTAGGATGGAATTTTACCAGAATTTCACCTACCAGACCCACTTTCGGCTTCTTAACATCGATAATTTCAAGGGTGTCAAACTCTTCTACGATCTTATATATGTTTTCCTTGAACGTCTTCCGGTTCCCTGTCCTTACAGATTCCCTGCACTTTTCAACCCACTTTTCATATAAAAGGTTTGCGGAACCCGCAATTTTTTCATAGGGACGAACCTTGTACAAAACCCGCATAAAGAGGTCTCCATAAACCAATGCCATCATACTCTTGTTCAGAAGCCCTGCAGTGAGCTTAAATCCCGGATTCCTTTCCAGTCCTACTGCATTCAGGGATATAACCGGTATCTGTTCATATCCTGCATCCTTGAGAGCTTTTCTCAAAAATCCGATATAGTTGGTAGCCCTGCATCCTCCGCCAGTTTGTGTAATCAGTACGGAGGTATTGTGAATGTCATATTTTCCTGATTTTAGTGCCTCAATAATCTGCCCGATAACAATAATCGAAGGATAACAGGCATCATTATTTACATATTTAAGCCCTTCATCCACTGCCTTTTTATCAACAGAAGGCAAAACTACGACATTGTAGCCGGATACTCGAAAAGCTTCCTCTACAAACTGAAAATGCACAGGTGACATCTGCGGTGCGAGAATCGTATGCTTCTGACGCATCTCCTCCATAAAGAGAACCTTCCTCAAAGCAGAATGTTCCTTCTCTGCCTGGTAACCGTTGCGATCTCTTTCCTCCATAGCTGCCTTCAAAGAACGGATACGGATTCTGGCAGCTCCCAGGTTGTTCCCCTCATCAATTTTCAATACCGTATATATTTTCCCATGACTGTTCATAATTTCCTGGACCTGGTCTGTCGTTACCGCGTCCAATCCGCAGCCAAAGGAATTCAGTTGTATCAGTTCCAGATTCTCCCGGGTTCTTACAAAACTTGCAGCTGCATACAGTCTCGAGTGGTACATCCACTGGTCGACCACCCGTAAAGGCCTTTCAACCGGCTGCAGGTGAGAGATTGCGTCCTCTGTAAGCACAGCCATATCAAATCCTGTTATTATATTCGGTATACCGTGGTGGATCTCCGGATCAATATGATAAGGACGTCCAGCCAACACAATTCCTTTTTTGCCCGTCTTATCCAGATACTGCAGTACTTCCTCTCCTTTTCTCCGGATATCCTTTCTGAACCGGTCATCTTCCTCCCAAGCCTTGGCAACAGCATTTACAATCTCCGCCTTTGATATGCCGAAATCCTTGAACTCCTCATAAAGCCGCTCCGCAAGCCTTTTCCCATGATCCAGCGGTAGAAATGGATTCATGAAGCGGATTTCCTTCTCCTTCAAAATATCCATGTTATTTTTTATCACTTCTGAATAGGAGGTTACCATGGGGCAGTTGTAGCAATTGTCCGCATCTTCAAATTCTCGCTTCTCGTAGGGCAGGCAAGGATAAAAGATCACTTTTACACCTCTGTTAACCAAGCTCATAATGTGCCCATGAACGATTTTAGCAGGATAGCAGGCAGATTCCGAAGGGATAGTCTCGATCCCAAGCTCGTAGATCTTCTTCGAAGACCGTGGTGAAACTTCTACTCTGAATTTCAACTCTGTAAAGAGAGTAAACCAAAAAGGGAAGTTTTCATACAGGTTCAAAACCCTGGGAATTCCGATGCTCCCCCGTACTGCTTCCTTTATGCTCAGCGGTATATAGTTAAACAATTGCTTGTACTTATATTCATACAGATTTGGTACATCCTCCTGCGGTTTTTCTATTCCCGCCCCTCTTTCGCACCGGTTTCCGGATATATATTGTCTGCCGTCCTGGAACTTATTTATCGTAAGAAGACAATTATTCCCGCAAAGAGTACACCGTTTCATTTCCGTCTCAGTAGAAAAGGACTCCAGCTTATCCGAGGACAAAAGGGTACCGCCATGTCCTTCCGTATATCTTTCCCTGGCAATCAGCGCCGCACCGAAAGCTCCCATCAATCCGGCAATATCCGGTCTTATAGCTTCTCTTCCCGATATAAGCTCGAAGCTCCTCAAAACAGCATCATTGTAAAAGGTTCCCCCCTGTACAATAATCTTTTCACCCAGTTCCTGAGGATTGCGAATCTTAATGACCTTTAAAAGGGCATTCTTAATTACGGAATAGGATAATCCTGCAGATATATCCCCTACAGTTGCACCTTCCTTCTGTGCCTGCTTGACCTTGGAGTTCATAAACACGGTACACCGTGAACCCAAATCAACAGGTTTATCCGCCTGTAAAGCTTCTGTAGCAAAGTCCTTTACATCCATATTCAAAGAATGAGCAAAGGTTTCTATAAAGGAACCACAGCCGGAGGAACACGCCTCATTCAGCATGATGCTGTCAATAACTCCGTTCTTTATCTTAAGGCATTTCATATCCTGTCCGCCGATGTCCAGAATGAAGTCTACTCCGGGAAGGAAGAAATCTGCCGCTTTATAGTGGGCAATCGTCTCGATTTCACCGATATCCACATACAGTGCCGATTTCAGCAGTGCTTCTCCATACCCTGTTACAGTGGAGTTAACCACCTGGGCCTTGGGGGGCAGCATACCATACATTTGTTTCAAAATTTTAACAGCCGACTTCAGGGGACTTCCCTCATTACTTCCGTAATAGGAATACAGCAATGCTCCTTCTTCATCAATCAGGGCAGCCTTTGTCGTTGTGGAGCCGGCATCAATCCCTAAAAAGCATTTCCCTTCAAAAGTACTGATGTCTCTTCTTGTGGCACTATGACCCTCATGTCTTTTCCTAAAGCTTTGCAACTCCTCTTCATCTACAAATAAAGGCCGTAACCTTTCAACTTCGTTTGCAGAGCTATCCTTCAACACAGGCAGTTTCTTTTTGAGCGCGTCAAAAGATACCACATGCTGCTCTTTGGAGCCTAATGCAGCACCCACAGCAACGAACAACTGTGAATTCTGAGGAAAAACAACCTCGGAAGGTCCGAGTTCCAAACTTTCTATAAACCTTTGCCGAAGCTCCGAAAGATAGTTTAAAGGTCCTCCCAGAAATGCAACCTTACCCCGGATTGGCTTTCCGCAGGCTAAGCCACTGATGGTTTGAGTGACAACAGACTGGAATACGGAGGCAGCAATATCTTCTTTTGCAGCCCCCTCGTTCAGAAGCGGCTGAACATCCGTTTTTGCAAACACTCCGCACCGTGCAGCAATGGGATAGATTACCTTATGCTCTTTAGCCAGCTCATTCAACCCCGACGCATCGGTCTGCAGCAGTGCTGCCATCTGGTCAATAAAAGCCCCGGTACCTCCTGCACAGGTACCGTTCATTCTTTGTTCGACACTTTCATCAAAGTAAGTAATCTTTGCATCTTCGCCGCCAAGTTCGATGGCTACGTCTGTTTCAGGAATAAAGCGCTCGATGGCATTTGTGCCTGCAATTACCTCTTGGATAAAGGGTATTCCCAGCCATTGAGATACCAGCATTCCGCCTGAGCCCGTTATCATGATGGTTGTGTCTTCGCCCTCAAACTCCTGGCAGGTTTCGTCTACGAGTTCGAAAATGGTCTTCCGGACATCAGAGAAATGCCTCTGGTATCTGCTGTAAACTATATGATCATTTTTATCAAGTACTACAAGCTTTACTGTGGTGGAACCCACATCCAATCCTAAATGCAGCAATTTTTTCATAAATAATACAGCCCCATAAAAGAGCTATATATTTCCCTCCCCTAATACGCATTTCACCCACTAAAAGTTTTATATAAAACAAATAAACTTATCTATATTGTAATACATTTTTACCCTTTTTATATCTATTTCTATGTTAATTTTACATAAAGTCAATTTAAATATATGCGCGTAACTATTATATATTATCAAATCTACTCCAAAATATAAAGATATATTTTGTGGCCCCACCTCCAGCCTCTCCCAGAACATTGAAATATATTGCATAAATATACAAAATAAGAGAGCCTGGCGGCTCTCTCTTTTTTTATCACTAAGCATCCACTTTAATATGCAGTTCCTTCAACTGCTTTGCCTCTACCGTATCCGGTGCATTTGTCATTGGACAAGACGCATTTTGTACTTTAGGGAATGCGATTACATCTCTGATGCTGCTTCTGCCAGCCATCAGCATTACCATTCTGTCCAATCCAAAGGCGATTCCACCATGAGGTGGTGTTCCATATTTAAAGGCTTCCAGCAGGAATCCGAATCGATCCCAGGCCTGTTCCTGCGTAAATCCAAGAAGCTCAAACATTTTGGATTGGAGTTCCTGGCTATGGATTCTTATACTTCCGCCGCCGATTTCAACTCCATTCAAAACAATATCATAGGCCTTGGCACGAACCTTGCCCGGATCGGAATCCAGGTACTGCAAGTCTTCATCCATCGGTGATGTAAATGGATGATGCTTTGCCACCCAGCGCTTTTCTTCCTCGTCATGCTCCAAAAGCGGGAACTCTGTTACCCATAGGAATTTGTACTCCTTGTTGTCCAGGAGCTCCAGTCTCCTTGCCAATTCAAGCCGTAACTGGCCAAGAGCATCGTATACTACTTCGTTTTTGTCTGCTATAAAGCAAATGAGGTCACCCGGTTCCGCCTGTACCCTGTCAAGGATTGCTTTTATCTCTTCCTCTGTAAGGAACTTGGTAATGGCAGACTTCAATTCATTTTCTTCTACTACGATCCAAGCCATTCCTTTTGCCTTGTAAATTTTTACGAATTCAACCAGGCTATCGATTTCTCTTCTACTGAATTTCGTTCCACAGCCTTTTGCATTAATGGCTCTGACGCTTCCGCCATTTTTAACTGCATCTGCAAACACCTTAAAGCCGCTGTTCTCAACCAGATCGGACAGATTTACCAGTTCCAGCCCGAAGCGTATATCCGGCTTATCGGAGCCAAATCGATCCATGGCTTCCTGATAGGGCATTCTGAGGAACGGAGTTTGAAGTTCAATATCCAGCGCTTCCTTGAAGGCCTTTTTTATAAATCCTTCATTGGCAGTCAGAACATCCTCTACATTGACAAAGGACATCTCAACGTCGATCTGTGTGAACTCCGGCTGTCGATCCGCTCTCAGGTCCTCATCCCTAAAGCACTTTACAATCTGGAAGTACCGGTCGAATCCTGATACCATCAAAAGCTGTTTAAATATCTGGGGTGATTGCGGAAGCGCATAGAACTTGCCTGGATGCACTCTGCTGGGAACCAGGTAATCTCTTGCCCCTTCCGGTGTACTCTTGGTGAGCATGGGAGTCTCCAGCTCTAAAAACCCATTTGAATCATAATAGTCTCTTGCGATTTTGGCTACTCGATGCCGTAATATCAGATTTTTCTGCATATCCGGCCTTCTCAGGTCCAGATATCTGTACTTGAGACGAACGTTTTCGTTAACATCCGAATCCTCTTCGATCTGTAACGGCGGAGTTTCAGCAGCACTTAAAATTCTCAGTTCCTTTGCAATAACTTCAATCTCTCCCGTAACCATTTTAGGGTTTATCGTCTCCGGTGCTCTTTTTACTACTTCGCCGATAACGGCCAGGACATATTCACTTCTGATTTTTTCCGCCTTCTCAAACAGTTCTTTTCCTGCTTCACTGTTAAAAACCACCTGCAATAATCCGCTGCGGTCGCGAAGATCCACAAATATAACGCCTCCCAGATCTCTTCTTTTCTGGGTCCATCCCATAACAGTAATTGTCTCTCCGACATTTTGCAAGCCTAGCTCTGCACATCTGTGGGACCTTTGCAGTCCATAAATCGATTCTCCCATATTCGTTCCTCCTCAATTTGCTCTTATGTAGCCATAAAATTTGTAGCATTTTTCAATCTTACCTGTTCTAAAAACTAAAAAAACCTCTCGCCTGACTATACAGTCAGGGACGAGAGGTTTATACCCGCGGTGCCACCCTAATAGATGCAGCTTTGCATCCACCTTTAATCCCCTTAACGCGGTTCCATCGGCTCAACCTAGCACTATTCCGGCGTTCAGTTGAACAACTCCAGGGTGTTCGTTCACCAATCTTTTCATAAAGGCACTTCCAGTCGCGATGCCTTCTCCCTGTACGCAGTATTGGTTACTTCTCCCTTTCATAGTCTTTAACAGAATATGAATTATTATTATAACAACGGAAACAAATGCATAACATTTGCAACACGCCGTTTCAACGAGGCAGGAGTTATGCTCACCGCCTGATAGATCGAATCGGTACCCGCCACCTATAGAGGCGGGGGAAATCTAATGCCTTGTTATAATTTTAATTAGGCTTTGGGTTATTGTCAATACCCAGAACAACTTTTATTTATTTGATATGAATCAGTTCCTGCATCCTTAGGGGAATTTATCCATTTTCCTGCTCTATATTTTAATTTTGGCTATAACTTCGGCCATATCCAGCAGCTGCTGTTCACCCGTAACCATGTCCTTCAGCGTCAGCTTGCCGCTTTTTATTTCCTCCTCGCCAATGACAGTTACAAAGGGAATTCCCAGCTTATCCGCATAGGAGAACATTTTTCCCAGTTTTCCCTCATTCAGGTAGACTTCTGCCGATATCCCCGCCTGCCTGACCTTTGTAGATACATCCAGCGCAAAGTCCACGGTATCCTTCATCGGTATGATCAGCAGCCTCGTAGGTGTGGCTTTTTTTGCCTCTCCCAGAATACCCGCTTCTCTCAGTTGGTAGAACAAACGGGTTAAGCCGATGGATATACCAACCCCCGGCAGCTTTTTGTTCGTATAGTTCTGAGCCAAGTTATCATAACGGCCTCCAGAACAAACGCTTCCTATGGAAGGATAGTCGTTCAGTATGGTTTCGTAGATGGTACCTGTATAATAATCCAGCCCCCTTGCGATGGTAAGGTCGATTCCATGGTTTTTATCGGGAATTCCAAAGTACCGAATGTATTCACATACCTTTTCCAGTTCTACCAGCCCCGCTTGGAATAGCTCATCCTTTACATCCATCCCTTTGAGGATACTGATAATTTCCTGATCCGTGCCTTTTACAGAGATAAACCCTATAATTTTACCTATGGCTTCCTCAGCAAGTCCCAGGTCCTTCAATTCCGCCATTACGGCTTCTTCACCAATCTTTTCAAGCTTGTCGATGACTCTGAGAACTTCTGCTTTATCGGTCACTCCCAGGGAATCAAAGAACCCATTCAGTACCTTTCGATTGTTGATCCTGATGGTAAACTCATCAAATCCCAAGGCTTTGAAGGTGGAATAAATAACACTGAGGATCTCTGCATCATTTATTATGCTCAAACTTTCATTTCCTATGATATCGATATCACATTGGTAAAATTCCCTAAAACGGCCCTTCTGCGGCCTTTCACCCCTAAAAACCTTTCCGATGTGGTATCTTCTAAAGGGAAATGCCAGATCATTATAGTGCTGCGCTACATACCTTGCCAAAGGTACCGTCAGGTCAAAACGCAACGACAAATCATTGTCCCCTTTATTAAACCTGTAAATCTGTTTTTCCGTCTCTCCGCCGCTCTTGGCCAGAAGAATCTCGGATTTTTCTATGGTAGGAGTATCCAATGGGATAAACCCGTAGGTTTCATATGCCCTTTTAATGGTATCCAGCATCTGATTAAACAGCATCTGGTCCGCCGGCAGCAACTCCATGAATCCCGGCAGTATAGAAGGTTGTACGATTTGCTTGCTCACTTGTATCCTCCGTTCCGATATCGGTCATTTAGGATTTGTTAAAAAATAACATAGGCTATAATTTTGCTACACCCTGCATGGTATCCATGCAGGGCCGCAAAAAAGAATAAGTAATTCTTTAACTACACCTTATTTTAGCATAATATTACCAGTAAAGTTCATTGATTTCAACCATAATTTATATCAGCAGTGCCCTTTTTCTCTCTACCATTTCATCGATACGCCGGATATAATCCTCCACGCTCTTCATATTGGCAGCCCGTTCGATCCGGTTTTCCTCCGGGAAAACCACTTTGGTTATAGCACCTGCTCCCAAAGCGACTATGGTCTGCTTTTCCTCCATGATCTGTACATTATAAACACTCTCGGAACCCGGTCTGCAGTAACCGATGTTCTCCAAATTCCCTACCATGTTTTTCTGCCTGTACAGATAATAGGGCCGCATCTCCATGCTTCTGGCACACTCTAGTGCCATATCCACCATTTTAACCGCTTCTTCCGCTTCGGTAAAAGAAAAGCTTTCTTTATTTTCATTCAACCTGGAAGCTCTTTTTACAGCCATACTGTGAACGGTTAGGCTTTCGGGATCTAGTTTCCTTATTTCACCCAAAGTATGTTTGAACATATCCGCAGTCTCTCCCGGAAGGCCAATAATCAAATCCATGTTGATATTGTTAAAACCACTCTGTCTTGCCAAGGTAAAAGCTTCAACAATATCCTGCGCCGAATGGTCCCTGCCGATGAGCCGTAAAGTTTCGTCATTCATGGTTTGGGGATTGATGCTGATCCGGTCTACCCGACTGTTTTTTATGACTCTAAACTTATCCAAATCCAGCGAATCCGGCCTTCCGGCCTCCAGCGTGTACTCTTCCAGATCACGCAAATCAAAACCTTGCTCCACCATGATCAAAAACGTTTTCAGGCTTTCGGCGTCAATCGCTGTAGGTGTTCCTCCACCGATATACAGACTTTGGATCTTATAGCCCTTACTTTTTAAGATTTGCGCAGTACCTTCGATTTCTGTTTTTAACGCTTCCAGGTAAGGTTTTACTAATTTTATGCATCTCCCTATGGGATTGGATGTGAAGGAACAATAAAGGCATCTGGACGGGCAAAAGGGAATACCGATGTAGAGACCGACAGTATTGCCGGCAGCCCTCTCTAAGATCGTTTTTTCATTCTCCGCAACCTCATACACCAAATCCGCTTTTTCAGGTGAAACCTTGTAATAATCCTGAAGTATAAACAATATTTTCTCTTTTGAGTGCCCTTGCTGCATTAATTCATGGACAATTTTTGCCGGACGGATTCCCGTTAAAGTTCCCCAAGGGAGTTCCCTCTTGAGATGATTCGACAAACATATGTAAATCTGCCTTTTAACCTCTCTCTTTACTTCCCGGAGGGGGTCATTCCCTTCCGTAACAGTTCCATAAATCTCATAATCCGTACTGCTTATTTTTTCTCCATCCAACCACAGCAGAGTAGTAACAAGGAAGCTTCCGTTTCGTTCCTCCACCCTGTTTAATATAAAAATCCCCCGGTATTCATCCGGAGGCTCCCTATCAATAAACTCTCCCTTTTCACTGCCGAAAAACAGGCGTAAAACATCCTCAACCTGATATTTCCAATCATGTCCTTCCAACTTGACATAAATCATAGTAATTACCTTTTCATTCTATCAAAATTTTAACATATGCTTCAGCCGCTGGAGCGGCCAGGAGAGGGGGTATCTCCCCTGTACCCCCTACTTATCTATTGAGACAAATCCTACACATAGGGGTTATGCTTTTTTTCATATCCAATGGTACTGCTAGTCCCATGGCCAGGGTAAACTGTCGTTTCTTCATCCAGGGTAAACAGCTTGTTCTTGATGGAATCAACCAAATCTTCCTGGCTTCCATTGGTAAAATCCGTTCTGCCAACAGACATCCGAAACAAGGTGTCACCTGTAAATATAGTATTTCCAGCTTTTATACAAATACACCCCGGAGTATGTCCCGGTGTGTGAATAATCTCTAGTTCGAGTCCTCCGACGATAATCCTGCTTCCATCTTCCAAGATCAGATCTGCATCCTTAAATGTAACGTTCAACCCCATCAGCTTCGACACGTTCTTCCATGCATCCGCCAAGGCACCAGCATCCAGTCTGTGCACTGCAACTTTTGCCCCTGTCTTCTCACGGACGCTATCCATGGAACAGATGTGGTCAATGTGAGCGTGGGTAAGTAGAATGTATTCTATTTTCAACCCAGTTTCTTCAACCGCCGTCATAATTTCAGCAGTATCGGCACCCGGATCGATAATAACCCCTACTCTGTTGTCTCCGATAATATAACAATTGGAACCAAGCATTCCCGTACTCAATCTTTTATAAACCATATCAGAACTCCTTCCTGCTGTCTAATAACAGTGTGACAGGCCCATCATTGTGTATTTCCACCATCATCATAGCCTGAAACTTTCCGGTTTCAACTTTGATATCAAAATTTTTGCAATAGGCTACAAATCGCTTATATAAATCCTCTGCCACTTCCGGTCTTGCTGCCTTGTCATAGCTGGGCCGTTTTCCCTTTCTGCAATCTCCGTAAAGAGTAAATTGGGATACCACCAGCAGCGCTCCGCCAACTTCCCGCAGAGACAAATTCATTTTATCATTTTCATCTTCAAAAACTCTTAAGTTTATGATCTTATCCGCCAGGTACTCAATATCCTTATCCGTGTCCTCTTTTCCTACTCCCAGGAGAACCACCAATCCCTTTTCGATCTCTCCGATCCCCTGACCTTCAACAGAAACTTTTCCCTGCGTAACTCTTTGTATTACGGCTCTCACCTGAACTCACTCCAATTTCGTCACATTCATTTTGCTTCCTACTGCTTGCTTCGGTTGACATCAAATACTCCGTCGACTTTCTTCAATTTCTTTATAATTCGATCCAATTGTTCCGTATCCGTTATCTCAAGGGTAAGTGTCATAACTGCGATCTGCTCCCGTGTCGTTCTTGCATTAATCCCCTTTAGTGGGATTCTGGACTCACCGATGGCATTGGTTACCTCCATAAGCAGTGCAGCTCTATCATTGGCCAGAACAGTAATATCCGCCTTATAGGCAGTATTAGCGCTGCTTTCCTTATACCAGTTGACTTCTATGAGGCGGGTATCTCCATCGGAACTGTTTATAACGTTGGTACAGTCCCTTCTATGAACCGAAACTCCTCTTCCTCTTGTTATATAGCCGATAATGTCATCTCCGGGAACAGGATTGCAGCATCTTGAAAGACGTACCAGACAGTTGTCGATGCCTTTTACAACAACACCGTTTTCGGGGATATTTCTTTTCTTTTTCTCTGTTTTCTGCTGATTTACGGATTCAATCATCAGCTCTTGAAGCTCTTCCGGCTTCAAAGTCTTTCGCAGTTCTTCCTTCAGCCTCGAAATAATCTTATTGGCCGTAATGGCACCAAAACCGATGGACGCATATAGATCCTCCAGGTTATTGAAGGTATGCTTTTTCAGAATGGGCTCCAGCCACTCCGGCTTAAAAAGCTGATTAAATACAAGGCCTTGCTTTTTCAGTTCTTTTTCAACGATATCCTTGCCCTTGATTATATTTTCATCTCTTTTTTCCTTCTTGAGCCATTGATTGATTTTATTCTTAGCCTGGGAGCTCTTTGCGATCTTGAGCCAATCTTTGCTGGGACCATGAACACTCGCCGAAGTAAGGATAGCTACAATATCCCCATTTTTCAGAGTATAATCCAGTTGTACGATCTTTCCATTCACTTTGGCTCCCATCATTTTATTGCCTACGGCACTATGAATTGCATAGGCAAAGTCAATAGGAGTGGACCCCGCCGGAAGATTGATCACATCCCCTTTCGGTGTGAAAACAAACACCTCATCGGTGAAAAGGTCAATTTTCAGCGTCTCCATAAACTCTTCCGCATCCCGCATTTCATTCTGCCAATCCAGAAGCTGCCGGAGCCATACCAGTTTGTTATCCAGGTCACTCTCTGATGAAGAGCCCTCCTTGTATTTCCAATGGGCAGCGATACCCACTTCAGCGATCCGGTGCATATCCCAGGTTCTTATCTGTACTTCAAAAGGATGCCCCTCCGGTCCGATCAGCGAGGTATGAAGCGATTGGTACATATTGGGCTTGGGCATGGCGATATAGTCCTTAAACCTCCCCGGCATAGGCTTATAAAGCTCATGCACCAGCCCCAGGACAGCATAGCAATCTTTTACTGAAGTTACGATGACTCGAACTGCAAAAAGGTCATAGATTTGGTCTATGGTCTTATTCTGCTCTACCATCTTCCGATAGATGCTGTAAAAATGTTTTGCTCTGCCATCCACCTGAGCTCCCTCAATACCAATTTCCTTGGTTTTTTCCTTGAGCGTCTCCATGATCTGGTCAATATAAGCTTCCCGTTCCTTTCGCTTGATAGCAATCTTGTCAACCAGTTCATAATATCCCTTTGGATCCAGATAGCGCAGGCATATATCTTCCAATTCCCATTTTATCTTTGATATACCCAGTCGATGAGCCAGAGGAGCATAGATCTCCATGGTCTCTTTTGCCGTTTCAACCTGTTTTTCCGGGGGCTTGTATTTAAGGGTCCGCATATTATTCAGCCTGTCTGCCAGCTTTATGAGAATCACACGGATATCCTTTGCCATGGCCAAAAACATTTTTCGCAGGTTTTCCACTTGCTGTTCCTGTTTTGTGGTATACGGAATTTTTTCCAGTTTGGTAACTCCATCTACCAGAAGGGCAACTTCTTCACCGAAGCTTTGCTTAATCTGGTCCAACGTATAGTTTGTATCCTCCACCGTATCATGAAGAAGAGCCGCAATGATGGATGTACAATCAAGCTCCATCTCCGCAAGAATATTGGCAACCTCCACAGGGTGAATAATGTATGGATCTCCCGACACTCTAAGTTGTCCTTCATGAGCTGTTTTGGCAGCATGATACGCCTTTTCCAGTAATGCAAAATCACAATTAGGATTATATTTTTTAACTTTTTCCACTAACCTTTTGTAGCCACTGTCAGGCATAACCATTCCCCCAAAATAATAAAGTTGCGAGTGATGAACGAAGAGTGAAGAGTGTGAATAACAGGGTTTTATTCCTATAACTCATCACGCTTCACTCTTATGTCTTCACAAATTAAGGTGTCGCCAGGTAAATCCTAAAACTGTACAATCGAATGAACATTATAATCTTTCAGCTTGTCTCTTCCATTAAGGAAAGAGAGTTCTATAAAATAAACAATACCAACAATCTCTCCACCGAGTTTTTCTACAAGCTCTATATTTGCCCCCGTAGTTCCTCCTGTAGCCAGCAGGTCATCTACGATAACAACCTTTTGTCCGGGCTTGATGGCATCTTCATGCATCTCCAGAACATCCGTGCCATATTCCAACTGATATTCAGCCTTTATCGTCTTATAAGGGAGTTTGCCTTTTTTTCGAATGGGTACAAATCCCTTCTCCATACAATATGCCAGAGGAGTCCCAAATACAAATCCTCTCGATTCAGGTCCGACAATCAGGTCCACATGGCCCATTGTTTCGATGATTTCCTTCATGGTGTCCAGACACTCCTTAAATGCTTCCGCATCCTGAAGTACTGTAGTAATATCGATAAAATCAATACCTTCCTTTGGGAAGTTCATTACATGCCGTAATTTGGCTTTTAAATCCACCATTTTTTCCTCCTTAAAGCTGACCCTTCAAAGCTTGCAATCGCCGAAATATTGCCGAGTTCTCCAGGTTGGTCTTTATTTTTATATTATCAGCCATTGTTATAAAAACGCCATAGAGGCCATAATATTCCTTTTTTAATAGTCCCAGTTCTTCAAAAATCTCCACGCCTTGCCGGAGTTTAAAGTAATTCATTGCGATTTTATAGCTTTCACCGATTTTCCGTGCCGCATCATGCATGTCATCCATGCGAAGCGCACTTCTATAGTTATTCTTAATGTACTGGTATACAGCACCCAAATCATTCCTGTCAGGTACTATATCCTTTGCATCAAAATTATATACTCCAATATTATATAGAAATATTTTATACTTATCAATAGAGTTCATAAGTTCCTTAAGATATCTCCTGTCTATCCAGTTTCCTGTGATGTAGATTGCCTCATAGGCAGTATCCGTGATGAACCCTATTTCGGGGTTTGCAATTACATGAATATTTTCTCCCTTGCCTCCGTCGGAAGTAGCATAGCAGATTCTATAGGTTCCTTTCCTCCCTGATAACAGCTTCCTGAGCGTTTTATCCAGCAGTTCTAAACAATTGATATCATTTACCAATATAGCGACCTTACTTCCGGCCTCCACCATTTCCTGGACGCTGTTATAAAAATCAGCCTCATCAAGAAGGGACCTCGTTTTTCCTGAAATCCCAACTCCACTATAATTTTCCGTCTCGGCAAAGTTGGTAGAAAGACATCGATGCAGGGTGCAATAAAAATTTCGTTCCATCTGATCTCTTTTGCTATACCGCAAATCCTTCAAGTTAAACTGTATTTTTTCATTGGAGTTCCAGGAATTAATCTCCAAGGTACATGCAACATCCATCCGATCGTTGCAGGTAAGCACCTCTGCCGCTGACCCCATGTTAAACCCAATGGCCTCCGTATAGAAACTTCCATCCGTTAATTTTAGCTTTAGATGCTTGTTTTCACTGAGGGTTTTGATATCTCCGATCCGTAAACCTTTGTAGATAAAGACAGGTCCCGGATTTCCAGCCCCGAAGGGTGCCAGCAAATCCAATTCCCTTATATTCTCCATTGAGATATCATTTTTGTCCAGATTTACATCCACCTTTAATTTCGGAATCAAATCTTCGGCAGTAAGAATTTCATCGGCATAAGCGTTTATCATTTTTTTAAACGCATCCAGCCTATCAAACTTCACCGCCAATCCTGCCGCCAGTTCGTGGCCGCCGAATTTTTCCAGCAAATCCTTGCAGTGGGTCAGAGCATCGAACAGGTTAAATCCCTCTATGCTTCTGGCAGAGCCTTTACAAATCCCATCCTCATGAGTTAATAATATGCAGGGTCTATAGTATTTCTCTGTTATCTTTGATGCCACAATACCAATTATCCCATGGTGCCACCCTTCTCCAGCAGCTACTATGACCTTTTCCCTATCGAAGTCGATCTCCGACTCGATCACCTGTATCGCTTGCTTCATAATCCAAGCTTCCGTATCCTGTCTGAATTTGTTTTCTTCGTTTAATTCAGATGCAATACGGTTAGCGCTTTCCTCATCCTTCGATGTAAAAAGTTTAACAGCTCTTGAAGCATCTCCCACCCTACCGGCCGCATTAATTCTTGGAGCTAGTCCGAAGCTGATTCCGAAAGAAGAAATCGGTTTGTCCTTCAGCCCCGCGCAATTGATGAGAGCTTTCAAGCCAACATTTTCCGTACTTTCCAGCCTCTTAATCCCATATTTAACTAGAATCCTGTTTTCATTCACTAACGGCACAACATCAGCAATGGTACCCAGCGCCACAATATCCAGATACTCCTTGTAAACATCGCCCAAATGCAAACGGTCACATAGGGCTATAATAAGCTTAAATGCAACACCAACACCGGCAAGCTGTTTAAAGGGATAAGAACAATCCGGTCTGCAAGGATTAACTACGGCATATGCTTCCGGAAGCTCTTCCTTGCATTGATGATGGTCCGTAACAACAACATCCATTCCCTTGTCTATGGCATAACGCACTTCATCCACGGCGGTTATACCACAGTCTACAGTGATAACAAGAGACGCCCCCCTGGCACTAATCCGATCAATGGCACCTACGGATAGCCCATACCCTTCTTCCAATCGATCCGGTATATAAAAATCAACAAGAGCACCGTTTCTCATGAGGAAATCACTCAGTATCGAAGTGCTGGTCGTACCATCAACATCGTAATCCCCGTACACAAAAATTTTCTCTTGGTTTTGTATGCCCCTGACAATTCTCTCCACCGCCTTATCCATATCCTTCAATAGAAAGGGATTGTGCAGCTCATCCAGTCTAGGGTTCAAAAAACTGTTTATATACTGAGTATCTGATACTCCCCGGCTTATAAATATTTTTGCCAGCAAAGGAGAAATTCCTGTTTTCCTTGAAAGCAGTTCCGCCTTTTCAACCGGAATATCATCATATAACCATAATTTTTTCTCTAGCATTTTATCTCCAAAAACTCTGTTTTCTATTAATTATATAGTATTTAGGCAGATTCTTCAAATTTTTATTATCCAAGCTTCGAAAGTCCGGTTCCATACCACTCTGATCAATCCCTTCCCCCTCACTTATAGCTTTCAGCAAAAACGAGGACATCTCATAACGTTAGAACTTCCGTATGTCTCAGCGTCAATTTCTGTTATATATAGTAGACAACATAAAAAGCCTGAAACAAAAGTTTCAGGCTTTGGCTCCTCAAGTAGGACTCGAACCTACGACCCTGCGGTTAACAGCCGCATGCTCTACCAACTGAGCTATTGAGGAATATAAATCTGGCAGCGACCTACTTTCCCGGGAGGTTTCCCTCCAAGTA